>NZ_CP121660.1:1395672-2093508 GCF_029714365.1 Sinorhizobium terangae
CAGAGCGGAGGCAACGGCGTCTACGCATACGGGTCAAGCGGGCTGTTCCCGACGAACAGCTTCAACAGCACCAATTACTATGTGGATGTTGCGTTCAGGCCGCAACTCGTGGCGTAGGGGCAGACATGGAGAGAGGAACGATGCGCGACGATCGACTGCCGGTGACGGTGCTGGCGGGCTTCCTCGGCGCAGGCAAGACGACGCTCCTGAATCATATTCTGCGTAACCGCGAAGGCCATCGCGTCGCGGTGATCGTCAACGACATGAGCGAGATCAGCATCGATGCGGACCTCGTTCGCGACGGGGGAGCCGACCTTTCGCGCACCGACGAGACGCTGGTCGAACTGACCAACGGATGCATATGCTGCACGCTTCGCGCGGACCTGCTTTCCGAGGTTCGCCGCCTGGCGGCGGAAGGACGCTTCGACTACCTGCTGATCGAGGGCACGGGCATTGCCGAGCCTTTGCCGATCGCCGCGACATTCTCCTTCAGGGATGAAACAGGCGCTGCACTTTGTGATGTCGCCCGGCTCGATACGATGGTCTCTGTGGTCGATGCAGTGAACCTGCTTGCCAATTACTCGAGCGCGGATTTTCTCGCCGACCGCGGCGAGGCGCGCGACAAGGACGACAAGCGCACCCTGATCGATCTTCTCGTCGAGCAGATCGAATTCGCCGATGTGGTGGTGATCAACAAGATTTCGGACGTGAGTGTCGAAACGCGGACAACGGTGCGCCGGATCATCGCTGCGCTCAATTGCGATGCACGTGTCATAGAAACCGATTTCGGTCGTCTGCCGCTCGCCACGGTCCTCGATACCGGCCTGTTCAGTGAGACGAGATCGGCGCGACACCCGCTGTGGCACAAGGAACTCTATGGCTGGGACGACCATGTCCCCGAAACCGAGGAATACGGGATCACCAGTTTCGTCTACCGGGCGCGGCGTCCCTTCGATCCCACGAAGTTCGAGGATTTTCTCGCGAAAGAATGGACGGGCCTCATTCGGGTCAAGGGGCATTTCTGGCTGGCGACGCGCTCCGACTGGATCGGCCAGCTTTCGATCGCCGGGACCCAACGCCGCACCGAGGCAAAGGGCCTCTGGTGGGCCTCGGTGCCCAAGGCGCGCTGGCCCCGTTATCCGCAATTCCGCGAATTGCTCGATCGGCATTGGAGCGCCGTCTGGGGCGATCGCCGGCAGGAACTCGTCTTCATCGGGACGGGTCTCGTCGAGGGGGCGATCCGCGCCGCGCTCGACGACTGCCTGATCGGTGAAGAGACCGGCTTCGATCCGCAGCTGGCGCGCGGCCTGCGTGATCCGTTTCCACCATGGCAGCACGCGCCTGCCGCATGATGAGCTCAAAGGTAGGGAGTAAAAGATGAGCACCGAACTCTATTCAGACGGCATCGGCGAAATCACCGTCACCGGAACGATCGTCAGGATCGACTTGATGTCGCTTTCCGCCACCGAACGGGACGAAAAGAACAACCCGAAGCCGGCGTTCCGGCAGCGGATCATCATGCCGGTGGATGCGTTCGCCAATGCGGTGGACCTCATGCAGAAGGCACTTGCCGGCCTCGTCGAGGCAGGCGCGGTTCGACGGATCGGCGATATCCAGAAACTTCCGGCGGGCGACACCCAACAGGGGCAGATGACAGCCAACGCGTCACCGAACTTCAACTGAGCCGCAGCGCGATTTTCTGGGGCGGGTGATGAGTACCAATCCGCATACCAGTCTTCAGTGTCTGGTCCTTGTCGCCCGTCACCATGGCATCGACCTTTCACCCGAACGGCTGCTGCATGACTACGCATTGGGGGCCCAGCCGGTCGCGACCCGGCAGCTCCTGCGCATGGCGAAAGATGCCGGCTTGCGTGCCCGGCACGTAGAGCTCACCTGGCGTTCGCTCTTTCAGATGGGGGGCGCCTATCCGGTACTTGCCGAGCTGGAGAACGGCAACTGGGTCGTCATCGCCGGCGTTGCGACTGACAGCGAGGAGGAGGCGATCCAGATTCTCGATCCGCTGGCGGCGCGCTCTGAATTCATCGTCTTGAATGAGAGCCAGTTTTCCAAGGCCTGGCGCGGCTCCGCGGTCCTCCTGAAGCGCAACTACCGTCTCGGCGACGACGACCAGCCCTTCGGCTTTCGCTGGTTTCTGCCGGAGATCATCCGCCAGCGCGGACTTTTCCGGGACGTGGCGCTCGCGGCCATCGCCCTTTACGGGCTCGGCCTCACCACGCCGATCTTTTTCCAGCTCGTCATCGACAAGGTGCTGGTGCATCAGAGCTACGCGACGCTGACGGTTCTCACCATCGGTATCGCGGTGGCGCTTGTCTTCGATGCTGCCTTCTCCTTCCTGCGGCGCTATCTCCTGCTCTACGCGACCAACAAAATCGATATAAGGATAGCGACGCGTACCTTCGGGCATCTCCTGAACCTGCCGATCGCGCTCTTCGAGCAGGCGTCCGCCGGCGTCCTCGTGAAGCACATGCAGCAGACCGGCCGCATTCGCGAGTTTCTGACCGGCAGGCTCTTCCTCACCCTGCTCGACGGCCTCTCGCTCCTGGTGTTCGTGCCGATCCTCGCCCTCTACAGCGTCAAGCTCACCTTCGTGGTACTCGGCTTTGCCGCGCTGGTAGGCCTCGTCGTAATGACGCTGGTGGGGCCGTTCCAGCAACGGCTTCAGGCGCTCTATCAGGCTGAAGGCGATCGGCAGGCCATGCTCGTGGAAACGGTGCACGGCATGCGCACGGTCAAGTCGCTGGCGCTTGAACCTCGCCAGCGCCGGGTGTGGGACGACCATTCGGCCCGCTCGATCTCGGTGCGCTTCCGCGTCGAGAAGATTTCGACCTTCGCGCAGGCCATAACAGGACTTCTGGAAAAATTGATGAGCGTCGCGATCGTCGGGTTGGGCGCGCTGGACGTGTTCAGCGGCACAATGACAATCGGCGCGCTCGTCGCATTCAACATGCTGGCCGGCCGGGTTTCGGGGCCGCTCGTCCAGATCGTGACCATGATCCACGAATATCAGGAAGTGGCGCTTTCCGTGCGCATGCTCGGCGAGATCATGAACCAGCGCCCGGAGCAGTTCGGGCGTGGACGCGGGCTGAGGCCGGATCTCAAGGGCCTGATCGAATTCGATAGGGTGACTTTCCGGTACGGGCCTGACGGCCCGCCTGCGCTCGACGATGTTTCTTTCACGGTCCCCGCGGGCTCGGTCTTCGGCATCGTCGGCAAGAGCGGCTCGGGGAAGACAACTGTCACCCGGCTTATCCAGGGGCTCTATCAGAACCAGCAGGGGCTCGTGCGCATAGACGGCCATGACAGCCGCGAGATCGATCTCGTCCACTTGAGAAAGAGCATCGGCGTCGTGTTGCAGGATAATTTCCTGTTCCGCGGAACCGTTCGCGAAAACATCGCGGCGGCAAGGACGGATGCGAGCATCGAGGAGATCGCCGCGGCCGCACGCATCGCCGGTGCCGAGGAATTCATCGAGCGGCTGCCTCGCGGCTTCGAAACCCTGCTCGAGGAAAATGCCTCCAATCTCTCGGGCGGCCAGAAGCAGCGTCTTGCCATCGCCCGGGCGCTGATCACCGATCCTCGATTGCTCATCCTCGACGAAGCGACGAGCGCTCTCGATCCCGACAGCGAGGCGATCGTCAGGCAGAACCTCTCCAAGATCGCCGAGGGACGCACCGTCATCATCGTCTCGCACCGCCTGTCCACGCTTGTTGATGCCGATGCGATCCTTGTGATCGAGCGCGGCAAGATCGCCGATATCGGACGCCACGATCAGCTCGTTTCACGCTGCATGACCTATCGCCACCTCTGGTCACAGCAGACAAGGCAGTCCGCATGACCGCGCGCGGCCGGCGATCCACAAATATTTCGGATGACGGCCTCACCGGCAGACGCCCGCTGCCGCCCGTGATCGCAGAGTTTCAGTCTGACGCGGTGGAACTGGAGGAGCGCGTACCGCCGAGGATCGCCCGGTTGACTCTCTACGGCATTGCGGCCCTCATCGCCGCCGCGGTTCTGTGGGCCTCGATCTCATCGATCGACGAGGTCGTCGTTGCTCCCGGCAAGCTGGTGACAACGCGGCCGAACATCATCCTGCAGCCGCTAGAGACCTCCATCGTTCGTTCGATCGATGTGACGACCGGAGAGGTGGTGCGCGCGGGCCAGGCGCTGGTGATGCTTGATGCAACGTTCAGCCAGTCGGATTTCGACCAGCAGCGGGTAAAGCTTGCCGCATTTGGCGCGCAGATAAAGCGCATTGAAGCGGAACTCGCCAACGCCGATTATTCCGTAATCGCGGGCAATTCGTCCGAGGAGCGGCTGCAGGTGCAGCTCTTTGGCCAACGGCGCGCATTTTATGTCGCGCAGCTCCAGAATTTCGATCAGCAGATCGCGGGGCAGCTTGCCGCAATCGAGGCAGGCAGGAACCAGGAGGTGATCCTGCTCGACCGGCGGGAGAGCCTCACCCGGATCGAGAACGCACGCGAGACGCTCTACAAGAAAGAGAAAGGTTCGCTCATCAATTTCCTCAGTTCGCGCGATGCGCGCCTCGATGTCGATGCCAATCTCTCGCAACTGCGCGGCAAGTCAGCTGAAGCCGAACATGCCCTGGCAAGGCTCAGGGCGGATCGACAGGCGTTCATCGAGGATTTCCGTCGCACAACGACGGAGCAGCTCGTGGAGTTGCGCGGACAGCGCGATACGGCAAGCACGGAATTGAAGAAGATGGAGTTGCGCCGAGAGATGGTCGCATTGACCGCACCCGCCGACGCGGTCGTGCTCGATCTTGCCCAGCGCTCGGTCGGCTCGGTTGTGCGCGAGGCGGAGCCGATCGTCACGCTGGTGCCTCTCAACGTGCCCCTGGAAGCCGAGGTCGAGATCAATGCCCGCGATATCGGTCGCGTCACGGCCACCGAGGAGGTCCGCATCAAATTCGACGCCTATCCATTCCAGAAATATGGCACCGCGTCTGGCTCGATCCGCACGATCAGCCGCGACGCCTTCACCCCAAATCAACAGGACGCCTCAGCGGGTCGGGCAACGGCTCCGTTCTTCAAGGCGCGCGTTTCGCTCGGCGACAGCGAGCTCCGTGCCCCGCCCGGAACCGTGCGCCTTCTGCCCGGCATGACGGTCTCCGCAGAGATCAAGGTCGGCGGTCGAACAGTTATTTCCTACTTCCTCTATCCGCTGCTACGAGGGCTCGACGACGCAATTCGCGAGCCTTGAGCGCAATCCTGGCACCGCTCAGTGCATACAGGTGGAGAATGACCTCCCTCAGCAATCTGCCGCTGCCGCGGACACGCGATCCCGGGTCCGTGTCACTCTGCAACGCACAAAGCGTTCCGGCGCAACACCCGGACGATGGCTGCAGCCCTAAGACGCAGTTGCCACTCCATCACGACCTATCCCCGGTCGCGAGCCCCTTGTCCGCCCCAAGAAACACGGTCAAATAGCAGACGAGCGGAGCAGATCGGGACGACACCATGAGTCGGACGGAAGCGGAACTGACGCAAGCCGATTACGAGGCACTGGCGACGCTTCGGTATGCGCTGCGCAAGTTCCTGGATTTCAGCACTTCGGCGGCCCAGGAAGCGGGCTTGCCACCGCAGCAGCATCAGGCACTCTTGGCAATCAGGGGAATGTCCGTCGGCGAAGCCATGACCGTGGGCATGCTTGCCGAAAGGCTGCTGATTGCGCCGCATACGGCAACGGAGCTGGCGACCCGTCTTGTCAAGGGGGGATACATCTTGCGGGAGACGGACCCGGCCGACAGGCGTCGCCAAACTCTGAGATTGACAGAGAAGGCTGAAGCGAGCCTCCGGCACCTGAGCGCCATTCACCTGCGCGAAATCAGGATCATGGCACCGGAGTTGATCGCGCTGCTCACGCGACTGCATGAAAAGGCTTCCTCCCAAGGATGACGTGAGACGCCCCTCACTCCCCCCCGCTGTAGCTCGCTGTCGATGTCTACCGCAGGAACCAGACCGTTTTTCGCGACTCTTGCTAGATATATCGTATTACGATATAAATTGAACCGATCGGAAAGGGAGAATGCCCTTGGACGACAGAATTGAGATACAAGTACCGAGGTCGGCGCTATGAACGAAGGAGTGAATGGTTTCCGCGCCATTGGAAAGTACCATACAGAGCCGTCATTTCGATTCCGCGCGTACGATGACAGGCCGGATCGACTGAAGCAGCAGGTAGAGGCAGAAATAGCGTCCGGCGGAAGGGGCTGGCGCCTGCTCAAGCTGGAATGGCAGTATGATCTCGTGATCCTCTTCGAGAACTTCCGCGCGTGGATTCGTCGGCTCGACCGGGATTTCGACAGAGCGGCCTAATCCACCCGTCCCGCCGGCTCAATCCCAGCTTCTCCGCCGTTCGTTGTGCTGCGAGAGCGACTGCACCTGACGTCATCACAAAAATTCCACTCACGTCAGGCCAAATTCATTTGCCTACAAGCCGGAATAGCGGACAATTCAAGGGAAGCTGCCGCGGCAACCGAGCGTCGCGACACCGGCAGCTGCCCTTCGAGGGAGGAGAAAATGGCCGGTAACCATTCAGCCCCGAGCGGACCCGATCTCGCCCTCGGCATTGCGCTTGCCGATCTTCCCGATGGCGGCAAGCTGGTCGGCCATCGCGACGGCGAGCCTGTGCTTCTGGTACGCCGCGGAGCAGAGATATTCGCCGTTACCGCCACCTGTTCGCACTATGGCGGACCGCTGGCCGACGGCCTCGTCGCCGACGACAGCGTCCGCTGCCCCTGGCATCACGCCTGCTTCGACCTGCGCACCGGGGAGGCGTTGCGCGCCCCGGCCCTGTCGCCGCTCGCCTGCTGGTCGGTCGAGCAGCGCGGTGACAGGATTTTCGTTGGCGAGAAGCGCAAGAAGCCGGCTCCGGCCCCGCGCGAAAGCGATGCCGGGGGCTCCCAGGAGAGGATCGTCATCGTCGGCGGTGGCGCGGCTGGGTTTGCCGCAGCAGAGAGACTGCGGCGCGAACAGTATCGGGGCGCCATCGTCGTGATCAGCGACGACGAGGCCCTGCCCGTCGACCGCCCCAACCTTTCCAAGGACTATCTCGCGGGCAAGGCTCCGGAGGACTGGATCCCGCTGCGCAAGGAAGGCTTTTATGCCAGGAACGGCATCGACCTGCGCCTCGCAACAAGGGTTGCCGATATCGATGTCGGTGCCCGCGAGGTCGTGCTCGGCGACGGGGCAAGGGTCGCCTTCAACAAATTGCTGCTCGCGACCGGCGCCGAGCCGGTCCGCCTGAGCATCCCCGGCGCGGACCAGCCGCATGTCCATACGCTGCGCTCGCTTGCCGACAGCCGCAAGATCATCGCGCAGAGCGGCGCGGCGCAGCGCGCTGTCGTGCTCGGTGCCAGCTTCATCGGCCTCGAGGTTGCCGCCTCCCTTCGGACCCGCGGTGTCGAGGTCCATGTGGTGGCGCCCGAGGAACGGCCGATGGAACGGGTGCTGGGCCCCGAGATGGGCGATTTCATCCGCGCGCTGCACGAGGAAAAAGGCGTCGTCTTCCACCTTGGGGATACCGCGGCGAGCATCGGCGCGAGCGAGGTCGTTCTGAGCAGCGGCAGCACCCTGGCCGCCGACATGGTCGTCGCCGGCATCGGCGTGCGGCCCAGGGTCGACCTTGCCGAGAGAGCCGGTCTCGCCACCGACCGGGGCGTCCTCGTCGACGCCTATCTCGAGACCAGCGTGCCGGGAATATATGCGGCCGGCGATATCGCGCGGTGGCCCGACCCCCACAGCGGCGAGAGCATCAGGGTGGAGCACTGGGTGGTGGCGGAGCGGCAGGGCGCTGCCGCGGCGCTCAACATGCTCGGACGCCGGAAGAGGTTCACGGACGTGCCGTTCTTCTGGAGCCAGCATTACGACGTTCCGATCAACTATGTCGGCCATGCCGAGGGATGGGACGCGATCGAGGTCGAGGGTGATGTTGCCGCGAAGGACTGCCTCCTGCGCTACAAGCGCGGCGGACGGCTTCTGGCGGTTGCCACGATCTTCCGCGATGCCGAAAGCCTCGAGGCCGAGCTGGCGATGGAGCAAAGCGAGGCCTAGATCTTGATGGGATCACGGTGCATGCGTCTGCTTGACCGCGACTCCTATGCGCTCGCGATCTGTTACCGTTCCTCTGCCGCATTGATCCGCGACGCGCCTTAGGCCTTTATCTTTCGAATCTCGTCGACGACCTCCGGGTTGGCCAGTGTCGAGATGTCACCGGCATCCTCATCGTTGGAGATCGCCCTGAGCACGCGCCGCATGATCTTTCCGGACCGGGTCTTCGGCATGTCGGGGACGATCACGACACGGCGCGGCCGAGCAATCGGCCCAATCTCATGGACCACGGAATCCTCCACGCGCTTGCGAATGGCCCCGCTCGGCGCGAGACCGGGTTTCAGCGACACATAAAGGTCGGGCACCTTGCCCTTGATCTCGTCTCTGGCGGGGACGACCGCAGCCTCGGCGACCTCCTCCACCAACAGACTGGCGGACTCGATTTCCTTGGTGCCGAGCCGATGTCCAGCCACATTGATGACGTCGTCTATGCGGCCGAGGATGCGATAGTAACCGTCGGCCGCCTGCAAGGCGCCGTCGCCGGCCATGTACGGCCAGTCGCGCCAGTCAAGGCTCTTCCTGTCCTTGCAGTAACGCGCGTAATATTGTTCGACGAAGCGATCCGGATCCCTCCAGATCGTCTGAAAACCGCCCGGCCAGGGGTTCTGGATACAGATGTTTCCGGCACGGCCCGAGCGCGGCGGAATTTCGTTGCCAAGTTCGTCATAGATGATCGGATGAATGCCTGGCACGGCCGGTCCTGCACTTCCCGGCTTCATCGGGTGGAGGGCCGGAACCGTGCTGCAGAGGAAGCCGCCATTCTCCGTTTGCCACCAGGTGTCGACGATCACCGCCTCGCCCTTCCCCACGACGTCGTAGTACCACCGCCAAACCGCCGGCTCGATGGGCTCGCCGACGGTCGTCATATGCTTGAAGTGGTGATCGTATTTCCGCGGCTCGTCGGGGCCTGCGCGCCGCAGCGCGCGTATCGCCGTCGGCGAAGTGTGAAAGATGTTGACGCCGAGTTCTTCCGCAATGCGCCAGGGACGTCCGGCGTCGGGATAGGTGGGAAGGCCCTCGAACACGACCGAAGAGGCGGCGAGCGCCAGCGGGCCGTAGACGATATAGGAATGGCCGGTGATCCAGCCAATATCGGCCATGCACCAGTAGACATCCTCCGGATGGATGTCCTGAATGTATTTCGACGTCCCCGCGACATAGGACAGATATCCGCCCGTGCTGTGCTGACAGCCCTTCGGCTTGCCAGTAGTGCCGCTGGTGTACATCAGGAACAGCGGATCCTCGGCCGGCATCTCGACCGGTTCGATCTTGCGGTGCCGGTAACCGGACAACACCTCGTTCACGATGAAATCGCGACCCTCAACCAAGGGCGTTGGACTGGAGTATCTGCCCGGGTGCCTTTGCCACACCAGCACCTTGTCGACCGACAAGCCCTCCTTTTTTGCCTCGCTGACAGCGACATCCGCCTTTTGCTTATGATCGAGAAACTGGCCGCCACGGTAATAGCCATCCATCGTGATCAGCACATGGCTCTCGGCATCGACAATGCGGTCTGCCGTCGCCTTTCCACTGAAGCCGCTGAACACCTGCGAGTGAATGACGCCGAGCCTGGCGCAAGCGAGCATGGTGATCGGAAGCTCGGCCACCATCGGCATGTGCAGCGTCACTCGATCGCCCTGTTTCAGCCCGCAGAAGTCCCGCAGCAGCGCCGCTACCTCGTTCACGCGCACGTAGAGTTCCTGGTAGGTGACGTGCTGGATTGCTTCCTGCTCCGCTTCGGGGACAAAGTGGATTGCAGTCTTGTTCTTGTGCTTGGCGAGGTGGCGATCGATGCAGTTGTAGCTCGCGTTGATCTTGCCGCCGACGAACCATCTCCAGAACGGCGGTTTGCCTGTGTCAAGCGTGATGTCCCAAGGTCTGTACCAATCAAGAAGATCGGCGTACTCCTTGAAGCAATCAGGGAAGTTGTCGAGGCTGAAGCGTTCCAGGACCCTTTTGTCGGTCAGGTTCGCCTGCGCGATGAATTTCTCGGATGGTTTGACGTAATCCTCTTCCTGCCAGTGGACGGCGATCTCGGCCTCCGACACGTCTGCGGCTCTTTCCTGTGACATAGGCTGCCTCCCAGGTCATTCCTATCGCTTGTGGGCGCCGTGGATCCCAAGCGAAATCCTAAGGATAGCACCTGTGAGCCAGCACCGAAAGGCTGGCGCCGGTCGCCCAGCGCGATACCGTTCAGTATCGTAATTCGCGCGAGGGACATCTGCGGCTCGTTCGCAGCCTGCCGGCCGAGGGAAATTCGATGGTGCATGTGAGTACTGCGCGATAGGCTGCAAAAGGTCGTTACGGCGCGAACAGCAGCACAAGCTGGAGGCATCCGATGGCGCGGTCACTTGAGAACGGTCTGCATATGCAGCTCTTCCTTTGCGGTGACGTCATGACCGGACGGGGCATCGACCAGGTGCTGCCCGTTCCGTGCGATCCGGTTCTGCATGAGGGCTATTGTAAATCAGCGCGTGACTACATCCGCCTTGCGGAACAAGCGCACGGGCCGATCCCGCGGCCGGCGGCGCCAGCCTATATCTGGGGGGTGGCGTTGAATGAACTCGATCGCGCGAGCCCGGATGTTCGCATCGTCAATCTCGAGACGGCAATAACCCGCAGCAACGATTATGTCCCGAAGGGCATCAACTATCGAATGAGCCCCGAAAACGCTTCCTGCCTGGTCGTTGGCGGAGTTGACTGTTGCGTCCTTGCCAATAACCACGTTCTTGATTGGGGACATGCCGGCTTACTCGACACTTTGGCGGTCTTGGACCGCCTGCAGATCAAGACGGCCGGCGCCGGACACGACTTGGCCGAAGCAAGTGCGCCGGCCGTCCTTGAAACGGGTAAGAGAGGACGCGTGCTCGTCTTTGCGCTCGCCGCTCCGACGGCCGGGACCCCACCTAGCTGGGCCGCGACAGGGAACAGGGCAGGCGTGAATTTTCTGCCGGATCTTACCCCGACCAGCGCCAGTCGCGTTGCTGATCATATCGTGAAGATGAAGCGGCCACGGGATGTGGTGGTCGCGTCGATTCATTGGGGCCCCAACTGGGGGGATGACATCCCCGATGCTCAGCGGCAATTTGCGCATGCACTAATTGACGAAGCCGACGTGTCGATCGTGCACGGACACTCATCGCACCACGCCAAGGCAATCGAAGTCTATCGCAACCGCCTCATCCTTTATGGCTGCGGCGATTTCCTCAATGACTATGAAGGAATTAGGGGGTACGAGGAGTTTCGGAGCGACCTGCGTCTGATGTATTTTGCTGGCGTCAACCCGGCAAATGGCGAGCTCTCGGCGCTTGAAATCGCCCCCCTCCGGGCGCATCGCTTCAGTCTCGCCTATCCATCCAGAACGGACGTTGAATGGGTCGCGGAAGTGCTCAACCGGAACAGCCGGCGGTTTGGTACTGGCGTGCGACAGGCGTCGGGCTGGCGGCTTTCCTTGTCGTGATCGAGCGCAAGCTTCAGGACACCGACCAGTTCATCCGAGTGGGGCAAATCAGAGCCCATTCCGGACATGAATGAGCGCTACCGTCCGCGGTAGCTCCAGGCAGTGGCCGGTGACATCGCCGAAAGCCGTTCGGTTTCGCGCGTCAACCGTTCGCGAAGCGGCGATCGGATGCAAACCGGATCCGTTGTGCTCGCGTCGCCGGCAAGCGCCATTGCCTGGCAACGGCAGCCGCCGAAGTCGACCTGCTTGCGCTCGCAGTTGCGGCAGAGTTCCGGCATCCAGTCTTCGCCCCGATAGGCGTTGAAGGCGTCGCTCTCGTACCAGATCTTGGAAAGCGTGTCTTCGCGGACGGTCTTGAAGGTGAGGCTCGGGATCGTTTCGGCCGCGTGGCACGGAAGCACCCGGCCGGAGGGCGTGACGTTCAGGCCGACGCGGCCCCAGCCGCCCATGCACGCCTTCGGGTATTTCGAATAATAGTCGGCCGGCACATAGTCGATCACCAGGATGCCCTGATATTTTTCCCGTGCCGCAGAGACGGTTCGCGTGGCGTGCTCGACTTGTTCGCGCGTCGGCAGCAGCGCCGCCTTGTTGCGCTCGGCCCAGCCATGAAACTGCACGGTCGCGATCTCCACCCGCCGCGCCCCAAGCTGGATCGCCAGCTCGATCATACCGTCGATCTCGCCCATGTTCTGCCTGTGGCAGACAGCATTAACTGTCAACGGGATGCCGGCGCCCGCCACCCAGTTTGCGACGGCCATCTTTCGTTCATGGCCACCTTTGTAGCCGCCGATCCGATCAGCGCTTTCGGGGGAAACACCCTGGATCGACAACTGAATGTGGTCGAGACCGGCCGCGGCGAGGTCATTGATTCTGGTCTCGGTCAAGCCGACACCCGACGTGATCAGATTGGTGTAAAGCCCCAGCGAACCCGCCGCTCGCGTCAGTTCAACGAGATCCCGTCGCGCCGCCGGCTCCCCGCCGGACAAGTGCAGATGCAGCACGCCGAGATCCACCGCCTGGCTGAATACGTCGATCCATTCCTCGGTCGACAACTCCTCGTCCCCCGGTGTCAGGGCGATCGGGTTGGAGCAGTAGGGACAGGCCAACGGACAGCGATGCGTCAGCTCCGCCAGCATCGCCATCGGCGGCGGCACGCGCGCTACGGGGGACGCGGAATGGTTTGTCGAGGCGAGGGCGCTGCTCATGCGACGATCTCCAGCAGGCGGCGATTGGCGAGTTCCTCGACGAAAGCCCTGACGTCACTAGCGATCTCGGCAGCGGGAGCGTCGAACTTTTGGGCAAAATCGTCGACGATCCGGTCGAGGCTCCGCTCACCGTCAAGCGCTTGCACGATCGCGACGGCGATATCGTCGAGAGCCATCGCCCGCTCCGGTGCCAAGAGCACCGTCTGGCCGCGAACCGGGTCCTCGTGCAGCCGCACGCCGCGTGCCAGCTTGACGACGCTCGCCCCTGAAATCCTGGTCCCTGAATTCATCGCCGCATCGGCGCTCATTCCGCCGCCTCCCTGGGCGTCTTCGCGCCGACGACACCTTGCTCTCCGTCCCAGCCGCCCGGCGGGATGAGGCCGGGCGTCACATAGGCGGAGTAAAGCGCGTCGAGCTGCGACCACAGAACGTCCGTCTTGAAGGTGAGCGCCGCGGCGGCGGCATCCTGCTTTTCCGCCGTGTCGGCGTGATCGAGCACATAAGAAAGACCGAATTCGACGTCGTGTGGCGCCTCCGTCAATCTTTGCCGAAAGTAGGCGAGTGCCGCATCGTCCGCGAACGCATAATGCTGCAGAAGCCCGGCAATGCGCTCCGAGTGAATCTTCGGCGCAAAAAGCTCGGTCAGAGAGGCGGCCACCGCCTCGACAAGGGGCTTCTCCCGCACGAACGACACATAGGCATCGACGGCAAATCGGGTCGCAGGCAGGACGCCCCGCGTCGAGGCGACATAGGCGGGGTCGAGGCCGACCGCTTCCGCGAGACGCAGCCAGCGGCGGATGCCGCCGCCTTCGTCGATACCGCCGTCGTGGTCTTCGATCCGGGAGCGCCAGGCCCGGCGCAGGTCCGGGTCGTCGCAGCGCGACAGGAAGGCGGCGTCCTTCATCGGAATGCGGCTCTGGTAATAGTAGCGGTTGATCACCCAGGCGCGGACCTGCGCCATCGTTGCGCGGCCGCCGTGGAGCATCGCGTGGAAAGGATGCTTGTCGTGATAGCGCTCCTCGCCGATCGCCAGAAGGCGCGCATGAAAAGCTTCTCTGCCAGTTGCCGTCGTCACAGGCTGACCTCCATGCCGTCGAACCCGACTTCAAAGCCGCGGCTTTCCACCGCTGTGCGCTCGGGGCCAGGCCGCCAGATCGGGTTCGTGTTGTTGATGTGGACATAGACCTTTCGACGAATGTTCAGGCCATCGAGTATGTCGAGGCTGCCGCCCTCGCCGCTGATCGGCATGTGGCCCATTCTGCGGCCCGTCTTGCGTCCCGTACCGGTCGCGATCATCTCACGGTCGGTAAAGAGCGTGCCGTCGAAGAACAGAGCGTCGGCATCCGCGAGGCGCGCGCCGAGACCGGCATTCATCACGCCACAGCCGGGAATATAATAAACGCGCTTGCTGCCGGCTTTAAGCTCGATCCCCACCGTGTTTTCGCCCTCGACGTTCAGATCCGGCTCGTCCTCTTCGAGGAACAGCGGGACCTTGCCGGGAACAGTGAAGAGCCGCGCCTCGAGGTCGGGAAGCGGAAAGAAAGCTTCTTCGATCTCGACGCTCCTCCTTGAAACCAGCTCCGGATCGAGCACGCGGAAGACCGGATTCTCGGCGATGATCTCGCCGACCGAACAGGTGGAAAACACCGTGAACGGCTGCTTTTCCCTGAGCACAAGCAGTCCCGCCAGATGATCGATGTCGCCGTTGGTCAGTACGACGCTCTTGATCGGACTGTGACGCAGCCGGCGCGGCTGCAGCAGACGATTGTGCTCAATCTGCTGGCGGATGTCCGGAGAGGCATTGAAGACGGCCCAGGCCTCGCCATCGAGGCTGACGGCAAGCGATGATTGGGTCTGTGGCTTGAGGGCGGAGCCCGGATCGCGCGCCATCGTGCAGTTCAGGCAGCCGCAATTCCACTGCGGAAGGCCGCCGCCGGCGGCGGACCCCAGAACGATGATGCGAACATCGGATGATTTCTTCACCGGAATACCCAAAGAGCTGCGGGCCGATCCTCGTAGGGCCGCGTCTCACAGCGCCGCGTGTCTTTATGAGATGCGCAAAGGTCGCCTCAAACCGATCCCGATTCGAGGAATCATGCAGTAGAGCGGGATGAGAAAACGTGTCGCGCTTTCCGCCGGTATCCCGCTCCAACTTTTTGGAATGGATCACGGTCGTGATCTTGCGTCGACCCGACCGGAATCATCGCGACCTAGAACAGGATCGGCTCATCCCCGTCCGCGGGAGCGTAGCGGGTGATTTCCATCGCGCAGCTGACTTCAATGAATTTCGGTTTATGCCAGGACATGTCTCCTCCATTCGTCCAGATCTGTGTGCCGCCCCGCATTACTGGCGCCTCGCAACCGGGCCGAACACGAAACAAGCTTTGCTCTCAGAGCGCCGCTCGGGTGAAGAGTCGGAGCGGCCTGTCGCCGCACCGACATGCCCGGCGTCGCCGTCGCCGGGTTTTGGAACCGCTATCGGTCCACGTCGGACCTGACTGCGGCGGTTACGGGTGATCCGTGCGAGGGTCCTCCGCCCTCTATGTTGAATGGTATCAACCGTTCAGTGGCCTCACAATTAAGACCAAGGTGGCGGTCGACACAGCGTTTTCCTGCCTCGCGACGGCGAACATTGTGCGTTCCGTCGACTGATCTGCCGGAGCGCTACCGGCCTAGCGGAACGCGTTGGCCGGATAGGGCTTGCTGACCACCGGCAGGTATCTCGCGCCCTGCGCCAGCAGGAACCGCTCGAAAGCCTGCATCGCCGGGGTGGTGGCGCGGTCCAAGCGTGATACGCTGAACCATTGCCGGCGGATCGGCGTCTCCACCACATCGAGTATGACCAACCGGCCGAGCTTCACCTCCTGCTCGATAGTATGGGCCGAGATGAAGGCGATCCCAAGACCGGCGATGACGGCCTGCTTGATCGTCTCGTTCGACGCGATCTCCGTGCCGAGTTCCTCCAGTCTGTGCGGCGTGCCGCTCAGAAAGATCTCAAGCGAGATGCGCGTTCCCGAACCCTTCTCGCGTACCAGGAACTGCTCCTGGGCAATCCGCTCCCGCGAAATTTCCAGGACACCTGCAAGCGCATGACCGGCGTTGGCGATGAAGACCAGCGGATGGTCGCCGAACACTTGCGCGCGCACCTCGACATCGCGCGGTGGCCGCCCCATAAGGGCGACATCGATTTCATGATCCCTCAATTTTGTGATGATCTCGGCGCGATTGCCGATGAAGAGGTTGATCTCGATGCCCGGAGTCTGATCGCGGAAGGCGGCAATCAGTTGCGGTGCGAAATATTTTCCGGTCGATACGACACCGAGACGCAACCGCCCGGTCCTGAGCCCCTTGATGGCACTGATCGAATCCTCGAGCCCGACGAGGCTGTCTTCAACTGCCCGCGCCGCCTCCAGGAAGGCAATACCGTAAGCCGTCGGAACCATGCCGTTGCGCGTTCTGTCGAACAGCGGCACGCCGGCGTCCCGTTCCAGCTGCTGGATCTGCAAGGTGAGCGCCGGTCCGGTCACACGCAAAGCCTCGGCTGCGAGATTGATTTTCCCCAGCCTGCAAATGGCCTCAACAGTCCGGAGTTGGCGAAGGGTTACGTTGCGCATGCAAGAGAGTAAGTAAATCTAACTTCTGTAGTCAATCGAATAAATTTTACAAACCGCCCTTTTGCGCCATCCTTTCCCGGACATCGTGGGAGGAGACGTCGTGGGAGGAGACATCATGTCAGGCGCAACTCTCGAGGCTTATCTCGCATCGCGTACAGCCAATGGCGACGGTCCGGCGCCGGACGTGGCCGCAGTGATCCAGAGGCTGGCAACGGCCGCCCTCGTCGTCCGTAAAATCATGAATCAGGGAGCGCCCGATACCGCGTTCAGTGGCACCCCCGGGTTCAGCAATTCAGACGGCGACCTGCAGAAGAATCTGGACGTCCTGTGCAACGAGCTCTTCCTGTCGTGCCTGCAGGGGGCGCCGGTCGCATACTACGCCTCGGAAGAGCTGGAAAAGCCTGTCCTGCTCAATCCGGCGGCGCATCTCGCTGTTGCGATCGATCCGCTCGACGGCTCGTCGAACATCGAAAACAACGTCTCGATCGGCACTATCTTCTCCGTGCTTCCCGCCGCCAAGGGACCGGACGTGGACCCCTCCCAGTCCTTTCTGCAACCCGGAGACCGGCAATTGGCGGCGGGCTTTTTTATCTATGGTCCGCAAACCGCCCTCGTGCTCTCACTCGGCAAGGGCACGGAGATTTTCATCTTCTCCAACCGGCTCGGATGTTTCGTAGAGGCCTACAAGTCGGTCAGCATCCCGGAGCGCACCAGCGAATTCGCCATCAACATGTCGAACTACCGACACTGGGAAGAGGCGATCCGGCTCTATGTCGACGATTGCCTGGCAGGCTCCGAGGGGCCGCGCGAGCGGGACTTCAACATGCGGTGGATCGCCTCGCTGGTCGCCGACACCTATCGGATCTTGGTTCGCGGCGGGATTTTCCTTTACCCCGCCGATGGTCGAAAAGGATACCACCAGGGTCGGCTGCGGCTAGTCTACGAAGCCAACCCGATTGCTTTCATCATCGAGAACGCCGGCGGCGCGGCCACAAACTCCATCACCCGCATTCTCGATCTCGTTCCGGAAAACCTGCACCAGCGCGTGCCGCTGGCTTTCGGCTCGCGCCGCGAGGTGGCGCGCGTCGCCCGCTATCACGTCGACCCGAACATGATTGGTGAACGCGCGCCGCTTTTCGGCAAGCGCGGTCTGTTTCGCGCCTAAAGGAGACCGGTATGTCAGCCAAATACCCGATCATATCGATCACCGGCTCCTCCGGCGCCGGCACCACCACGGTGAAGGACACCTTCGAAAAGATCTTCAAGCGTGAGAACGTCTCGGCGTCCTTCATCGAAGGGGATGCTTTCCACCGCTACGACCGGGAAACCATGCGCCGCAAGATAGCCGAGGAGAAAGCGCGAGGCGTCGATTTCACCCATTTCTCCGCCGAGGCGAACGAACTGGAAATCCTGGAGAGCGTCTTTGCCGAATATGGCAGGCGCGGCATCGGACGCACGCGTCACTACGTGCATGACGACGCCGAAGCCGCGAAATATGGCGCGGAACCCGGGACATTCACGAACTGGGAAGAGTTTGGCGACAGCGATCTCCTGTTCTATGAGGGATTGCATGGCTGTGCCGTCACCGAGACGGTCAATCTCGCCCAGCATTGTGATCTGAAGATCGGCGTCGTTCCGGTGATCAATCTCGAATGGATTCAGAAGATCCATCGCGACAAGGCGACGCGCGGCTACTCCACCGAGGCCGTAACCGACACGATCCTGCGGCGCATGCCCGACTATGTGCACCATATCTGCCCGCAGTTTTCGCTCACCGATATTAATTTCCAGCGTGTGCCGATCGTCGACACGTCCAACCCCTTCATCGCCCGCTGGATACCGACGCACGCCGAATCCATCCTGGTCATCCGCTTCGCCAAACCGCAAAGCATCGATTTCCCCTACCTGCTGTCGATGCTCCACAACAGCTTCATGTCGCGCGCCAATTCCATCGTGGTGCCGGGCGACAAGCTCGATCTCGCCATGCAGCTGATCTTTACGCCGCTCATCCACAAACTGCTCGAGCGCAAACACCGCATGTCGTGAGGAGGACATCATGAATGTTTCGCAGCAGATCGAAGCCCGACCCGCCGCATCGGAGCGCAACATGGCCGATGCCATCCGGTTTCTTGCCATGGATGCCGTGCAGAAGGCCAATTCCGGCCATCCCGGGATGCCGATGGGCATGGCCGACGCGGTGACCGTCCTCTTCAACCGCTTCATCAAGATTGACCCCTCCCTGCCCGACTGGCCGGATCGCGATCGTTTCGTGCTTTCGGCCGGTCATGGGTCGATGCTCATCTATGCCATCCACCACCTCATCGGCTTTGCCGACATGCCGATGGCCGAGCTGTCAGCATTCCGCCAGCTCGGCTCGAAAACGGCCGGCCATCCCGAATACGGCCATGCCCTTGGGATCGAGACCACCACCGGCCCGCTCGGCCAGGGAATTGCCACGGCCGTCGGCATGGCGATTGCCGAACAGATGATGGCCGCCCGGTTCAGCAGTTCGCTCTGCAACCACTTCACCTATGTGGTGGCCGGCGACGGCTGCCTGCAGGAGGGTATCAGCCACGAGGCGATCGACCTTGCCGGACATCTGAAGCTGCGCAAGCTCATCGTGCTCTGGGACGACAACCGGATATCGATCGATGGTTCGACCGACCTCTCCACCTCCATGAACCAGCTTGCGCGCTTCCGCGCCGCCGGCTGGGACGCGCAACGCGTCGATGGCCACGACCCCGAGGCCGTGGCGAAGGCGATCCAGCGAGCGCACCGGACCCGCAAGCCATCGCTGATTGCCTGCCGCACCCGGATCGGCAAGGGCGCAGCCAGCATGGAAGGATCGCACAAGACCCATGGGGCAGCACTCGGCGACAAGGAAATCGCCGCGACACGCGAAAAGCTCGCCTGGCCACACCCACCCTTCTTCGTGCCGCCCGAGATCAAGTCCGCCTGGCAGCGGGTGGCGGTCAGAGGCCGGATGGCGCGCGAGGCATGGGAAACCCGGCTGGATGCTTCCCGCTCGAAAAGGCGCTACGAACAAACCGTCGGCCGGCAACTAGGCGACGACCTTGCTCCTCTGCTGGCTAAATTCCGAGCGGCACACCGCAAGAGAGCCTCCAAGGTCGCCACACGCCAGGCCTCGCAGATGACGCTTGAGGTCATCAATGGCGCGACGGCCTTGACGGTCGGCGGCTCCGCGGACCTCACCGGCTCGAACCTGACGATGACGTCTCAGACCCAACCGATTGCGCCTGGCAATTTCAAGGGCCGCTACCTGCATTACGGTATCCGTGAGCACGGCATGGCGGCCGCCATGAACGGCATCGCGCTCCATGGCGGCTTCATTCCTTACGGCGGTACCTTCCTGGTGTTTTCAGACTACGCGCGCGGCGCGATCCGTCTCTCGGCGCTGATGGGTCTGCCCGTCATCTACGTACTGACCCATGATTCCATCGGGCTCGGCGAGGACGGGCCTACCCACCAGCCGGTCGAACATCTGGCGATGCTGCGTGCCACCCCGAACCTCCAGGTCTTCCGGCCCGCCGACATCATCGAGACGGCGGAATGCTGGGAGATCGCGCTTGGCGAGAAGAAGACGCCAAGCGTCCTCGCTCTCTCGCGGCAGGCTCTGCCGATGCTGCGCCAGACCGACGGCGACGAGAATTTGTCAGCGCGCGGGGCGTATGTCCTCAGGGAAGCGCGTGGGGCCCGCGACGTTACGCTGCTTGCCACCGGGTCCGAGGTCGAGATCGCCGTCGCTGCAGCGGAACGCTTGCAGGCCGAGGAGAGTATCGAAGCGGCGGTGGTCTCCATGCCCTGCTGGGAGAAATTCGAAGTCCAGGATGTATCCTATCAGCGGCAGGTCCTCGGAGATGCCCCGCGCATTGCCGTGGAAGCGGCCGGCCGCCTCGGCTGGGATCGCTGGATGGGGCCGGACGGTGCCTTCGTCGGCATGCTCGGCTTCGGCGCTTCCGCGCCCGCGGGAGACCTCTACCGCCATTTCGGCATCACCGCCGACCACATCATCGCCGAAGCGTTGAGGCTCGTTCGCAAGGAATTCCGGGACGCGCGCCCCATCGGCACCGGGACCACCATGCGGGCCGGCGAAGCCGTCATCGCATCGTCCAGGGAGGTTTGACCATGGCCCGTATCACGCTCCGCCAGTTGCTCGATCATGCCGCCGAACACACCTATGGTGTACCGGCTTTCAACATCAACAACATGGAACAGGGCCTGGCGATCATGGAAGCGGCGCGCGCCTGCGACGCACCTGTGATCCTCCAGGCTTCGCGCGGCGCCCGCTCCTATGCCAACGACATCATGCTCGCCAAGATGATGGAAGCACTCGAAGCTATGTATCCCGACATCCCGCTCTGCATCCACCAGGACCATGGCAACAATGTCGCGACCTGCCTCACGGCGATCCAGCATGGTTTCACTTCCGTGATGATGGATGGCTCGTTGAAGGAGGATGCGAAGACCCCCGCGGACTATGCCTACAACGTTGCGATCACCGCGGAAGTCAGCCGCCTCGCCCATATGGTCGGCGCATCGGTCGAGGGTGAGCTCGGCTGCCTCGGCTCGCTCGAAACCGGCCATGGCGAAGCCGAGGACGGCCACGGCTTCGAAGGTGCGCTCGATCGTTCGCAACTCTTGACCGACCCGGACGAGGCCGCCCGCTTCGTCGCCGAGACCGAGGTCGATGCCCTGGCGGTCGCCATCGGCACCTCGCACGGCGCCTACAAGTTCAGCCGCAAGCCGACCGGCGAAGTGCTCGCCATGGATGTGATCGAGAGGATCCATGACCGGCTACCCGACACCCACATCGTCATGCACGGGTCCTCCTCGGTGCCGCAGGAATGGCAGGATGTCTTCAACGCCCATGGCGGCGAAATGCGGGAGACCTACGGCGTGCCGGTCGAGGAGATCGTGCGGGGCATCCGTTTCGGCGTGCGCAAGGTCAACATCGACACGGATTTGCGCCTGGCGGCGGCCGCTGCCTTTCGCCGCGTCGCCGACACGAGCCGCAGCGAATTCGATCCGCGCAAGTTCCTGAAGCCCGCCATGGACGCCATGTCGGCGGTCTGCAAGGCCCGTTTCGAGGCCTTCGGCACCGCCGGCAACGCATCCCGCATCAAGGTCGTGCCGATCGCGGAGATGGCCCGGCGCTACGCGAGCGGCTCGCTCAAACCCCAGACGGCGCAGTCGCAAGCCGCCTGACCACATCCAGAGGAAAGGACTTTGTCATGAACGCCGATGCAAAGACAGAGATCAAGGGCAAGGAACGCTACAGGGCCGGCGTGCTCAAATATGCGCAGATGGGCTACTGGAACGGCGACTACGAGCCGAAGGACACCGATCTGATCGCGCTTTTCCGGATTACGCCGCAGGAGGGCGTCGATCCGATCGAGGCGGCGGCCGCGGTTGCCGGCGAAAGCTCGACAGCCACCTGGACGGTCGTCTGGACCGATCGTCTGACCGCCTGCGACCAATACCGCGCCAAGGCCTATCGGGTCGATCCGGTACCTGGAACGCCGGGGCAGTACTTCTGCTACGTCGCGTACGACCTGATCCTGTTCGAGGAAGGATCGATCGCCAACCTGACCGCGTCGATCATCGGCAACGTCTTCTCGTTCAAGCCGCTGAAGGCAGCACGGCTCGAGGACATGCGCCTTCCCGTCGCCTATGTGAAGACCTTCAAGGGTCCGCCGACCGGCATCGTCGTCGAGCGCGAACGGCTCGACAAGTTCGGCAAGCCGCTGCTTGGCGCCACCACGAAGCCGAAGCTCGGACTCTCGGGCAAGAACTATGGCCGCGTCGTCTATGAGGGGCTGAAGGGCGGTCTCGACTTCATGAAGGACGACGAGAACATCAACTCACAACCCTTCATGCACTGGCGCGACCGCTACCTTTACTGCATGGAGGCGGTCAACCACGCCTCTGCCGTCACCGGCGAGGTCAAGGGGCACTATCTCAACATCACCGCCGGCACGATGGAGGAGATGTACCGCCGCGCCGAATTCGCCAAGGAACTTGGCTCGGTTATCGTCATGGTCGATCTCATCATCGGCTGGACGGCAATCCAGTCGATCTCGGAATGGTGCCGGCAGAATGACATGATCCTGCACATGCACCGGGCCGGTCACGGCACCTACACGCGGCAGAAGAGCCACGGCATTTCTTTCCGCGTCATCGCCAAATGGCTTCGGCTCGCCGGCGTCGACCACCTGCATGCAGGCACTGCCGTCGGGAAGCTCGAAGGAGATCCCTTGACCGTGCAGGGCTACTACAATGTCTGCCGCGAAATGAAGAATGAGGTCGACCTCCCGCGAGGTCTCTTCTTCGAGCAGGACTGGGCCGACATCAAGAAGGTCATGCCGGTGGCGTCGGGCGGCATTCACGCCGGCCAGATGCACCAGTTGCTCGATCTTTTCGGTGATGACGTCGTGCTGCAGTTCGGCGGCGGCACGATCGGTCATCCCATGGGCATACAGGCAGGCGCCACAGCCAATCGGGTCGCGCTGGAAGCCATGGTGCTTGCCCGCAACGAAGGCCGCGACATCGCCCATGAAGGTCCCGAGATCCTCAGGGCAGCGGCCAAGTGGTGCAAGCCGCTCGAAGCGGCCCTCGAGACCTGGGGCAACATCAGCTTCAACTATACCCCGACGGATACTTCGGACTTCGTACCGAGCGTAAGCGTCGCCTGACGGATACAGGAATAAGGAGAGACGACATGCGTATCACTCAAGGATGCTTCTCGTTCCTGCCGGACCTGACGGACGAACAGGTAACGGCACAGGTGGAGTACTGTCTCGGTAAGGGATGGGCGATCGGCGTCGAGCATACTGACGATCCGCATCCCCGCAACACCTACTGGGAAATGTGGGGCAATCCGATGTTCGACCTCAAGGATGCCAAGGGCGTCATGATGGAGTTGGAGGATTGCCGCAAAGCCCATCCGCAGGATTACATCCGCCTGAATGCCTTCGATTCCAGCCGCGGCCTCGAGACTGTGACGATGTCCTTCATCGTCAACCGTCCCGACAACGAGCCAAAACTGCGAATGACCCGCACGGAAAGCCGCGGTCGCAGCCAGCGCTATGCCTGGGAAACGCAGCGATAAAGGAGCAGACAAGATGGCGATGCCGCAAGCCCAATCGAGCACCGAAAGCCTGCCGACATCGGTCGACCTCGCCGAGGAATACAGGGCCTCCGGCGTCGCCGAAATCCTCGACGAGCTGGATCGAGAGCTCGTTGGCCTGAAACCCGTGAAGCGGCGGATCCGCGAGACGGCCGCCCTGCTGCTCGTTGAACGGGCCCGCCGTGCGATGGGCCTCACCCACGAGCCGCCGTCGCTGCACATGAGCTTCACCGGCAATCCCGGCACCGGCAAGACGACGGTCGCCTTGCGCATGGCCAATCTGCTGCACCGGCTCGGCTATATCCGCAAGGGACATCTCGTGTCGGTGACGCGCGACGATCTGGTCGGACAGTATATCGGCCACACGGCGCCCAAGACCAAGGAGATCCTGAAGAAGGCAATGGGCGGCGTGCTGTTCATCGACGAGGCCTATTATCTCTACCGTCCGGACAACGAGCGCGACTACGGCCAGGAAGCGATCGAGATCCTGCTGCAGGTCATGGAGAACAACCGCGACGATCTTGTCGTCATTCTCGCCGGCTACGCCGACCGCATGGACCGGTTTTTCGAGAGCAACCCGGGCTTCCGCTCGCGCATTGCCCACCATATCGATTTTCCCGACTACGACGACGGCGAGCTCCTGTCGATTGCAGAGAGCATGCTCAGCCGTCAGGGCTATCGATTTGACGCCAAGGCGACAGCGGTGATGGGCGACTACATCGCGCGCCGCCGGCGCCAGCCGCATTTCGCCAATGCGCGCTCGATCCGCAACGCGCTCGACCGGGCGCGACTGCGGCAGGCAAACCGCCTGTTCGAGGAAACCGTCGGCCCGGTCGACGCCGAGCAACTCTCAACCATCACGGCTCGGGACATTTCCGCAAGTCGCGTGTTCAGCATGGGAGAGCCCAATCATCCGGAGACTTCGTCATGAGCGAGAAGACCATCATAGCCCCTTCGGTTCTGTCGGCTGATTTCGCAAGACTCGGCGAAGAGGTCGAGACCGTCTGCCGGGCGGGTGCCGACTGGATCCACCTTGACGTTATGGACGGCCATTTCGTGCCGAACATCACCTTCGGGCCACCGGTCATCAAGGCGATCCGGAGCCGAACGGACAAGGTGTTCGACTGTCACTTGATGATCGCACCAGCCGACCCGTTTCTCGGTGCCTTCGCCGAGGCCGGCTGCGACATCATCACAGTTCATGCCGAAGCGACTACCCACCTCGACCGGTCGTTGCAGGCGATCCGCGACCTCGGCTGCAAGGCCGGCGTGTCGCTCAATCCCTCGACGCCGGAAACCGCCATCGAATATGTGCTGGACCGACTGGACCTCGTCCTCCTGATGACGGTCAATCCGGGTTTCGGCGGCCAGGCCTTTATTCCATCGGTCGTCGAGAAGGTGCGGCGCGTGAAGTCCATGGTTGGCAGCCGTCCAATCCACATCGAGATCGACGGCGGCGTGACGCCGGAAACGGCACCGCTCGTTGCCGCCGCCGGTGCGGACGTGTTGGTTGCCGGCTCCGGGGTGTTCAAGGGTGGCAGCGAGGAAGCCTACGCGAAAAACATCGCGGCCATCCGTGCGGCCTCCGATGGCGCGATGAAGAAAGCGGCATGAGCCATGGCCGCGACACCTCCTATCTGTGATTTCGGCTGGCCGGCGGTCGACGCCAGGCTTCCCGGCGTCGATGGTCTCACTCACTCCATATTCGATCGGGCCGGCCCGAAGGGGCTGGTTGTTGCCTTCATCTGCAATCACTGCCCCTATGTGAAAGCGGTCATTGGCCGGATCGTTCGGGACGCGGTCGGCCTCAAGACTCACGGCGTCGGCTTCGTGGCGATCAACGCCAATGACGCCGACACGTATCCGGAAGACTCGTTCGACAACATGAAGCGCTTCGCTTCGCAAAACGCCCTGCCCTTTCCCTATCTCTACGATGAGGACCAATCCGTCGCGAAAGCCTATGGCGCCGTCTGCACGCCGGACTTCTTCGGCTTCAACAAGGACATGAAGCTGCAATATCGCGGGCGACTGGACGCCTCGCGCAAGGAGATCGGCCCTGCCGATCTGAGGCGCGACCTTTACGAGGCCATGGTCATGGTCGCGCTGTTCGGCAAAGGCCCATCGGAACAACAGCCCTCCATAGGCTGTGCCATCAAATGGAAAGCATCGGCCTATCAGGCTTGAATCCCATTTCGCCGACGGGTTAGCCACCCCCTCTGCCCTGCCGGGCAGAGGGGGTGCCTCCAACCGACTTGGCCGTAAACGCCTCAAACCCCACCCGTTGGGAGCGCCTCCTAACAGGAGACAAACGGGCGGGGTCCGAGGGAGGAGGTGTTGGGCTCTCTTGTCAGGCCGGCAATGCGCCGGACTGTTTTGCGATATGCGTGGCGATTGCGTCCATCAGCGCAGGAGACAAGCAGTCGTAGGGGGGCAGGCCGAGTTCGGTCAGGCGTGCACGGATGTCCGGCATCCTGTCGGGGCTGACGCCGCTTTCGATCACGGAGGATACGAAGGCTGCAAATTGCGGCGGCGACCAACCGGTTTCGTCGCTGAGCTCGGTATGCACGAAATCGAGGCCATAGAAGGGATGCTTGGTGTTCTCGATCCGGCCATACATGTGCGTACCGCAATCCTTGCAGGCGTAGCGCTGGATCGTTGCGCTTGGATCGATGATCTGCAGCTTTTCCGAACCGGATGTGACGTTCACCTTGTCGCGGCTGACAACCGCGATCTGGGCAAAGATCGCGCCATTTGGCTTCCAGCATTTGGTGCAGCCGCAGGCATGGTTGTGTGCCGTCTGTGCATCGATCCTGACGGTCACCGGATTGGTAGTGCATTTGCATTTCAGCGTGCCGCCCTGGAAGTCCGGGCTGGCGGGCGGAAAGCCGTTGTCGATGGACGGATGTAGCTTGAGCATCTGTTCCTCCTCTCTCTTGAACGTCTTCAGGTCCTTCCCGAGAAAGCAGGATCAAGGCAAATGCCGTCGGCGGCAATATAGCGGAAAGTGTCGGTTTTCGGCGTCGACCGCCTGCAAACGGGCACTGTCGAGCACCTTGTCCATCTCGAAATGGATGTCGCGCAGGATCTCGTCGCCGCCGAATGCCTTTCGTCTGACATCGACCTTGATCATGCCGTCCTCCAGCGCCGCACGCGGCGTTCTGACGGCTGCAGAGCAGCGCCTCGCGCATCACGCCGATGAATGAAAGCGCGTAAACCAGCACTATGCCCAGGGGCCGATACAGGAGTTCGTCCGATACGATCTAGAGCAGCAGAAGGAGTTCATCGCCTCCTCCCCCAAAACTGTCATTTCCGGCCGGCTCACTGAACGAAGGTCTGCACCTTCCGGCTGCATTGCTTCTTCTTAGTTCGGAGCGACCACGACGCCCCAGGGCTGCTCGCCGACTTGAACCGAGCGGATCACCGTTTCCTCTTTGACATCGATGATGCTGACATCGTTTGAGTTGCCATTCGTGGTGATCAGGAATTCCTCGTCCGGGGTGAATGCCATCTGCCAGACGCGCTGCCCGACAAGCAGGTAGTCGAGAACTTCGTCCTTCACGGCGTCGATCACCGCAACCCGGTTGGCCGGGCCGAGCGCCACGAAAACGCGGGAGCCATCCTTGGTCGCCTTGACACCCACCGGCTGCAACCATTCCGGCAGAATGCCCGGCACGGCAAAGCCGATCTTCTTGGCGATCGTCGGCTCGGGCGCCGCCAGGTCGATCACGGAAACGGTGCCGCCGATTTCAGAGCTGACGTAAAGCTTCTTGCCGTCGGCCGTGAATTCGGCGTAGCGCGGGCGCTGGTCCACCCGCACGTTGTGCTCGATCTCGTAGGTGGAGGCGTTGATGAAATGCGCCATATTGGTGGTTTCGGAGGTGTTGATGATGGTCTTCGCATCCGGGCTGACCGCAACGCCTTCCGGTTCGACGCCGACCGGTATCTCGGCCACCACCTGACGCGTCTTCACGTCCACGACCGTTACCAGATTGTCGTCCTCGTTCGCCACGTAGAGCGGATTGCCTGAGGGATCGAGAACGAACAGCTCCGGATCGGCGCCTGACGGCAGCGTATGCAGTTCCTTGTAGGTTTCGGGATCGAAGACCCGGACGGTGTCGTCATCCGAAGCGCAGACATAGAGCTCCTTGCCATCGGGGCTGATCGTGATGCCGCGCGGCCTGTTGCCGGCCGGAAAGGTGGCGATCACCTCCCAGCTTTGGCTGTCGAGCACTGTCACGTTGTTGCTGCGTTCATTGGTCACGAAGACCTTGTTGGCCTCAGCAGGGCCGGCAAACATCAGAACGGCCGGCAAGAGCAACACTGCGGATCTCAGCATTCTATCCTCCAAAGGCGTGGCAAGCGGTTTCGGGTGCATCCGTGCCCAGCGTGTCGAGCGGCGAATGCTGGTGCAGGTAGCCATCCTGCGGCGAAACGGACACCGTCACCCGCCCATCGGTCAAAAGGATCGGCTGACGCATTTGCCCGTTCCAGGGACGGAAGGTCAGCTTCTGGCCCTTGAACGCAGCCAGTTCGAAATCCTCAGAAAGGGCATAGGCCCTGACCGACGCCGGATCGGTCTTGCCGGACTGCGTCACCGCTTCGCCGATCACCCGCATGGCAAGCCAGGCCTGGTAGTCCTCCTCGCGCATGCCGCGGCCGGCCAGTTTCTCGAAGCGGCGTTGGAACTGCGTCGCGCCCCAGGCTTCATGGGCGGCATGCCAGGACACCGGGCGCAGGCCCGCGGATCCTGCCACAGGCCGCGGATCCCAGGAGTGATAAGGCAGGTAGGGTGCGAAGACGCCGGCCTCGTCGGCCGCGATGATCACGTCGTAATCCTCGGCATCCTGGGTGAATGCGGGAATCTGTTTTTGCACCATGACGTGGCCGGTATCGGTGCGCCGGGCGCCGCCGGTGTCGACGAACTCGCGCTCCTCGACGATCTCCGCCCCGAACTTGGCGGCCGATTTGCGGTAGCTTTCGGCCAGAAGCTGGTCTTCGGGATGCGAGCCGTGGATCAAGAGGATACGCGGCCATTTCTTCCACATGAGGAACTGGATGACACTATCGCTGAGCATGGCGCGGCTCGGCGAGACATGCAGTACATTGGCCCGGCAGTCGGCGTCGCGCAGCGTCTCGTCGCGAGCGCCTGCGTTCAAAAGCAGCACTTCGGGCCCGGCCCGGTCTGACAGCGCCTTCAGGGCGTCGCCATCGGCGATCACCGTGATCAGGCCGAAGCCTTCTGCCTTCAGCGCGTCCAGCGCTGCCGCCGCCTTGTCCCGTGAAACTGCCTGCGTTTTCAGCGTGTAGTCCGTGTCCGTGAATGCGCCGGTCGTCCGATTGTCCTCGTTGCCTACGATGGCGCCGGCAAAGCCCAGATCGGCAGGTAGCGCGTCGAGCCGCGAAATCGGCGTGCCGACCGCACGGTCGATCCTGAGCACGGCAGCCTTCACCTCCATTGCCCGCAAGGGGAGCGCGACAAGCATCGCCGCGCAAAAGGCGGCAAGCGCAAGCCGTAGGTTGGACATTGCCGGAACGACCTCCCAGTCTGACACTCCCTTTGGGGAGGAGATTAACAGCGCAGTTTTTGTTGCAAAACCGATACTTAAGGAGCGTAGTTTCGCAAAAAGCCTGTGCTAGGCTGAGCCATGCAACGCATCCTGACAGCGCTGATCCTGGCCTTGTTGCCGACACTCGCCGTGGCGGGGCTGGACAAGCCGCTGATGTCGGGTGCCAAGGTGGCATTCCTCGGCGTGACCTTCATCGATCTGTCGACGGAGGGCGCCTACAACGGTGTGCGCGCCGACGAAGCGGCGCGGCTTGAACTCTTGGAGGGTGCCGCGCGCGACCGTTTCGCAGCGGAAGGCTTCGTCATCCTCTCCAGTGATCCCGTGGCGGCCGATCTCGCAAACACGGTGAACCCCGCCAACTGCAACGGCTGCGACGTGCGCATGGCCGCCCGGCTCGGGGCCGACTATGTGCTGGTTGGCGAAGTGCGGAAAATATCCAACCTCATTCTGTCGATAAGCCTCGTGCTACGCGACGTGCGCTCTGGCGAGATGCTGCGCGGCCTCGCGGTCGACATTCGCTCGAACACCAACGACAGCTGGCTGCGCGGCCTTCGCTACATCCTGAAAAACCACTTCTTCAAAACGTGAGGCCGGCAGGCGTCATTGTGATGCCTTGAGCGGCCCTGTGCCCATATCGTTCACGAGCGGCACACCCGCCTCGGTGAGAATGGCGTTGATCTCGGGCTGATTTCGGCGGATCAGGGAGTTCAGCTTGCGCTCCCAGACCTTCTCGCCTTGCCTGACGCCCATGGTGATGCGGTAGAAGAGCTTCGGCAGCGCCGGCTCCGACAAGAGCGGCGTCACCTTCAGGTCCGGATGGCTCGCCTTGACCAAGGGGGCGCCGATCGGCCCCCAGAGGATCGCCGCGTCTATGGCGCCAGATTTCAGGTCGGCGAGCATCTCGTCGGCCGGATCCTCGTAGCGTCGATCGACCATCAGATGGTGCGGCCTGGCTTTGGGCAACAGTCCGTTCCGCGCCATATGCGTCGCGGGCGGGGTTCCAGCGATGATGCCGATCCGCTTGTCCCTGAGGAGTGGATCGGACAGCTTGGTCACGCCGGACAGTGGACCGCTCGACGGGACGATCAGCACATAGGCCGAGGTGTAGTAGTGGTTGGTGTTCAATACAAGTTCATCGCCCTGGGCATAGCCGATGACCACATCGCAGGCATTGGCCTGCAATGTCTTGCGAATGAAGCCGGTGGCCATTGGATACCACGTGTAGTCCAATGGCAGTCCAAGCTTGGACGCCATGAGCTCGGCAATTTTGTTCTCGTACCCTGCGCCCGAGCGATCCGACATCGGCAGATTGGCCGGATCGGCGCAGACACGAAAAGCTGTCTTCGACACCAGATCCGACGTCTGCGCCATTGCCGGACCGATACGGACGACGGCCAGGACGAGAACGCTGACTGCTGCGGCGACGCTAGTTACTGCCGAGGCACGACTTTTCAGCATCCCGGATCTCATCCGATTTCGCTTCCTTCTTGGCCGGGCGTCCCCGCGGCAAGGCACCGGAGCCACGCGCTTTCAAATAGGTATAGATGTCGTCGAGATAACACATGACATTGGCGTTCTCGCCGAATGCGGGCATCACCGAGTGCTCGGCCACGTTCACCTTCTTGCGTCCGTTCGTGACGACTTCGAGGAAGGCGTAGTAGTCCAGATTTATCGCGGAGTTCTTCAAGGCTGGCGCGTAGCTCGAGCCCTCGCCCTCCGGGCCATGACAGACGTGGCATTCGGAATGATAGCGGCGGAAGCCCGAATAGGTCATCCAGTCAACCGTGCCATCCTTGGCGATATTGAAGGTCGGAACGTCATCGGCGGTATAGTACCGCCCGTTCTCGCTGCGGACGGCGGTGATGTTGTCCTTTGGCGCCGACGCATCTTCCGCGCCTGCGGGGCCGGCAAAAAGCGTCAATGCGGAAAGGATCAACGGTATCGCGTGTCTGGTTCTGGTCATCTTATGTCCTTTTAGGCGGGGACGAATGGACGCGAGCTTCACTGCCCGCGCCCATTCCCTGGCGAGGATTGCCGCTTCAATCCGGCAGCTTGAACACGGTGAGCGTGCCGCCGAGCGCGGTGTAGTTGCTGAGGGCCGCATAGCCGCCGACTGCTCCGAGACCCTCATTCGGGTTGGTCAGGCCCGCTGCCAGACCAATGCCGGCCCAGCCGCCGACACCCGAGAGCACGGCGACGTACTGCTTGCCGTCACGGGCGTAGGTCATCACGTTGCCGATCACCCCGGAAGGCGTCTTGAAGCGATAGAGCTCCTTGCCTGTCGCGGCATCGACCGCCTTCAGATAGCCCTCGAGCGTTCCGTAGAAGACCACGTCACCGGCTGTCGCCAGAGCGCCCGACCAGACGGAGAAGGGTTCCGGCAGGGACCACTTGATCTTGCCTTCCTTGTTGTCCCAGGCAATGAAATTGCCCATGCCGCCATGGCTGTCAGCCGCCGGATACATCGATAGCGTCGCCCCGACATAGGGCTGACCGGCGGTGTAGTTTACCCGGAACGGTTCGTAGTCCATGCAGACATGGTTGGTGGGCACGTAGAACAGTTCAGTCTTCGGCGAATAGGCCGCGGGCTGCTGGTCCTTGGTTCCGAGCGCCGCCGGGCAGATACCAGTCGAGTTGGTGTCCTCGCCATTCTGCTCGGTCGAAAACTGCGCCACTACCTGCGGTCGACCGTACTGGTCGGACTTCGGATCCATGACCACTTCGCTCGCCCAGTTGACCTTGGGATCGAACTTTTCCGCCACCAGCAATTCGCCGGTGACACGGTCCATCGTATAGCTGAAGCCGTTGCGGTCGAAGTGGGTCAACAGCTTGCGATCCTTGCCGTCGATCTGCTGGTCGGTCAGGATCATCTCATTGACGCCGTCATAGTCCCATTCGTCGTGGGGCGTCATCTGGTAAACCCATTTGGCCATGCCGGTATCGACGTCGCGCGCCCAGATGGTCATCGACCAGCGGTTGTCGCCGGGCCGCTGGGTCGGGTTCCAGGTCGAGGGGTTACCCGATCCGTAATACATGAGGTTCAGTTCGGGATCATAGGCATACCAGCCCCAGGTGGTGCCACCGCCGATCTTCCACTGATCGCCTTCCCAGGTGGCGGTGCCCGAGTCCTTGCCGACCGGCTTGCCGAGGTGCGTGGTCTTTTCTGGATCCATCAGCGTATCGCTGTCCGGGCCCATGGAATAACCGCGCCACAGGAGCTTGCCATCCGCCATCGAATAGGCCGTCACGGAGCCGCGCACGCCGAATTCGCCGCCGGAGATGCCGACGAGCACTTTGTCCTTCACCGGCATGACGGTGGCGGTGTTTGTCTCGCCCTTGGAGGGATCGCCGTTCTTGACGCTCCAGATGACCTTGCCGGTCTTGGCGTCGAGCGCCACGACCGTTGTGTCGGCCTGATGCAGGAAGATCTTGTTATCCGCATAGGCCACGCCCCGATTGACGGTGTCGCAACACATCACGGGAATGACGTTCGGATCCTGCTTTGGTTCGTATTTCCAGAGGATCTGGCCGTCTTTCTTGAGATCCAGCGCGTAGACCGTGTTCGGGAACGGCGTATGGACATACATGATGTCGCCGATGACGAGCGGCGCACCTTCGTGACCGCGCAACACGCCGGTCGAGAAAGTCCATGCCACCTGCAGTTTCCCGACATTGTCCTTGTTGATCTGGTCAAGCTTCGAGTAGCGCAGATTGGCGTAGTCGCCGGTCTGGATAGCCCATTGATTGGGATCGTCGATAAGCTTCTGCAATTCCGAGTTGGCGAGAGCGACCTGCGCGCTGCCGCCTATCGACATGATGGCAAGCAATGTAAGAAGTCGTTTCATTTCATCCTCCTCTTGAGTGCTGCCGATCAGGGCCATTCAACCCGCTCGCCCCGGGAAAACCTCGTGGGTCTCCTCACTTCCCGGTATCGGCCTGCGACACTACCCCCGCCGCTTCAACGAGGCCGGGGCATCTTCCTCATGCTTCTGGTATTCGGCTCCTCCTTCGCTTTAGTGCGTGTCGCCTGAAAGTGTGCCGCGGCTTCGGGACAACGACATGCATGAAATCAAAGACTTAAAGCGCATCGCACGGCTCGAAACGAATGCGACGCGCCTTAGGGAAACGTTGCCAAATATGCGATCAGATCGGCGCGCTCCTGGTCCTTGCGCAATCCCGCAAAGGTCATCTTCGTGCCGGGCAAAAAGGCTTTCGGATTGGTCACGAACTCAGCGATCTTGTCAGGGGTCCAGGTCAATCCGCCCTCCGCCGCCTTGGTCATGGCTGGCGAATAGGAGAACCCTTCGATTTTGCCGGCCGGGCGGTCGACCACACCGGTGAGCAGCGGACCGGTCTTCGATTTGGCATCCGGACCTATCGCATGGCAGGCCTGACACTTGCGGAACACCGTCTTGCCCGCTGCCGGGTCGCCGGCAGCCGGATCAAGTGCAAGCGCCGGCGCAGCCGAACCTGCGAGAACTCCGCCAAATACGGCTGCTGCGGTCAGTGCGGTACCAAGTCTGAAAGCCATGCCTTCCTCTCCCTTACGCGGCGTTCAACCGCTCTGCATGCCAGCGCACGTGGTCTTCGCCGAAGCTCGCCACGAAGTAGTAGCTATGGTCATATCCCGCCTGCATCCTGAGGACGCCGGCCTGGCGCCGCTCGGCCATGAGCCGGGCCATCGCCTCGGGCTGCAACTGTCCCAGGAACTGGTCTGCCGAGCCCTGATCGATCAGGATGTCGCCCTGCCAGCCGAGTTCGCTGAGGAGCAGGCAAGCGTCGTACATGCCCCAATGGGCCTCGTCGTCGCCGAGATAGGCCGAGAACTGCTTGCGGCCCCAGTCGGACCGGGTCGGATTGAGAATCGGTGCAAAGGCGGAAACCGAGCGGAACAGCGAAGGATTGCGAAAGGCGATCGTCAGCGCGCCATGACCGCCCATCGAGTGCCCGGTAACACCGTTGATGCCGTTGAGCGGTAATTGCTCCTGCAGCAGGGCGGGCAATTCCGTGACGATGTAATCATACATCCGGTAGTGCCGTGCCCAGGGCTTCTGCGTCGCGTTGACGTAGAAGCCTGCGCCCTGTCCGAGATCGTAGGCCTCGTCGTCGGCCACCCCTTCGCCGCGCGGCGAGGTATCGGGGAAGACCAGCGCCAGCCCCTCTTCCGCCGCGTGCCGCTGCAAGCCCGCCTTGATCATGGCGTTCTCATGGGTACAGGTCAGCCCCGAGAGATACCACAGCAGCGGGACCGGACGCGTCCGCGCCTGCGGCGGCAGATAGAGGCCGAAGGTCATCTCGACACCGCAGACCTCGGACAGGTGCCGGTAAACCGACTGCGTCCCGCCAAAGCATTGATTTTGCGTTACCAGTTCCATGTTCACGCTCAGTAGACGACGACCGAGCGAATGCTTTCGCCGGAATGCATCAGTTCGAAGCCCTTGTTGATGTCGTCGAGCGGCAGCGTGTGGGTGATCATCGGATCGATCTGGATCTTGCCCTCCATGTACCAGTCGACGATCTTCGGCACGTCGGTGCGCCCGCGCGCGCCGCCGAAGGCGGTGCCCATCCAGGTGCGGCCGGTGACCAGCTGGAACGGCCGGGTCGCAATCTCCTGGCCGGCGCCGGCCACCCCGATGATCACCGACTTGCCCCAGCCGCGATGCGAGGCCTCGAGTGCCTGGCGCATCACCTTGACATTGCCGGTGCAGTCGAAGGTGTAGTCGGCGCCGCCGATCTGGTCGGCGCCGCGCTTGGTCATGTTGACGAGATAAGGCACGATGTCGTCGCCGACCTCCTTCGGATTGACGAAGTGGGTCATGCCGAACTTCTCGCCCCAGGGCTTCTTGTCGTTGTTCAAATCGACGCCGATGATCATGTCGGCGCCGGCAAGCCTGAGCCCCTGGATGACGTTGAGACCGATGCCGCCGAGACCGAAGACGATCGCCGTCGATCCCATCTCGACCTTGGCGGTGTTGATCACCGCGCCAATGCCGGTGGTGACGCCGCAGCCGATGTAGCAGATCTTGTCGAACGGGGCGTCCGGATTGACCTTGGCGACGGCGATCTCCGGCAAAACGGTGAAGTTCGCAAAGGTCGAGCAGCCCATATAGTGGTGCAGCTTCTCCCCGTTGAGCGAAAACCGCGAGGTGCCGTCCGGCATGACGCCCTGGCCCTGGGTGGCGCGGATGGCGGTGCACAGATTGGTCTTGCGGCTGAGGCAGGACGGGCAGGCGCGGCATTCCGGGGTGTAGAGCGGAATGACATGGTCGCCCTTCTTCACGCTGGTGACGCCGGGGCCGACGTCGACGACGATGCCGGCGCCCTCGTGGCCGAGGATTGCCGGAAACAGCCCTTCCGGGTCGGCACCGGAGAGGGTGAAATCATCGGTGTGGCAGATGCCGGTCGCCTTCACCTCGACCAGCACCTCGCCGGCGCGGGGGCCTTCGAGCTCGACTTCGGTCACAACAAGGGGTTTTCCGGCTTCAACAGCCAGAGCAGCGCGAGTGCGCATCGATGCCTCCGATAACTGCGTTCTGTAAGGATGGCCTTATGTGGCCTTGTACACAGATTACAGACGCGCCACGGCGCAAAGACAATTGCGACCTTAGTGTGTAAAACGCGACCTTTGGCTTCTCTCTTGGTCAGCCTATACTGACGCTCGTTCGAGCAGGGGGGACCGAAGATGAGAGCCGCCAGTTATGCGTTCAGTCTGGCACTTTGCCTGACGCAAGCTCCCGGTTTTGCAGGCGCTGCCGACTTTTCCGATCCCGACTGGCCATGTATCCAGCGCAAGGTCGAGAACCTTTCGCCGAGCCTGATGTGGCCCGAGCCGATAGCGCCCATGGCGCTTGCTCCCGCGGCAAAGGAACTCGTGGAGGTCGTGTCGCCTCGCCGGGTTACGCTCGAAGAGGCAGAGGCCCATGTCCGGGCCTTCGTCGAGAAGAACGCCCCCGTCGACGGCCAACTGCTCGGCAATATCTTCCTCGCCGTATTCGATAAAATCGCCGACACGCGACAACGGCTGATCGCCGGGATTGCCCGCTACTCCCGCAGCCAGATCGCGCTCTCCTCCCGGATCGACGGCAGCCGCGTCGAGATGGCCAAGCTTACGCACGAGAAAAATCCGGATTTCGACCGTATCGACAAGCTGGAGGAACAGATCGACTGGGACGAGCGCATCTACCGCGAACGCGCGCAGGCGCTCACCTATGTCTGCGAAACGCCGGTGCTTCTGGAGAAGCGCGCCTATGCCATTGCCCAGATCCTGCTCAAGCAGATGCCGGATTGAACCACATCTCTTTACGTAGACACACCGGCTTGTGCGGCTTGAAGCGAGCGAACAGACGCCATCGGAATCAGAAACACAGCATCTCCGCCTCTGCCTGGGCGCGTCTCAGGTCGGCCACCATCGTGCGCGGCATAGCCGCCGACTTGAACATGGCCGTCTGTTCACCGCCCACCTGCTGGAGAGACAGCACGGTCTCGGCCTGGACGTACTTGTCATAGGGCAAAATGGAAGCGATCACATCGATCGAGCAGGCACATTTGCCCAATGCCGCCCGGCTCTGACCGTTGGTCGCCATGCAACCGAACACATAGTCGGCGCGCGCCTCGGTCGGATAGTCGTTCAGGCGCTCCGAGATGCTTTGTCCGCTTGCCGGCACCGCGGCTGCTACAATTGCCAGCGCGGATAGAGTCCCCCGTATCATGGCTGTTCCTCCCCCGCCTGTTTCAGGGTAATCGCGTTGGTATATCCGGCCTCTGCCCCGCCAGCGGCCGCCGGCACGGTGGCAACCAGCGAATAGTACCAGCCAGGAATGTCTTCCGAGACGGTGACGGCAAGCGCCAGCTCGGCAAATCGGCCCATCTTCTCGCGCGCCTTGTCATTCGTGAACGGCCGTATCGTCACCTCCCGCGCGGCGACGTCGCGGTTCTGGTAGTGGACCGATACGGGCACGACGTCTGCATCCCGCAGCAGGGCCTCCTTGATCCGGTTGCGCATATAGAAGGGGCTGCCGCCCGATTGCGCGGCGATGTCGGCAAGCACGCTCTCAAGGAAGTACATGATCAGGGGATTGCCGACCGAAGCCGGATAATTGCCGAGCGCGCGGGATCGGGTACCCTGATGGAGCGTCATGGCGACATTGCCATCGGGCTTGATCTTCAGGCCAATGCCGAAGCTGCCGGCGGCCTGCCCGACATCGGTACCGGAGATGACCTTGTCGTAGACAAGTGTGCCCTGCCCGGTTTCGCTCTCACCCGCCACCGCCTCAAACCCCTTCAGTGCCGTCGAGCGGAAGAGAAGCTCATAAGTTTCGGCTGCCGCGGCCGGCCCGTGGCCTATTCCAAGCAGGAACAGAGCGAAAAGGAGAAGAAGACGCATCACAGACCTCCCGTCCTACAGCGTCGCGCCTTGCCGGAGACGCGACACTGTGGCGCTACAGCGCCGCGCGTCTAATGAGACGCGCAAAGGGCGCTGTAGAGTATGAGTTTCTGCATGAGCCTAGCAAGGCCTGCGGCAAAGTCACCGGAGACCTTTGTCGGTGTTTGTTTCACGCCACGCGCGCCCGGGTTTTCCAGTCGATCAGTGCCCGCAGCCGCACCAGTTGCACCGGCTTGGTGAGCAAGGCGAACGACATTTCGTTGCAGAGCTGCAGGAATTCGCGCTGCCGGTTGGCAGAAATGATGATCGCGGGGATTTCGATCCCCGCAAGCGCGCGCAGCGTACGAATGGTTTCTATGCCATTGTCGCCATTGTCCAGCTGATAGTCGACCAGCAGAATGTCGGGCGCCGTGCCGATTTCCTGCATCAGCGCCGCTGCATCGACGGTCGAAGCGGCCGCCAGAACGCTTGCTCCCCAGCTTTCCAGCACATGCGTCATCGCGTGAAGCTCGTCGGGATCGTTCTCGACGACCATGACGATGAGATCGAGGCTGCCATCGAGCACCTGCTCCATGATCGGGTTTTCGCGGGAACTGGCACGGCCGGACGCGGCAAGCGGCACTTCGATCGAGAAGACGGAACCACGGCCGGGCTGCGACACCAGCCGGACAGGATGATCGAGATGCCGGCAGGCCCGCTCGACGATCGACAGCCCGAGCCCCATGCCCGTGCCTTTTCCGGCGCCACCGGCCCGGGTGAACTCGTTGAAAATGCGCGTCTGATCCCCCTCGGAAATGCCGATACCGGTGTCCCACACTTCGATCCGCAGCCGATTGCCGCTGAGCCGGCAACCGACCAGCACACGGCCACGCTCCGTGTACTGGATCGCGTTCACGACCAGGTTCTGGATGCAGCGCATCAGATAGCGCTGATCGCTCGTGACCCAGCGCGTGGATGGGACGATCCGAAGCTCTATCCCCTTTTCTGTCGCCAGGGGCGCCAGATCCCCGGCGAGACCCTGCAGCAGGCTACCGAGTTCGAACGACGCGATGTTGAACTCGGCCGCCGGGCTGTCGAGGCGCGAAATATCGAGGAGCGCCTGCAGAAGCGATTCGATCGAGGTGAAGGACCGCTTGAGCCGGCCGACCACGTCTTCCGCCCCGGGCTGCCCCGCCGTCTCCGTCAACATCGAGAGATAAAGTTTCGCGGCATTGATCGGCTGAAGAAGGTCATGGCTGGCCGCCGCCAGGAAGCGGGTCTTCGATGTATGGGCCGCTTCGGCTGCCTCCTTGGCCTGCCGAAGCGCGGCCTCGATTTTGATTTGCTCAATCGCATGGATCTGCAGCAGGCGATTGGCCTCTGTCAGTTCGGCGGTCCGCTCCTGTACACGTTGTTCCAAAAGCGCTGCCGCTTGGGTCTCTGCGGTCACGTCCATGATCGACACGATGAAACCGTCGCCGGGCAAGGAGTGGATGCGAATGTCGAGACTCATGCCGTCGCGTCGCCGACACCGTTCCTGCATCGTCTCGCCGCGGCGCATGGCCTTGAACCAGCTGGCGAATTTAGACCGTCGGCCCTTGCGCTCGAGGATCTCGTGACGTTCCAAATGTTCGATGATGCGCTGGAACGGACTTCCCTTCTTCAGAAGCGAAAGCGGTATGCCGAGAAGCTCGCCGAAACGCTCGTTGCGAACCAGCAACTCGCCGCGCGACGAAAACGTGCAGATGCCGAGGGACATGTGATCGAAGGCGGCCTGCAGGAAATGAGCCTGCTGGTCGATCAGGCGGTTCTTCTCGCGCCGGTTCTCCCGTACGATGTCGGTGATTTCGGTCTGCAGCACGGTGATGTTGCCGGAACTCGTCTGCCGGTAGGAAATCTGAAACCAGCGGTCGTTTCTCAACTCCATGACGAAGGACGAAAAGCGTTGGCCGGACCCATGCTCCTTCACCAGAGGCTGGCGACGGCCGGTCCCCCCGTTTTCGTCCCGGCTCAGATACTTGCTGGCATTGACGGCCGCGAGATAGTCGTCGAAACCGAGACCGGGCTTGATCAGCGGCTCGACGTCGGGAAGCAGGTGCCGGAACTGGGCATTGCAGACCTGCAACCGCTCTTCGGAGAAGAGGGCAAGGCCGTCTTCCATGGCCACCATGGCATCGGCGAGGTTTCTCTGGATGCGCTCCTGCGTCTGGTAGGCGATCTCCAGCTCGGTCGACGCCCTGCCGAGTGTATCGAGAGCCTTTTCCAGGTCCTTGGTCTTTTCCCAGACCTCCGTCTGCAGGGCGATGGCGGATTCGAAGAGCGAATAGGCGGAGCCGCCGACCTCATGACCGCGCTCGGCCCGATTGATCAGGGCCTCGATGATCTTGGCCTGCTTGGCGATCTGGATCTTATAGGGTTCGTCCGGATCGATCACAGCGGCGCGCCTCCCTTTGGCCGGAAGAATGCGACACCGACGAAGGTCTGATTCACATGCACGCCGAGATGCTGTTCGCCATAGGTGTTGAAACCGACGACCCGATGCTGGCGGAACTGCTCGGACGCCTTGCCGTCCAGGCCCTTGCCCTTGATCTCGAGCTTGCGCAGATAGCAGTCGAAACCCAGGATGAAATCGGGTGCCTCACCGTCCTTGTCGCTGACGGCGAGCCCCGTTTCGAGGGTGCGAATGATTTCCTTGCCACGACCGAGCCTCAGCAGCAGACCGTCGTCGATGGCCGACAGGAAGGTGAGGCCATGTTCGCCGTGGATCTGCTGGATTGCCCGCACATGATAGAGATTGCCGTTGCGCACCAGCACGGGGTTCTCGGCGAAAACCATCGGTGACAACTCGCTGACCGGCACCTTGACGAGCCGGGCATACTCCTCGGCCGCCGGTGAGCCGTTGATTTCCAGAACCAGCCTTTCCTCCGGGACAGCACGGGTAACCACCATGCGTGTTTCCGTGGGCTGGAAATGATCGAAGCCGAGGCCGCTAAAGTCCAGATCGGTTTCAAGCAGGAGAAGAAGTGCGGCGTTGCTGTGAAATTCGCCATTGCGCAGGACCTGGGTGCGCTCGAACCGCAACCCGTCACCGGCCGACCCGCCAAAGACGGGAATGTCCTTCAGGCCCGCCTCCAGGGCCGCCATCAGGATATCCTCCTGTTTGGACAGTCCATCGGCAAAAATCAGGGCGAGCCGCTTACGGCCCGGCGTCGCACGGAATTGCGCGGCGAGCCGCTCCGTCTGCGACACGACATCGGCAATCGAAACCGGCGAGATCGGTTCGAACAGGATCGAGGCAACCCGGAAGTGATGCCGCTGGAACGCGATCGCCAGCAACGCGTCGTCTTCATAGCCCCGCGACGTGATCTGGCCGGCCGTCGTGCAGCCGAAGACCACGGTGTTCGGTAGCGACACCCGCAGAGCCTTGGCAACGTCATCGGGTTGAAGCCTGTTCGGCACGAACAGGAGGACGAAGCTCGGCCTTGCGGTGGCAAGCTGCCGTCTGATTTCGGCAAGCGCAACCGCTGCGTCATCGGCACGCGATGCGGCGAGCCGCACTGCCTCCGCCGGTTTGCGGTCAAGATCGTCGACAGCCGTCATGCGCCGCCGTCCTCCCTTCTAGAGCGCTGTGCGCTTCCGGCATCCTCACTGCAGGCTATGGCGGATCGAGACTTCGCGCACCAGCATCGCCGCCTGCGTGCGGTTATGGACGCCCAGCCGGCGCAGAAGCGCCGTGATATGGGCCTTGACGGTCGCCTCGGCCAGTTGCATCTCGTAGGCGATCAGCTTGTTCGGCATCCCTTCACAGATCAGCCCCAGGATACGGGTCTGCTGCTGCGACAAATGCGCGATCTTGCGCGAAATCGTTTCCACCGACAGGTCCGTGGCTGTGCTGCGTGTCGGGATCGTGTAGCCTGGCGGCACATAGGTCTTGCCGTTCCAGATATCCTGCATCGCCTCCTGGAAATTCTGCCGGTCCATATCCTTGGGAATGAAACCCGCGGCCCCGGCTGCAATAACCGACTGGACGACGTCCTTCGACGTGATCGCCGAGATGACGATCACCGGGATGTCCGGCATCTTCTCCTTGATCTTCAGAAAACCGCTCAGACCCGACGCGTCCGGCAGATTGAGATCAAGCATGATCAGATCGGGTGAAAACCGCATTCGCAGTTGCTGCATCGCTTCGCTGAGCGACGTCGCCGTTCGAATTCGACGCGTCTTGAAGGTGCTTTCCATCGTCGCGGCCAGGGCATCGCAATAAAGCGGATGGTCATCGATCACCAAGGCCGATTTTATTGAAAGCGAGTGGACGGGCAACGCAGTCTGCGACATGGCACTCCTCCCAAAATACTTCCTGGTCTCTGGAGTGGCGTCAGACAGCTCCAAATTGCACTGGAAATATCTATGCTCCCGTTGCCGTCATGCTCTCCTCCAGCACAACAGCGAGAAATTTGTCGCATAGTTTTCGAGGTCCGGCAATTGCCGAGTGCAGGGGCCCCGCAATGCTGCACCATCGGCTGTCGAATCCAAGTAACAGGACGGCGGCGAATGCGAATGAACTCACCATCCTGCCCAGTGGAACACAAGGCCACCGGCTGCCGCACCGATGGTGATGACAACTGGACGATCGCAACCTTGAGGCCCCACCGGCCTCCGCACTGCCAGACTCCAGCTTACTTTTTTGGCGCGCAGACGGATCGTTTTGCGGTTTTCGTTGTTTCGAGTAACGGCTACCGTGCAGCCGTCCCGCCCTAGACCTTTCATCATCAAGAGATGGAGCTGGATATGCAAAGCCCTGGCGCACTTGAAATTTCCCGGCGCGACCTGCTCGTCGCGTCGGCCGCCACCGTCACAGTGGCAAGCACAGCCTCGCTCAGCCACGCACAGACAAATGCCCCCGCCGCATCGCAAAGCACGAACGTCTCGTTCACGGTGAACGGCGAGCGCCGCGAGCTTGAGCTCGACAACCGGACAACGCTGCTCGATGCACTCCGGGAGCACCTGCATCTCACCGGCACAAAGAAGGGATGCGACCACGGACAGTGCGGCGCTTGTACGGTCCTCATCGACGGACGCCGCGTCAACTCCTGCCTGACGCTTGCGGTCATGCATGAGGGCGACAGCATCACGACGATCGAGGGCCTGGGCCAGCCCGACAGCCTCCATCCGATGCAGGCCGCCTTCGTCAAGCATGACGGTTTCCAGTGCGGCTACTGCACGCCCGGCCAGATCTGTTCCTCGATCGCGATGCTCGAAGAGATCACGGCCAATATTCCGAGCCATGTGACGGCCGATCTGCTCGCTCCTTCCGAGGTGACGGCCGCGGAGATCCGGGAACGCATGAGCGGCAATATCTGTCGATGCGGCGCCTATTCGAACATCGTCGAAGCCATCACCGAAGTCGCGGGGAGGAAGGCATGAGAGCTTTCACTTACGAACGCGCTTCCTCGATCGAGGCGGCCGCTAAGGCGGCGGCCGACATGAATGGAGCGAAATTCATCGCAGGCGGCACCAATCTCCTGGACTTGATGAAGCTCGAGATCGAGACGCCCACGCATCTGATTGATGTCAACGGACTGGGGCTGGACAAGATCGAGCCGACGCCGGAAGGCGGTCTCAGGATTGGCGCCCTTGTCCGCAACACGGATCTTGCCGCCGATGACGGCATTCGTCGCGACTATGCCCTCCTGTCACGGGCGCTGGTTGCCGGGGCATCGGGACAGTTGCGCAACAGGGCGACGACCGCCGGCAACCTGCTGCAGCGCACGCGCTGTCCATATTTCTACGACACCAACCAACCCTGCAACAAACGGCAACCCGGCAGCGGCTGCGCAGCGCTTGCCGGCTTCAGCCGCCAGCTCGCGGTGGTCGGTGCCAGCGATCACTGCATCGCGACACATCCGAGCGACATGGCTGTGGCGATGCGTGCGCTCGATGCCGTCATCGAGACCGTGCGGCCGGACGGCAAGATGCGCAGCATTCCCATTGCCGATCTTCATCGCCTGCCCGGTGATACGCCGCATATCGAGCATGTCCTCGACCGCGGCGAGCTGATCACGGCGGTCGTCCTGCCGAAGCCCGCTGGCGGCAAGCAGGTCTACCGCAAGGTTCGTGATCGGGCGTCCTATGCCTTCGCGCTGGTTTCCGTCGCTGCGGTGGTGCAACCGGACGGGACCGGCCGCATCGCGGTCGGTGGCATTGCGCCCAAACCCTGGCGCGACGAGGCAGCCGAGGCAGAGCTTGCTGGCGGGGCAAAGGCGGTCACCGCCAAGCTACTCGCAAAGGCCCGCCCTACGGAACAGAACACCTTCAAGGTGGCGCTCGTCGAACGCACGCTGAGCGCGGTCCTTTCCGAAGCGAGGGAATGAGACAATGAAATTCGACACATCTGCAACGACGAACCCGATCGATCAGTTAAAGGCGGTGGGTCAGCCGATCCACCGCATAGACGGTCCGCTCAAGACAACCGGCAAGGCGGTCTACGCCTACGAATGGCATGATCCCGGCACGCGTTATGCTTATGGCTATATCGTCGGGTCACCGATCGCCAAGGGCCGGATGCGATCTATCGATGCCACGGCCGCAAAAAGTGCTCCCGGCGTGATCGCGGTCGTCACCTCCGACGGCACAGGCGAGCTGAAGAAGGGCAAATACAACACCGCCAAGCTCTTCGGCGGCACGGAGATCCAGCATTACCACCAGGCGATCGCGGTGGTGGTCGCTGAAAGCTTCGAGCAGGCGCGCGCGGCGGCCGCGCTCGTGAAGATCGATTATGCCGAGGAGAAGGGCGTCTTCGATCTGGCGGCGGCGAGGGACACCGCCGTCAAGCCGAAGGAAGGCGAGCCGGACTCTGCGGCAGGAGACTTCGATGCGGCCTTTGACACCGCAGCCGTCAAGTTCGACCAGACCTACACCACGCCGGATCAATCGCATGCGATGATGGAGCCTCATGCCTCGATCGCTGCCTGGAACGGCGATGAACTGACGGTCTGGACGTCAAGCCAGATGGTCGACTGGTGGCGGACCGATCTTGCGACGACCCTCGGGATCGACAAGGAGAAGGTTCACATCATGTCGCCCTTCATCGGCGGCGGTTTCGGCTGCAAGCTGTTTCTGCGCGCAGACGCGGTGCTCGCGGCGCTTGGCGCACGCGAAGCCAGGCGTCCGGTGAAGGTCGCCCTGCCCCGTCCCTTCCTGATGAACAACACGACGCACCGTCCGGCAACGATCCAGAGGATACGGATCGGCGCGGGACGCGACGGGAAGATCACTGCGATTGCGCATGAGAGTTGGTCCGGCGACCTTCCGGGCGGTGGCGTCGAAGTGGCCGTGCAACAGACACGCCTGCTTTATGCCGGCGCCAACCGCATGACGGCGATGCGCCTTGCGACGCTCGATCTTCCCGAGGGAAACGCGATGCGCGCGCCGGGCGAAGCTCCGGGCATGATGGCGCTGGAGATCGCGATCGACGAAATGGCCGAGAGGCTCGATCTCGACCCCGTCGAATTCCGGATCCTCAACGATACGCAGGTCGATCCGGAGAATCCCGAGCGGCCGTTCTCGCACCGCGACCTCGTAGGCTGCCTGCGCACCGGCGCGGAGCGTTTCGGCTGGGAAGGGCGCATTAGGCAGCCCGCCAGTAGGCGTGAGGGAAACTGGCTCATCGGAATGGGGGTCGCCGCGGCATTCCGCAATAATCTTGTGGTGGCCTCCGGAGCCCGCGTGCGCCTCGATCGCGAGGGCATCGTTACCGTCGAGACCGACATGACCGACATCGGCACGGGCAGTTACACGATCATCGCGCAAACCGCCGCAGAGATGCTCGGCGTACCGATCGACAAGGTTGCGGTCAGTCTTGGCGATTCCCGCTTTCCGGTTTCCTCGGGTTCCGGCGGACAGTTCGGGGGAAACAGCTCCACGGCCGGGGTTTACGCCGCCTGCGTCAAGCTGCGGGAAGCGGTGGCGCAGAAACTCGGCTTCAACAACGCCGACAACCTGGTCTTCGCAGACGGCGAGGTACGGTCCGGCGACCGCCGGATGCCGCTATCGCAAGCCGCTGGCGATGAAGGCCTCGTCGCGGAGGACCGCATCGAGTTCGGCAAGCTCACCGAGACGCATCAGCAATCCACATTCGGGGCGCATTTCGTCGAAGTCGCGGTGGACGTTGCAACCGGCGAGACGCGAGTCCGGAGGATGCTTGCGGTTTGCGCCGCGGGCCGCATTCTCAATCCGATCACGGCACGCAGCCAGGTCATCGGCGCCATGACGATGGGCGTCGGCGCAGCCTTGTCGGAGGAGTTGGTCGTGGACAAGGAGCGCGGTTTCTTCGTCAACCACGACCTCGCCTCCTACGAGGTACCGGTTAATGCCGACATCCCGCACCAGGAGGTCATCTTCCTCGACGAGACCGATCCGATGTCGTCGCCGATGAAGGCCAAGGGGATCGCCGAGCTCGGCCTGTGCGGTGTTGCCGCGGCCGTCGCGAACGCCATCTACAATGCCACCGGCATCAGGGTGCGCGACTATCCGATCACACTCGACAAGCTGGTGGACCGGCTGCCGGATGTGGCATGAATTGGAGGCGTACCGGGAGTCCGATGGAGTTCACGCTTTTCTCGCGTGAATTCCATCTCGTTATCCATAATCGCTCTGCGGCATCGAGATGACTGCTGGGCTCACAGCCGAAACGCTATTCCCGCGGCCACTCACGCACCCGCTCTTTGGCAGCGTCGTGCGCTTGAAGTGCTACATCGCCGGTCTTGTCCAGCATCTCCTGCCCCGTTGCCATGGCTTCGCCGACTGCCGCATTCGTCCGCGCCGAGAGGTTGCTGCGTACCTCGTCAGCGGCCTCACCCATCGCCTCGTCCTCGGCCTCGGTGTGGGGCAGCGCAGCCCCTATCGCTGCGCCGACCGCAAAGGCGAGTGCGCCGCCGACCAGAGGCTGGTCGCGGAAGTGCCTGAGGATAGCCGCATTGAGATGCGCGCCCTCCTCCTGCAGCGATCGGGCAGCATCCTGGGTGCGGCCCGCGAGGGATTTGCCGGCATCCGCAATGGAGCCGGTCACGCGGCTCGCCGTCGCGCCAATCTGCCGCCACGTGCTGGACGCCCAGCCAGAAGCCTCGTCAAACAAAGCACCGGTCTCGTTGCGTATTTCTTCGATCTGCTTTCCCGTGGCATCGGCAAAGCCGCGATAGACGTTGCCGTTTGGGTCGACGAAGTGGCCGGCCCGACGATCGGCAGTGTCTGTCAGGGCTCTGAAGCGATTGCCGCTTTCATCTGTGAAGTGGCTATAGCGCTCTCCGAAGCTGGCCTCCACAGGTCCGACCCGCCTTACAGAGCCCGTCACAGTTGCGAGCGGATAGTCGTCCGCACCGTCGTCCTTTAATCCGGGCGCGCGCGACCCCGGATTTGCGAGCAGCCAGGCGAGGCTTATCCCCATCAAGGCAACGGGGATCGGATTTGCCTTGAGCGCGACGCCGAGATTGCTGAGATATTCGGCTCCGCCGCTCGTCTTCGCATATTCGAGCATCTCGTCCATCAATTGTCCCGGAGACATCCGTTCCTGGATGGCGTGGAGCTTTTCTTCAATGCGTTGCCGATCGGCCTCGATCTCTCGCTGCAACTCGGCAGACGAATGCATGTGAGAAGAATCGTTCATCGCATCTGCTCCTTAAACACGTCCACGTCGCGCTGCAGGGAGGCTGTCGTCCTGTCGAGCTTGAGGCTGCTGGCTTTCAGCGTCGACAGGCCGCGCGAAATCATTGCCCAGGCGAGCAGGCCCACGACAACGCCGACAGTGGCGGCCGACAACGCTTCAGCGTTTGGCTCCGTGGCGCCGCGTGCCATAAGAAACGCGGCCAGTCCCTGGACCACCGCGGCCAACAGCACGCCGATGGCGCCAATCGCGAAAATCAAGCCGACAAGAAGCGTCTCGAGGCTCCCTGTCGCACGGTCCAAAGTCTCGGATACCTCCGTCTTGGCCAGATCGATTTCCTTGCGGAAAAGTCCGGATATGTCCGTCACCAAGCCGGTCATCAATTCCGATAGGGGGCGGTCGTCCCGATGGTCAGTCATTGCGTTGAAACTCCTCAAAATTCCACCCGCCTTCACTTGCCCGGTCAGCGGCTGACGGCGATGCGGAAGATGGCTGGGAAACTGTCCGGTGCGTGCGACGCTCGGCCGAGGCGGTCAAAAACCGACTGGCGGCCAGGCCTGCGATCGCCGCCATGCCGAGAAAGGCGAGCGGCTGCTTTCGGCCGAAGTCTTCGGCCATCCCCGCAATCTCGCCGAGATTGCGACCCTCCACATCGCGTGCAAGGCCGCGGAGCGACGTGCCGATCTGTTGCGCGTAGCGGCCGAGGGTTTGCTGGTCCGATTGTTGAAGCTCGGAGCCTACTTTCTCAACGGCCATCGCAACGCAGCTCAATTGGCGCGCTACGGCGTTCTTTTCGTGTTCGGCAGCGCGGGCTGCAGCCTCTCGGGCTTGTTCCGCCTGTTGATCCGCGAACTCTCGTATATCATTCAGGTCTTCGCGCACCGCCTGCTGCAGGTTGCGATCTGACGTGTCCTCGCCAGTTCCACCGGTTTGCGCGCCATAGGCGTCGTCGACACCTTGCGAGGTCGTCACAGGCACTCGCAACGGATCGCCAGGGCTGCGGCCGCTTGGTTCATTGTTCATTTTTCGGCTCCTCCCAGGGAGTAATGGGATCGATCACATGTATGCAAACAAACGAGCCACTTGGAGCCTTGTTCCCTGCCGGATCCGATTCTGAAACATTGCATATGTTGCTAACGCCGGTGTCCCGATATCGGCGAGACACGTGCACGCATGCAGCGGTTTACAAATGCCGTTAGCGCCCTAGTTCTGAGATGTACCGACGTCGGCACAGGCCGGCATATCGTGACGCGGTCGGCCTTTTTGCCAGAGACCGCAATCGTCACTCCAACATCCATCGAGAGGCAGATATGACCGAAGTCAAAAACGGCGACGTTGTTCGCATGCACTATACTGCAAAGTTGACGGACGGCACCGCAGTCGAGTCCTCGCAGGGTCGGGAGCCGCTTGAATTCAAGGTGGGCGCAGGCCAGATCATTCCGGGGCTCGACCGCGAGATCAGCGGCATGGCCATCGGCGAGATGAACACGGTCGCCATTCCCGCTGAGGAGGCTTACGGCCGTCATGATGACGCGCAGGTGCAGTCGGTACCGCGCTCCGCGGTTCCCGAGGGCGTCGAGATCGGGACCAAACTCCAGGCAACCACCGCGGATGGCCGTCATATGGCGTTCACAGTGACCGGTATCGACGACGAACGAGTGACGGTGGACGGCAATCATCCCCTCGCCGGCCAGGATCTGGTCTTCGATGTCACCGTCGTGGAAATCGTCAACCCATAGGCGGCGGCGCTATCGTCGCCGGTCAGATAATGCCGGCGCGGGCGGCCGCGGACTCGTATCGCGGCCCAATGTTGATCCACGCCATGCCTCAATCAGCCGATTTACCGAGCGTGTCGGCCACGTAGGCACCGCGTTTACCCATGGGCAGCGGCTTGCCTGTCGTTGAGTCCACCGCCGTCTGGTGCTCGAGCTCGGCATTGATGAGCGCGCCGACGATCAGGATCATCACCGAGAGCCAGACCCACATCATCAGACCGACAAGGACGCCCAGAGCGCCATATGTGGCGTTGTAGTTTGCGAAGTTCTCCAGATAGTACGAAAAGATCCAGGAGGCGGCGAACCACAATAATGTGCTAAAGACCGCGCCCCAGCTTAGCCATCTGAGTTTCGCCCGTTCCCGACTTGGACCGAAACGATAGATGAGAACCGTACCGATCGTGGCAAGAAGCAGCATGGCCGGCCACCTCGCAACCTTGGTCAAGATCTCTACCCAGCGATCGAGCCACAGATAGGCAAGAACAGCCGGTACGACGCCAACCGCCACGATCAGCGCGACTACGAACAGCAGGGCTGCAAAGGTGAACGCAAGGCGCAAGAGGATTCTCCGCAGAAAGCCTCTCTTTTCCTGTTCTCCGTAGGCGACATTCATCGCGTCAAAGAGCGCCGCCATGCCATTTGCCGCGCTCCACAAGGAAACGAGCAGGCTCACCAGGAAGCCGATACCGAGCGTGGACGTCTTTTGCGTTGTCAGCGCCTTCAACTGATCCATGATCAGATCGTAGGACCCGGGCGGCAACAACACGTCCAGAATGCCCATATGCGTGCCGATTGCCGATGGGTCAGCGACAAGTCCGTAGATCGAGACCAGTGCGGCCAGCGCAGGAAATAGCGCCAATAGCAGATAAAAAGTCACGCCGGCCGAGATCAGAGCGATTCGCTCTTCGGAGATTTCCGCGACCACTCGCCAGAAGACGTCCCGCATCCCTTTCGCGGGTATTTCTCTCGGTGTCGCGGCATCCCGGCCCCGCCCCGGCTCCGTGGCCTGCAGTTTTTCGGCAAGATCCGTTTCCTTCGTGCTCATGACCGCTGTCCGCTGATTTTCTCGAATGGACTTCTTCGCGCCGCACGCACTAGCAACTCCGGGGGAAATGCCTTGTTCCGACGATTCGTCATCCTTCGAGCATCCTCCCCACGCAATGCCCCATTTGTAGAGGAAACGTGCCGTCTCGGAATGAGATGCGCGGAACATTCGCGCCCTTCACCAGTTCCGACGGAACCACGGAAATGGGCCGCGCGCCGCCAGGACGCGACCAGTGGGCGTCGGCGGACGCAGTCAATGTAAGGGAACGCCCTGATGAGACTTGATCTATCCCGTGCTCGCGACCGGATGGTGGATCTCCATATCGTCCGCCGCGGGATCGATGATCCCCGTGTCGTCGAAGCCATGCGGATTGTTCCTCGCGAGGCTTTCGTCGATCCAGGCTTTGAGGAGTTCGCCTATGAAGACGCTCCGCTCGCAATCGGCGAAGGACAGACGATCTCGCAGCCTTACATCGTCGCGCTGATGATCGCTGAGGCCGAGATCGAGGCCGGTGATACGGTGCTGGAAGTCGGGACCGGCTCCGGTTACGCGGCCGCCGTTTTGAGCAGGGTCGCCGGACATGTCTACACCGTCGAACGTCACGCACCGCTCGCAAACGGGGCCAGTCAGCGTTTTGCCAGGCTCGGCTACGACAATATCGACGTCCGCATCGGCGATGGAACGAAGGGCTGGCCGGAAGCGGGCCCCTTCGATGCCATTCTCGTTGCCGCTGGCAGCCCCAGCGTGCCGCAAGCGCTGAAGGAGCAGCTTGATCTTGGCGGTCACATGGTCATACCGATCGGACCGGCGGGTGAGCAGCGCTTGCTCAAGGTGACCCGCGTCAACGCCACGACCTTCGAGGAGCATGACCTTGGCGGCGTCCGCTTTGTCCCGCTGATCGGCGAGCACGCCCGGAGAGATGAGCCGTCGCAACCTGCTCGATCGATCCCCCGTCCGCCTTCCCGCACGCTCCCCGAAATGGTCGCCGATGTCGCCGAGCCGTTGCCCGACCTCGACGATCCAGCCTTCGGGCGGCTCTTCGATCGCTTCGGCAACCGCCGCGTGGTGTTGCTTGGCGAATCCAGTCATGGGACCTCGGAATTCTATCGCGCTCGCGCCGCCATCACCCGTCGGCTGATCGAAGAGCACGGTTTTACAATCCTCGCAGTGGAGGCCGACTGGCCGGACGCGGCAGCCGTTGATCGATATGTTCGGCATCGCCCTCACAGGCGCGGCTCGAATGCTCCATTCCAACGCTTTCCTACGTGGATGTGGCGGAACCGCGAGGTCATGTCCTTCGTCGACTGGATGCGCGAATACAATGACAGCGTCGCCGAACAGGACCGGGCCGGCTTCTACGGACTCGACATCTACAACATGCGCGAATCCATTGCCGCCGTTCTGGGCTATCTCGACAAGGTCGATCCGGCCGCCGCGACTGTCGCGAGGGAACGCTACGGGTGTCTCACCCCATGGCAAAACGATCCATCTACCTATGGTCGGGCCGTGCTGACCGCGAGCTACAACAAATGCGAGGAGGCCGTGGTGCGTCAATGCCGCGAGCTCCTTGAGCGCAGCCTGGAAGCGACCGACAGCGACGGGGACCAGCTTTTCGACGCGGCACAGAATGCCCGGCTGATTTCCGCGGCCGAACAATACTACCGGACCATGTATTATGCCGGTGCCGATTCCTGGAACTTGCGCGACAGACACATGTTCGAAACGCTCGAACACCTCCTGGAGTCGCGCGGTTCCGGTTCGAAAGCCATCGTGTGGGCGCATAATTCCCATATCGGCGATGCGCGCCACACGGAGATGGGAGCGGCTCGCGACGAGTTGAACATCGGTCAGCTTTGCCGCGAACGTTTTGGGGAGCAGGCAGCATTGATCGGTTTCGGAACGCACGGCGGCAAAGTGGCGGCAGCAAGTGCCTGGGACGGTGAAATCAAGATGAAGGAAATCCAGCCTTCCCTACCCGGCAGTTACGAAAGAGTCTTTCACGACTCGGATGTTGATCGCTTTCTGCTCGATTTCTCGCGCGACGACGCCTTGCGCCGGCGCCTGGACGAGCCGAAACTCGAACGATTCATCGGTGTCATCTACAGACCAGAGACCGAACGCATGAGCCACTACCTCCATGCATCGTTGCCGCATCAATTCGATGCTTTTGTCTGGTTCGACCTGACGACACCGGTAGCCCCTCTGATGCCGGAGCATGTACGCCCAGGCATGCCGGAGACATTCCCCTTCGGGCTCTAAGGTGAGCGACGAAGCGCGACGGGTTCGGCGCTTCCTCGGCTGCAGTTGCACAGGGCATCCGCCTGCGTTGGACGATGGCGCGGAACTTCCCCCAATTTGGCGTGTTCTCGTAGGAGATACTGTCGGCCCGGGAGAACAGCATGGCGTCAGCCGTACCGCCGCAAAAGAATTCGCGCCGGGCATCCGGATCTCTCGCGATGCCGCAACTCGTCGATGAGGAAGCCGAGGCGTTTGTCGCCGAAGCGCTCGCTGAGCTCGTTCGCTCGAAAATCTCCTTCCTGGTCGCGGGTACCTTTGCCGTCAGCGCCTATACCGGCATATCAAGGCCGACGAAGGATCTCGACATCTTTTGCAAGGCGGGCGACTACACCCGCATCCTCAAGCACTTCAAGTCCCGCGGCTATGCCGTCGAAATCGAAGACGACCGATGGCTCGGGAAGGTGTTCAAGGGCAGGTTTTTCTTCGACGTAATCTTCGCCTCGCCGAATGGAACCATGCTGGTCAACGATGCCTGGTTCACACATGCGCTGCCTGTGGAAATCAGCGGTTGTCCCGTCTCGATCGCCGCGCCGACCGAATTGGTCTGGTCGAAGTCCTTCATCCAGCTTCGCGAACGCTATGACGGTGCCGACGTGGCGCACGTGATCTTGAAGGCGCACGACCGGATCGATTGGGCAAGATTGCTGGAATACATGGAAGTTCACTGGGAGGTGCTGCTTATCCACCTCCTCAATTTCCGATGGATCTACCCGTCCGAGCGCAACAATGTTCCGCAATGGCTGCTGGACGAACTCTTGAGCAGGCTTTCGGCGCAACGGGATCTGCCGCTGCCGCAGACGAAAATCTGCCGCGGGCGCATGTACTCGCGCCCTGACTACGAGATCGACGTCAAGGAATGGGGATTTGCCGATGTCGGCGGCGATGGTGAGATGCGCGAAGGCGTAGAGGAGCAGACACCATGAGCAAGCTAAAAGTCGCCGCCGTCGCTGACCTTCACGTCAAGGAAGACAGGTCCGTCTCCTACGCGGAGTTGTTTTCTGAAATGTCGAAAGCCGCCGACGTGCTCGTCATCGCGGGCGACTTGACGGACCTCGGCAAGCCGGTTGAAGCCGAACTCCTGGCAGACGACTTGAAGTCCTGCACGGTTCCCGTGGTTGCCGTTCTTGGAAACCACGATCACCAGGGCGATGCGACGGAGGAAGTCTCTTCCATTCTCGTCAAGGCTGGCGTCCACCTTCTTAACGGCCAGGCGGTCGAGATCTCCGGTGTGGGATTCGCCGGAACCAAGGGCTTCATCGGCGGCTTCGGCCGGCACATGCTGGGTTCCTTCGGCGAGGCTGCCATTAAAACCATGGTTTCGGAGAGCGTAGACGAGGCCATGCGGCTGGAGAATGCCTTGAGGAACACCAGGGCACAGCGCGCCCTTGTCATTCTGCACTATGCCCCGATCGCCGAAACGGTTGCCGGCGAACCCAAGGAAATATATCCGTTTCTCGGATCATCGCGTCTGGCCGAGACCATCGACCGCTTCCAGGTGAGCGCGGTCGTTCACGGCCATGCGCACAAAGGCACCTATGAAGGGCAAACGCCGGGCGGCGCTCCGGTGTTCAATGTCGCGGCCCATATCGAAAAGCCGACGGGCCGCCCCTACGCCATTCTCGAGCTTTGACAACGCGAGCGCGTCTCGGCACCGGACGGCGGCAAATCCTCTCATCTTGCTATCGTATATCCGTGACCCATAATGACGAGGGGCTATCTGGCGGCGAACTGGCTGAGGAGAGCCTACGGTCATGAAGGCAATGAAGGAAGAGCACCTCGCGGTTCTGCGCAGGCACATGGTCGAGGTGATTGCAATCTATGCCGACCTTGAAAGCGAGGAACTGGGCAAGGCGGAGCTCGATGAACGGGTAATGGCAGCAATGCTGCGGGTGCCCCGGCATCTTTTCGTGCCGGCTCCGGCTGCGCCCTTTGCCTACCAGGACATGCCGCTGCCGATCGGCTTCGATAAAACGGTGTCGCAGCCGTTCATGGTCGCGCTGATGACCGATCTCCTTGCTCCCCAACCGGATGAGGCAGTGCTCGAGATCGGCACCGGCCTTGGCTACCAAACCGCGATCCTCGCAGAACTCGCCGGGCATGTTTGGAGCGTCGAAATCATCGAGGAATTCGCAAACCATGCCGAGGCTCTCCTGCACGGCCTCGGCATCTCAAATATCGGCATCCGTATCGGCGACGGGTCTCGCGGCTGGCCTGAGCACGCTCCGTTCGACAAGATCCTGGTCACGGCGGCGGCTGAGGAGGCACCGCCAGCATTGCTTGAGCAGCTCAAGCCGAAGGGCCGCATGGTTCTTCCCGTGGGGTCCGAAGAACAGTTTCTGACCGTCATCGACAAGGATTCGGCAGGACAACTCGAGGCGCGGCAACTGATCCCGGTTCGATTCAGCCGGCTCGAGGCGGCCTGATCACGATGATTTCAGGGCCGTTTGCCCCACACATGCAGGCTCCCGGCTGATTGATTAGACAGACTGTCTCGGGCTGGTGCTTGCTCATCTCTCGGCTGGATCGGAATCGAACGGCGGAGCTCGGGGCTGCTGCCCGAAGACTTGCAACCTCCCCACGAAAGGCCCCCGCAGACACTATGCGCTGCGATGCCCACCCTTCCAGCTCATTGGCAGATATTCCGGCTAACAGGCCTGCAGGGCATCCAACAGGCAGATTTGGATCAATCTGCGTTCTGGAAAGCAAAATTTAACCATAGTTGTCCATCTTTTCTCAATCCGTCGTCAAGAAGGGGACAATCCAGAAGTCGCGCAGCGGTGGTCGCTCGTCGGCCCGTGGGCCTTTGCGGGATTTTTTGGCTTGATATGCGTTGTTGAGTAAGATCGTTCGTCCAAAATTTTTGCACCGTCTGTTGCGTCCATTGTTGATCACCTGCTGCGGCACCGCCCTTGCCGGCGCGACTGCGTGGTCGGTGGCTGGCATGGTCACGATGGGCAACTCCTTCGCTCATGGCTCCGGACACCTGCTGCCCAAGCCGCAACTCCATTTGGCGGAGAGGACAAGAGAGCGCCCATGGGAAAAGCACGCCAGGTTCGGCCAGGCGCCGAGCCTGGTCGCCGCCGCGGCGCAGCTCCTGCCCGCACCAAAATCCGCCCGCCATCCCGCTGTTTCGGCAGATGCCGACACAAGTGGCAAAGCGGCGCACTTCGACGCCGCGGTGAAGCTGGCCGCATTGACATCCGAGGAACTCGCCGGCCACGCTGCCAAGTCCCCCCAGGCGACTGCAAAGATCGAGGCACCTGTGCCGGAACGCTTCGGTCCACGGCCCGCCGCTTCGACTGATAAGCCCTTGACCCAACTGGCCTATGCCACCCCCTCCCAAAGCGGAGCGACCGGCGCTGCGTTCTCGGCGTTGCTGACGGCGCCGTTGGAGGATGACATCGCCGTGTCGCAGGATCCAACCGTGGACGAAGACGCCGCCCTGCCAGAGCACGAGGACACCCCGTCAGTCGGTCCTATGCCGCAGTTCCGCCCCCGCGGCGATCAAGCCGCAAAGCCTGCTGCCGAAACGGATAAATCCGAGACCGGAAAGGCCCAAGACGGAAGGGCGCCGAAGACCGAAGAGACCGGAAAGGCCGACGAACGCGAAACGCCAAAACAGCAGAAGCTCGCCTATGCGCGGCCGGACGATCCGGAGACGAGTTCCGGCAGTGGCTTCGGCCAGGCGCTGCGCAACATGTTCGGCGGCGGTGCCAGGCCGGGAAATGGCGTCGCCGTCTACGACATCACCGCCGCGAAGGTCTATATGCCCGACGGCAGCGTACTCGAAGCCCATTCCGGCATCGGCAAGATGGCCGATGACCCACGCTACGTGAATGTCAAGATGACCGGACCGACCCCACCGCACACTTACAATCTGAAGATGCGCGAAGCGCGCTTCCATGGGGTAGAGGCGATCCGCATGCTGCCTGTCGATGGAAGGAACAAGCACGGCCGCGACGGTTTCCTGACCCACAGCTACCTGCTGCGCGGCGGCCGGGCGGAATCGCATGGCTGCGTCGCCTTCAAGGACTACCCGCGTTTCCTCGCCGCCTTCAAACAGGGCAAGGTCAGGCAGATCGTCGTGGTGCCGAGCGGCGGACGCGCAGCCGGCCTGCGTTTGGCATCGAATGGAAGGAACACCTGACAGGCCGCGGTCGACTAGCGATCCGCGTCGAGGCGTGCCGGTGTACCCCGGTAGGCATGAAGGCTTTGCCAAAATCGAGCACGGGCCAACGCGCGGCCTTGTGGCCGTCCTCAGCAACCTCGTCCTCGCCCACAGCATCTTTCCAGAATGATGCTTTCCAGCGGCTTCCCCGTTGCTTTGAACAGAGCATTGTTTGATTGACATCGCCCGAACGGCGCGTATTGTAACGCAAATTGGTATGACCACTTGGCCACTAGGCCGATAATGGCCTGGATCTGCAGCGAGGATGCGATGTTCTCTGCCGTGGAATCGCGCCGCCTGTATCGGCAGGTGGCGGACCAGATGCGGAGCCTGATCGAGCGCGGCGAACTGGGGCCCGGTTCGCGGCTTCCGGCCGAGCGGGAGCTGGCGCAGAAACTGGGCGTCTCCCGCCCGACCATCAGGGAAGCATTGATCGTTCTGGAGGTCGAAGGCTTTATCGACATCCGCATGGGTTCGGGTATCTATGTGACGGCGCGCAGGGTGCCGGCGCAGGATGTGCCGCCGGAGGATTTCGAAGGTCCGTTCGAATTGCTGCGGGCGCGGGCGGTGGTCGAATGCGCCATCGCCGAAGAGGCGGCCCGGCTGGCGCGCCCCGAACATATCGCCATTCTCGACGACAACCTTGCGCGCATGTCGTCAGCACTCGAGGATCGCCGTCAGGCGCTCGCGCTCGACCGTGAGTTCCATGTCCTCGTATCGAGCATCATCGCCAATCAGACGTTGAACCGTTTTGTCGGCAGCATCCACGACATGCGCATGACGCCTTACTTCGAGAAGCTCGCCAGCTATTTCGAAAACACCGACACCTGGCGGGCCGCGATGGAGGAGCATCGCGTGATCCGCGACGCAATCGCCGCCGGCGATCCGGCCGCCGCACGCGCCGCAATGCGCGCGCATCTCGACCAGTCACAGATTCGCCTGTCGGCGAGCTTCGGGGAGGAGCCGTCCGACAGCACGATACCGGCCGCATGGAGGCGTGTCGGAAGCGATTAGCGCTTTTGCTCAATCACTTCATCTTCGGAGGAGGAAGAGAATGAAATTCAGACTGTTGACGCTGCTGGGTGCGACCGCGGCCATTCTGGCTTCGGCGCTGACCGCCGAGGCCCAGACCGCGCTCAAATGGGCGCATGTCTACGAGACCTCGGAGCCGTTCCACACGGAATCCGTCTGGGCTGCCGAGGAGATCGGCAAGCGTACCGAAGGGCGTTACAAGATCGACGTCTTCCCGGCCTCGCAGCTCGGCAAGGAGGCCGATATCAACCAGGGCCTGAAGCTCGGCACGGTCGATATCATCATTTCCGGTTCAAGCTTTGCCGCGCGCGAATATGCGCCGATCGGCGTTACCTATTTCCCCTATATTTTCCGCGACCCGGCCCATCTGATTGCCTACACCAAGAGCGATGTCTTCAAGCGTCTGGCTCAAGGTTATGAGGACGCATCCGGCAACCACATTACCGCCGTCACCTATTACGGCACCCGCCAGACCACGTCGAACCGGCCGATTGCCAAATGCGCCGACATGCAGGGGCTGAAGATGCGGGTTCCGGACGTACCGGCCTATCTCGCCATGCCGCGCGCCTGCGGCGCCAACACGACGCCGATCGCCTTTGCCGAGGTCTATCTCGCGCTCCAGAACGGCACGGTCGAAGCCCAGGAAAACCCGCTGACGACGATCGAGGCGAAGAAGTTCTATGAGGTGCAGAAGCACATCGTGCTGACCGGCCATATCGTCGATCACCTGAACACGGTGGTGTCGAAGAACCTGTGGTCGCAGCTTTCCGATGCCGACAAGCAGATCTTCACCGAAGTGATGCAGGAGGCCGCGGAGCGCGCCACCAAGATCATCGAGGAGCGGGAGAAGAAACTCGTCGAGACCTTCAAGGAACGCGGCATCGAAGTGACCGAAGTCGACAAGGCCGATTTCGAGTCGACCGTGATGGACAAGGTCAAGCTTGAGGACTTCGGCTACAACAAGGAAGACTTTGAGGCCATCCGCGCCGTCAAGTGAGTGTCTTGATAGCCGAGAGCGGGATGCGGGCGGAAAACCGCTGACACTTTTCCTCGTTCCGCTCTGCCGGCGGCCGCCAGGGTCGCCGGCATTCCGTCCCCACGAACGCCGGATGAACACCATGTCCCAAGAAGTCCATTTGCAGTCGACGCCGGAGGAGCTTGCCCATTCCTTCGAAGATGCCGCCGTGCCGGCCACAAATGTTTCCAACTATGCCATCGAGGATTGGGTCACGCTCGCCTTCTTCTGGCTGATGACCGGATGCGTCTTCCTGCAGTTCTTCACGCGCTACGTGCTCAACAACTCCTACGCCTGGACGGAGGAGATCGCCACCAATTGCCTGATTGGAGTCGTGTTCCTGGGCTCCGTCATGTGCGTGCGCGTCTCGCGGCACATCCAGGTCGACGTGCTTTACCACTATTTCCCGCGGTCCGTGGCCCGCGGCATGGCGATCTTCGTCGATGTCGTCCGGATCGGCTTCTTCGCCTATGCCTGCTGGCTGATGTGGCGCTATGTGGCGGTCGTCGCCAACGAGCGCATGGTGACGGTCGATCTGCCGCGCAACATCGTCTTCTACAGCGTGATGGCCGGCTTTGTGCTGATGCTCATCCGGTCCATCCAGGTCTTCATCGCCAATCAACGCCGCGGCTATTCGGTTCTCGAAAGGCCGGAAGAATTCCACAAGATTGAGGACTGATCCATGCTGCTGCTCGTTGGTTCGTTTCTCGTGCTGATGGTGGTCGGCGTTCCGGTCGCCATCTCGATGGCCGCGGCCTCGGTCCTCTATCTTGTCTTCTACAATGTCGCGCCCGACATCATCGCCGCGCAGCGGATGATCGCCGGCGTGGAGAGCTTCCCGCTGCTGGCGGTGCCATTCTTCATTCTCGCCGGCAACCTGATGAACTCCGCCGGCGTCACAGGCCGCATCTATTCCTTCGCCGTCGCCCTCGTCGGCTGGATGAAGGGAGGCCTCGCGCAGGTCAATATCATCGGCTCGGTGATCTTCTCCGGCATGTCGGGCACGGCACTTGCGGACGCCGCCGGCATCGGCACGATCGAGATCAAGGCGATGAAGGATCACGGCTATCCGGTCGAGGCGGCCGTCGGCGTGACCGCCGCCTCAGCGACGCTTGGACCGATCTTTCCGCCGTCGCTGCCCTTCGTCATCTACGGCATGATGGCGAATGTCTCGATCGGCGCGCTGTTCATGGCCGGCATCGTTCCCGGCGTGGTGATGACGGTGCTGATGATGCTGACGGTGGCGATCTATGCCTACAAGCGCGGCTGGGGTTCGGATACGCCCTTCGAGATGAAACGGCTGCTCTCGGCCTCGCTCGAGGTCGTCGTTGTCCTCGCCGTGCCCGTCGTCGTCTATCTCCTGATGGCGGCAGGCCTGTCGATGAACGCCGCCGTCGGCATCGCCCTCGTCGTGCTTCTTGCGCTCGACTGGTATTTCGACTTTTCCGCCGTCATGGCGCTGATGACCCCTGTGATCCTGATCGGCGGCATGACGATGGGCTGGTTCACGCCGACGGAGGCGGCCGTTGCCGCGGTTCTGTGGTCACTGTTCCTTGGGCTGGTGCGCTACCGCACGATGACCGTGTCGACGCTCACCCGGGCGACCTTCGACACGATCGAGACGACCGCGTCGGTGCTTTTCATCGTCACGGCCGCCTCGATCTTCGCCTGGCTCCTGACCGTCAGCCAGGCCGCCCAGATGCTCTCCGGCGCGATCCTGACCATTACCGAGAACAAGTGGGTTTTCCTGATCCTGGTCAACCTCCTGATGCTCTTCGTCGGCTGCTTCCTGGACACGATCGCCGCGATCACCATCCTGGTTCCGATCCTCCTGCCGCTTTCGGCCCAGTTCGGCATCGACCCGGTGCATTTCGGCCTCATCATGACCCTCAATCTGATGATCGGCCTGCTGCACCCGCCGCTTGGCATGGTGCTCTTCGTGCTCTCGCGCGTGGCGAAGCTTTCGGTGGAGAAGACGACCATGGCGATCCTGCCCTGGCTCTTGCCGCTTTTCATCGCGCTGATCCTGATCACCTTCGTGCCGGCGATCACATTATGGCTGCCGGGCGTCGTCGGACTGATCCGCTGATGGCAGGAGCGCCCATGCACGCGCGTCTCGCCCGGCTCTACGGCCAACGTGATCTGAGGCTCGAGGCCGAGGATGTCGCAGAGCCCGGCGAAGGCGAGGTGCTGCTGAAGATGGCGGCCGGCGGCATCTGCGGTTCCGATCTTCACTACTACCAGGATGGCGGCTTCGGCCCCATCCGGGTGCGCGAGCCGATCATCCCCGGCCACGAGGCTGCCGGCTATGTTGCTGCGCTTGGGGCCAACGTGTCCCGACTTGCAGTCGGCGAGTTGGTGGCGATCAATCCGAGCCAGCCCTGCGGCGCGTGCCGCTTTTGCGCGGAGGGGCTCGCTATTCATTGCCTCAACATGCGGTTCCTGGGCAGCGCCATGCGTTTCCCGCACACGCAGGGCATGTTCCGCGATTGGCTCGTCGTGCCAGTGAGCCAATGTTTTGCCGCGGGCGCACTCATCAGTGCCGGCGAGGCGGCCTGTGCCGAGCCGCTCGCGGTTTGCCTTCACGCCGTGGCGCAGGCCGGGGACCTCAACGGCAAAAAGGTGCTCGTCACCGGCGCCGGGCCGATCGGCGCGCTCGTGGTCGCGGCCGCCCGCCATGCGGGTGCCGGGACGGTCGTCGTGACGGACCTTGCCGATGCGGCGCTTGAGCGGGCAATGGCGATGGGTGCGGCCCGGGCCGTCAACGTCCGGCGCGAGCCGGCGGGCCTTGCCGCCTACGAGGTGGACAAGGGCCAGTTCGACGTGGTTTTCGAATGCTCCGCGGCCGAACCGGCCCTGCGCGGCGCGATCGCCGCGGTCAGACCGCGCGGTCTGATCGTGCAGGTCGGCGTCACGGGCGACATCACCCTTCCGCTCAACGCGATCGTCGGTAAGGAATTGCGCCTCGTCGGATCGCAGCGCTTCGACCGCGAGTTCGCGTTGGCCGTCGACCTCATCGCCCATCGCCGGATCGATGTCCGGCCGATCATTTCACACAGCTTTCCGGTCGAGCAGGCGGTCGCGGCCTTCGAACAGGCCGGCGACCGCTCCGTTGCCTGCAAGGTGCAACTGACATTTCTTTGCTAGGTGAACTCTGTGCGCTGGAACGGATTCGAGCGATCTTGGGACCGCCCCTGTCACGGCACCAACTTTCAGTGGACGGCGAACGCCTGCAAAGTCCTGCCCTCATAATACCGCTCTGACCTACTGCATGATTCCTTAAATCGGAATCGATTTAAGGGTAAAATCACGCAGCAAATCAAAGTGCTACAGCGGCCTTGGCGCGTCGGGTTGGACGCGCGGCGCTGTAAGCCTCCCTTCAGATTTGCTCGCTTCTGGCTATCACCCGCTCCATCGCAGGAATGTTGCAAATCGTTTTGCAAAACGATTTGCAAAACGATTTGTAATCGCTTATTCAACAAGACATGACAACGATTGCTAAAGTCGCGAAACGAGCGGGCGTATCTCTGACCACGGTCTCTCATGTGTTGAATCATGCAGACCGCGTTTCGCTAGAAATGCGTCGGAGGGTAGAAGCGGCGATAGCCGAGCTGGGCTACGTACCGAACCCCCAGGCACAGAGCCTGCGCACGGGGCGGACCAACCTGGTGGCAATGTTGATCCCGGATATCCGCAACCCTTTCTATCCGGAACTCGTGAAAGCCGCGCAATCGGATCTCGAGGCGACGGGGCTGGATCTTTTGATCTTCAACACCGACGTTCCCGGCGGTCACTCGCAGGAGCACAGCCACCAATATCTGAAACAGATACGCAACCGCCGGATCGATGGATTGATCGTCGGCGACTTTGCGCTGCATGGCATGCACGACACATTGATCGGCATAGACATTCCCACCGTCTTCATCGGTGACCTGCCCAATGCGGCGGTCGACAGCGTCAAGATCGACGATTTCGGCGGCGGCTACCAGATGGGTGCTTACCTCGCCAGGAAAGGCCACAAGCGCGTCGCGCAGGTCACGGGCCCGTCCTTCTTTGCCGAGGCCATGGCAAGAGCGGCGGGTTTCGAGCAGGGACTGCGCGATCACGGGGTCGAACCGATCGCCGAGCTGCGGCGCGAGGGCACCTATCTCAGCCCATCGGGACAGGAGGCCGTGGGTTGGCTGGTGGAGACCCATGGCGACCGCCTGCCTTCAGTCATCTTTTTCGGCAATTATCTCATGGCGGCGGGTGCAATCGCCGAATTCCATGACCGCGGCATTCGCATTCCCGACGACGTTGCGATTGCCGTTTTCGGCGACCAGCCACAGCTCGAATATGTGCGGCCGCGCATCGCGCGTGTCGGCAACAGCCCTTCGCTGCTTGCCCATCGAGCGGCCGCCATGCTGCTCGAACGGTTGTCGGGCGAGTATTCAGGGCCGCCTCGCTCGGAGGTGATCCCCTGCATCCTTCACGCCTTCGATACGGCGTAAGGCGAAGCCGTCCCCGGAGGAGGAGCCCCGGGGGTATTTACCAGCAAAACCCGGGAGGAAGTAATGAGTGACAAAAAGAAGGCATTTCCGACACTGACGCGACGCGGCCTGCTCAAGGGCGGTGCGGCGGTGGCCGGCGGCATCGTCGGCCTCGGCGGATTTCCCTATATCAATCGCCTGGCGGTGCGGGCACAGGAAACGCCGCTGAAGTTCTGGCAGTTTTATGCGCCCGGTGGACCGGTGGCGAGCCAGGTCGAATGGTTCGAAAAGACGGTCGCGGACTGGAACGACAGCCACCCGCAGAAGATCGAGCTCGAGTTCATTCCGAACTCCGAGTATATCAGCGGTCCGAAACTGGCAACCGCGTTTGCCTCCGGCGAAGGGCCCGACATCTTCATCATCTCGCCGGGCGACTTCCTGCGCTACTACAATGGCGGCGTCCTCAAGGACCTGACCCCCTTCATCGACGAAGCCACCAGGGCGGATTTTCCGGAAAGCGTCATCGCCAACCGCATGGTGGACGGCAAGGTCTTCGGCATCCCGATGGAGGTCGAACCGATGGCCATGTACTATTCGGTCAAGGCATTCGAGGAGGCTGGCCTCAACGAGAACGACGTTCCCAAGACGTGGGAGGAGTTGCTGGAGGTCGCCAAGAAGCTGACGACACCCGAGCGCTTCGGGGTGATGTTCGAGACCCAGCCGGGCTATTACCAGAACTTCACGTGGTATCCCTTCCTCTGGCAGGGCGGCGGCGAGTTCCAGACGGCGGACGGCAAGAGCAGCTTCGATTCACCGGCCACCGTGCAAGCGCTCAAGTTCTGGCAGGATGCGATCAACAGCGGCGTGGCGCCCCGCCAGATCATGGGTGCGGGCGGGCATGACACCATCGCCAACCTCGCATCTGGCTATGTCGCCATGCAGAACGTCGGCATCTGGGGCATTTCGCAGCTTCAGAGCAATGCCAAGGACTTCCAGTACGGCGTCTTCCGGCTGCCCACCCCGCCGAACGGCAAATATGTGACCGTGGGTGGCGGATGGGCGTTCGTTGCCAATGCCAAAGGCCGCAATTCCGACGCGGCGGGCGAATTCTGCGCCTGGGCGCTCGCCTCCAAGGAACAGGGCTCGATCGATCGGGTCGCTACCTGGTGCACCAAGGGGAAATCCGACATGCCGCCGCGCAACAGCGCGCTGAAGGCTGGCGGCGAGGCCTTCTCGTCGGGCATGATCGGCACGTTCGCCAAGGAGATCCATCCCGGAACCCGGGCGGAGCCGCGCGTGCCGCCGGAGGTCTACAAGATCATCTCCGACGCGATCCAGCAGACGCAACTGGGCGGCGCCGATCCGCAAGCCACGGCGACGGCCGCCTCCCAGCAGCTCGACGCGTTCCTTTCGAGCTACCAGGGCGCGCCGATCCTTTGACGGCCAAACCGGCGGCCGCATTCGATGCGGCCGCCTCAGCAAGCTGGGAATGACGTCATGACAACGATTGCCGAAACGGCCGCGCGGCGCAGGCACGCCGGCCGGACTCGCCTTTCCGCCAAGCACCGCGAGTGGATCGCGGGCTATCTGTTCGTTTTGCCGGACGCATTGGGACTGCTCGTTTTTCTCGGCGTGCCGATGGCACTCTCCCTCGCGCTCAGCGTCTTCGAGGTGAACGGTTTCGGCGGCTATTCCTTCGTCGGTGCGAAGAATTACCTGCGCATGTGGAACGACCCGTTGTTCTGGAAGGGCGCGAAGGTGACCGCCCTCTATGCCGTCATGCTGGTCCCGCTGCTCTACGCATGCGGGCTGGGCCTTGCCCTTCTGGTCCAGCGCACCGACCGCTTCAACACCGTCATGCGTTCGATGTTCTTCGCACCGCACATGGTCAGCCTCGTCGTCGTCGCGCTTGTCTGGCAGTTCATGGTGGTCGACAAGATCGGCGTGGTCAGCAGACTGACGGCCGCACTCGGCATCGGCGGTTTCTCTTTCCTCGGCGACCCCAACTTCGCGCTCATCACCATCGTCCTGGTCAGCGTCTGGTTCCTGATGGGGTTCTACATGCTGATCTTCCTGGGCGGTCTGCAGGACATTCCCCGCCAATATTACGAAGCGGCGATGATCGACGGGGCCGGCGCCATCGCCCGCTTCTGGTTCATCACGCTGCCGCTTCTCAAACCCACGAGCTTCTTCGTGATCATGGTGTCGATGGTGGCAGCCGTCGCAGGCGCACAGGCCTTCGACATCATCTACGTCATGACCAAGGGCGGGCCTGCCAACGCCACGGCGGTGCTGATCGTCTACATCTACCAGCAGGCCTTCGGCTTCGGCGCCTTCGGTTATGCGGCGGCCATGGCCTCCATCCTGGTCGTGGCGCTCATGATCGTGACAGCGGTGTTCTTTGCCCTGACGCGAGGAGGACGTTTCAACCATGAGCAGTAAGCGCCCCCAGCCCTATTTCTCCCGGTCGCAGGTCACGCTGGTGCGTGGCGTCTGGATGCTGGTGACGGCCAGCCTCGCCTTCATGACGCTGTTTCCGCTCTTCTGGATGGTGTCGATCGCCTTCAAGCCGGCGGCGGAGTCGTTCTCTTCGAACCTCATCCCGCAATCGCCGACCCTCGACAATTTCATCTATGTGCTGACCGCCGTTCCATTCATCCGCTACATGACCAACAGCTTCCTGGTGTCGGCCGCGGTGACGATCGTGGCGCTGTTCTTCCACACCATGGCCGGCTATGCGCTGGCGCGGCTGAGATTTCCCGGCCGCGAGGTGCTGTTTCTCTCGATCTTCTCGACATTCCTCGTCTCGCTGCCGGTGATCATTGTGCCGCTCTTCGTCATCGTCAAAGCGATGGGCATGCTCAACTCCTACGCGGGGTTGATCATCCCGGCGATCTTCAATGCCTTCGGCATCTTCCTGCTCAGGCAGTATTATCTGTCGCTGCCGAAAGAGATCGAGGAGGCCGCACGCATCGACGGCGCGGGTTACTGGCGGATCTACTGGAGCGTCATCCTCCCGCTCAGCCGTCCCATCATGTCAGCACTGGCGATCCTGTTTTTCCTGGCCAACTGGAATTCGTTCCTCTGGCCGCTCACCATCACCTCGGACCCCAATCTCTGGGTCGTCCAGCTCGGGATTGCGAATTTCAAGAGCCAGTATTCCGCATCGTGGAACTACATGATGGCCGCCGCCACCATCGTCGCGATCCCGACGCTCATCCTCTTCGTGATCTTCCAGAGGCAGATCATGGATTCCCTCAAGACCAGCGGACTCAAGTAAGCCGCGACAGCACATTGCACAGGAGACATTCGAATGACCAATGCCGGCCTCTCGCCCCTTCGCGGTCTCGCGAAGCTGCGCAACGCGAAAACGCGCCGCTTCTCCAGCTACGACCGCACCGGCGGCAATGACGACAGGCTGCATATCGAACCCGGCAAGACGGTGGTGATCGGCGAGCACGAAGGCGCCGGCATCATCACCCATATCTGGGCGACGCTCGCATGCGAGAGCGAGGATTTCCTGCGCAAGATCGTGCTCAGGGCCTATTGGGACGGTGAGACGGAGCCGAGCATCGAGGCGCCCATCGGCGATTTCTTCGGCATGGGCCATGCCCGCACCGCCAACTATGCCAGCCTGCCGATGCAGGCGAGCCCGGAGGACGGCAAGGCCTTCAACTGCTACTTCCCCATGCCCTTCGGCTCGCACATGAAGTTCACCGTCACCAACGAGGCGGAACACGACCTCCTCTTCTACTACTACATCGATCTCGAGCTTCACGATGTTCTCGAGGAGGACATGGGCCGCTTCCACGCCCATTACCGCCAGGCACGGCCGGCGGGTATGAGCGAAGCCGGCCTGACCAACGAACAGTTCCTCTTCGGCGGCGAGAACGTCGACGGCCGGCAGAATTACACGATCCTCGCAGCCGAGGGGCGCGGCCATTACGTCGGCGTCCTCTACAGCGTCTATTCGCGTCGTCGCTCGGATGTCTGGGATTGGTACGGCGAAGGCGACGACATGATCTTCATCGACGGCGAGCAGGGATTGTCGGTGCCCGATACGGTTCGCAAGCCCGATCCGCGCATCGGTCCCAAAGCGGCGTTGATCGAACCGCGGCCGGAGTCGGAGCCGGGCGACAATGATGCCTGGCCGCCGACCCTGCACGGCACGGGCACGGAAGACTATTTCAACACCGCCTGGTGCCCGACCCAGGACTATAGCGCCCCCTATCACGGCATCATCGCAGCCGGCGGCCCCAACTGGACCGAGCCGGTCACGCTCTACCGCTGGCATATCGAAGACCCCGCTATCTTCCAGAAGAGCATTCGGGTGACAATCGAACATGGTCATGCCAACCGCCGCGCCGACGATATCTCCTCCGTCGCCTTCTGGTACCAGGCAGAGCCGCACAAGCCCTTCGGCAAGTTCCCCGATGTCGCGGAGCGGGTGCCGACCTATCGCCGCCCGTTCCACAACATGGAAGCGGCAATGAAGAAAGCGAGAGGGTGAGATGGCCAGCGTCGAAATCAGGAATGTGGTCAAGCGCTATGGTTCACTGGAAGTCGTTCATGGTGTCTCGGCAGAGATCGCCGACGGCGAATTCGTCGCTTTGGTGGGCCCATCGGGCTGCGGCAAGTCCACGCTTCTGCGCATGATCGCCGGCCTTGAGGAAATCTCCGACGGAGCGGTCGTGATCGGAGGGGACATCGTCAACGAGGTCGCTCCGAAGGACCGCAACATATCGATGGTCTTCCAGAACTATGCGCTCTACCCGCACATGACCGTTGCGGAGAACATGGCCTTTGCACTTCGCCTCGCTCGACTCCCGAAGGACGAACAGAAGAAGAAGGTCGGCGAAGCGGCTACCATGCTTGGCCTGGAGGGTCTGCTCGACCGTTATCCCGGCCAGCTCTCGGGCGGCCAACGCCAGCGCGTCGCCATGGGCCGGGCCATCGTCCGCCGCCCGGAAGTCTTCCTGTTCGACGAACCGCTCTCAAATCTCGACGCAAAGCTCCGCGTGCAGATGCGTGCCGAGATCAAAGGTCTGCACCAGCGCCTGCGCACCACCAGCATCTACGTGACGCATGACCAGATCGAAGCCATGACGATGGCCGACCGCATCGTCGTGATGCGCGACGGCAATGTCGAGCAGATCGGGACGCCGCTGGAGCTTTTCGACAATCCTCGCAATCTCTTCGTCGCGAGCTTCATCGGCAGTCCTGCGATGAATTTCATCAAGGGCGAGGTTGTCGACGGCACGTTCCGAGGGCCCGGCGGCTTCGTTATTCCTGCCGCCAATCTGGCTCATAGCGCACCGGCCGTCGCGGGAATAAGGCCAAACAAGCTGCAAATCGGCGCCACCGGCCCCTCCGCCAAGGTGCTGATCGTGGAACCGACCGGCGACGAAACACACCTTCTGGTGGAGCTTGGCGGAGCACAACTGGCAATGCTGCTTCGCGAGCGCGTCAGCCTCGCACCCGGCGACCAGATCGGTCTCGCCTTCGCTTCCGCGGACGTCCACTTCTTCGACGATCAGAGCACGCTCCGACTTGGCAGGGGCGACCCAAAAGGGGCACCGTGCAGCCACTGATGCAGTGCTTTTGATGTGTGGTTGCTGTAGCTGCCAGTTTTGCAAAGCTCTGAGGGCCGGCCTGCTCGCGGACGGGCTGTTGCTTCGTTGTGTTCCGCTCTCGCAGACAAGTCCGACGCCCGTCCCTGCCAATCGCATGCGTGGCACCAGGGATGAAAGCATCTACACCAGCGCGCCAAGCACCAGCGCCGCATTGGTAAGCTGGTGCAGCAGTTGATCGGCTCCGTGCATTGCCCAGTAGGTCCGGATCGTCGCAGCCTTCCCCATCCTCGCAGCGAAGGAGGTTTCTTTGTTCGGCGGCGCGCCTTACGGTTGCCTCTTCCGATTTCCTTCTCGGGCGAGCTCGCCTATGAGCTTGCGGTTCCGGCCGGCTACGGTGAAAGCGTCGCCGTTGCGTTGATGGAAGCCGGAAAGGGCCACGGCATCATGCCCTACGGTGCCGAGGCGCTCAGTGTTCTGCGCATTGAAAAAGGCCATGTGACGCATAACGAGATCAACGGCACGGTTATCCCGGCCGATCTGGGCTTCGGCAAGATGGTCTCGGCGACCAAGCCCAATTTTATCGGCAAGGCGATGCTGCAGCGCGAGGGGTTGGCTGCGCCCGACCGGCCGCAACTGGTGGGCGTCGTGCCGCTCGACCCGAAGCCGTCGTTCCGCAGCGGTTCGCACATTCTCGCCAAGGGAGCGGCGGCCACGCTCGAGAACGACGAGGGCTATGTGACCTCGAGCGCCCATTCTATCGCGTCCACTATCACACCGGTTCCGGGTGGCGTCGGACCGATGACCATCGCCATGCTAATGGCCAACCGCGTGATTGCCGCTTACAGAGCCTCCAGGGTGAAACTTCCCGAGCAGCTTTCAACGCTGATATCTGGTTGACTGCAGGCCGCTACAACACGCTTCTACGTCGCAAGCCCGACCATGAAAAAAGGTTGCCGCCGGTATCTGCTCGACTTGCAGCCGAGTCGGGGCCTGGGAGGCAGACGGGAAATCTGAGTTCGGACGGTGATGACTTTCGCTCTCCGAAGCGATGTCGGGGAAGCGTGTTACATTACTCAGCCTCGATCCCAACCCGCGCGTAAGCTTCTGGCGGAGCATCATTGGCGCGCATGAGATCCTGCATGAGACGGGTCATTGCCCCCTCGATCTCCGGGGAGACAAGGGGCGTATTCTGTCCCGGATCATTAGCAAGATCGTAGAGCCGGGTTTCACTCTCGAGAAGCGCGCCGGGACCGTAGTTGTCGTACATCGGCGACCGCTCTATCACCGGTACCTTGAGGACAGGGGCTCCCTTCGTGAACGGCAACGGCTGTTGAAGCGAGGCTCCGGCGAGTTCCTCCGGGGTGAACGGCTCCCAGATGTGCGTCGGCATCAGTGTGTATTGATAGAGCTCCTGCGAGCGAGGGTCTGGCGGGAAGCGGTGATAGGTGTATCGTCCGTCGGTCGCGTTGATCGCGCCACCGAAATAGCCGAAGAGGGCGCCGCGCCGCAGCGAGCGATCGGCGTCGAACAGTGGCAGCAGGGAATGCCCCTCCATCTCGGCAACGGCCGGAACGCCGAACAGATCGAGGAATGTTGGCGCGAGATCGATGGTCTGGGTCAGAGCCGAACGCCGAACGCCCGCGCTTCCCGGGCGGCGCGGATCGTAGGCGAAGAGCGGGATATGCACGATCTCCTCATACATGTTCATCCGGTTCTTGGCCCAGAAATCGTGCTCGCCGAGCAGAAAGCCGTGATCGGTCGTGACGACAAGTGCGGTGTCGCGCCAAAGGTCGTGCTGATCGAAATAATCGAGTAGCTGCCCGATGAGGAAATCGCAAAGCGCAACGAGGGCGTAATAGTTGGCGCGCAGTTCCTCGCACTCTTCCGGCAGTTCGTCGACGCGGCCGTAGCGTGGCCAGTCGCGAATCGGGCCGTTCCAGCCCGTCGTGAATGCCTCGCGAAACCGCTCCGGCGCAGTGAAGGGCTCATGGGGGTCGAACGTCTCGATCTGCAGGAGCCAGTTGTCCGCTGTCCTGTTTCGCTCGATAAACTCCAGGCCGGCGGCGAAGCATTGCATCGACGGGAAGTCGCTCTCCTCCTTGATGAACTCGCGGTTCACGATGTTGCGGCGAAACTTGTCGCGTGCCGACTGGCTGAATTGCCGCTCATGATACATCTGACGCAGGCGTTCCCAGGGTGGCTGCACCATCGCCTTCCACGGATCGCCCTCCTGCCCGCGGATGAAATCGTAGCTGTCATACCGGGTGTGATAGGTGGCGCCACCGTCCTCGAAATAGTGGAAGTGGTCGGTGACCAGATGGCTGTAACAGCCGGCCTCACGCAACAGCTCGGGAAAGGAATTGTCGAACGGCTCGAGTGGCCCCCAGCTCCGGTGAAGGAAGCTGAGCCGTCCAGTCTGCAGGTCGCGGCGCGCCGGCATGCAGGGCAGGCTGCCGACGTAGTGGCGCTCGAACGTCGCGGCACGCCCGGCCAGTCGGGAAAAATTGGGCGTCGGGACCCGCTGCCCCCGGTATGGGGCGAGCACGTGACGGTTGAGCGAGTCAAAGAGTACGAACACGGCGTTCATCGTGTCTCGGCTGTCCCTCATTCAGAGCTGCCGAAAGCAGCATGTCGTGCGAACGTCCCAGCCTCCCATTCTCGCCGAAAAGAGCTCGGCCGCAACCGGATTGTAATGGCCCCGGGGACCACCCCACCACCTGCAGGCGATCAGCGCGAGCTATCGGCTATGGTCGGCTCGCCTCTGACCGCGCCGTGCGTCTTATCAGACGGGCAAAGGTCGCCGTAACACTCTCAACTGCTGCATGTTTTTATCCTTCAATCGGATTCGATTTAAGGAAAACATTCAGTAGAGGTCTCAGCCGGTGCGGCCGGCGCGCTTGACGAGCATGGCGATGAACGGCACGTCGTCGCCCGAGATCGTGTCGATGAGGCCGTCGGCGATCCATTGCACGAGGTCCGGCAGGGGATCGCGTCCGCCCCGCCAATACTCGGCGAGCATATCAGGGCGAGGCACGTGTACGCGGTTGCTGAGGCCTGCTTCATGCAATGCCTTCGCATCGTCGGGGTGGAGCATGTCGAGCTCAATCGAAACCGAACTCGCCCTGCACGCCTTCAAAACCCCCACGAGGTCGGCATGGCGAGCGTGGGTGATGGCTTCGGTCCTGAGGTCCGGATGCCGCTCGACCGCACGCTTCAGCATCACATGGTCGAAGCCGATGACAATGACCCGGTCGAGACTACCTGTCGATCGCAGTAAGGCTGCCACCTGATCAACAGCTATGTCCGGGCGCTCTGCCTCCTTGATCTCGAGCACAATACCCATGTTATGCACCTTCGCCCAATCGAGCGCCTCCGCCACGGTCGGTATCTTCGTTCCGGCGAAGGCGGGATGAAACAAGGCCCCCGCATCCAGGCTGCGGATCTGCTCGAGGTTGAGGTCGGCCACAAAGCCGTGTCCGTTTGTCGTCCTGTCGACAGTCAGGTCGTGCAGGATGATCGGCTCACCGTCGGCGGTCAGCACCACGTCGATCTCGACCGTGGTCGCCCCTGCAGCCTTTGCCGCTTCGAATGCCGGCAACGTATTCTCCGGGTAATGGAGGCTGTAGCCGCGGTGGCCACAGACATGGACACGTCCCGCTTCGCGGGCAAGGAAGCTGAAGGCCATATTCGAGATCCTACATCGTTATGACACGACTTCCAGACCGTGCGCCCTGACTGTTTCGCGAACAACAAGCTCAACCGGCACGTAGGCCGAAATCGGCGGCGAGTCGGGATCGGCGAGGCGCCGGTCGAGTATCGATACGACGTCATGGGCAATTCGCCGTGGATCCTGCCGCAGAGTGGTCAGACGGTAGGAAGCCCATGCGGCGACGGGCACATCGTCAAAGCCGATGACTGAAACGTCGGCGGGCACGCGCAAGCCCGCACCGCGAAAGTGGTCGAGCGTTCCGAATGCCATGAGATCGTTCACGCAGAAGACCGCGTCGGGTGCAGGCCCGCTCTCCAGCAGCTGTCGCGCCGCCTCCCGCCCGCCATCATAGTCGGCAAGGGCCGCCCGAACGATCGTCGCTTCGAATCCGGAAGCCGCAGCACACTCGGCGAAGGCGTGCTCGCGGGCAAAGAGGGAGGGGCTCGGGTTTATCCTGTTGATCACGGCGAAACGAGAGGCTCCTGTCAGGCGCAGGGCCTCGAAGGCCTGCTGTGCTCCGTCCCTGTCATCACAATGGACGCTGTCGAGGCCGGTCTCGGCCCGATTGATCAGGATCAGCGGCTGTCCATTTCGCCGCGTGAGCTCGACAAGACTGGTCGGCGGCGAACCCGAGAGGAAGACGGTAGCCTCCGCCCGATAGCGGAGCAGCTGACGTGTTGCATTCGCAATGTCGTCCGCAGTGGGACCGATGCTGATGATCGCCGGTACGTTGGAGCGCTCGATCAATGCGTGCGACAGAGCCGCGATCATCTGGGCCCGGAATGGAGTTTCGGCGTCCGAGGTCACGAGCCCGACCAGCCGGCTGCGATTGGCCAGAAGCCCGCGTGCGAGATCGTTGACCTGATATCCGAGCGCCGCGGCTGCCTCGCGCACCCGCGCCAGCGTTGCTGGCGCGATGCTTGCGCCAGGGGTGAAGGCCCGCGAAACCGCCGACCGGGACACGCCGGCAAGCTCGGCGACCGCGTGGGCGCTCACAAAGCGGCCCGGGTTGCTGTCTCTGGTATCCGACACCGTTCGACTCCGCTGGACATTCCCCAAAGCGCATTCATAATCGTGTTGCACAGCATTGCAACAATCAATGACGGCACGATGCAAGCGTGTCGCGGCTGGGAGGAAATCAGATGATTCACTGGAGGATCGGAACGGCTGCGCTTCTGAGTGCAGCATTGGCGGCCGGCAGTGCGGCCTTCCTTGCAGCAACACCCCTGTTGGCGCAAGAAACTGTGAAGCTTGAGCTCTGGTCGCGCCAGGATCCGTCGGGGCCACTGCGCCCAGGCAATGTGGTCAAGGCTGCCGAGCGGTTGAACAAGGAGCTCGAGGCCGAGGGCTCGCCCAAGCGCGTCGAGGTTGCCGTGCGCGAGAGCCCCGCTAAGGGTTTCGACGACGATGCACTGCAGCTTCTCAAGGTATTTGGCATCGGCGAGGGCCCCGATATCTTCATCGCAGCGCACGAATGGATCTGTGCCTTCCAGGAGGATGGCTTCGTTCTCAAGCTCGATGATTACATCGCGAAATACCCTCAGCACTTCGGCACGATCTTTCCGTCGCTCTGGTCATCGGCGAAATGTCCCGACGGCATTTATGCTATTCCGCAGGACGCCGAGGCGAGAATGTTCTTCTACAACAAGAAGCTCCTGCGCGAGGCCGGCTACGACGCTGCCTTCGTCGACGCCATGCCGGAGCGGGCGCTGTCGGGCGACCTGACGATGGACGAGGTGCTGGAGATCGCCAAGAAGGTCGTCGACAACACGAAGGCTCAGTACGGCGTGCTTCACCGGCCGAACAAGGGGCCGGACTACATCATGGTCTTCAACGCCTATGGCAACGACTTCGTCGATCCGGCAACCGGCAAGCTGCTCCTCGAGCGCGACAAGCTTGCTGCCGCCTTCGGCTGGTTCGAGCGCGGGGTGAAGGAAAAGGTCATCCCGGCCAACAATACGGCGATGGAGTTCGACGCGCTGCGCAAGGAATTCTACACCGGCAACGCCGCATTCTGGATGTACGGCATCTGGGACCTCGGCAGCGTCGCGTTCCCGACCTACGGGTTGCCGCAGGACGAGAAGGCATTCTTCGCGGATTGGGGCTGGATCACCGGTCCGGCACCCCAGAAGGGCGGCGCGCCGGTCAGTCTGACGCACCCGATCGTCTATGCGATCGCGGCCGACACAAAGGAGCCGGAACTCGCCGTCCGCCTGCTTGGCCACGCTTCAGCGGTCGATCTCAACACCGATCATGCGGTCACAACGACGCATCTCGGCATCAAACCCGAGCAACTCGAGGACCCGCGCTATGCCAAGGCCTGGCCGCTCGCCAGGGCAACGGAACTGCTCAAGATCACCAAGTTCCTGCCCAACAACTCGCAGTTTGGCGAGCTTAACGGCATCATCTTTGCCGGAATTCAAGGCATAGAGTCCGGGCGGCTGTCGGCTGAGCAAGCGGCCGATTTCGTCATCGAAGAGGCATCGGCGACCCTCGAAGACGTGACCGTCAAATAGGTCCGGGCGGTCTCGTCGGCACGGCGCACGGGTCGACGGTTGCGAGACGGCCTCCGTGCGGGACAAACGATGACGACGATAAGAGATGAACTCACGATCGAGCGACGCGGCCGTGCGGGATCGGCGGTCCGCAGGCGCACGAACTTCGTGCTCTTTCTCGGTCCCGCGATCGTCCTCACAGTCCTCTTCTTTCTCGTCCCAGTGATCATCGACATCACTGTGTCGTTCACCGACCTCAGCCGCTCGCTCCGCATCAGCGAGTTCACCATGGAGCAGTACGAGAAGGTTTTTAGAACCGATCGCCGCTTGTCACAGGTCATCGGACTAACGTTCGTCTATGTCTTCGGCACGCTGGCGATCTTCAACGTGACCTTTGGCCTGATCCTCGCCATCACCACCACCGCGATCAGGAATATTTCCGGCAGTTTCTTCCGAGGTGTGTGGCTGCTGCCGCGGATGAGCCCGTCGGTCCTCTACATCCTACTCTGGCTGTGGGCGGTGAGCCCCACCGAAGCCGGCCTCGTAAACCAGGTGCTCATGCAGGCGTTCGGCCTCGACGCGCCGCTCGACCTTCTGACCTCGGCGCCGATTGCGCTCATCATCATCTCGAACGGCTTCATCGGCGCTTCGATGGGCATGATCATATTCACCGCCGCGATCCGCGGAATCCCCGAGCACCTGTTCCACGCCGCGGCGGTGGACGGCGCCGGAACGTTCGCAAGGGTCCGCTTCATCACCCTGCCGGCGTTGCGTTGGCCGATCAGCTTCGTCACGATCTATCAAACGCTCTCGCTGCTGGTCAGCTTCGAATACATCCTGCTGCTCACCAAGGGCGGTCCATTTTACGACACCACTGTCTATGCGCTCTACGTGTACCGTCGCGCCTTCGAGAGCGGCCAATACGGCTACGGAGCCGCGCTGGCGCTCTTTCTCATCGTGATTGGCGTCGTCGTCGCGCTCATAGGCTGGCGCTTCTTCGACATGGAGCGCCTGCTGCAGCGGCCGCGTATCGAGGTGCATTGAGATGGCGGCGCAAGCAGCGATCGATTGGGATGCATTGGCCGCGCGGGCGCGGACCGCCCGACGCACCAAGGCGGTCGTCCTCTATGCCTTCCTGATCGCCGTGTCCCTGCCGATCATCCTCCCCTATTTCTGGCTCGTCACCATCGCCTTCTCGGCCAAAACCGGCGTCGCCGACACGGCGGTTCTGTGGCGCTCGATGGCCGTGGTCATTCCCGCCGTCGTCGCCTTCTGGCTCACGGCCGCGCTCGCGCAAAGCCGGCGCCAGTTGTGGGTCGGCCTTGCCGCAGTCGCGGCAATCGCTATCGTCGCCTTCGCCCTGCTGGTCGGCCCCGACCTCCACCTCGGGAATTTCATCTTCCTGTGGGAACCGGACTTCGCTTCGGTCGTGCGGTCGCGGATCGGGGAAGTCAAAGGAGCGGTCCAGTTTCCCAACGTCTGGCATGCCTTCGGCAACTCGATCCTGATCGCCGGCGCGCAGACGACAATCGTCGTTACCGTCGCCTCGTTGGCAGCCTACTACTTGTCGCGCTTTCAGTTCCCCGGCCGCTCCTCGATGCTGCGCTCGCTCCTGGTGCTCCACGCATTCCCCGTGCTAACGCTGATCGTACCGATGTTCCTGATGCTTTACTGGATCGGGCTCCTCGACACGCTTTCCGGCGTCATAATTGTGCTTGTCGCATTCGAGCTGCCATTTGCGATTTTCATCATGAAGGGCTTCTTCGACGCCGTGCCGTGGGACATCGAGATGAGCGCGCTGACCGACGGCGCGTCACGGCGGCAGGCATTTGTGAGCGTGGTGCTGCCGCAGGTGAGGAACGGTATCCTTGCTATCGCAGTCTTCACCTTCATCCGCGGGTGGGAAGAGTACATCTTCGTGTTCACGTTCCTGATCAGGAACAGCAATTGGACGATGAGCCTTTACATGTACTGGGTGCGCGATGATGTCATGGGCGTCGACTATGGCGTCGTCTCTGCGGTCGGCGTCTTCTACCTTGTCCCGAGTCTCATCCTTTATATGGCCGCGCAGCGCTATCTCATGCAGATGTCGATCGGCGGCGTGAAGGGCTGACGACGATGGCGAAGATTGAGTTCCGCAACGTGGTGAAGCGCTTCGGCGCGGTCGAGGTGATCCCGGATATGAACCTCGTCATAGAGGACGGCGAATTCGTCGCGCTTCTCGGCCCCTCCGGCTGCGGCAAGTCAACGAGCCTGTTCATGCTCGCGGGCATCTATCTTCCAAGCGGCGGCGAGCTCCTCTTCGACGGGCATGTGGTTAACGAGGTAGAGGCACGCGACCGCAATGTCGGCATCGTCTTTCAATCCTACGCACTCTACCCGCACATGAGCGTACGCGACAACATCCTGTTTCCGCTGCGCTTCAAGAAAACGCCGCGCGACGAAGCGCTTGCCCGGGTGAAGGCCGCCGCGGACCTTGTCCGGGTCGAGGAACTGTTGGACCGTCGCCCCAGCGAGCTTTCCGGCGGTCAGCAGCAGCGCGTCGCCCTTGCGCGCGCCCTGGTGAAGGAGCCTAAGCTTCTGCTCCTTGACGAGCCGCTCTCCAATCTCGACGCTTCGCTCCGCCTTTCGATGCGGACCGAGATCAAATCGCTGCATGCGCAGCTCGGCGTCACGACCGTCCTCGTTACGCATGATCAGATCGAGGCGACGACGATGGCCGATCGCATCATCTGCATGCGCGCCGGCCGGATCGAGCAAGTCGGGACGCCGGACGACCTCTATCTCAAGCCATCGAGCCTGTTCGTCGCCAGCTTCATCGGCTCCCCGCCCATCAACCTCATTGCCGGCGAAGCCGATGGCGGAACGGTCACCGTGAATGACGTCAGATTTCCGGTCGAGGGCGCATTAGGGTCGGTGACTGTCGGGCTGCGGCCGGAACACCTCAGATTTGGCAACACCGGCTTTGCCGGCCGTATCGCCCAGATCGAGCCGATGGGCCGCGAGATCCTTTATGTCGTCGAGACCGGCATGGGCGCCGTTCGCGTGCTCGAACAGGGTTCCGCGGCCGGGCACTCGACAGGCGAAAAGGTACGGATCGGTTTTCAGCCCGAGAATTCGCTCGTCTTCGAGACGAAGGGACAAAAACTCATCGCCGGCGCGCATGTCCGTGCACCCATTTGACAGAATCGAGCGGCAGCCGCTCGAAGGAGAAGGACGCACGGTGACAGCCTTTGATATAAACAATCGGACACCGACCACGCCGGTGGCGGTCGAGGGCCCTTACGGCCCTATCCGGCTCAAGTGGCACAAGCTGCGCAGGCAGCCCACCCAAGCGCCCTTCATACGCTCCAATCTCGCCCTCGGCTGGCAGCTCGGCGCGAGCCTCGAGATCGACATGCTCGCCACCGCCGATGACCGCTTCGCCGTCCTTCACGATCCGACACTCGGCCCTTCGACGACCGGCCGCGGACATGTTTCGCGCACGCCGATCGCATCGATGAGCGGGCTTTTCCACCGGGATGCCGACGGCGACCCCGACCCCGATGCGCCGGTGCTATCGCTCGCCGAACTGGTGGTTCCGCTGCGACGGCTGCCGAGAGCGCCGTCGGCAAACCTTCAGCTCGACCTCAAGCTGCTCGAACGGCACGCGCTTCCGGATTCGGCGGTCGCGGATGCGGCAGCCGCCGTCGCCGGGCTGGCGGATGCCATCGTCGTCGGGTCGCATCATCTCGATGAGGCACGTCGCCTCGTCGCCGCCATTCCCGGCGCCCGGCTCGGCTACGACCCGATGTTGGCGGTGTCCCGCCAACCGGCTCTCCGCGACCCGGAGCGGCTCCTGCGCCACATGGAACGGCACAGGACCGGCGTGAGCCTCGCCTATCTCCGGTTCGACGCCATTGTTGCCGCGGAAACCCAAGGCTTCCCGCTCGTTCAGCGCCTGTTGGACCTCGGGATCGAGACAGATGCCTGGACGGTCAACCCCGGTCCGGCCATCAGCGACGCCACGCTGCGTACGCTCGTGGAAGCGAAAGTGCGTCAGATCACGACGGATGCTCCGAGCGAAATCTTCCGCCTAATTCGATCGTGTTGACGCGGATGCCGCCCGCCTGGGTGCCTCTTACGCGGGGTCTCAATCGACTGCCGAGACAAGAAGTGCTGCAGTTGTGGTCGCAAACGTCACTCGGTCCGATCGGTGCGGATCACGACCAATCGGTCGGCGCCGGACTCGGGTAGCCAGACCTCTCCCTTCCGGCCGTTTATCTGGCGGACATCGGCGCCTTCCTGAGACTTGGGGAAAGGTGGTGAATTTCTCTGTACGTGGATCGAAAGCGTGGATCGCATTCCCGCCAAAATCCGAGAGCCAGACAACATCGCGCTCGTCCACATAGACCGCGTAGACGCGCGGATTGTCGCCCGGCACCCGCCAGGCGTTCCAGCTCCTGTCGCGCGGATCATACATTGACACCTGCCCCGAGTTCCATTCGGAGATCCAGAGCCGCCCCTGGCTGTCTGACCAGACGCGGCGCGCGCCTTGGTTCTTGGTCGGGGGCTCGATCACTTCGGCTTCGCCCCATCGCGGTCGATCCTTGCCAAATAACTGCCGGCCAGCGACACGAAATAGACTTCTCCGTCCGGGGTCGCAGCAATGCCGTACGGACCGCGCCCCTCCGGAGCCTCGAAGAGTTTCATGTCGCCCGTCGCGGGATCGAGCCTCCCGTATATTCCGTTCTGTCCCGTGAACCAGAACGCCGATGCCGCGCGACCGATCGTCTTCCAGGTCGCGCACGAGCTATTCTCAGTACATTATGATGAAGATGGCACGCTCTCTGGTCTTCGGGCGTGTCATCGCCGGCCGCGCCGTCTCCGCTGGATTATCTGACGTCTCTCTGCTGCCGGCCAGCGCGGCGGAGCTTTCTCTTCCTCGCGCCCTCCTCGGATCGCCTCCACCTTTGCCGACCCGTCGCACGGCTGGCGTCCGAGTGACCACCGAAGATTTGGCTGCCATGCCGCCAAAAACATAATTTTCCGCCGCCTCGGCATCAACACTCGATGCATGCTGCTCGCGTTCCTCCACTAGCGTTGGGTTCAAGCCCATGCCGAGGACGCGCGATGACACTCAGCTTTGATCCGGACAGTCTCTCCTTGCCCATCGGGCACTTCATCGGCGGTCGACTGGTGCCGGCCGAAGGTGTCATCGACATGCAACGCCCCTCCGATGGCAAGCCTTACGCAGGCTGCCCGCTTGCAGATGAGGTGCTCGTCGACCGCGCCGTCGCAACTGCCAAGAAGGCGCTCAAGGCGAGCAACTGGGGCGGCGTACGGCCGCGCGAGCGCACAGTCGTGCTGCAGCGCTGGGCAGACCTGATCGAAAGCGAGGCGGAAACCCTCGCCAGGCTCGAGGCGCTTTCCTCAACCCGGCCCGTTGGTCATCTCGTCGCCGGCGACATTGCTGTCAGCGCCGAGCAGATTCGCTTCTTCGCGGAATTCGCCGACAAAGAAGGAAGCAATCTCGTGCCGACCGACGACGCCAGCCTCGGCATGATCATGACCGAGCCCTATGGCGTCGTCGGTGCCATCACGCCCTGGAACTTTCCCGTTTCCATGGCCGCCTGGAAGCTCGGTCCCGCGCTCGCGGCCGGCAATGCGGTGGTGCTGAAACCCTCGGAAATGACGCCGTTTTCGACCGTCTATCTCGCCGAACTCGCGAACCGCGCCGGCCTGCCAGCCGGCCTCATAAATATCGTGCTCGGCGACGGAGCAGTCACCGGCAATGCCATCACCGGTCACCCGGACATCGCCAAGGTGAGCTTCACCGGCTCGACCGGCGCAGGCTCTGTCATCATGGCCAACATTGCGCGCACCGGCATCAAGCCGATGACGCTGGAGCTCGGCGGCAAGAGCCCACAACTGGTCTTCGCCGATGCGGATCTCGAAAAGGCGGCGGCGGCGATCGCCCAGAGCATGCTTTCGAATGCTGGCCAGGCCTGCGTCGCCGGCTCCCGCCTGATCGTGGAGGAAAGCATCGCCACCCCACTCGCCGAGGCGATCGTCACGCGCATGAACGCTGCGAGGCCAGGGCCGACCTGGGACGAGGCGAGCGAATACTCGCCGATCATCTCGAAGCGCCAGTTAAACCGCATCCACGGCATCGTCGAGGCGGCCGTCGCAGCGGGCGGCGAATGCCTGTTCGGAGGCGCCCCAATGGATGCGCCAGGCTATTTCTATCAACCGACGCTGATCGCCGTGCGCGACAGCTCCTCGCCAGCGATTACCGAGGAAATCTTCGGGCCGGTCCTCACCCTGCAGACCTTCGCCGACGAGGATGAGGCGCTCGCTCTCGCCGATCACCCGACCTACGGTCTTGCCGCCGGCCTCTTCACCCGCAACCTGTCGCGCGCCCTGCGGCTGACGCAGCGGCTTGAGGCCGGCACCGTCTGGGTCAACCGCTACAGCCGCTCGCGCGACCACATCCTGCCGACCGGCGGCTACAAGCGCTCCGGCATCGGTAAGGATCTCGGCCGCGAGGCGTACCATGCCAACCGCAAGAGCAAGAGCGTGCTCATCAGCCTCTAGGGAGCTTCAATGAAATCCTATTCGATCGCACTCATCCCCGGCGACGGAATCGGCCAGGACGTGACCGATGCGGCCTGGCAGGTTCTGTCCACCGTCGCCAGGCACTCCGGGTTCACGCTCACCAGTACGCCCTTTCCGTGGTCCTGCGCCTTCTACAAGGAGACCGGCGCGATGATGCCGGAGGACGGCCTCGAGACGCTTCGCCGCTTTGACGCGATTCTGCTCGGAGCCGTGGGCTGGCCCGCCGAAGTGCCGGATTCCGTTTCGCTGCACGGGCTGCTGCTGCCGATCCGCAAGGCCTTCATGCAATATGCCAATATTCGCCCGCACCGGCTTCTGCCGGGTGTGCAGGGGCCGCTGAAGGCCGAAGCCTTCGACATACTCTGCATTCGCGAGAATACCGAGGGTGAATATTCCGGAGCCGGCGGCCGCGTGCATCAGGGAACGGCCGACGAGGTCGCGGTTGAGGCCTCGATCTTCACCCGTGCGGGCGTCGAGCGGATCCTGCGCTTCGGCTTCGAGCAGGCGCGTCAACGTCGCGGCAAGCTCGCTTCGGTGACCAAATCCAACGCCCAGAAATTCTCCATGGTGTTCTGGGATGAGATTACGCGAGAGCTCGCTGCCGAATACGCGGATGTCGAGGTGACGAGCTATCACATCGACGCCATGGCCGCGCGCATGGTGATGGCGCCCGAGACACTCGATGTCGTGGTCGCCTCGAACCTCTTCGGAGACACCCTGACCGATCTTGGCGCTGCCATTCAGGGCGGCTTGGGTTTTGCCGCCTCCGCAAACATCAATCCCGACAGGAGTGCCCCTTCGATGTTCGAGCCGGTGCACGGCTCCGCTCCGGACATCGCCCATCTTGGGATCGCAAACCCCATCGCTGCCATTTGGTCCGGCGCCATGATGATCGACCATCTCGGACAACAAGATGCCTCGCGAAGGGTCATGGCCGCGCTCGAAAGAACGACGACCCGCGGCATCGGCACGGTGCCGGGGAGAGACAGAACCGAAACCATCGCGGCGGCGGTACTTGCCGCGCTCGACTGAGGAGGAACAGCAGATGAAGTTGAAGGATAAGGAACTTTTCCGGCAATCGGGCCTGATCGGCGGTGAGTGGATCGGCGCGGCATCAGGCGACGTCGTCGAGGTCATAGATCCGGCCAGCCAGGCCGTCCTCGGTACCGTGCCGGACATGGGAACGGCCGAGACCCGGGCGGCGATCGACGTTGCCAGTGCCGCTTTCGGGCCCTGGAAGAAGAAGACGCATGCCGAGCGCGCCGCGCTACTGGAGCGCTGGTACGCGCTGATGATCGAAAAACTCGAGGACCTGGCGCTGCTGCTGACCTTGGAGCAGGGTAAGCCGCTCGACGAGGCACGCGGCGAGATCCGCTACGGGGCTGCCTTCGTCAAATGGTTCGCCGAGGAAGCGCGCCGCATCGGCGGACACACCATCCCCTCGCCGACGCCGGACCGCCGCATCGTCGTGCTCAAAGAAGCGGTCGGCGTCTGCGCCATCGTCACGCCTTGGAATTTCCCGAACGCGATGATCACCCGCAAGGTGGCACCCGCATTGGCCGCAGGCTGTACGGTTGTCATCAAGCCTTCGGAATTCACACCCTTTTCTGCGGTCGCCCTCGGCGTGCTCGCCGAGCGTGCCGGTATTCCGGCCGGCGTCATCAACATCGTCACCGGTATGCCAACGGCGATTGGTAACGAGTTCATGGCGAACGAGACGGTGCGCAAGATCTCGTTTACCGGCTCGACGCGCGTTGGCTCGCTGCTGATGCGCGGTGCCGCAGACAGCGTCAAGCGGCTCTCCCTCGAACTCGGCGGCAATGCCCCCTTTATCGTCTTCGATGACGCCGATCTCGATCTCGCTGTTGAAGGCGCGATCGCCTCGAAGTTCCGCAATGGCGGCCAGACCTGCGTCTGCGCCAACCGTATCCTGGTGCAGGCCGGAGTCTACGACGCCTTCGCAGAGAAGCTTGGCGTCCGCGTCAACGCCATGAAGGTCGGTCCAGGCACCGAGCCCGGCATGGCGATCGGCCCGATGATCAACGAAGCGGCGATCGAAAAGATAAACCGCCATGTCGAGGACGCGCTTGCCAAGGGGGCTAAGGTTGCGGCGAAAGGCAGGTCACCGGAGGGTCGGCAATACGCCGCCCCGATCGTGCTGACGGGTGCCACTACCGACATGCTGCTCGCCAGCGAAGAGACCTTCGGCCCTGTTGCTCCGCTCTTCCGTTTCGAGGCGGAAGAGGAGGCGATCGCGATCGCCAACGACACGCCCTTCGGCCTAGCTGCCTATTTCTACACGGAAAGCCTGAAGCGCGCCTGGCGCGTCGGGGAAGCGCTGGAGTTCGGCATGATCGGACTCAACACCGGCGCCATCTCCACCGAAGTCGCCCCCTTTGGCGGCGTCAAGCAATCCGGCCTCGGCCGCGAGGGCGCCCAGGTCGGTATTGAGGAATATCTCGAGATGAAGAGCTTTCATATCGGCGGGCTGGGATAGCCGTCGGTTCTCGGCGCATCGCCTCACCCGTCTGCCGACATCTACCAGTGTCAGCATGATGATCCTGCCGGGCGGTCGAACACTGCCCGGCATTCGTTTGTCGGCCGGGCGTCTCTAGACTGGTTGTAGCGCCTGTGCGGGTAGGTAAAGCAAGGGTGATGGTTTAAACTCACTGAGGAGTCTGCGTGATCTGGCATAGGCATCTTCAGGGGTAATCCAGAAGGCGTGAACATGTGCCGGGAAAGCGCATGCGGATATGCCCCTCGCGGTAGCTACTGGATCCTGTCCAGCATCTTGTAATACATGCCGACGAGCGGCAGGAACCAGGGCTTGCCGAAATGCCCTGGCACAGCCGGCCATTCGAGACCTCTTAGCGGATTGCGGTCCGGCCGGTCGAGGATCGCGTCCGCAATGATCATCCCGAGATGCGTCGAAAGCTGCGCGCCGTGGCCGGAATAGCCCATGGCGTACCAGACGCCATCGTGATAGCCGGCGCGGGGGAAGCGGTCCTTGGTCATGTCGACGAGACCGCCCCAGCAATAGTCGATCTCGGTATTGGCGAGCTGCGGAAAGATCTCGGCAAGACTCGCCGTGAGGATCGCGCCACTTTTCGCGTCCGAGCGCTGGTCGGATGTCGCCGAGAAGCGGGCGCGGCCACCGAAGATCAGCCGCTTGTCGGGTGAAAGCCTGAAATAATTGCCGATGTTCATCGACGTGACGCAGGTGCGGTTACCCGGCATTGTCGCTGCGATCTCCGCCTTTGTCAGCGGTCGGGTGGCGATGATGAAGCTGCCGACCGCGATGATGCGGCGGCGGAAATAACCGAAGGTCGAAGGCGTATAGGCGCCGGTGGCGACAAGAACCGCATCCGCGGTGACGCTGCCGCGCGTGGTCTTGAGATGGTGCCGGCCGCCCGTCTGCCGATGCTCCGTGACGGCGGCACTCTCGAAGATCGTCGCGCCGTGGCGCGTTGCCGCATCGGCGAGACCGACGACATAGCGGCCCATATGCATCATCGCGCTCTTCTTCGAGAGCATGGCGCCGAAGAAAGGCGCGCCGACTTCCTGCTTCAGGTCGTCGGCGCTGAGAAGCGCGGTATCGGGGTCGACCTCCGCGTGCACGGCTTCGAAGTTGCGGGCGATGGCGTCGAAATGCTGTGGTTTCGAGGCGAGCTTCAGTTTGCCGGCGCGCCGGAAACTGCAGTCGATTCCCTCCTCGGCGATCAACGACTCGATCGTGTCGATCGAGTCGTCGAGCGCCCTGTAAAGGGCGATAGCCCGTTCCTTGCCGAGTTCCGCCTTGGCCGCCTGATAGCTATGCGCAAGTCCGTTGTTGAGGTGCCCGCCATTGCGGCCGGAGGCACCCCAGCCAACCCTCTCCGCCTCCAGCACGACGACCTTGGCGCCAGCCTTGGCGAGCTGCCGAGCAGCAGCGAGGCCGGTGAAGCCGCCGCCAATCACTGCGACGTCGTAATGGCCCCCGACCGGACCCTGGGCAGCCCCGGCAAAGGCCGGGGCGGTGTCGTGCCAGTAGGACAGGAATTTCATGGCGAACGCGCCTTCTCTTAGAGCCCGACGACGCCCGGCAGGCCGGAGATACCGGTGATCTCCACGTAGCCGTAATAGGGATTGGCCGGCTCGTGGCCGCGATTGACCCAGACCTTGTTTTTGATGCCGAGGTCATGCGCCGACATCAGGTCATAGCGGAAGGAGGACGAGCAGTGAAGAATGTCCTCCGGACCGCAGCCGAGCATGTCGAGCATGTATTCGAACGCCTTGAAACGCGGCTTGTAAGCCTGGGCCTGTTCGGCAGTGTAGACGGCGTGGAAGGGAGCGCCCAGCTTTTCGACGTTCGACATGATCTGCGAGTTCATCGCATTCGAGAGAATGACCAGAGGAATCTCTTTTGCGACCTTGGCGAGACCGGCAGGCACGTCGGGATGCGGACCCCAACTCGGGACGCGCTCATAGACCACGCGCGCCGCTTCCTCGCGGAATTTTATGCCATTGCGCTTGCAGGTCCGTTCGAGCGAATTGTGCACGACCTCCGCATAGGGCTTCCAGTCGCCGAGGATCTCGTCGAGGCGATAGGCGGCGAAATTCTTGATGAACTCCGCCATGCGCGGCTCGTCGAGTTGTTCGCCGTAGAGGTCGCGCGCCGCTTCCGCCATCTGGAAGTTGGTCAGCGTGCCATAGCAGTCGAAGGTGATGTATTTCGGCCGGAAGGTCGACATGTGAACTATCCTTGAAAGAGCGGGACCAGGGTTTACGTGTAAGATCATAGGCGCCAGCTCATTCCTCGGCTCACCTGATTTCGCAACGGTCGAAGCAGAATCTATCGTATCCAAAGTCGGCTTTGGCAGAAGGTTGCGAGCGTTGCCCGCCGCCCTGCTTCTTGCCGCGCACATTTCGCATCCGCTCCTGCCTGCCAGCATAAGATGCGGCAGCCCGCGAGAGCAAAGCTATAAGATATCGCGCGGGCCGCAGCCTTCAGACGATCTGCCGGCCACCACTCCTGCAGACTTCAGGGCAGGAAATGAAGGACATCTACATGCAGACAAATCAGATCGAGATCACTGCCTTCGGTACCGAGCATCTGGAAGCCGCCGTCAGGCTCTCCCGGCAGGCCGGCTGGCCGCATCGCCTGGAGGATTGGCAGATGGCGCTCGCCTTGAGCGAAGGCGTGGTGGCTATCGAGGATGCCCGGGTCGTCGGCACTGTGCTCGTCACGCCCTATAAGGCGAACTGCGCGACGATCAATATGGTCATCGTCGACGAGACGATGCGCGGCCGCGGTCTCGGCCGGACGCTCATGGACGCCGCGCTGCGGATCGCCGGCGATCGACCGCTGCGGCTCGTGGCGACCGCCGAGGGGTTGGCGCTCTATGAGAAACTTGGCTTTCAGGAGACCGGGCGCGTGCTGCAGCACCAGGGTGTGGTCGGCGCCGTCGCCGCGCCGCGGGGGATCGAGAGCGCAACCGCTGCCGACATCGACGCTATCGCGGCGCTCGACCGCCGCGCATTCGGCGCCGACCGCAAAGGATTGGTCGCTTATCTCGCCAGAGCCGGTGAATTCGCCATCCGCCGCCGTGAAGGCCGTGTCTCGGGTTTCGCGGCGATACGCCCGTTTGGCCGCGGCGAGGTCATCGGGCCGGTCGTTGCCGCCGACCTTGATGATGCCAAGGCGCTTGTCGCGCATTTCATTGCCGCACGGCCTGGCCGGTTCCTCAGAGTGGACACCACGGCCGCCACCGGCCTCGCGCCCTGGCTTGCCGAACTGGGAATGGCCCATGTCGGCGGCGGCATCGCCATGATGAAGCCGCCGATCCGCCGATCCGCCGATCCCATCGCTAACACCTTTGCCCTCGCCAACCAGGCGCTCGGCTGATCCGGAGATTTTTGATGTACAGCAACTCTCTCATCGAACTCGATCGCGCCCACCTCATCCATCCGGTCGCCTCCTATCGCAGCCACGAAAAGCTCGGCGTGCGCGTGCTCGCCTCTGCCAAGGGCGCGACGGTTACCGACGCTTCGGGCAAGCAGCTGATCGACGGTTTCGCCGGCCTCTGGTGCGTCAATGCCGGCTACGGACATGAGAGCATCGTCGAGGCGGCGGCAAAGCAGATGCGTGAACTGCCCTACGCGACGGCCTATTTCGGCCTCGGTTCGGAGCCGGCAATCCGCCTCGCTTCGGAACTCGCCGAACGCGCGCCAGGCGATCTCAACCATGTCTATTTTACGCTAGGCGGCTCCGATGCCGTCGACAGTACGATCCGCTTCATCCGCTACTATTGGATTGCCCGTGGCGAGCCGCAGCGCGATCAATTCATCTCGGTCGAACAGGGCTATCACGGCTCCTCGACGGTCGGCGCCGGGCTGACCGCGCTGCCGGCCTTCCATGCCGGCTTCGGCATTCCTTTCGACTGGCAGCACAAGATCCCGTCGCATTATGCCTACCGCAATCCGGTGGGTGAGGCTCCGCAGGCGATCATCGACGCCTCGCTCGCCGCGCTGAGGCGCAAGGTCGAGGAAATCGGCCCCGAACGGGTCGCCGCCTTCTACGCCGAGCCGATCCAGGGCTCGGGCGGCGTGCTGGTGCCGCCCAAGGGCTGGATGAAGGCGATGCGCGAACTCTGCCGCGAGCTCGGCATCCTGTTCGTTGCAGACGAGGTGATCACTGGCTTCGGCCGCACTGGCCCGCTCTTCGCCTGCGAGGAGGACGAGATCGTGCCGGATTTCATCGCCACGGCGAAGGGGCTTACCTCCGGCTATGTTCCGATGGGCGCGGTGTTCATGGCCGACCATGTCTATCAGACGATCGCCGACGGTGCCGGCGCTGCCGCCGTCGGCCACGGCTATACCTATTCGGCTCATCCGGTCAGTGCGGCGGTCGGCCTGGAAGTGCTGAAGCTTTACGAAGGCGGTCTGCTGGAAAACGGGCGGAAGGCCGGTGCCCGTCTGATGCAGGGCCTTGAAAGCCTGAGAGACCACCCGCTCGTCGGCGATGTGCGCGGCCGCGGCATGCTGGCCGCCGTCGAGCTCGTCGTCGACAAAGTGAGGAAGACCCCTTTGCCGGCAGCCGCGGAGCCGGCGCGCCGCATCTTCGACCGTGCCTGGGAAAACGGCCTTGTCATCCGTGCCTTCGCCAATGGCGTGCTGGGCTACGCGCCGCCGCTCTGCTGCACCGAAGCGGAGATCGACGCAACCGTCGAGCGCACCCGCCAAACGTTGGACGAGACCTTGGAAGACCTGGATGTTCGCCAGGCTTTGAGGGCCTGATGGACGACTGACGCGATATATCGCGGAACCGCCATATTCGAAATTTTGTGCCGCGCCACGGTGCCCTTTCAGAGACTCCAGCGCGGCACAACTGCCAAACTCAAATCAAGGAAGCGGCCGGATCCCAGCATATGCGGCCTTTCCAGCAAGAGCGGGGGAAAACATCCCGCCGACGGGAACAGAATATTCTTCTTGATGAAGTCGGCGTTCCGGCCTGGGACGCGAAAAAACTGGGGAATCGATGTGTACAGGAGCCTTCCCGAATTCAAATACATGACGTTCGACGTCGTCGGCACGCTGATCGACTTCGAGGGCGGCCTCAAGGATTGCCTTGCCGGCATCGCCGCCGAGGTCCGTGTCGCCATCGATGGCGAGGAGGCGCTCAGCCTCTACCGCGCGGCGCGCTACTCCAAGGACGCCGACCTATTCCCGGACGATCTGGTGCGCGTCTATCTTGAAATCGCGCCGAAGCTCGGCCTTCCGACCGAGCGGAAATATGGCGAGCGTCTCAGGGACTCCGCCGGGAACTGGAGGGCCTTCGGAGACAGCGCCGAAGCGCTGGCGCGCCTTGCGAAGGATTACCGGCTTGTCGCTATGACCAATGCGCGCCGCTGGGCCTTCGATTTCTTCGCCAAGGAACTGGGCGATCCCTTCTACGCCGCCTTCACCGCCGACGATACCGGCACCGAAAAGCCTGATCCCGCCTTCTTTCAGAAGGTTTTCGACTTCATCGGCTCGGAAGGCAATTCGAAGGACGATGTCCTGCATGTCGCCCAGAGCCAGTACCACGACATCGGCATTTCACGGGAGCTTGGGCTGACCAACTGCTGGATCGAGCGACGCCACGCGCAGAAAGGTTACGGCGGCACCATAGAGCCGGCCGAGTTCACCGAGCCCGACTACCACTTCACCTCCATGGCCGACCTCGCCGATGCCGTGGCCGTCGCGCGTAGCTGACCAGTTCACCGGATCGGGTCCAAGCCCACGGAAGACGGGCAGCCCGCCAACAGACGAAAAGGGGAATGACATGAACGACAAGATCACCAATTGGACCAGATCCGACGACGCTATGGTCGAAAACGCCATCCGTCGCGGCGCCACCCGCCGCGAACTGCTGCAGATGATGCTGGCCGGCGGTGTCGCCCTCTCCGCAGGCACCCTCGTGCTCGGCCGAGCCGGTAATGCGGTTGCGGCGACACCGGTTTCCGGCGGCGTGCTCAAGGCAGCCGGCTGGTCATCCTCCACCGCCGACACGCTCGACCCGGCCAAGGCGTCGCTCTCCACCGACTATGTACGCTGCTGCTCCTTCTATAACCGCCTCACCTTCCTCGATAAAAGCGGTACGCCGCAGATGGAGCTGGCCGAAGCGATCGATACCAAAGATGCGAAGACCTGGACAGTCAAGCTTAGGAAGGGCGTCACCTTCCATGATGGCAAGCCGCTAACAGCAGACGACGTGATCTTCTCGCTGAAGCGCCATCTCGATCCATCCGTCGGATCGAAGGTCGCAAAGATCGCCGCGCAGATGACAGGCTTCAAGGCTGTGGACAAGCAGACGGTCGAGATCACGCTTGCCAATCCGAACGCAGACCTGCCGACCATCCTGTCGATGCACCACTTCATGATCGTCGCCGACGGCACCACCGACTTCTCCAAGGGGAACGGCACGGGCGCTTTCGTAAGAGAGGTCTTCGAGCCAGGCGTGCGCTCCGTTGGTATCAAGAACAAGAACTATTGGAAGTCCGGACCGCACGTCGATTCCTTCGAGTATTTCGCGATCAGCGACGACAGCTCGCGCGTGAATGCGCTCCTGTCCGGTGATATCCACTTGGCCGCCACAATCAATCCGCGTTCGATGCGCCTGGTCGAGAGCCAGGGCGATGGCTTCGTGCTCTCGAAGACCACCTCCGGCAACTACACCAATCTCAACATGCGGTTGGACATGGAACCCGGCAGCAAGCGCGACTTCGTCGAGGGCATGAAGTACCTCGTCAACCGCGAGCAGATCGTCAAATCGGCGCTGCGCGGCTTGGGCGAGGTCGGTAACGACCAGCCGGTATCCCCGGCCAACTTCTATCACAATCCCGACCTGAAGCCGCGCGCCTTTGATCCCGAGAAAGCGAAGTTCCACTTCGAGAAGGCCGGCGTGCTGGGACAGTCGATCCCAGTGATCGCATCTGAGGCGGCCAACTCGGCGATCGACATGGCAATGATCATCCAGGCCTCTGCGGCCGAGATCGGCCTGAAGCTCGACGTCCAGCGCGTACCCTCGGACGGTTACTGGGACAATTACTGGCTGAAGGCGCCGGTCCACTTCGGCAATATCAACCCGCGTCCGACGCCGGATATCCTGTTCTCGCTGCTCTACGCCTCGGAGGCTCCGTGGAACGAGAGCCAATACAAATCGGAGAAATTCGATAAGATGCTGATCGAGGCGCGCGGCTCGCTCGACCAGGAGAAGCGCAAGGCGATCTACAACGATATGCAGGTAATGGTCGCCAACGAGGCCGGCACCATCATTCCGGCCTATATCTCCAACGTCGACGCGATCACCGCCAAGCTCAAGGGCTTGGAACCCAATCCGCTTGGTGGGCAGATGGGTTATGCTTTTGCGGAATATGTCTGGCTCGAGGCCTGATTGAGCAACTGGGCTTGGGGGCTGCAGCCGCATCGCTGCGGCCCCTCGGCATTATGGTTCGAAACCTGTCCTGAAAGCCGAGAGGGAGCGCCGTGAACAACCGTGTCCTATCCCTTGTGCTGAGCAGATTGCTCATCGCCGTGATCACCTTGGTGATCGTTTCCTTCGCCGTCTTCTTCGCGACGACACTCCTGCCGGGAGATACCGCGTCGATCCTGCTCGGCCAGGCCGCCACGCCGGAGGCCGTCGAAGGTCTGCGCCAGGCCATGCATCTCGATGAACCGGCAATCTTCCGCTTCCTGCGCTGGATCGTCGGTTTGCTGCAAGGCGACCTCGGTACATCCTATGCTAACGAGATGCCGGTCGCAGATCTGATTGGCGGGCGCCTTGTTAACACGCTGCAGCTCGCCGGCGTCACCGCCCTCTTCTCCGTGCCGATCGCACTCACGCTCGGCATCACGGCAGCGATGCTGCGCGGCTCGCTCTACGACCGCATCGTCACCGTGTTGACCATCGGCGTCATCTCCGTGCCGGAATTCATGATAGCGACCTCAGCCGTGCTGATCTTCGCCGTCTATCTGAAATGGCTTCCGGCGCTCTCCTTCGCCAATGAGGTGACGTCGCTCACGGATCTTCTGCGCATCTATGCCATGCCGGTGATCACGCTCACCTTCGTCATCTCGGCTCAGATGATCCGTATGACGCGCGCGGCAGTGATTGAGACGCTCAACACGCCCTATGTGGAGATGGCGCTGCTCAAGGGCGCCTCCCGGCCACGCATGGTGTTTCGCCATGCGCTACCAAATGCTCTGGGGCCGATTGTCAATGCGGTCGCGCTTTCGCTCTCCTATCTGCTCGGCGGCGTCATTATCGTCGAGACGATCTTCAATTATCCCGGTATTGCCAAGCTGATGGTCGATGCTGTCTCCACGCGCGATCTGCCGCTGATCCAGAGCTGCGCGATGATCTTCTGTCTCGGCTACCTGCTCCTGATCACGACAGCGGACATCATCGCCATCCTTTCCAATCCGAGGCTACGATGACAATGACCCATTCTGAGACCAAGTCTGCCCGGATTTCCGGAACCCGGCTCGGCTATCGCTTCAATATCGTCGGGATGGTCGGCCTTTCGATCATCCTTTGCTGGGCGCTCGTCGCGATCTTCGCGCCGCTGATCATCCCCTACCCGGTCGGGGAAATCATTGACCTCGATTACTTCGGCCCGATGAGCCGCGACTTCTGGCTCGGCTCCGATTACCTCGGCCGCGATATGTTTTCGCGGATTCTGATGGGTGCCCGCTACACCGTCGGCATCTCGCTTGCAGCAGTCACCATCGCCTGTTTCACCGGGGTGGTCCTCGGCATGATCGCAGCGGTCGCCGGCGGGTGGCTCGACACGGTCCTGAGCCGCTTCCTCGACGCCCTCAACTCGATCCCGAGCAAGCTCTTCGGCCTTGTGGTGGTCGCCGCCGTCGGCTCCTCCATTCCGGTGCTGATCCTGACGCTGTCGGTGATCTACATCCCAGGCGCCTACCGCTTCGCCCGCGCGCTTGCCGTAAATATCAACGCGATGGATTTCATCACCGTCGCCCGGATCCGCGGCGAGAGCACGCTTTATCTCATCCGCTCGGAAATCCTGCCGAACATCGTCGGGCCGGTACTTGCCGACCTCGGCATCCGCTTCGTCTTCATCGTTCTCCTGCTCTCCGGCCTCTCCTTTCTCGGCCTTGGCGTCCAGCCGCCCTATGCCGACTGGGGGGCTCTCGTGCGCGAGAACATCGGCGGCCTTCCCTTTGGCGCACCGGCGGTGATGGCTCCCTCCTTTGCGATCGCCAGCCTCACCATCAGCGTGAACCTCCTGATTGACAACCTGCCGCGTAAGATCCGGGATCGGAGCGAATGATGGGTAATCTCGTAGAAATCCGTGACCTGAAGGTCGAAGCCATCACCGATTCCGGCCGCCGCGTCGAGATCATCAACGGCGTCAGCCTCGACATCGCCGAAGGCGAGATCGTGGCGCTGATCGGCGAAAGCGGCTCGGGCAAGACGACGATAGCGCTGACGCTGATGGGATATGCCCGTCCGGGCTGTCGCATTGCCGGCGGCAGCGTCTCGGTGGCTGGAAAGGATATGATGACCCTCAGCGAAAAGCAGCGCGCGAGGGTGCGCGGCACCGAAGTCACCTATGTTCCGCAATCCGCCGCCGCCGCATTCAATCCGGCCGCCACGATCATGGACCAGGTGATCGAGGTCACCCGTATCCACGGGCTCATGGCGGCCGACGAGGCGCGCTCCCGCGCCGTCGGCCTATTCCGCGCGCTGTCGCTGCCCGAGCCCGAGACGATCGGAGGCCGCTATCCGCACCAGGTTTCCGGCGGGCAACTGCAGCGTCTTTCCGCGGCCATGGCGCTTATCGGTGATCCTAAGCTCGTCATCTTCGACGAGCCGACAACGGCGCTCGACGTAACGACGCAGATCGAGGTGCTGCGCGCCTTCAAGTCGGTGATGAAGAAGGGCGGCATTGCCGGCGTCTATGTCTCCCATGACCTCGCGGTGGTCGCCCAGATCGCCGACCGCATCATCGTATTGAAGGGCGGCGAGGTACAGGAGGTCGGCACCACCGAGGAAATCCTCTCGAACGCCAAGCACCCTTACACGCGCGAACTCCTCTCCGCCTTTGAACCAAAGCCCCGGGAGGCTGCCGACACAGCCGAGACCGCCCCGGCTCCGCTTCTGAAGATCGAAAACCTGGTCGCGGGATACGGTCCGTCCCAGAGCGACGGCTTGCCGCTTGTGCGCGCCGTCGAGCATGTCAGTCTCAAGGTGGAGAAAGGGCGCAACCTCGGTATCATCGGCGAGTCCGGTTGCGGCAAGTCGACGCTCGCTCGCACCATCGCCGGCATCTTGCCGGCCGCCGTCGGCAAGATCGTCTTCGACGGCAAGGAACTCGGTCGCAGCGCCCGCGAGCGCTCGCGCGATGAACTACGCGAAATGCAGATCGTCTTCCAATACGCCGATACGGCGCTTAATCCGGCGAAATCCGTCGAGGACATATTAGCCCGGCCACTTACCTTCTATCACGGGATGAATGCCAAGGCGCGCAACGCACGCATCGACGAGCTGCTCGACATGGTGCGCCTGCCTCGCAACCTCCGTCATCGCCGGCCGGGCGAGCTTTCCGGCGGCCAAAAGCAGCGCGTCAACTTCGCCCGGGCGCTCGCCGCCGATCCGAAGTTGATCCTTTGCGACGAGATTACCTCGGCGCTCGACACGGTGGTCGCCGCCGCCGTCATCGAGCTGCTGAAAGAATTGCAGCGCGAGCTCGGTCTCTCTTACATCTTCATCAGCCACGATCTCTCCGTGGTGGAGGCGATCTGCGACGAAATCGTCGTGATGTATGGCGGCAAAAAGGTTGAGGACATCACTCCGGCCAAGGTCAATGCGCCGCACCACCCTTATTCGCAGTTGCTCTTCTCGTCGGTGCCGAAGCTCGATCCCGCCTGGCTCGATGGCCTCGAGCAGGATCCGGAATTGGTCAGGGCCTATTGCCGACGCTGAGCGGCATTGCTTAGCAGAACGCCCCCTCATCCGGCCTGCCGGCCGCGTTCTCCCCGCAAGCGGGGCGAAGGAGGCTCGCGGCAGCCGCACAAGCAAAACGGAGAGAAGGCTACTGCATGTCTCCTGGACCTCGATTGAAGGACAACGACATGCAGAAATTCAAAGTGCTACACTGCCATTTGCGCGTCTGATAAGACGCGCGGCGCTGCAGGTGAGGAAGCTAAAAACCTACATGCGGAACAGGCTGGTCAGCGGCATGTGCGCCTTGACGATCGGCGACTTCAGCACGACGAAGCTGAAATATTTGTCGATGCCCACGTCCATGTCGGTGAGGCGCTCCATGATCGTCTGATATTCGCCGATCCCGGCCGTGACGAATTTCAGAAGATAGTCGTAGCCGCCGGACACCAGATGGCATTCGATCACCTGATCGACCTTGTCTATCGCCGCCAGGAACCGGGCGAAGTCGATCTGCCGGTGGTTCTTCAGCGTGATCTCGGTGAAGACCGTAAGGGTTTGCCCGAGCTTGCTGACGTTGATCTGCGCCGAGTAGCCCTCGATATAGCCCTCCGACTGCAGCTTCTTGACCCGCATCAGGCAAGGACTCGGTGACAGGTTAACCAATTCGGCGAGTTCCACATTGGTGATGCGGCCATTCTTCTGCAGTTCGTACAGAATCTTGATGTCGATCCGGTCGAGTTTCATGGCGCGCCTTCCCCCTTGCTAAGTGGCCAACGGGACAGCAGATTGTGCTGCGACTTTCCCAGCTATGACCTTAACACACTGGAGAGACGTGTCGATTTCGTTTGGCACAATAGGCCAAAGCAGAAAGGGCGGCATTGCTCCCGCAAGACGGAATCTTGTGCTGCGCGCAGTCGCAGTCCGGCAACGCCGTTGCGCCAAAGCCGCTAGACTGTAGCCGTAACGGAGGTCACGCCATGCCAGCACCGCTGAAACTCATCGACACAACGCCGCAGCTACCCGAAACCGCCGATGCCGTGGTGATCGGCGGCGGCATTGTCGGCGTATTCGCGGCATATTACCTTGCCCGCCGCGGATTGAAGGTCGCCCTCGTCGAGAAGGGACGGATCGGCGCCGAGCAGTCAAGTCGCAACTGGGGTTGGTGCCGCCAGCAGAACCGTGACGCCCGCGAATTGCCGATGGCGACGAAGAGCCTTGATCTTTGGGAGCGTTTCGCCGCCGAGAGCGGCGAGGACACCGGCTTCCGGCGCTGCGGGTTGTTCTATCTCAGCAATAGCGAAGAGGAATTGGCCGGCTGGGCGCGCTGGCGCGATTTCGCCCTGACCGTCGGCGTCACCACCCACATGCTCGACAGCGCGGAGGCGACCGAGCGCGGCCGGGCAACGGGCAAGCCATGGAAGGGTGGCGTCTTTTCGCCGACCGACGGCACCGCCGATCCGGCAAGCGCGGCACCCGCGGTCGCGCGTGCGATCCTGAAGATTGGCGGCACCGTGCACCAGTCCTGCGCCGCCCGCGGCATAGAGACAGAAGGCGGTCGCCTATCCGGTGTCGTGACCGAGCATGGCACCATCCGCACGAAAACGGCCGTCCTCGCCGGCGGCGCCTGGGTCTCCTCTTTCTGCCGGCAGTTCGGCATCCGCTTTCCCCAGGCGTCGGTCCGCTCGTCGATTCTTGCTGTCTCGCCAGGCGCCATCGGCCTTCCGGATGCATTGCACACGGCCGCCGTTTCGATTACGCGCCGCCGGGACGGCGGCTACACGCTCGCCATCAGCGGCCGCGGCCGTGTCGATCCTACGCCGCAGCAATTTCGTTTCGCGCAGCAATTTCTGCCGATGTTCGCTCGGCGCTGGCGCAGCCTTGCACCCGGCGGCCTCGAAGGCTTCCGCTCCGGTCACGAGAGCCTCACTCACTGGCGCCTCGATGCCCCGACGCCAATGGAGCGCATGCGCATCCTTGATCCCGCCGTCGATAAGGACACTATTCGCCTTACCCATTCGCGCGCGCTCGACCTCCTGCCCGACCTTAAGAACACCAGCATCACCGCCGCATGGGCAGGTTATATCGACAGCACGCCGGACGGTGTGCCGGGCATCGGCGAAATCGCCGCCGTACCGGGTTTGATCCTCGCCGCCGGCTTCAGCGGGCACGGCTTCGGTATCGGTCCGGGCGCCGGCCACTTGGTCGCAGACATCGTGACCGGTAACGAGCCGATCGTCGATCCAAGCCCCTACCATCCGGATCGCTTCCGAAAATCCGCCTGGGGTCAAGTCGCTGACTTTTAGATGAGATCGCCGCATGGGGACCAATCTGGGCAAGCGCCTCTTCCAACATTTTCGCCTAAGCTCGAAAGACGCCTGCCGCAACTCTCTGCCAAAGCCCCTATGCGATACAAAACAATCTGCTTCAGGTCGCGGCGAATGCGGACACTAGTCTCCCCGCTCTCCCACTATGATGATTGCGGTACAGGGTGTTGCCGTGCCGATGCACCCCATGAACCCAAAAATCGAGAGGTCATGCATGAAAACGCTGCTGCTTAAGAAGGATGAAGTAAGACGGCTAATCGGCATGACAGAAGTCATCGGCGCGGTGGAAGAGGCATACAAAGCCTTTAACAATCATCAGGTGGAACAACCTGATTATATAGGGATGCATCTCCCGTCGCCTCGTGGGGAAATCGATTTCAAGCTTGGTTACTACAAAGCCAATGAAGTGATCTCCATGAAAGCATCTTCTGGAGGGTTCATTGATAACCCGACAGCATACGGCGTGCCTAGTGGCATGGGGACCATTCTCCTGTTTGATGCCAGGAGCTGTGCGTTGATTTGCATCATGGATGGAAGCTTGATCACTGGCCTCAGAACGGGGGCGTCTGGAGCAGTCTCCGTCAAAGCCCTGGCGAGGAAGAACGCCAGGACGGTCGCATCGATCGGGACAGGAAATCAGGCAAGAATGCAAATCCGGGCAGTCAACGAGATCATGAAGATCGAAGAGATCCACGCATGGGACAGTCACCCGGACACGCTTTCCAGATACAAAGCGGAAATCGAAAGCGAATTCGGCATTCCTGTAATCATGGCAAACTCCAAAAAAGAAGCCGTTGAGCAGGCCGATATCTTGATTACGACGACCCGCGGGAAAGGGTCGCTTGTGGAAGCGGATTGGGTGAAGCCCGGTACACATATCGTTGCAATCGGCACGGATCAACGCGGCAAACAGGAGCTGGATCCGGAGCTCTTCAGAAACGCGAAAATCATCGTCGACTCGATCTCGCAATGCTCAGAAAAGGGCGAGACCTGGCACCCGCTGAATAAGAACATCATCACTAAAGACGACATCCATGGCGAAATCGGCGAGGTATTGCTGGGAAGGAAGCCGGGACGAGAAAGTGAAGACGAAATCACGATTTTCGATTCCACGGGGATGGCCATACAAGACAATACGACAGCCAGCAAACTCTATCAGAACGCAATAGCCAATAACGTCGGCACCTTCTTTCATTTTTTTGAGTGATGACTATGCGCAACTACCCCACCATTCAGGACATTCGGGAAGCCCGGGAACGGCTGAAACCGCACGTCAGGCACACGCCGTTATTGCGTGCAGAAAAAATAGAGAAAGCCGCTGGTTGTCAGCTGTATCTCAAACCGGAAACCCTGCAGATTACTGGCGCCTTCAAGATCCGCGGCGCACTGAACAAGGCTCTCTCGCTCTCGAGAGAAGAGATCGCAAACGGCATTATTGCGACGTCGTCGGGCAACCATGCCCAAGGGCTTGCTTATGCCGCCAGGATGTTGGGCGTAAAAGCAATATTGGTGCTTCCGGTCACCGCGCCCAAAATCAAGATCGAAAATACAAAAGCCCTCGGGGCAGACGTCATTCTTTTCGATGGCGACACCGCCGCCAGATGGAAAAGGGTGTACGAGATCGCGGAAGAAAACAAATACGTGGCTGTTCACGCATTTGAGGACCCCATCGTGATGGCCGGTCAGGGAACGATCGGGTGTGAAATACTGCAGGACCTGGACGATGTAGATACGGTCATCGTTCCCGTGGGCGGCGGTGGCTTAATCTCGGGAATTGCTACCGCCATCAAAGAAACGAAACCATCAGTGCGCGTTATCGGGGCAGAGCCTGCCTTGACACCGAAGTATTTTCACAGCCGGATAAACAAGGAGCGCACATCGCTTCCCTTGAAGAACACTATTGCGGATGGCTTGCGGATAAGCGTTCCGGGTCAAAACCCGTATCCGATTGTCGAAAAGTATGTGGACGAGATTATTCTTGTTGAAGACGAGCACGTCATCGCCGGTATGCGTGCTCTTGCCAAGGATGCGAAACTGATCGCTGAACCAGCCGCCTCGATTGGCGTCGGAGCACTGTTGGCGGGCACCATAGACGTCAAGCCCGATGAAAAAGTCTGTGCGGTGTTGTCTGGCGGGAACTGGGATCTACGCGATCTTGCCGAGATATACAATGTAGCGGGGTAATCAGTCGCAGCTTCGGTCAGTTCACCGCCCCGATCGCAGTTGAACGTCTGAGATCCGCATCGCCAAGCAAGAATCTGCCGCTCCGGAATGCGGCCCGAACACGCCGTTCGGCGACCTGCTTGGCGACGACCGCTTGCCACCCCTTTTGCGACGGTGAAAGGGAGGATCCGACCCGATTCGGACCTTAGCATCCTGACATGCAAGTTGCGCTTCGAGCCATAGCGGACGCTTGGGCACTAGCACGAGGCTGCCACGGCCACGCCCATCAGCCGATGGCCGTGAGCCGATGGCTGCTTCTCAAGCTTGCCCTTAGCGGCGTTCGATGCCCTTTGCCGCCAAGGTGCCATCGACCTCAGCCGACACCAGAAACTCCGACAGTTGCTTGGCAGCTTTTGTGTCCCTTGGATTGGCACTGATGCCAATGGCGAAGTCGATGTAACTTTGGAGTTCCGCCGGAAACCGACCGACAAGCATGACATCCGGGAATCGATCAGACGACGCTGCAATCGAGGTCAACCGAAGGCATCCGAGTGGAAGTGATGCAGGTCACCTTGCCAAGGATCAACCATGACGACGCCAGTGCCTTCGAAGTCCCTGATGCTTCGCGTCACGACGATCATGTCGTGGACGAGAGCCGTGGCCGCAATCAGCGCGTCGGCCTCAAGAACGCAACCGAGCCTCGTGTGTGGCGTCCCGGCGTTGCACCCCAAATACACCGCGCTCCAGTTCAAGAATCGTGATTGCCGAAAGGAAGAAGCGCGTCGCATCTTCCGCTCCGACCCACGCCACTACATTGGCGTCGGCTTTGCCGTCGCCGACCTTGCGCAGTTCGGAGACGACGTTCGTATCCAGCAGGTATCTCAAGACAAGTCCACTTCGCGCGGCCTGATTTCAACGCGGTGCGGCTCGAAACCCCTAACATGCAGATGATGGCTGGGCGTGCCGGTCGCGATCACTTCGGATGGCGCGGCTCCGAGCCGTCATTTCGACATGCTCCAGATTGCACGAATCGCGCAATCCACCCAGCACCTCCTGCATAATCACGACCGCTACATCCTCCCGCCGGGCAAAAGCCTTCGAAAGCAAAGGCGCTCGTGGAACGGGCCGGTTTGCACGCCCATATGCACGATCCCGGTTGGGGACGATTACACCGCACATTCCAGAGACCTATTCCGCTGCCCGCCGTCCCGGACTATTGACTTCACCCCAGATTCCGGCCAGCAGGCAGAGGTCGAAGCTCGATCCCGATGACCGTCAGAACGAAGGAAAACTCACAGATCTATCAGAGGTTTGCACCAATGCCGGAATGTGAGCGCCACGGCTGATACGACAACCGAATTGCCCATTACGATCATAAGTGGAGTCGCGCCAATGAAGCAGCAGATCACCGCTTGAACGCTCATCAGCGCCTTGGCTGAATCCAAAAGTTGTCGGGACTGCCGAGTAGGAGGCTTTTTCAGCCTCGAAAGTAGATTTCTGTTGCGCGAAACCGTCCATCCATTCGCTTGCATTGAACAATGACGTCGATCGAGACCCTCAGCAATCTGTCGATGTCTGCGCGGTCCAGGTTTCGCCCCCCTTCGGATTCTTTCACAAGCAGCGTCAACTGCTGGAAGGCGAGCTTCGCCGAATCGGCATGCACGGTGGTTATTGATCCGGGGTGGCCAGAATTAACATTACGCACGTAGTAGAACGCCGTTCCGTCGCGTAGCTCTTGCAGCAAAATGCGGTCGGGCCGCATCCGGAGGCTCGATTCCAGTAGTTCTTTCGGGCCGGCGCTCGACAGCCCCTGGGCGCCTTTCGAATAGAACAGGCGCACGTGGTTCGGCTGCGGAATAACCAGTTCGGCGGTGTCCTCGATCGAGATGATCCGCTCATGCTCGGGAATATGCTTGATCAGCGCCTTCGACAGCGTCGTCTTGGCCGATCCGGTTGCGCCGGAGATGATGATGTTCTTCCGTGCAATGACGGCTTGCCGCAGAAAATCCTTGAAGTGGCTGGCACGGTATAGGGCCAGCAGATCCTGGTCCTGTGTTGAGACGCCGTCGTTGGTTGCTCGCGTCTCTGAGAAAAACTCTCTCTCTTCCAGATCATCGAGGGTGAATGTCACCGAGGAAGGTTTTCGCATGGTAATACTGACCGTATTGCTGGCCGTGGCCGGTGGAATGACGATCTGGATCCGTTCGTCCCCCGGCAGCGTTGCCGACAGGATCGGCCGGGTTTCATCAATGGATTGATGGGAGAAACTGGCCACGGCCCGGGCAAGGCGCATCAGCTTTTCGAAGGAAAGCTCCGGCAGATCATAGGTCCGCCAACCACCGGCGCCTTCCGTCAATACCTGCCCGGGCCGATTGACGATCACTTCGAAGAGCGACAGGTCATCCAGGAACGGCGCGAACGGAGAGAGCAGTTCTCGAACGACCGCCGCATCGGGACCTTCGGTCATCGCCCCTACCCTACTTCGTCACGAGCGTCGACTGCGGGCTGAAGTCCCCCAGCACCGCCCGGTCGAGGACCTTGTTCCTCCGCTCGGTCACCCGCAATCCGTAGACCCCGGAACAGTCGAGATCGCGCGCCACGAAGATCGAGACGAGCTCCCCCTGATGTTTGTTGAGCGTCGGAGGGATGTTGATCGATTGCTCGACAGCGATCGCCGCTGCCTGCTGGCCTGCGCTGGTGGTGCTCTGCGCATTGACGTCGCTGTCCTGAAGGCGGCTGCTGGCATAGCTCGTGGCGTCGCCGACGATCGAAAGGAGAAGCGCACTTCCGAACCGCTCCCACCAGTGGATGTCGACATAGCCATCGACGCCGGCCCGGCCGAGCGCATCCGTTGCCGGCGAGGCCAATGTGACGATGACGCCGTTCGGGGTTTTCGCGCGGTTCCAGAGCACGAACAGGCGCTTCTGCCCTCGCTGTAGGCCGCCGCGGTACTCGCCGAGAACTTGAGTGCCCTTCTCCATCAGCACGACCCGGCCATTGTCCGAAAGGACATCCCGGTTGATCACGCAGCTTGTGAAGCCGGGCTGATCAGATGCCATGGCAGTTTCGAGAACACAGGGTATCGAGGTTCCCATTGCAACGATGAAGTTCCGGTTGCCGAGCGTGCCGGCGCGCGAGCCCTCAAGCCTGGTCGGCCGTAGCAATCCGTTGAATCGCTGTTCATCGGCATTGGCCGTGTTCTGGTCCATCATGTTTCCATCGAGCGGCAGGAAATTGCTGTCCGTCGATATGGTAGGATCCGCGGTATCCCGGCGCGACGTCGCGTTTCTCTGTCCGCCGCTATAGGCCATGACGGGCGCCCGCCGCGCCGAGTCGAGCAGTGGATCTTCCGCCATCACCTCTTCTGCCACGACGGGGGTCGGCAGCTTCACTTCCGGTTCGGCCTGGACCGGCTCCGCTTGTTCCTTGGCAGGCTCGAAGTTCGTCGTCTGCCGGATGACCACCCGCTCCGGCTGGACGTTTTCTTGCTGGGTACTTTCGCCGCTCATCGACCACAGGGCAAAGGCGACAAAGGCAACAACGGCCAGCGCTACCGCCCCGCGCTTCAGGACTGGATTGTTGTCGATCCGTCTGGCCGCGACGGTTTCGGCTCGCTCACCCGGAATTCGGCTTTCGTCTTCCTGAATCATGACAATTCCCTACTGTGCCGTGACTTCGGTCTTCACGACGCGCTCGACCGACGGCGAGGTCGTATTGGTATCCGGATTGATGCCGACCCGGTCATAGGCTTCGTTGAAGACGCAGAGCACTTCCCCTCCCCTCCGAAGAATGAACTTGCGGCTGATCGCGTGAACCAGGACGAGGTTGCCGTCGACAGCCTTGGGCACCAGGCTTTCGCTTCCGTCCGAATTCTCGATATAGATGGCAGGCATCTCCTGGTTGTCGACGAAGGCGAAGGTCGTGACCTTGCCATTGTCGTAGACTGATTGCGGTTCCAGCGCCTGTGCGCCTTGTGCGGAGTAACGCCAGTTCCGCGGCCCATAGGCGTCATGAATGGCCAACACGTTGTCGGCCTCCTTCGCCTGCGCGGCGATCGCTCGCGCCGCCGCATCCTGTCGTCGTCGTTCGGCTTCGTCGGCCGGATATCGGTACTTGACGTAGAAGTAGGTGTTCTGACCGACCTCCACCTTCCCATCCCGCACCGTCAATTCCATCTGGTAGCTTCGGGTCGATCCGTCGCGCCGGGTGGTGACGACAGAGATATTGGTGACCGGCTGATTTTCTCGCGGTTTGAGAAACAGGATGTTGCCCGCCGGCGCGACTTCCCAGGCCACACTGTTGCCGAGCGCGACATGGGCGATCTCTTCGTCGGCCGCAAATTCCACCTGCACCGAAGAGCGCAGCGAGCCGATGATGCGGGTGATGTTGTAGGGCTGGTAGTCGACGAAACGGACACGACTGTCCTGTGAAGCGCCGCGCGGAATTTCGAGGGCAAGCGCCGTGGAGGCGGAGGCCGTAAGGAGGAGGGTGGCGACGAAAATAGTCCGCATCAGTTGATGGCCTCCGGATCGGCCCGGTATTCGCTGACTGCAAAACCGAGGGGATTCACCAGCCGATCCGTCGACGACATCGGCGCGTTGGCATAGGAGAAGGTGAGCGTCGCAACCCAATGGGTTGCCCGGACTTCTTCTCCGCGGGTGACCGTGCGCATGTAGCGGACGGATACGACATGCGGATTGATCAGCGAGATCGAGGCGATGCTGATGCGCGCGGTGGCGCTGCGTCCATAGGTGTTCTGCGGCGACTCCGGATTGCTGCCGCGATAGATCGCCGAAAACCGGGCCTGCTCCGGTTGCGTCGATAGCAAGGCGACGGTGCGGAAATTCTCCTCCGCCTCGCTCCAGACGTAACCTTCGCGGGCCCGGACGTATTTCGCGGCAAAGTATTTGGTGACCGCCTCGTCATAGGTGCCGGCGGTCGACGTCAGCGCCGAGACGACATCGACGATGCCCGTCGAATTGTCGACCCGCACGACAAACGGCTCGACCGTTTTGAGCGGCGTGAGGCCGGCGACGGCGAAGATCGACGCACCGGCAAGGATACCGGCAAACATGGCCACGGACCAGGCGATGCGTGCCGAGCGTTCGACCTGGATCATGCGATCCTGATCGAAGCGCCGAGCCTTCTCGAAATATGACTTGAGTTCGTCGCCGGAGACCATGGCGTCAGTCCTCGCAACGACGATACGAGGCATCGCTGTCGAGATGGGCAAAGGCGGAAAGTTCCCTGCCCTCTTTGACGTAAGCCATGGCGACGGACTGAGAAGCCGCCGGTCGCGCATCGGACTGTTTCTGTTTGAGGTTGCTATTGTCCTCCCACTGCCACATCGAGCGATTGAGAGCCCGGCGGGAATAGCCGTCGCATTTCGGGAGAGGATCGGTCAGTGAAGCGCAACCGCTTAGGGCGACCGCCATGCAAAGCAGCGGAAGTGTTTTGATCATTCCTGAAGAGCCTTTTTCTTGTTCGTGCGAAAAGCGTCATGATCCGGAGCCTTTCGAGCTGAAGGTTCGACCAACGGCGCGGACACCGCGGCCGGCGGCACGGAAGCCGAGTGAGGTGGCCCGGGCGAGCGTGCTCTCATGCACTTCACGCGCCGCACCATAACCGTAGGTCAAGGACGCGCCGCCGGCGGCAAGCGCCGAGGCGATGCTGGGAAGCTGGTAGAAGACGTAGAGAGCGGCGAAGCAGATGGCGCCAAGCGCGATCGGCCGCATCAGCACATCGCTATACCCCTCGATTGCTGAAAAGGTCGTGTCGACTGAGGTGATCAGCAGTGAGCCGACGGCGACGACGAGGACCTGGAGGATCACGAAGTTCGCAAGCTGCCCGATCCAGGCTTCTGTGAAGCGCCGCGTCGACTGGAACATGGCGAGCGCCACGAAAATCGGCCCGATCGCGAGCACGATTGCAAGCGCCAGCCTGGCATAGAGCGAGACGATGTAGCCTATGGCGGCGACAATGAAGCTTGCGCCGATCACGAGCATGCCGCTGGTGCCGCTGACGATGTCGATAGGCCAGGAGGCGCGCGCCCAGATCTCTTTGGCACACTGTTGCCCCTTGTCGAGCAGGCTGTCGAAGGTCGAGGCGCTCGGTGCCGTGCCGGTGTTCAGCGCCTGCGAGATTTCGCGTGGGAGCACCTCGAAGAAGATGTTAGTGACATAGGTCTGATATTCGCTGGCGTTCTTTACCAGCATCACGATGATGGCGAGCTTGATCGCGCGGAAGGCGAAATCGAGGACCGGTTCCTGAACTGAACCGCGGAGAACGAGATAGCCATAGAGCACCACGTAAAGGGTGACCGCCGCCGTCAGGGGCCCCGAGGCCCACTCGGCAATGTTCGACGTTCCCGAGGAGATGAAGTTCTCAAGTGGTGCCTTGAACTGCCCGTCGACAAAGGCGAAGACTTGATACACGGTTTTGACTCCGAGCGCTTTTTACATTCGTTCAAGGCGGGTCCTGAAATCTGCGGCCGCAGCGTTTTGGCAACTTGGAGTGTTGCCCAATTCACCCGGATTGCGGCGGCATTTGCCGATCACGTCGGCAAGCAGCGCTTTGTCGGCCATCAGTTCATCGACGGTATAGACGCGCTCGGTTTCCTGCGAGCAAGCGGCCAGAACGACGAGAAAAACAGAAAGAAACCGCAGCCTCATTGCAGTGCGGCTCCCATGGCGTCCATGCGCTGGCGCCAGTCCTCGGCCTTGCGTTGCTCATCGACCTGAGCCTGCGCCTGCTGCACCATGCGCAAGCCTTCCATGCGCAACACATCGGTCTGAAGGAAGGCCTGTTCGGCCTGAAGCCGCGCCTGCAGGTCGGCGATGTCCTTGGCGTCGCTTGCCGTCGAGATTTTCTCGCGCAGCTGGTCGATACCATCGATGCGCTTGGTCGCGGCATCATAAATCTGCTGGCCGAGGCTCATCTGACCGGCGTTCTTGTTCTGGATGCGCGAAAGCTCCTGCGCGTAGAAGTCGTCGGCATCGGTTCGATAGCTCGAATTGCCCTCGAGGAACCTAGAGGCCGAGTCAGCGAACGCACCGCTGCCATTGCCCTTGAATAGGCCTTCGATCGCGCTGAAGTCCGCCGGCAGCGCTTTGCGGACGGCCGGATCGTTCAACACGCTGGCAACATCCGCCATGTCGGTCAGTTTGTTGAGCGAACCGTAGAGCTGCTGTGCCTGCTCGATCTGCTGATTGAGTGCATCGAGTTGGGCTTTCAGCTGCGCGATGCTCTCGATCTGCTTGGCGATCGCCGTCTGGTCGATCACCGGGATCCCCTGCCCTGCCGCACCGTTGGCGGAAAGGATGAGCGCAACGGCAATCGCCGCACTATGAAGTCGGTCGGAACCCATCAGCTCGCACTCCTTCTTTGCTGGAAAATCGGAAGCCAATCCTCAAGCTGGTTGCCAACTTCAGCGCGCACCGCATCGGCAAGTTCGACATTAGCGGTCCGGCCGGAGAGGACGGCGAGTTCGTCATCGAAGCCGTTGAGGTCCAATTCGGCGACGACGCTGTTATGTCCCTGCTTCAACACGAACCTTCGGCTCTCGACCGAGAGCTCGCGTGCGACCAGCTCGAACTCGCGCTCCGTCAGCTTGAAGCCATCGACATAGTCCGCATGGTTGCCGCGGGCGTTCGGCAGGAAGATCTGCGTCGGGCATTGCTCGATGATGGTGTGGGCGATCGGCGAGACGATTGCATCTCGTGGGCTCTGCGTCGCAAAGAGCATGAGTCCATTCTGCTTGCGGATCGTCTTGAGCTTGTTCTGGGCGAGGTCCCGGAACCCTTCGTCCTGGAGCGCCTTCCAGAACTCATCGATAACGATGATGATCCGCCGGCCGTCGATCAATTGTTCGACCCGATGGAAGAGGTAGGCCATCAGCGGGGTCCGGATTTCCTCATTGTCGAGGAAGTCGGTCATGTCGTAGCCGACGAACTTGCCGCCGACGCTGAATTCGCCGAAACCGATATCCTCGATGACGTTGTCAAAGACCCAACCGAGCGGCCCTCCCCTTTCCCACCGCCGCAGCCTTGCCGCGAGGCCTTCCGGGTCGGTGTTGTCGAGAAAGGTCCTGAGCGCGCCGATCGTGCGACCCTCCACCGGCAGGTCGGCCAGGCCGTCGATGGCGGCGGCGATGTCGCGGAGTTCGGTCACGCTCAGGTCCCGCGTTGCCGAGCCGACAAGCTTGCCGATCCAGCGCGTGAGGAAGACCTTGTTCTCCGGCGTCAGGTCGAGCGCCATCAGGGGAGCGCAACCGGTCGGTACACCATTCTTGAGCGGCAGATAGGTGCCGCCGGCGGCGCGCACGTAGAGATCGGCCCCCCTGTCCTTGTCGAAGAACACTACATGAGGGTCGTGCTTCTCGAGCTGCGACAACATGAAATTCAAAAGCACGGTCTTGCCGGCGCCGGACGGCCCGCAGACGAAGGTGTTGCCGAGATCGCCGTAATGGAAATTGAAGTAGTAGGGTGACCCGGACGCCGTCTTGAGTAGGGCGACGGCAGTCCCCCACTCATTGCCGTCCTTCTGGCCGATTGGATAGGAGTGGAAGGGCGACAAGGCGGCGAAGTTCCGCGACGTGATCGCGCCGGACCGGGCCCGATAGCGGAAGTTCCCGGGCAGCTGCGCCCACCAGGCCGCCTCAAGGCCAAGATCCTCACGGGCGACGACTGCGCCGCCGCTGGTCAGGCCGGCGCGTGCTTTGGCGAGATTGTCGGTCAGTTCCTTCACTGAGGGGGCAAAGACGGAAAGCGTCAGGTGGTGCTCGCCGAGCACGAACCGGTTGGACTCCAGATCGTCCATCGCCCCATCAAGCTCCTCGATTTGCGAGGCCGCCTTGTCGCCGCTGCTGACCATCTGGTTCTGCTTGCGGCCCATGATGACGCGGGCGTCCGCCTTCGAGACGAAGGAGAAGGATTGCGCCAGGATGAGCTCGAATGGACTGGTGAGTACGCCGTCGAGCATGCCGGGCTTGGTGCAGGCGGGATATTCCTTGAAGCTCAGCATGCCGGCATAGCGGCTGGTCGCCTCGTGCCGGATTTCGATCGTTTCGCGACCGACGATGACACGATCGGAGTAGATCGCCGACGCAATGCGACCCTCGGTCAGGGGGATCGGCTCGCGTCGTCCGCCGACGAACTGATGCAGCACTTCGCTCGGCTCCGAGAACATGAGGCCGTCATGCTCGTAGAGGGACAGCACGCGCGGCTCGAAGCGTTTCAACGCCGCCGTGACATCAACGACCTTATCCCGAAGCTGCTTGAGGGCCTCCTCATCGAGTTCGACCCTGGCGCGGCGGGCACGACGCAGGCGCGCCAACAGCTTTGCCGCCTTGTCCGCCGGATCGCGCGCCGGAGACCAGAGGAGCGTCAGATAGAGGTCGTTGCGGAATAAGTCCTCGCCCACCATGCGCGTGCGGTACTTGTCGTTGAGCGCCGCCGAGAACGGTGTGGCGAACGTGCCCTCCGGATAGCTGTTGTCGCGACGGCGGATGAGATGGGTCCACAAGGCAAGCCGCTCGTCGGCGATGTTTCGATAGAGGGTGTTGAGGTCGCGATGGAGGGCATTCAGGTCGAGAACATCCGCGGTCTCGAAGGAGACGCCTTCGAGCGCGATCATCACCATCAGCGCCCGGGAATCGAGCGCGATCGTCGACTCGTCGACATGGCGGACATACGGGATGAAGGTCTCCGGACCAAGTTCGCGAGATCTGAGTATGGTCAGGCTAGGCAAATCCGAGGTCCCTTTCGTCGTATTTGCGGGCGAGCCTCAGTGGTGCAAGCGTCGCCCCGCCCCAATAGGCGCTGTTGCGCGACCGGCCCCGTGTCTCCACCCAGGCCAGCAAGATGCGGAACATGTTGTGGTCGTGTTTGACGAGCGCGCGGAAAATGAGGTGAAAGACGACGCCGCCGAGCGCGTAAGCGATCGAGCCGGCGACGATGTAAAGAATGGTGGTCAGCATGATATTCATGGCCATGGCTTCCATCGTCACGCCGGCGATCATTGCCGGGCGGGTGCAGGCAATAAACAGCGAGTCTTCCTCGAGGATCTGCCGCGAACTCGCCATGACATCAGCTTCCGACGATGGTGTTGACGAGTTCGGTGGCACCGAAGATGCCGCCGATGCCGATGATCCAGAACCCTGCCCGTCTCAGATCCATGTAGCCGAACATCCAGGCAATGCAGATCACGATCACCGCGATCACGGCCAGCAGCTTGGCGATGTTGCCGGTCAGCATGTCGACGATGTTCTGTAGCACGGTCTCGATGCCAGCGGCCTGCGCGAAGGCGGGCTCGACCATGGTGGCCACGATGGCGACAGCCATCACGGTGGAAGCGGCGATCGGACGGATACGGGAACTGAAGGTCATTCACTCTGCTCCATTTGACTGTTCTGAAACACCAGGACGGAAGATCTCCGTCGCGAACTGAAAACATCCCAGGACGGCGTCGGGGCGGATTCCGCCTGGAATTCGTCCCTGCGGGCAGTGACAGCCACATCGGTAGGAGGCGCATTGTTGGCTCCCCTCCCCTGCCCGCCATCGCTGATCGTGAGAGCCGAGAGCGTCTTGCCGAGCCGCCTCGCTTCCTCGCGGACCTGATCGTCGTACTGGACCATGGCGCCCATGGAGGGATCATCTCGGCCGTAGTAGGATTGCAGCATTACTTGTTCGGCCCGGTTCGGATCCGCGCCGGCCTTCGCAGCGAGCCGGTAATACCCGTCGAGCAGCGTCGCGGTGGCCTGAAGGTTGAGGCACGGATCAAACGCGTCGGAGATTGAAAGTTCCAGCTTCCGGAGTTCTTCCATGCCAATACCGCCGAGACCGAGCTGGATGTCCTGCCGCTCGGCCACCAGCGACGTGGCGATCTCGATCGCTTCCGCCTTGGTCGTGGGCTGCTCCGAGAGTGGGGCGCCGCTGTTGATCCGGATGGCCAACGGCTCGAACCTACTTTCAAGACTGACGACGCCAGCGAGTGTCTCGGCCGCAACTATGGGTGCGCACGTTTGCGCCAGATCGAGGAACGCAACGGGCATGGCTCAGTACCACACCCGTTGTTTGCCGACGCCGTCGATGGTCACGTCGACATAATGGGGTTGCGGGCGGACGTTCGGCCGCGTTGTCACATAGCGTTGGCACTTTATGCGGCCTTCGCTGCGGCGCCAAACGGCGGAGGTGCTCCGATCATTATCGGAGTAGCACTCAAGACTTGAGACGGTTTGTGGCGTGGTTGAGATGCAACTCGCCTCGCGCGCGCGATCTCCATACCGCGTCGTCAGGCGATAGCCGCCGTTGCAGTAATAGGGCTCGTATCCGGGGCGCGAGGCCTGGAACCCAACACCGCTGCAGGTCGGGAAAGAGTGTCCATTTGCAAGCTCGCGCCAGAGCTTCTCGATCGGGGGCCGGCACTCGGCATATTGCGTTGCACTGCCGGGATTGGAAAGGCACAAGATAACTTGGCATCCCCAGTTGTCGGCTTGCACATAACTCACTGAAATGAGGTATAAGGGCACGGTACCGGCGATCGCGAGGAACAACCCAAGCAGAAGGTTCTTCATGAGCAACACCCTCCAAATCCGAAGCGGCGTTCGATGTCGTTGTCATCGTCCCATGCCGCTCGACATATACAGACTTATATTATGCAGTTAAAACGATGACAAGAGCCCTCAACGCCCAGTGGCACAACCTTGCCTTTTCGGCCTTCATTTTCCGTGAAATTCTCGATAATCCCATGGAGGATGAGACCCCCCAGTCGCGACTGAAGCAGATCGGCATGATGAGCATTCTTTACATCATGCACCAGGGGCACCAGGCCCTAACTATTTCAAATATAACGGAAACCACGAAACTTACGCGCACAGGCGTCGCCGAGACCATCGATCCTTTGGTCAAGCGTGGACTTCTGACCGAGACATTCGTGAAGAATTCTATGGGCCGCGGCAAGGCACGCCAATTCGAGATTTCGCCGGAAATTTTTGAGAGGATTCGCAGCTTTCAAGGTGCCTGACGTTCGCGCTGAGCAATCAGTTGGCGAGTCAAATCTAAGAAAATGAGTTAGTTTAACTACCGCGGTACCGTTCGGCCATCACGCCATACGCAGAAAACGGCTCATCTCCAGCGGGACTCAGATGGCAGACGGCACCGGCTATGAACCCGATCGAGCTCCACAACGGTGAGATCAAATGGCGCCGAGGCTATCGGCATCTTGCCCAACCACGATGCAATCGTCCGCTTCGTCGGCGCGTTGCTGCTCGAGCGAAACGACGAATGGTCGGCAAACTTTGCCACAGGCCTCTGATTATAAGCCAGTTCTCCGACATCACGGTGTTTCAGGAGCTTCGCCTCCAGGCACTCGCCAGTAACTCACTTGGCTTCAAATGAGCTTGAGCTTCGTCGCCAGTGCCGTCGCCTGTGGCAGCGTGCCGGCATTGAGCGCCCTGCGAGCGTTGTTCATGTGGAAATTCACATTCGCGTAGGTCATGTTCTCGATGGTGGCGATTGCCCTCATGGATTTACCCTCGGAAGACCACTTAAGCATCAACGCCTGTTTGGCGGTCATGCGGACGCTCGGTTTTGCCGTGGGTTCAATTTCCGCCTGCTCGATCCGCACATGGAGCTGCGCGACCGCCGTCGCGGCCGCGACCGGATCGATATCTCGATTCAGCGAAAGGGACGGCTTGTGCGAGGCAACGGTCAGCATCGCCATGCGCCGGAATGCAGTCGCCACCGGTATTGTGATGCCCGAGCGGATACCGAAGCCAGCAGCGTCCAGATAGAACCGCCGAACGCGTCGCGACCTGACCGTCCTCGTGTTTTCTGAAGACCAGGTGAATGTCTTCATCGTGGACTTGGCGATCTGGACGACGGGATCGATCTCATTCAGGCCCTTCGAGAAATACCGATCCTGCCATTCGGGAGGATAATTCGACACAGCGAATGTTCCGACCGGCTGAAGATTGAGATAGGCGTAATATTCGAAGCCGAGTTCCCCCGCGAGCTCGGTGAGTGCTTCATTGAACATCTCCCTGGTGCGCGCTACCGCCGTAACATCGATTAGCTTCTGAAACCAAATCTCCACCTTCTAATCCCCTCTCGACTGCCTACTCTCCATGCGCCGACCGATGGCGCTTCTTGCCGGTCCTTTCAGAATGCCCGCCAGAGGGTTGGCGCGGCCGCCAGACCGATGTAAGCGAGCGGCCGATTTCCACGAACTCTTCACGGTTCGCAGTGGGGTCTTCCTTGTTCCAGGCGAGCCCCATGCCGATCGTAAAATCCACTCCCTCCACTTCCCGAAGGCGAAACGACCGATGCGGCAAATCCTTCGTCCATTCCGGAACGAAACCGACCCCAATCCCGGCGGCAACGAGCGAAACCAGGGAGAGCGTATCGTCGCAGCTGTAGGCGACCTGATCGAGAAGGCCATGCTTTCTGAACTGCTCGAAGAAGTACTTTTCCGTGTAAGATAGATTCGAGCGGGAAAAGGAGATAATCCGCTCCCGTTTCAGATCGCTTAATGTGACGGTTTCCGCCATCTCCAGCGGGCTGCCAAGCGGCACTGCCAGAAGATATCGTTCGTTGGCGATGCTTTGCCAGCGGAGTGAGCCGATATTTTCGACCGGCCGGATGAAGCCGAGGTTGATGCGGCCCTTCTCCAGATCGCGGATGATTGCATCGGTCGAGCCACTGCTGATGTGAATCTGAACGTCCGGAAATCGCTTGCCGAGCTTGCTTAGAAAGAGCGGCAAGACACCGAAGGTCGCAGGGTAAATGGTACCGATCGTGATCCGATCGACATCCTTGCCCGCAACGGCCCGGACGACGGCGGAACTGTTTTCGATGTCCCTGAGAACACGGATACACCGCTCATAGAAAACTTCGCCGGCCTTGGTCAATTGAACGCGACGGGTAGAGCGGGTGAGCAGCTGGACGCCGAGCTCCCTTTCCAGCGTCTGGATCTGCACGCTGAGGGCGGGCTGCGCGATGGCCAGCGTCGCCGCGGCGCGGCCGAAATGAAGTTCCTCGGCCAGCGTCGCAAAGCATCTCATCTGACGGACTTCCATTCCCCCGTCCCCTCCATCTGCGCAGGTTCTTCCGCAAGGCGCAGATCATCTATTAATCGTCACTTTAGATCAATCTATTATTTTTTGATAATTCAAAACCCATGAATTCCGGCAGTAGACGGCGAATCGTCTTTGCCCTATCGGTTGAGCATGAAAACGAGCCTCGAACACCTGCCGGAGAAGAAGCAGCGCGAGCTTGCCCGCGTCGTCGAGATCATCCACGAGGAGTTCGCCGATGCACTTGAGGGAAGCTCGGCCGGCTTCAAGAAGCGCGGGCGGATCCTGAAAATTATCCTGTTCGGCTCCTATGCCCGCGGTACGTTTGTCGACGAACCGCACACTATGAAGGGCTACCGTTCCGACTACGACATCCTTGTGATCGTCAATTCGAAGAAGCTCGCTGACCCCGAGTACTGGGACAAGGCGACCGACCGGCTGCTATGGGACAAGGGCGTCTCGACGCCGGTTGGACTGATCGTCCATGGCGCTCGCGAGGTGAACAACTTCCTGGCCGACGGGCAATATTTCTTTGTCGACATCCTACACGAGGGCATCGTGCTCTATGAGCTCGACGGCCGGCCGCTGGCCGAGCCGAAACGGCTTGCGCCCGCCGATGCGCTCAGGGTGGCGAGGGAGCATTTTGAAAGGCAGGGCCAGAGTGCTGCGGAGTTTCGGCAGCTTGCTCATTACGCCATTCAAAATGATTGGAGGAGCCGGGCGGCCTTTGTTCTCCATCAAGCCGTAGAGGCGGCCTATTCAACCGTTCTGCTGACTCTTACCAACTACAGCCCACCGTCGCACAACCTCAAATTCCTGCGCGGGCTGGCGGAGGACCAGGACCGCCGGCTGGTGGATGTTTGGCCGCGTGACCAGCACCGCTTTACTGCTTGGTACAACATTCTCAATGAAGCCTATGTGAAGGCGCGCTATTCGAAACACTTCGAGATCACCGAGGAGGCGCTCGCCTGGCTGCTCGAGCGGACCGAGCATCTCCACGGTCTCGTCGAGGCGATCTGCAAGGAGCGGCTGACGGAATTGGAGCGGGCTCTCGACGCATAGCGGGCCGCGACAATCTGTTGATGCCCCAGATTGCAGCGAACTCAGGCGACCCGTTCGCATTCATCCAAGCGGACAGCACATCGTCACCACCGGCTCGAACCTGATGATCCGCCGATCATTCGCGTACCTGGCGTGCGGCGGGATTGACAGGTCACCTTGAATTTCCTGGGCATAATTCCGTCGGAGAATTTTGACTTCACCTACAGCGGGAAATCATTTAGGATTCAACCTAATCGACATGAGTGGTACGTGTGCTTCCGGACGACGCGATCTTCGCTGTGAGACCGTCCGGCCACATTTTCCCCCGCGCCGGACTCTCGAAGGAGAGTCGCCATGTCGAAACCATTGAAGAATGTCCCGGAGCCGTCAAACCAGGCGGATGCGCAACATGACGTCGCGGTGGCGGCGGCTGTGGAACTCGCGATGGAGTTTTACGGCTGCGACGCCGTAACGGCCGCGGCAAAGCGCGCGGTCGAGGCCAGGGACCTCAATCGCGAAAGCCATTACCGGTTCTGGCTGCATGTCTTCAAATCCCTGAAATCCAATCCAAGCCTGATCAACGAAATCTGTCAGCCGGGGTGACGAAGTGGCCGCCGCCTATGGATTGGCGGCCCGCACAAGCCGATCGTGCGGGCCCATGCCGTCGGAGCCGCTCAAGACAGAATCCGACGCAGATCGTCCGCCGGCCGACCTTATAGGCAACGCGATTAATATGGTTTCCGTATCAATATCGCGAAATCAATATTGGAGATCGTGGGACCGGCCGGCGCAATGTCACCAAACCGACAACACCAACAAGGGGATCGTCATGAGGTTTTCTGCGCTGTGCGCAAGTGCGCTCGTAACAATGGGCCTGGCCGCGAGCGGCCACGCCGAAACGCTCATCGTCAACAGCTACGGCGGACCCTACGAAACGATCATCCGGGAGCGGATCATCGAGCCTTTCGAGGCCAAATTCGGCATCGACGTTGTCTATGACGCCGTTGGTTCGGCCTCCCAGGACTATGCCAAGATAAAGGCCACCAACGGGCGCCCCGGCTTCGATGTGGTCGTGATGACCGCATCCCAGTCGCTCGAGGGATGCAAAGAAGGCCTGCTGGAGGAATTCTCACCAGACGAAGTTCCTAATCTTGTGCATCTGTCATCGGTGATCGCCGGCGTCGCCGGCCCCTGCGGCGCGGTTCACGAAGTGCAATATCTCTCGCTACTCTACCGAAAGGACAAGCTGCCGGAGCAGCCTAATTCCTGGAACGCGCTCTTGGACGATCGCCTCGAGGGCAAGATCATCCTGCCTACCTTCCAGAACGTCATGGCTGCCTACCTGATGGAGATCTTCTCGGTCGCCCACGGTGGCGATCTGCTCGATAACGTCGACCCCGGCTTTGCCGCTATGGCCAAACTCGCCGGACAATCGATCGGCTTTGAGCAGTCGTCATCCGTCATGGAGACGTACATCAAGGGCGGCGAAGTCTGGGCCATGCCCTTTTGGAACGGGCGCGCGCAACTGCTCGTCGATAGCGGCCTGCCGGTCGACTATGTCCTGCCGAAGGAAGGCTCGATTCCTTTAGTCGCAACCCTGAACGTGCCGAAGCATGCCGCAAACCGCGAGGCAGCCCTCAGGTTCGTCAACTTCTTTCTCGAAAAGGCCAGCCAGGAGGCATGGGTCACCGGGTATAAGGTCGGCAGCGTACGGACCGACATCGACGTGCCGGACGATATCCGTGCCAGACAAATCACCACCGAGGCGGATCTGAAGGCGCTTCTGCTGCCTGACCTCGCCGCAGTTGCGTCACGGCTTTCCGCCTGGGGCGAACGGTGGGAACGTGACGTCGTCGCGGTGGCCAAGTGAGGTGGATCATGGCCGTCATTGCTTTCTCCACCCCAAAAGAGCCCATACACACGGGCCTTCCTATAAAGGGATTTCTGCCGCTCACCGCCCCCTCGATCGTGCTGATGCTCTTCTTCGCGATCCCGATGGGCATGATGATCGGGATAAGCTTTCAAAGCCAGACGGCGGGCGGCCCGACGTTTGCGAGCTATAGTCGCTTCTTCAGCAACGACTTGGTCCTTGCGGGCCTCACCCGAACGGTCGTGATGTCGGGCCTCGTCGCAATCTCAGTCACCGTCTTGGCCTATCCCCTCGCCTACTATCTCGCGCGCTCGACGTCACGCTGGCGGACCATCATCTTCGCGCTTGCCATTGCGCCTGAACTGGCGGGCGTCGTGCTTCGGACCTATGGCTGGCTGATCATTCTCGAGGATCGCGGTTTCATCAATTCCGCGCTGATGTGGACTGGAATGATCTCGGAACCCCTGCCCTTGTCAAAGAACCTTTTCGGCGTGGTCGTCGGGCTGACTCACGTTATCCTGCCGTTTGGCGTGCTGTCGCTGCTGACGAGCCTCCAGGGTATCAATCCCAATCTGGAAAAATCTGCGCAAATTCTCGGCGCCTCACGTCTTGACGTCATCCGCCACATCATCCTGCCGCTCTCCGTGCCGGGGATCGTAAGCTCGCTCTTGATTGGCTTCACCATGGCCGCAAGCGCTTACGCGACCCCGGCCCTTCTCGGCGGCGCCGGCTTCAAAGTCATGGCCACTATGGTCTACGAGCAGGTGCTCTTCTATCTCGACTGGCCCTTCGCGGCGGTGATGGCGAACGTCCTGCTCATCCTCATGCTGACCGCCGGCTTCGTCGGATCCAGGCTGGAATCGCGCCTCCACCAAAAACTTCATCTTTAGTCTCGGGAGGCTTCGATGAACCGATTGCTCACCTATCTGTTCAGGATGGTGCTCGCCGCCATTCTTGCCTTCATCACCCTGCCGCTCGTGGTCGTTGTCGCTGCCTCTTTCAGCCCGACTTCGGCGGTAACGTTCCGGCCAAGCGAATGGACCTTGCAATGGTATGCGGCGCTCTGGGACAGCCGCTGGCTCGATCCGTTCCTGCTCAGTGTCGAACTGGCCCTCATCGTGTCGCTCGCAAGCGGACTGCTCGGCGTTCTTGGGGCATACAGCGTCGCCTACGCGAAATGTCGGGGCCACACCGCCATCATGGCGTTCCTATTGTCACCCATGTCGGTCCCGCAAATCGTCAAGGGCGTGGCGATCGTCCTGTTCTTGTCCTCGGTTGGACTTTATCACCTGCTCGGAACGCCCGGCCTTATCATGGCCCACATCATCCTGACGTTGCCCTACGTCGTGCGCATGGCCGCGACGGCGATGTTCGGTTTCGATAAGCGGCTTGAAAGCGCGGCACGCATACTCGGCGCCAGTGCCACGCAGAGAATCAGATATGTGCTTTTGCCGCTGATCCGCTCCGGCCTCTTCTCGGGGATGACCTTCGCCTTCATCATTTCCTTCAACAACATCCCGCTCTCCGTCTTCCTGGTCAGGCCTGGTCAGACAACGCTTCCGATCACCGTCATCAACCATCTCGAATACAGCCTGGATCCGGTGCTCGCGGCGGTGAACGTCGCGTCGCTCCTCTTCATCCTTGGCGCAATCATCCTTTTCGAAAAGATCGGCGGTTTCTCCGCCCAATTCCACGGGGGTAGCAAATGACCACCATCGATATCGAACTCCTTTCCGTCAGCAAGCAGTTCGGCGCAAACCGCATCGTCGAGGATATCAACCTAGCCATCCCGAAGGGAAAATTCGTCAGCATTCTTGGTCCCTCCGGATGTGGCAAGACGACGACCCTGAACATGATCGCCGGATTTGAAGCGCCCTCGAGCGGGCAGATCCGAATTCGCGGCTGCGATCAGGCAGGCGTCCCGCCGGAAGCCCGGAAGATCGGGCTGGTCTTCCAGAACTACGCACTTTTCCCGCATATGACGGTCGCCCAGAATGTCGGTTTCGGCCTAAAGATGCAGGGTCGGCCCCGCGAGGAAATCGCCGATGGCGTGTCACGCGCCTTGAAAAGTGTCCACCTCGAAGGCTTCGAGAGCCGTTATCCAAAGGAACTATCGGGAGGCCAACAGCAACGGGTCGCGGTCGCCCGGGCCATTGCGCCCTCCCCGTCCGTGCTGCTTCTCGATGAACCACTCTCAAATCTCGACCTCAAGCTTCGGGAAGCCATGCGCGTGGAATTGAAAGAGATCCAAGAAGACCTCGGCATGACCTTCATCTATGTCACGCACGATCAGGAAGAGGCGATGGCCATGTCCGATCGGATCGTTGTCATGCAGCGCGGAGTGGTAGCGCAGGAAGGAGCGCCTGCGGACATATACGGCCGCCCGAGGACCTCTTTCGTGGCGGACTTCATTGGCAAGTCCAATATCCTGCCGATTGCCGATGTATCCGCAACCGATACCCCAGAAAGACGCGTTACCGTGCTCTTGGGAGAAGGAAAGTTGCCGGTCAGAGCGATCTGGCCGCACGACGTCGCTCCTGACAAGGCTCGATATTGTTGCATCCGGCCCGAAGCTGTCAGGCTCGCCGATGCGGCGGGGGCTCTCGATGAACCCGCGAACCGGCTCACGGGCACCATCCAGAAGGTCGTCAATCTCGGCGCCTATCTCGAGGCGTGGATGCTCGTAGATGGCAAGATCACATTGAAGTCCATGATCCGCTCGACACGCCTCGACAAACTTCGAGTTGGTTGCCGCGTTGATTTCGCCATCGCTCACTCTGCTGTCCAATTACTGGAGCAGTAGCGCCGATTAATCGTCCTTCATTATTAATGACCAGCAATTGATATTGGAATCGCCCAATAGCCCTTCACTACACTCGGTGCGATCCCAAGTCCGGGATCTTCCCACAAGGAGGCCAAGATGCGCATGAACACGAAGGTTTCAGCAGTGCAAAATGACAGCAATGTCTGTGCTGACATCGTCGGTTTCGACTTCTCCGACTATAACGATGCGGACATTGCCGCAGTTCGGTCCTATTGGCTGCAATATGGCGTCATTCGCTTTCGGGCGGTCCATATCACAGACCAGCAGCAGGTCAATTTCTCCCGCCACTTCGGCGACTTCGTCATCCACCCGAAACAATTGCAGGAAGGGGGACATCCTACGCATCGCGAGATCCTGGTGATCAGCAATGTGATGACGGACGGTAAACCGAGCGGCGCGCTCGGCAATAGCGAGGCGACGTGGCACACGGACACATGGTTCTACGAACGCCCGCCGGCAGGCGCCATCCTCAGAGCGATCGAGGTTCCTCCTTCGGGCGGCGACACATACTTTTTGTCCACCTATCATGCCTACGAGACGCTCCCCGAGGAGCTGCGCAAGGCCATTGAAGGGCGACAAATCTTCTTCCAGAACGTTTACGACAAGACGGGCAGGCTGCGCCTCGGGAAATCCGAACCGACGAGTACGGATTTTCGCGAATGGAGCGGCGTCGTCCATCCGCTGGTCAGAACCCACGGCGAGACGGGCCGCAAGGCGCTCTATCTAGGGGGGACGCGGGAAGGCTCATGGATCGTCGGTATGCCGCTCGATGAAAGCAACGATCTGATCGCCGAGCTTTGGGAGCACACCACCGCAACGCCTGATGTCTTCGTTCAGAAATGGGGCGTGGGCGACATCGTGATGTGGGACAATCGCTGCACGATGCACCGTCGCGACTCCTTCGACCCGAACACGATCCGTATCATGCATCGGACGACCACATCCGGCGAGCGCCCGGTTTGAGCCACGACAACAGAGCAGATCGGAGCCTCGTCGGATGACTGAGCCATACCGGATCAGAAAGCAGCCTAAAGCGATTCCGGAAACGCTTCGAACCCTCCTGGAGGGCGTCGAAACCGCAACCATCGGCCATTTCGAATATCTCGGATTTGCCGCGGCAGACATTGTGCCGGTCTTTCCGACCAAGGCGATCGGAACCGCCGTGACCGTGGCCGCGCCCGGGCGTGATGGAGCCGTCATCTACAAAGCCATTGATCTGCTCCGCCCGGGAGATGTTCTTGTCATCTCCCGGGTCGACCGGGACGATATTGCTTGCGTCGGCGGCGGGGTCGTTGCTGCTGCCCGAGCGCGTGGTGCCTTGGCCATCATCGTTGACGGCCCCTGCACCGACATCGAGGAAATTCGCGCCAGCCAATTTCCCGTCTGGTGTCGCGGTGTCTCGTCCAAGACGACTAGCCGCGGACACCAAATCGGCGGTGCGATCAATGCCCCAATCGCCTGCGGCGGCGCGGCCGTCCTGCCTGGCTATGCAGTCGTCGCGGACACGGAGGGTGTTTTCGTTGCCGAACCCTCCGATATGCGCCGCATCGCCGAGATTGCCCTCAAGCGCCAACAGCGTTCCCTTGAGCTCCGGCCCTACCTCGAGGCCGGCCATTCCATCTTCGAATTGGATCGGATCGTGTCATGAAAATTTCCCTCGTCCAGATGAACTCCCAGCCGGATCGCGACCGCAATTTGCGCACGGCCGAGAGCCTGATGCTCCAGGCGATCAAACGCGACACGCCGGATCTCATGGTGCTTCCGGAACATTTCGACTGGTCCGGCGGTACCGCCGCCGAGAAACTCGCAGCGGCCGATCAGATGCCGGGCGGCGAGGCCTATCGAATGCTGCAGGCATTCGCCGCCCGGGAGAAGGTTTGGATCCATGGCGGCAGCCTGCTCGAAAGGATTGAGGGAAGTTCGAAGATCTACAATACAACGGTCGTATTTGATCCTCACGGCAACGAGGTCGGCCGGTATCGTAAAGTTCACCTCTTCGACATCGAGGCGCCGGATGGCAAGATCTATCGAGAATCCGCCACCGTGGCGCCTGGAGAAAGCCTGTTCGTCTACGAAGCCGGCGGCTTCAGGATCGGTTGTGCCATCTGCTACGACCTTCGATTCCCCCGGCTCTTTGATGCGCTCGCAAACGCCGGCGTCGATGTGATCATTCTACCCGCGGCCTTCACGTTACAGACCGGCAAGGATCACTGGGAAGTGCTCTGCCGTGCGCGTGCGATCGAGCATCAAGTCTATTTCGTCGCCTGCGGTCAGTGGGGAGGCTACACTGCAGCGGACGGAGATCGCCGCTTCACCTACGGCAACTCTCTCGTCTGCGATCCCTGGGGGCAGGTGATAGCCCGCGCCGTCGACCAGGTCGGCATTGTTTCGACACACCTCGATCACGCCCGTGTGGCGGCCGTCCGCAAGCTCATTCCCTCCGCTTCTCATAAGGTTTCGTTTGTCGACCAGGCACGTGTCTATCGGGATTGCAGCCGCGGCGAGCGCTGCAATTCGTCCTGCGGCTCAGATGAACAAACTTTCGGGACTCCAATTTCTTCTAGTGGCAAGTCGGCAAGAACCCCCGAAGGTGGACCGGCCATCTCCATCCTCGGGTAATCGGACGCCAGATATGACCGCTTTCATAACGCAAACGCTCGGCAGCTATATCGCCGAGGAAGCACTCGCTAGTGTTCCCAGCGACGTCGTCGACAAGGCCAAGCTCTGCCTCCTGGACTCGCTTGGCTGCCTGTTCGGCGGGCATCAGCTACCGATAGCCGGCATGCTCGGGGCATTACGGGCGGACAGCCAGAGAGTGCCCTCATACAGAGGGCCTATCAGCGGCCGTGCCGAGCCGGCGACGGCAGCCTTCGCCAGGGCAACCTTGATCAATGCGCTCGACTTCGACGACATCTACGAGAAGGGCCACCCGGGAGCCACCGTTATCGCAGCAGCATTATCGGTCGCCGAGTACAAACGGTGTGCGGGCACAGAATTCCTCGAGGCCGTGATCATCGGCTATGAGGTGAGCTGCCGCGTTGGAATCTCGCTGACTCACGACCGGCCCAGAAAGGCGATTCACGGCCATGGGACTTGGCAGATATTCGGTGCAGCAGCGGCGGCCGCGAAACTCATGGGGCTCGATGCCATGCGAGCGGCACATGCCATTGCTATCGCCGCTGCGAATGCACCAGTCGCATCTGTCATGAAGACGGTCTACGGCGACACGCCATCGATGGCGAAGAACAACTTTGGCATGGCCGCGCAGATGGGCGTCAATGCGGCCCGCCTTGCCGCTGTGGGCTACGAGGGACCCTTGGATGTCTTCGAGGGCGAGACTGGTTTCTGGCGAATGGCGGGCGCCGACGAGTGCCGTTTTGACCGATTGACGAACGGTTTGGGTGCCGCCTACGAAATTCTCCGGGTTGGCTTCAAGCCATTCAGTTGCTGCCGGCTCATCCAAAGCAGTGTCCAAGCCTGCAGCGACGTCGTCCGGATGGCAGGCATTGATCCCGCCGACGCCAAGCACGCTAGGTTGATCGTGACCGTACCTCCGATCGTTTGCGCACCGCCATTCAGCGAAGCGCGTCCGCGGCACATGTGGGCGGCGCAGTTCAGCGCACCGCACGCCATAGCTATGGCCGTATTCGGCGTTGAGCCCGGTCCGGACTGGTTCGTGGATGACTGGCTCAATGACGAGATCGCCGGGCGGTTTCAAGACAGTATCGAGCTGAGGTCACATCCCAACCGCGGCTTACCTCACGGTACTTACGCCGCCAGCGCTTGCTTGCAGTTGCGCAACGGGCAGAGCTTCGAAAGACACGTCGACATTGCGGAGGGAGACGCAAGTAACCCCATGCGGAAATCAGCTCTCGAGAGCAAGTTCTTACGGCTTGCGAGCCGTGTGGCCGGAGAGGACGGTGCCTCCGAAGTTATTGATAACGTGTACGCGCTGGACGAAGCCGAATCGGTCAGGCCGCTCCTCCGCCTCTTGGCCGGCTGATATCCGCACACTCGGACACGACGACATTTCATTCGTAAGCCGAGCCTGTCACCCCAGATCAACATTACTGCAATGACGGAGGCGATTGCGAGTTGAATGCTGATGCCTTCGTGCCCGTAATCGCACCTCGTCCATCTTTCAATAATTCAGTTAATAATGCACAGGAGAAACAATCTATTCTTAAGTTTTTCTCGTTGAGCGAAGTCGTTCGCTTACAGAAGACAAAAACGTATCCGAATCTTTCCTTTAACTCGCCTGTTCGGGATGGGAAATTGCTCTCCATCGCACAACGTCGACAATTCCACGGAGAACGGCGATGGAGACCACACCCAAATACATTTCACTTGCGGAAATGAAGCGGCTCGGCGTTCGCCTCGAGGCACCCGCGCTTCACAACGCTGCCAAGGCAGCCTGGTCCGATATCCGTTCGGGTCGGGCCCATGGCCTGAAATCGGTCCTGTCCTTCCACGAAACAGAACTTTGGAACCAATCTCATTTCGAAGCTTATCGGAATGAGTTGCAGGGCGAGCGATTAGGCTGGAAACTTTCAGCGCTTTCCAGCGTCGGGGCCCGCTACGCCGCCGTCAAGGTGGTCGGGGCCAATGCGATAAACCGTCGATTGGGCCTACCGCGTTCAACCTCGACAATTGTCCTGCTCGACAACTTCACGCTGCGCCCTCTTTGTATAATGGATGGGACCGAGATCTCCGCGGCAAGAACCGCAACCTACGCCTCCATGGTGCTCGAGCTCTTCTTTTCCAAGACGGATGATCTCTCCGTCTTCCTATTCGGAGCGGGCCCCATTGCCGAGCAGATCATCAAGGTGCTCAGCCATTTTGGAGCCGGCATTATCTCGACGATCTATGTGCGCAGCCGGTCGGGTATTTCTGCGTACCAGCTCGTCGAAAGGCAGGGACAGTCGTTTGGAGTTCGGCTGGAAGCTGTCGCGGACAATCAGAAGCTGCGTGAATGCCGGTTCGTCATCACTGCTTCTAATGCCAGCGCACCGGTGTTTGAGATCGCAGACATCTGCCCGAATGCCACTATCCTGCATCTCGGCGGAGACGAGACACCGGCCGACCACATCCAAAACGTTCTCCGATCGGGACTGGCTCTCTGTGACGACATTTCCATGGTGTCTCAACGAAACTCGCAAAGCCTGGCGCTTTACTTCTCTCGTCTGGGTTCCACCTTGGAGCAGGCCGGTCCGGTGCTCGGCGTCTTGAGCTTAAAGGATTTCTGCGGTGCGAGCAGCATATCGGAACGTCCAATCCTCCTTACTTGCGTGGGCCTGCCTATGCTGGACCTCTACCTTGCCGCGCAGGTATACGAAACCTGGTTTTTGCCAGATCCCCACACGGCGTCATCCCTTCATTCATCTAGCGTGGCCTGAGCGCCAATGTAAAACCGATCCCCAAAGTTGCGCTGGAGGGACAGATGTATGCCACCGAAATCCTCGCAGGGTATCTGGCGACCTACCCTTCCGCCGCCCTGCCGCCCGACATTAGCCTAAGTGCCGTCTGCTGCATTCTCGATGCGGTCACCGCCGCCGTCGTCGGCCACGATATTCCGAGCGTGCGCGCGGCCCGCGAGATCGCCAGGCGCGAGTTTGGCCCCGGGCCAGTACCGATCTGGTTCACGGGGGAATGTCTCGGGGCCACCGCAGCGGCGTTTTGTAATGCTGCGTCGGTGTCCGCGCTCGATTTCGACGACGGTCACCGCGCCGCGCGCGGTCACCCCGGTGCTGCCGTTATACCCGTAGCACTTTCCGTGGCATCTGCGATCGGTGCTTCCACTGACGACCTCCTGACCGCAGTCGCTCTCGGGTACGAGACCGGGATTCGTATTGCCGTCGCGCAGAACCCGCAAGCGATCAAGAGCCGGCAATCGGGACGCTGGACCGGCTATGCTGCCGTCGCCACCGCCGGCCGCCTTTATAAATCCGATCCGTCGGCACTTGCGCATGCACTCGCTGTTGCCGGCGTTCTCGCACCGAACCAGGAAGCAAACGGCAGCTCTGGCTATGCCTACTTGACCGGGAACGACGTCAAAGAGGGTATTCCCTGGAGTGTTGTGACGGGCTTGACCGCATTGCGGCTCACGGAGTGGGGATTTACCGGACCGCAGGACTTGCTCGATCACGCATCACATTTCGCCCGGCCGGGCATCATCGCAGACTTGGGTGCGCCGACCGAGATCTCGAGGGTCTATTTCAAGCTCTATTCCTGCTGCCGATACGTCCACCCCGCTCTTGACGCCTTGGCGGCGCTTTCTCAGCATGCTGGCATCGCGCCTGAGCAGATCGGATCGATTGACGTGCGGACCTTTCAATGGGCTCTTCGGCTTTCAAACAGCGTGTCGCCCAAAACGTTGACGGAAATCCAATATAGCCTGCCCTACTGCCTGGCGATTGCCGTTGTCGACGGACCTGCGGCGCTGGCGCCGATTGGCAATGCGCAACTCGGCAGGCCCGACCTCTGCGAAATCGCCCGCAAGGTCCGTATCTCGGTCGACCGTGAGATCGATAGGCGCTTTCCGGGAGAAACTCTCGCGCAGTTATGCATAGAAACGACCAACGGAAGGATGATTACCTCGGAGGTGACTTCGCCGCGGGGGGACAGGCTGCGCCCGTTGTCCTGGGACGATCTCGTTGACAAGTTCTGTGCGGCGACACGAAGCAAGCTTTCTTCCAAGGCCCAAAACCTCATCCTGCAGTCCCTTCAAGCGCTGAAAACCGGGGACGCTGCTCCCCTCCTCCGGTGCGTGCGGATGCGATTGTTCGACTGAAATCGCGCCATGTCGGTCGGCTCGCCTCAATTCGCCGGTATCCGATGCGGTCCAGCATGGCCAAACATTCGCGGCTCGGCGGCGCCACAGTGACGCCCGGGTTAAAACCGTCATAAAAGCCGTCCATTCCTGACGACGATGCGACCTGCGATCACGACATGCCTGACACGGCTCAGATTGACATTATCGACGACGATCAGATCGGCACGCTTTCCTTTCTCAATCAGTCCGCGATCGCCGGCCATTTGGGGAAAGACGCGTGCGACATTCCCCGTTGCAAGCGCAACGGCGGCCGCTGCGGATAACTGTTTCTTTCCAACCATGCGCTGGATTGCCTCGAGAACCCCGTCCCAGTGTCCACCTGCGAAATCGGTCGAAATCGTATCAACACAGCCCGTGTCAATCAGTGCATCGAGATTAGTGGGGTCGTTGCGCCAGCGCGTGCCGATGCAATCCAATGTCGAAACGTCGATCACGGCCCCCTTGCTCTTCAGGTCCTGGGCAATCGAAATGGCCTCATCCGGGAGGAAGCTCGGGTGATTGCTGTGACCCGCAACGAGGCATGCGTGCGGGTTCTTCTCCACCGCCGCGATCAAACGCTTGGCGGATGGCGCCGCATTATGGAAGATTGCGGGATACCCGACCCGCTCGGCTTCGCGGGCGATTTCATCGAACCCGGCCAGCGAAAGGGAGACCGATGGCATAACGGATCGCGTTACGATATCACGAACGTGGCTCGCGTCGGTAACGCCGGAAAGACCGCAGCGCTCCAACTCGTCCTGTAACCTCGGGTTGGATAAACCGTCTGCCGGATCAAGAAAGCGACCGAGGACGGCGTTCTTCAGGCTCCTCGCGGTTGCCGGCGTCACCTCGACCCCGAACTCTCGCTGGATCGCGTGCGGGATGAACCTGTACTCCTGCGCGCCACCGCCCAATGTCTGCCCACCGCCCGCCTCGCCGAGCGCTACCGCACCGGCATCAAGCATTTTATCAATCGTTGCGCTCAAGTGCCGCGTGGACAGCCCCTTGCCATCGACCACAAGCGCCGCCTGGATGTTGTTCGGAGTGTGAGCCGTGGAGACGCGGATATCCATGGCATGAGGCTCTGTCTCGGCAACATCGACTTCGTCGGGCATTGCCAAGCCGCAGACGTTGAGGAGGGTCGTCGTCCCTTGAAGAAGATGGCGGTTGCGGAAATACGCAACCTCCTCCGCTTCGAACGGCGCCGAGCCGCAAGGCATGGAAGGTCCCCGAATGCATCCATGCGTATGCGCATTGATGACGCCCGGCATAACGATACCGCCGGCTGCATCGATGGTCTCAAGCGCCGCAATGTGGGCGCCTGCGGCAGGTTCTTCGGAGTCGACACCGGCGATCCTTCCCTCCCGGACATAAACGGTGGCCCGTTTGTGAAACGTCTTGCCGTCACCGGTGATGAGGCCTCCATTTCGGATCACTAGTTCCATGACAGCTGCTCCTTTCCGACAGCCCGGATGCGGTACTATCCGCCAGTCTCCTCGTCCGGCCGATTCGGCTCGTGATGCGATTGCTCTTGGTTGGAACCATCCAGCATGTAGCCGGAGGATCGCACAGTTCGGATCACATCGGGGCCATTGGCCATACTTAGCGCCCTGCGCAGTCGACCTATATGGACGTTAACCGTTTTAGCGTCGACGAAACGACGCTCGGGCCAGCCAGCTTCGATGAGTTGCGCGCGACTGCACGCCAGCTCGCGGTTCTCCATCAGAAACTGCAGCAACCGGAACTCGATTGGCCCCAAGTGAATGTCGATACCGAAACGCTTGACACTATGCCTGTTGGTGTTGAGTTCAATTCCCGCGTAGGCAAGAATATGACCGTTGATCGCCATAGCATCCGAGCCGGGCCGATAAAGTATATTGTCACGAAGGAAACCGAGCAGTTTGGAAGGAGCCACCGGTCTCACGAAGTTCTCGTCGATGCCGGCCTTCAGCAGATCGATAAAGCGGCCTTCCGCACCAGGCCCGATCAAGCCGACCGTCGCGATCCCGAATGTCCGCGGTTGCTGCTTCAGCTTTACACAAGCTAAAGGAGTCCAATCTTCTCCAGATCGACAATCAAGAAGGATTGCCTTGACGTCGTTCTCGCCTGCCAGATGAACGATCTCCTCGACCCCGGAACCGAGAATGACCCGGTACCCCTCGCTTTCCAGGATGTGGACGAGCAGCAGGTAGTAGTCCGCGTCGGTCGAGCCGACCAGGACCTGGGGCTGCGTTGAATTCAAGAATCTCTCCTCCTTCGGCGCATTTCTGTTTCGGGAGATCCCGAGCGAATTCTTGCGTCGTTATCTGTGGCGGCGTAGACGACAGTGTTCGGCGGACGGGGATCGACGCCACTACACTTGGCGCTCCTGGTCGCCGGATGTTCGCATCAAGCAGCGGTATTGTGGTGGAGGCGGGTGCCTGGTCGACAAAGCGGCGGCGCGAATCCGATCAAGGCTTCCGACATCGGCGGGAAGACTTCCGGCAACGGCCATCGTGTTACCAATCGGACACGGCGGACCAAGGCGCTGCATCGGCCACCCGGCGCGTTTCAGAATGCGCTCGAACCGTAGGTCAGTTGCTGTGACGATCTCGTGATAGCCGTTCGCCATCGACCACTCGATGATGCCGGCGAACATCATCAGCGTCGTCGTGTGAAGAAGCCCCCGCGTTTTGCCCTGGTCAAGCGCAGTGTCCACACAAAAGCGCGAGCTTTCGACCATGCCTGGGTGGGCATCCAAGTCTCGCGATGAGAGCAATTGCGGGAAGGTGTTGGCGAGCATTGTCGGGCCGGTAGCGGCGAGAAGTCTTGCACAACCCGCTACCGCACGTGTGGGGGAAACAGCTAGGATATAGGTGGGATTGAGTTGATCGTAGGCATCGGCTTCACGACCGTCCTTTACCAATACCTCCCAATCCAGCCTATCGCCAAAGACGCGGGCGCGCAGCCGGTGCATCGAATCGATCAGGTCAGCATACTCTCCCGCGCCGCGGCCGGTACCGCCAGTATCTCCATTGGCAATCTCCGATCTAAATTACCGACCACTGGACACGAATCTTGGCGCTCAGGCGACTACTAGAATCAGTAGTCGAGCATATGACCGAAGCGTGCATGCATTAGCGCAAGTACCGAGCGGGAGCGCATCGCCTTGGCCTCGATGAGCCGAGCCTCTGCCCGACGGGCGCCCTCGGCCCGGCTCTCTGCGAGCGACGACAGTGTTCAACCAAGAAGGATGATCGGAAATGTACAAGCATGCCGTCGAGAGCTACGTCTGCGTGTCGAACTCAAGGCGCCTCGTTGACGAGGTGGCTGCGCGAACTGCTGAACTATGCCAAGCTGTGGCCGGCGATGGCGCGGAACGCGCATTGATGTTCGAGGAAGGCAAGGCGATCATGAAAGCGACCAAGGACGGTCTCCTGCTTTGGATTGGCGCACGCAGTCGCCTCATGTGCCATTCGCTCCAGGTCGCAATCGAGAGCAACCTTTTTCTTGTTATGCCTCAAAGACCAGCGGAAATCCCTTGGTATCCCGGCGAAGGCACACCCTTTGCGGTGATCGAGCGGCTACTCGAGAAGCCTCAAGGCAGCACCACCCGAGTTCTAAGGTGATCGCGCGCCCAGCCTGTTGACTTCGATGGTGATCTCCACTCGGATGATCGCGAATATGAAATCTCTTGAGCTGGTGGCGCCTGTCGTTTCGTCAAGATCGGTCGACTGCGGCGCGAGGTCTGTTTGCGCCTGTCGAGATGATGCTGGAACGGTTTGAGGGCATCGGGAACGGCGACCTCCCATAAAACGATCAACGACGATCCACACCAGACCTGCTCCATCCCAAGTTCAGCTACAGCCGGCGCTGTCATCGAATTCGGTACTGGCAGTGGTCTCGCGCCCGGGCCTTAGGCAAGCTAAACCGGCTGCACCTATTGCCCGATGCCACGCGCCCTGTCGATGGTGCGCCGGCGTCGCTCCGAGAGGATTTCCTGGCTGCTGCCTGTGCGGACTATCTGTTGCAACACCTTCAATCTCTCCCACATCGCTTCGAACGCCCGGCGCTGCTTCGGCGGCACGCGATTGATAACGTCCTTCTCGCCGCGCAGGATCGCGTTGGGATCGAAGCGCTCGTCGAGTGCTCGGCTAACGGCGGTGAACTCGTGCCTAATGGCGGGATCGAGCGAACCGATGGCCACGCCGAGCTTGCCGTCTATTTTCTTCATCTCCGATGCGAGCCGGCTTAGCGCGCCTTCGGCGGCTTGCGATAATCCGGGAATGGCGACAGCCATCCGGCGTCGCTCTTCCGTGACGGCCTGCCGCTCGGCGTCGAAGGCTCTAATCCAGGAGGCGCCGAGCGAGCGCAGATGGGCGGCCGCCGAGGACACTGCCTGCAGCGCGTCCTTTCTCTCGCGGCCGGAGGCGAGCATGCGATCCATCAAGCGATCCGATCCACGGAGCGCACCATAGGCCGCGGGATCGTTGCTCACGGCGGCCGCGATCCGTTCGGCCGCAAAGCCCTTGATGATCAGTTCCTCGATCATGTCTACCGCGCCAGCCGGATCGCGCCAGATCTGCTTGGCGGCCTCAGCGAGCGCCGCGCGATGATGGCGATAGTGCGCCGCGGTGAGCGCCCTTCCCCGCGCGTCCTCGTCAACCGGTGTTCTGAACTCTGTCACGGAGGCAAGCATCGGCAGTACGGCTTTTGCCTCCTTCCCGAAATCGACACTTGCGGCGGCGACGATCTTCGAGCGGTCCCTTCTCTCGGCCAGACGCTGTTCTTCGGTAAAGCGCCGGACGGCCTCGAAGAGCCGCGTGAGCTTTCCCAGCCGTTCATTCGTGAGATCTTCCGGCATGCGCTCGGCCATGTTGCGCTCGGCGATCGCATCGGCCTTCACGGTAAAGGCGCTCCAGCCGAAGCGGGCGGTCAATGCGTCGTTGACCGCCTTGACCTCCTGCACGACCGAGCGATCCTCGACGGCAAGCGCGAAGGCGGTCTTGTAGGCGTCGTCGCCGCCCTGCCTGCGCACTGCCTCAATCTCCACGAGGCGTGTCATGGCGTGCTTCGAGAGGGCCGGGATAGACAGCGACATATGGGCTCGGCGCATCTGCTCGCGCTCGCGGAACCGTTCGGCGTTCCGGCGGAATTCGGTCGCGTGCACCCGGGCCAGTGGCAGCAATTCCTCCAATGCCGCCGTGGCGATGCTGCGCTCATCGCGCGCCGCGCGGCCATCGACCATGAGGTCGGACCCTCGCAGGCGACCAAGGCGGTCTGGTGCTTTGGCGAGATCATCAGCGAGTTTGCGGGGTTCGATCCCGGCATCGGAGGCAAGGGCATTCAGGTGGACAAGCGCCGCATCGGGATCGCGATAGATCCGTTCGAGCGGCTGCCGAAGGATGATCTCCCGCTCCTTCCAGCGCGGCGACGAAAGCTGCGCGAGGCGCGCATCCTCATCGACGCTCCGGGCGAACTCGGTGGTGGGCGGAATTAGGTAATGCCCACCGAACGTGATCCCTTCGGCAAGCGCTTCCGTCCGTTCCTCGCTGTAGGAAACGCGCCGTTCCCGCTCGATCGCAAAGCCGAGCGCCACGCTCGCCCGCTCCCAGAGTTTCGCCAGCTGTTCCCTCTTTTGCGCAGTTCCGACCCACCGGCGTGTAACGCCCTCCTCGATTTCCGCCGCCACCAGAGAGAGATGGTCGAGCCCGCGCCGCCGTGCGAAGTCCTGTGCATGCGCCTGGTAACCGGCTTCGCTCTCGAAATCGAGCGTCGTCGTCTTGGCACCGGAGCGCGACAGTCGTTCGGCCAGCCATTTAAACAGGTTCGGCCGATGCCTCTCGCGCTCGATCCGTTCGTGGCGAGCCCCAGCGGTTTCAATCTGCCTGGCGGTCCAGACATTACGATCGACTTCACGTTCCTCGGAGCGCTTCTCACCCGTTTCGTTGTCGACGACCGGGACCTTGACCGTGACCTTCTCGACACCATCCTTTCGCAGTGTAACGGTGTCACCCTCCGAGATGCCGGCCTCGTCGAGCGCCTTTGGCAGGCTCACACCCCAGAGGCGATGGACGGTTCCGTCATCCGTCCGGATGTCAGCATAGGGGCTGTCGTCGGCATTTTCATCAGCGGACCGGAACTTGGCTTGCCCGGTTTCCACCAGCTCGCCGGTGACCCCGGCGGCATGATCGACGCGCGGTCTCAGCCCCCACTCCGGTTTCGCCTTGAAGTCCTCTTTCGCCGCATAGAGATCCGCGCGGTCACGATGCCGGGTCATCGCCACATAGGTCAGATGCTGGTCCATCATGCCGCCGGCGAGCACGAAGGTCCGGTCGACGGTGGCGCCCTGCGATTTGTGAATTGTCGCGGCATAGCCGTGATCGACATTGCGATAGCTGTCCTCGCTGATGACGACGTCACGGCCATTGTCGAGGCGAACCGACAGCAACGCATCGCCCTGCTTGTCGCCGGTGGAAACGACCGTGCCGAGCACGCCATTCTTCACATATTGCGGACCAAGACGCTGTGCACGCGGCTCCACGAAGCGGGCATTCTCGAGGAAGATGATGCGGTCGCCGGCGGCAAATTCCCTTGGCCCCCGGGCAGTCTGAAAAGTGCGGCCGTCGCTTAGTGAGCCCTCGTCCGTCATGACCTGGCGCAACGCATCGTTCAGCCGTTTGACATCGTTATTGGTATGGGCGAGCACAAGCAGTTCATCGCCGCGAAGCCGAGGCGTTCCCTTGCCAACGATTGATTTCTGAAGGAGTGCGCGGCGTGCATTCGCCCAGTCGGAAACGATGCGGCCGATGATCTCGTCCCGTCTCTCCATCTCGACAATACGGCCCTGCTGCGCATAGGCGTCGAGGCCCTCTTCGACCTTGCCGCGGGCAAAGAGCCGCGAAGCGCTGCGCGCCCACTCATCGCGCTGGCGGCGCACGCCGGCAAGTTCGGCAAAGCCGACACGCTCCGAGATCGCCCGGAAGGCCGCGCCAGCCTGGATGGGCTGCAGCTGCATGGCGTCACCGACCAAAACCGCTTTTGCGCCGGCGTCCTCGACGACCTTCAGGACACGCGCCATCTGCTGCGAGGAGACCATCCCGGCCTCGTCGATCACCAGCACATCGCCGCGATTTAGCTGTTCGCGCTCGCCGGCCCATGCCAATTCCCAGGATGCGAGCGTGCGCGACCTGATGCCGGAACTGTCCTCCAGTCCTTCCGCGGCCTTGCCGGCAAGCGCCGCGCCGATCACCCGTCGCCCGTCGCTTTCCCAGGCAACGCGTGCGGCAGCAAGCAGCGTCGACTTGCCCGCCCCCGCAAGACCGACGACGGCGGCAATGCCGTTGTCGCGCGTTACGTGGCGAACGGCATCGACCTGCTCGGGATCAAGCCTGAATGGTTTTTGCGGATCCTGCGTTTCGACCTTTTCGATCGCAGCGACGAGCGCCCGATCGGAGACGGCGAAACCTCGGCGTTTGGACAGAGTGCGCGCTGATTGCGCCATGTCATATTCGGTGCGCAGGATTTCCCGCGTGGTAAAAACCGCGGACGCCGTCGCCTTGCCGGTCTCGCCATTGACCTCCTGCGGCTTCAGCAGCACCAGGTCGTGCGAAGCCATTAGCCGCGCGCGGATATTGGCGAAATCGACGGGATCGTCGACATAGCGGTGCAACGCCTTGGCAATGTCGCGCTCGTCAAAAGTGGAGCGTTCGTTGCCGAGGTGCTTCAAGAGAAGCTCGGGATTGGCGAGAAGCCGGTCTGCCATCTCCTGTCGGCGGGCAAGATCGGCCGGCGCGAAGTACATCTCGACGCCCTTGCGGGCGAGCGCCGCCTTCTCCGGTCCGAGATGTTTTTGCGCAATGCCGTCGAGTCCCTGTTCAGCATAGGAGCGGCCGTCGAGGCGGATGTCGTGCCCGGCGAGCGCCAGGTGCCTGTTGGCTGCTTCCGCCCAGGCAATCTTCAACGCCTTCATGGTTTCCTTGTCGCCGGCCCAGAGCTTGTAGACGATCTTGCCGTTCGGCCGGTCCGGCGTGACGACACGCAACGGCTCGCCGTCTTCGCCAAGCACCGCCACCTTCTTCGGCCCGAATCCTCGCTCCGTCAGGGGCCTGAGCGTGGTCATCAGATGGATGTGCGGATTGCCATCCTTGTCGTGATAGACCCAGTCGGCGACCGTTGCCTTGGACGTGAAATTCTCCCGCACGAACTCGCGAACCAGCGCGATGTTCTCCGCCCGGGTCAGCTCTTCCGGCAGCGCGATGATCAGTTCTCGGGCAAGCTGGGCGTCCGCTCGTGTCTCGTGGAACTCCACCGCATTCCAGAGCGCCTCGCTCGCCTTGGCGACGGATTGTCCGTCGATCGCCGTCTTCAGCCAACCCGGGATCTGGTCCGGCAGCGCCAGTTCCTCATGCACCAGTTCAGAGGCCCCACCCCTGTAACTGAAGGACGTGCCGGCTTGATCGTCCATCATCCGGGCGCGATGGCGGTAGGCAGCGGCCGAGACGATGCTGCGTCCCGCTCCCCTGCTGATCACCTGCGCTCTGACGAACATGATCGCCACGACCGTCTCCAGACCTCTCCGAGCACGTCGCGCCAGCGACGTATATTGCGCCCTCAAACCGATCGGCCTGCCAAGGCCGATGCCGCTTTTCCGGAAGGCGGCCATGGGCCGGAATTCGGCTGCGACATTTTCCGGGATGGCTGGAGATAACCCATTTAACTAACTTGTTCTAGTGTGTATAAACGATCCGACGCACTGTTGCACACACGAGGGAGCACGGAGAATGGCAGCGAGAACATCGATTTCTGACGTTGATGCGCAGATCGAGAAGCTGTTTGAACGCAGGAGACTTATGGTAGCTAAAGCCGCCGGGCGCTTTGCCCGCGCGGCGACGAAGTCCGGCCTTGCCGAAATGGAGATTGCCGACGAGGAGCTCGATCGGATCTTCGAAGAGATCGCCGCGCGATTTCGGAAAGGGGAAAAGAAAGGGGCTCCTGGCGCATCTGCGCCACGTCGACAGCCAAGTGGCGAGACTGGAACGGCGACGGAGGTTTCTCATGACGGTTGACCGCAAGCGCGAGGCGCGGGAGCGATTCCTGCTCGGCGGCATGGTCGTCAGGGCGGGTCTCACGAAAGCCGACCGGGCGTTCCTGCTTGGCGGTTTGCTGGAGCTGGCAAAAGTCGCTCCGGGCTCCTCCGAGCATCGGCGGCTGCGCGAGATCGGCGAAACGGCGTTCAAGGCCCAGCCGTCGGATGTGCCGTCATCGCCGATCAAGGAGACACGGGAATGGCGGTGAAGGCGAAACTGCATCCAAGCTTGTTGCTCGTTCTGGTACCGGTCGCCGTTACGGCCTTTGCCGTTTATGTGATCGGCTGGCGCTGGCCGGCACTCGCCGCCGGCCTATCCGGGAAAGCAGAATATTGGTTCCTGCGGGCGGCGCCTGTGCCGCCACTTTTGTTCGGACCGCTGGCGGGCCTGTTAAGCGTATGGGCTTTGCCACTGCACCAGCGGCGGCCCGTCGCGATGGCAAGCCTCGCGTGCTTTCTCGCGGTAGGCGGCTTCTATGCCTTGCGCGAATTTTCTCGCCTCGGCCCATTCGTCGAAAGCGAGGCGGTCACATGGGACCGCGCGCTCTCCTATCTCGACATGGTCGCTGTCATCGGCGCAGTCGTTGGCTTTATGGTCGTAGCTATCTCCGCGCGCATCTCCACCGTCGTCCCGGAACCGATGAAGCGCGCCAAGCGCGGAACCTTCGGGGACGCCGACTGGCTGCCGATGTCGGCGGCGGCAAGGTTGTTCCCGGACGATGGCGAGATCGTCGTCGGCGAGCGCTACCGCGTCGACAAGGAAATCGTCCATGCACTGCCCTTCGATCCGAACGATCGCAGCACGTGGGGACGGGGCGGCAAGGCGCCGTTGCTCACCTACAGACAGGATTTTGATTCTACCCATATGCTCTTCTTTGCCGGATCGGGTGGATACAAGACGACCAGCAACGTCGTGCCGACGGCGCTGCGCTACACCGGGCCTCTGATCTGCCTCGATCCGTCGACCGAGGTCGCGCCTATGGTGGTCGAGCACCGAACCCGCGTCCTTGGGCGTGAGGTGATGGTGCTCGATCCGACGAACCCGATCATGGGCTTCAATGTTCTCGACGGGATCGAGGGGTCGACGAGACAAGAAGAGGATATCGTTGGCATCGCCCATATGCTGCTGTCGGAAAGTGTGCGCTTCGAGTCCTCAAGCGGGTCCTACTTCCAGAACCAGGCGCATAACCTCCTGACCGGCCTCTTGGCGCATGTGATGCTCTCGCAGGAATATGCTGGCCGGCGAACCTTGCGCAGTCTGCGGCAGATCGTGTCCGAGCCGGAGCCCTCCGTACTCGCCATGCTGCGCGACATTCAGGAGAACTCTCATTCAGCCTTCATCCGCGAAACGCTTGGCGTCTTCACCAACATGACCGAGCAAACGTTCAGCGGCGTCTATTCGACCGCCTCCAAGGATACGCAGTGGCTCTCGCTTGAGAGTTACGCGGCGCTCGCCTGTGGCAACGCGTTCAAATCAAGCGATATCGTGAGCGGCAAGAAGGACGTGTTCCTGAATATCCCGGCATCGATCCTGCGCTCCTATCCGGGGATTGGCCGCGTCATCATCGGCTCGCTGATCAATGCGATGGTCCAGGCGGACGGTGCGTACCAGCGCCGGGCGCTCTTCATGCTCGATGAGGTGGATCTGCTTGGCTACATGCGGGTGCTGGAAGAGGCCCGCGACCGCGGGCGCAAGTACGGGATCACAATGATGCTGATGTACCAGTCGGTCGGCCAGTTGGAGCGGCATTTTGGGAAAGACGGCGCGACGTCATGGATCGATGGCTGCGCTTTCGCGAGCTACGCCGCGATCAAGGCGCTCGATACGGCCCGCAACGTCTCGGCGCAGTGCGGGGAAATGACTATCGAGGTACACGCCCGCTCTCGCAACATCGGTTGGGACAATAAGAACGGTGGCACGCGCAAATCGGAAAGCGTCAACTACCAGCGCCGCCCGTTGATCATGCCCCACGAGATCACGCAATCGATGCGCAAGGACGAGCAGATCATCATCGTGCAGGGCCATAGTCCGGTCCGCTGCGGGCGGGCCATCTACTTCCGACGGAAGGATATGGACGAGGCAGCCAAGGCGAATCGATTTGTGAAAGGGAGCCCGTGATGGATCGAGCGCGGCTGGCCATACATCACCGCGCTTCACCATACGATCGCGTCGTCCTCAGCCGGACGGCAGGGCTTCACGAGCGGCAAAGAGCCGCCTATCAGGGCAGCTCCGTGTCTTCGCGGTGGCGAGCGAGCTCTGCCCGCGCCGCCTCGATTTCCCTCTCGATCTGCTCGCGCTCCTTGGCGTCGACGGCGTTCTTGAGCTCGGCGCGTTATCCTGACAGTCAAATGAAAAGTTGAATCTCAGTGGCGGAAAAATCGAGAGGGGTAAGTCCTCTCGTTTCGTCGCCGACCTCATTCGAGGTCAGCGGCGAAGGCTTGGATGTCACGCGCGAACTGCTCGGCCGCAGCTTGCTCCTGCGCAATCAAGGCCGCCAGTTCGGCTTCGGCCGCGGCGCGTTCTTCCTTGGTGAAATAGCAGCTCCGAAGCTCGGCGCGTAATTCGTTGATTTGATCGATAGTGGTCATGTTGATCGTCTCCTTTTGATGACGTCAACGAGGCCACGTGCGCACGAAGCGTGTGTCAGGGATCGCGGAACGCGACCGGCAGCGCCGGCGAGTGGGGTGCCGGTTTTGTCGGAGCGAAGGGAACCGGAGCGGAGATAAAACCGGGGGCCCACGCTCGTCCTTGACGCGGGCTGAGCAGCCGTAGAATGGGACGGCAGAAAGAAGAGAACCCGCGACCCCGACCAGGGGGCGCGACCGTATTTCTAGGAGGTCAGCCGCACATTACCTCGATATCGGATAAGATCTTCTCGATCCGTTGCAGGTCTTTGCCCACGGCAAGCCGCTGCAGTTCCGACAGCCTCTTTTCCTTGAGGATTGCCCTGGCGTTCTCCGCGGCATCCGCCCATGCGGGACGATGGCGCGTTGTGATGCAGGCGTTCGGGCATCGGGACGGTTCGCACAACGAGATCATCGGAGCGATCTGGTCGCCTGAGGCGGCGTGGCGGAGACAGACAGCGGTGGCAGGGTCGAAGAAGCAGTCGGCCAGCACGCCGACGTGGAGTGTTCGTGCCGTGTCCGCCAGCAGGACGCGGAGGCGACCACGGTCGGCGATGATGCCTGGAAGCGGTTGAAGCTCGGCCGCTGCGGCGTCCAGCGATCTGCCGATCCGCCCTGCAGCAGGGCCGAAGAGACCTGCTCCGAGTTGCCGTTCATCGAAATAGGTGAGTATGTCGTCCATCTGCCCGAGACGACGTTCCGTCTCGACTTCGGCACGGAAGCCTGAGCGGCTCGAACCCGCATAACCTTCAAAGGCCGCGACGGAGACGTGTTTGTATTGGATCATGCCGGCAATCGTTCCGAAGGGCCGATTGGCGATGTGCCAGGCAATCGTCCGGCGAAACTGACGTGTCGTCAGTTGCCACGGGCGCCCATTGGGGCCGGCCGGAACGACCGGCTCGCCTGCGGTTCCGAAGCGTTCATTCAGATGATCGCGAAACTGGTTCAGTCGGGTCACGATGTCTGTCGAGAGAGTATGCTTGCGTGCCCGTGCAATAAAGAGAACCGGCCAGAGCGTCTCAGTACCGCGGCGTTCGACGGATCGCATGATGAGCTGTTCGAGCACCGCGATCGCGGCCGCGACGGGCGCAATGGTAATCCACTCGGCCTCGTCGCCACGCGTTTCCTTCCCCTTATAGGCAACTGACCTTACTCGATGCCTGTCGATCAGGCCGTCCTCGGTGCGGGTGACAGAGAGGCAGCCGGGCCGCATGGCCTGGACCTCGCTGTCGCGCATGCCGGTCAGATAGGAGCAGACGATATAACAGGCGGCCTGCAGCATCCGCTCCTCCACCGCGAGTGCTCTTGCGTCGAACCGGGCCCGCCAGGGATTGCCGGTGTCGGGATCGATAGAAATCGGCGTATCCATTCCGCCGACCTCGGTCCCGAGCTCGTGGACCGCAGCTTCGACGATCTGGCGGGCACCATCGCCGGGGCGTTCATCGAGAGGTCGCCGAAGGTTGGCATCGGCGCCGGCATGCAGATAGATGAGCTGCCAGTTCAAGGGCGGCTCCGATCCGGCTGATGAAAATCGTCCGCCGATCCTGACCGGCCAGGCGGGGACACCACGGCCCTGCTTGCGGCGTTCGTCGAGGTAGGCAATCAGGCGGGCTTTGCGGCGGGCCCGCCGTTCATTGCGATGTGCCAGCGCGTCTTCGGCGATCAACATCGCGTGATGCTCTTCGAGCATTCGCAGTTCGTTGCGCGCGGCGAGAATGTCGGGTGCGAACACTGTGACGTATTTGAGCGACCAGGCAAGAAGGGGCCGGATGATGTCCTCGGGGATACGGGGCGTCCGGTTCTCCTCGACGGAGAAACGATAACCCGCAACCTCGGCGGGCCTGCGACCGTGCCATGGCTCGAAGGACAGCTTCGCCACGGATAGGTGGTTACGGAAGGCATAGAGGTCGAAAACGATCCCCAACCACTGCGTGACGATGATCGGCCGCCGTCCGTCGCGGAGAGATTTGGCGAAGCGGTCGAGCAACGCCTGATCAACATGGCGCAGATCACAGACTCCGCGATCGTCCTTGACGAAATTGAAAAAGTTCAGAGCGAAACGAAAGAGGCGGCGCACGCTCACCGGAGGCGCACGCATTTTGTAGCCAGGCAGGTCCGTGTTCAGACGCACGTAGAGATAGTCGCGAATGGCCGCCGCAATGTCTGGGTCGTCAATGGAATCAAAGTCCACCCTGGTATCGGAGCGGCGCGCATTCTCCCGAAAAACCGCAGGTCCCAAATCCCATCGAGCATCGCTATATCGCGACAGAGAGGACCTGTCGAAGCCAGCATGCAGCGGCGCTGTTGCCAGCACCGGGCGATCGTCCGCGACCGCGGTGGCGGCGTAAGGGGAACGTGCGGTCTTCAAAGTAACGCCTCCGGCGGCAGGTAGACTGAAACCGGCTCGTGCGCGAGCAGACTACGAGCTTCGGCAACCGTCACCGCAGAAAAGGCCGGCAAGATCTGCCTGGTGATGCGGGCATGCGCGGCCGCGAACTTCATCGCCCAGTGATTGGCGGAAAGCGAACGGCGCTGATCTTCGAGGAACCCAAGGAAGGATAGGATGGCGGGGAGCTTGCGGGCGGTGATGACCGCGTTCGGACACTCGAGGCAGCCCCAGAACGGCAGAGAGCAAGGCGATCCGGGTTCGCCATGGGGGCTGGAAAAGAAACCGCCGCAGCTGGCCAGCCAGATATCCTGTTCTCCATCGAGCAGAGAAATCGGGTCACTTCCCGCCGGAGCGGCGGCTGAGGCAGTGACCGGATCGCTCCGCCAGGCATCCTCCTTCTCTGGTGTCAGAATGATCGGCGACAAGGCCGATGCGACCGCCTCGGTGAAGGCATCGGCGATGACGGTCTCGTGTAGGGGGCGCAGTGCCGGAACATCAGCGTAGTGCCGCGCAGCCACCTCCCGCGTATGACCGACGGCAAAGCGCGTCATGTGCCCTTCGGTCTTCAAATACCAGAGCGCCTTGTGCGTCTTGCGAAGGTGTGAAAGCGCCAGATGGAGCGGGTGCCCATCGTCATCGAGAATATTGTGCTTTGTCGTCCACCCATCGATGAGATGCTGCGGATGCTTTAGCCCGGATTTTAGTCCACCGGATCCGTAATGCAGCCAAAGGCAGTCGCTTGGCCGGTGTCGACGGGCAGTTGCCGTCATGGCGACGATTTGGCGGATGAGGCCACCTGGCGTGCGTGGACTGCCGTCGCGCACCCGAAGCGTCTTGTACTCAGCGCCACGGGCTCGGCGTTTGATATAGGCAATCTCCACCGTTCCGTTTGCCGAGTTCTGGAGACAATCGACGGTCAAGGTTTTGCAGCACTCGATCTCCAGACCGGTCTCGAGCGCCAGAAACACCGTCAGCGGAATGACGTCGTGCGAGGTTAGATAGTGCCATTCGTGAAGCTGATGACAGAAGTTCTCCGACGAGAGACCTCGAACCCTTCGGGCGTGCAGAAGAGCTTTATATTTGCGATCGGTATGAAGGAGAATGCCTCTCGCATCGATGTGCGTATGTACGCTGTCTTCCAGGACCTTTAGATCGGAGTCTGTGGCAACCGGCCTGGGCTCGCGAAACCGTTGGAAGATACGCCCGATATCCGCACGAGCTGCATCGCGAAGCTGACTCGCAATGTAGGGGCTGTATGCATCGCGGGGACGCGACGAGGGTATTGGCCTCAACGTCGTATAGGCCAGCCGGTCGCGCAGCGCGTCGGAAAAGGTGATCGTTCCTTCAGAGGCAACCTCTCGCAAAGCCACGATGACCTTCGTCAGGATCGTCAGCAGGTGGATGGGCGACTTGCCCTTTACCGCCAACCAGGCTTCGAAGCCATCGATGTGGCGCGCCTGAAGGAGTTCCGGAGCATTGGGCACGTCCTCCGTCTCTGTCATATAGGCGAAAAACAGCGGCAGGATGCGGGCGTAGGCCGCCACAGTCGATCTGACGGACAGGCGCCCGCCGAGACCGGCAAGTCGCCGCAGCGCACCGGCGAACGCAAGTGCGAGCCAGCGCGGCGTCAGATGAGCGTAGTCAACCAGAACCTCGCCGCCATCTTGCGTCTGAATGTTAAATCGCAGACCCGATATCGCCTCTGCCGCCACCGGTGGAGGGACGGCGAGTTCGCGACTGAACGCGACGGGCTGACCCTTGCGAGGACGGGTGCTCATAGCCGGCCTCCGCTTGGCAGCAGCGCGAGCAGTTCGGCGACGGCGGTATCGACGGTGTCTGCGCGCGTGGCGATATGGTCGAGGTAGAGGGAAGTGGTCTCAAGGCTCGCATGCCCGAGAAGCCGCTGCACCTGCTGAAGAGGATCTCCGAGCAGTCTGCGGTAACCTTCCGCGGGTCCGGCGGAGATCGCCGAGGATCTGCCTTCGAGCTGGCGCTGGATCAGCATCGCCAGCATATGGACCGCAAAGGTGTGCCGAAGTTGATGTGGGCTGATGTCGATCGGAGATCCGTTCGCCTGGCAGCGACGGCAGGCACGGGCGAACGCCACCTCCCAGGAGTTTGGGCGCACCGGCTGACCAACCTCGGTCAGCCATAGCACTGCCGGCTCGGCGGGTGCATTGTCCGGATCACAGATGACGAGACGCTCCCGTTCGTCCGGCGAGAAGACCTCCAGCGGAACAGTTCGTCCGTCGGCTAGCACAAGGCTGGCCGGGCCGGCGACCGGCCGGCGGATAAAGATCGGCCGCTCTATCAAACTCCAACCTTGACGGGCCTTGAACTTTGCCAAGGCATGCGCGCGTTCCACACGAATGTAGGTCCGGAGCCGCTGAAGCAACCCGTCAGGAACAAGGACCGCCCGCCCTCGCTCGCCTTTGGTGAGACCTGCGGGCAGATTGAACCATGTCTGACGGATCGAGGAACCGGACGCCGGCAAAGCGTCGACTTCGAAGGCCAAGAGAAACGATGCCTCTTCGAGCCTCAAGCCGGTTACCACCAGCATGTCCGCAAACAGCGCGTTGCGAAGCCCGTTCCTGTCGCGAGCTCCAGGCCGTTCCGCTCCATCCGGAGTAAGGCCACGCAGTCCTACATCCCGAAATCTTCGGAAATCCTCAAGCGTGACGAAACGGATGTCCGTTCGCTTTACGCGCCGTTCGAATGCATCGTTGCGCGCGACAATCTGGCCTTGGCCCCGCGTGCGATTACGACGCCAGACCTCCCGATGCGAAAATGGGCTGGAAGACAGAAGTCCCTCACGCACGCCCCACTCATAAAGCTTGTCTATTGCCGCGACCGACCGGTTCCATGATGCCGCCGAGATCCGGCTTCCGGGCTCGCCCCTTCTGCGGATGCGATGGAAGGCCTCGACGTCTTCCCGATCGGCTTCCCAGACCATCTTGTCGCGGGCATCGGCAAGGAAGCGTAGCCAAACAGCGATGTCGTAGCCGTAGGCGCGAAGGGAATGACGTGAGCGGACGCCATTGAGGGGCAGATTGAGGAAGAAGCGATCAACATTGGGATCGTAGAGCGCACCGCCTCGCAGGATTCGCGGAACATAGGCGTCGAGGCCGTCAGCAGCCCTCCGCTCCTCGATCGTGATGCTTGATGACGCAACGACAGTATCCACAGCTTGTTCAACCCTCCCCGGACCCCCACCCGGGGAGCCCGCGTCAACGGGAGGTGCTAGAGCTGCCCGGCACTCTCCAGGCCGGCCTCCGCCAGCTATGTGGGAGCGCTGCGGCCGGCCTGGAAAGCGCCTCCCTCAGCATGTGCATCGACGTTTGGAAGACCGCTAGAGTCGGTGCAGACTGTCAAGATAAGGCGCGCAGTTCCTCGATGTGCTGTTCGATCGTCATCGTCATCTCCCTAACGTTCTCGTGAAAGATGACGCTGGCGGTCATGAGCTCCGGAAGGGTTCCAGGCTCGCGGACGCGACCGGCGGAGCCGGCGCGCGGAGGAACCGATTTTGTCGGAGCGAAGTGCAATGAAGCGGAGAGAAAATTGGAGGGGCCGCGCGGCCTTGGGGCCTTCCGGATGCTCATGGCAGACTGGGTATCCTGAGCAGACAAGGCCCCGGTTGCGTGTGGCACCCGTCTTAAGTCGGCGTTCCGAAGGAGGCCAGTTGCTTGCGCCGTCGCTGGTGGCCGACCCTCGAGCGCATCGCCAATGGCTGGCCGAGCAGCGAAATCGACGCACTCATGCCGTGGAATTACGCCGCCTGAACGGCCCCGGCTTGTGGCTTACGATCGATCATACGACCCGTCGAGAAAACCGTGTCCTGACGTTCGCGACGTCCGGCTGCCGAACCACTAGATTTGCAGCTATTCAACAAGACGTGCTTTTTGAACAATAAAAAAGTTCAGTTCCGGGCGGCGAGCTGAAGGTTGGCACGAGACATCGTGTTATCCTTCATCCTGCATCTGCCGATGTAATCGTAAATTCAGAGCGTTCGGTACATGATCAACGCATCGACATAGCCCATTGCGGGATGCAGGAATGCACCAGGAAGGCGTCCCACTTCCTCAAATCCCAGCGATCTCCATAAACGCACAGCGCGCTCATTTGTACTGATCACAAAATTGAACTGCATGGCTCGGAAACCCCGTTCTCTTGCGCGGTTGAGCGAATGCGCATGCATCTCTCTTGCCACACCACGCCCGACCGCAGCCGGATCAGTCATGTACCCACAATTGCAAACATGGCTTCCGCCACCAGCCTGATTTGCCCTGATATAATAAGTACCAACGACCGCTCCATTCTCTTCGGCTACAAATGTCTCGCGATCCTTACCGAGCCAGTAGCCGAGAGCTTCATCCCTGCTCAAATTGCGATCTAGTGCATACGTCTCTCCCGCCCTTATGACGGGGCCAATGATCCGCCAAATGGCATTTTGATCCAGATGGGACGCTCGTCGGATTTCCATCCTGCAAATATAACGGTGAATGAATATTTCTAGCAACGTCCAGGGCGGCAGCAAACGCGGCCCGAGTGCGGCATCGAAGAAGCACAACGAAGTTTCCTTCCCACTGGCGGCGGCCTGTCAGGCAACGCGCTCGGCACGGACCATGAGTAGGAAAGCGGCGAGATCGCGCCATCTGATGAAACGAGGTGCGAGTTCGCATGCCTCCGCCGTCGGCTGCGGCTCGCGGACTTCGACGATACGAAACCCGACGTCAGCGACGCCATTTAAATATTCGCTGATGGTTCGGGGAAAGCGGGGCACCTCAAACAAGGCGACGTCCTCGTCACTCGGCCGATCACCAAACCGCCATCTCTCGACGAAATTGGTTTGATCGAAATAGCGCGACACCACCAGACCCGTCGCTCGCCCGTCGATGTCCTTCTGCCATCGCAATCCAGGAGTGATGAAACAGGGGTGCAGGATGCTGAATGCGATAAACCCGCCGGGCCGCAGCAACCTGAATGCCTCCCGCATGGCGGCTGGGAAATCTGGTCCATCCATCAAAGCTATGGTTGAGACGACTGCATCGAAGGAGGCATCCTCGAAACCGGTGTTCTGGCTATAGGATTTAATCCTGTAGTGGATGCCGAGCGGCTGCCGCTCTTCAATTTCGCGAGCATGCCGGATCATCTGCTCCGAAAGATCGATGCCGGTCATCCGGGCACCCATTGCGGCGAACCGTCTCGTATTGGATCCTTCGCCGCAGCCGAAGTCGATCACGTCCAAGCCGCTGATTGAGGGAAGGAAGGCCAGGAATGCCGGGAGCGTGAACAGGTCTCGATAGGAGTCGTAACCGTGTCGAACATCATGCGCCCATTGATCGGCATTGTCGTTCCATCGGGCCGCAACTTCGGCCTCTGATACCTGGGTCACGCCGTGCTCCTTTTCGGGATACGATTTTGTCAATGTATTTGTTTCGAACGAGCCAGCAACAGTGTGCTATTACGTCCACCGCTGACCAAGGGGACCACATGAGCGACGACAACATCATTAAATTTGAACGACGGAAATCAAAGCCGCAAACAAGGGCGATCAGTCCAATGCGGCGGAAGGCGCTTACCTGGCTTGCCGTGATAGCAGGGTTGGTCCTGGTGTGGGCGTACTACCAGTTCGTCGCGCCGGCGAGCATGCCATGAGAGGCGCTTCGTTGGGGGAGGGTTCGACGTCAGACATGGAATATCGCTGCCTATTGGTGGCTGCAGCTTAGGAACGCGGTGTTTCCGTCGGGCTCCGCGTCAACCATTACGGTGCCTCCGACCCTGCTTCATCCGTAATCGGACATGTTTCCTGTAGGATACGGCATCTTTTGGCCGCTTCGTCCGGTGCCGGTTCCGGTTGCAATAATGACAGGCCTCGACGATGTTCTCCCTCGATATCGCGTCCTCCGTCACATCGATCCTCCAAATGCTGTGCAGTGCACCGGAAGAGCAAGACGCCCCTGCGTGATACTCGAAGCGTGCTGAAATTCTCCGCATCGGTCTCCCACATGGGCTGCTTGCAATAGTAGCATTGCCCCCTTGACCTGAGACTGTTCCACTTCTTCGCGCGAAGGAACCGCACCGGGTTTGCTGCAGGCTCCTGCTTCTGAGAAAGTGGAACCGATATGAGCAAGACAACAAACAAATTCTCACCTGAAGTTCGTGAGCGTGCCATCCGTTTGGTGCTGGATCACGAAGCCGAGCATTCGTCGCGGTGGGCCGTTTCATCGATCGCGGCCAAGATCGGCTGCTCGCCGGACAGGTGAAAGCGCGCGATCTGACCTTAGTCGTGCACGACGTCGGCGAATTCAAGCGGGTCGAGGACCTACACGTCGAAGACTGGGCGCTGTGACGCTGATAGCAACAGCCAGCATGTTCCGCCCAGGCTCATGAAGCCTGGGCGCCCAGTTGGATTGACGTGGTCACTCTTCAGGCAAGCAATCGCTCTGCGGCTCATCGACGAGCTCATTTGGAGGTGAGCGGATGGCGTCGCGAGCACGGTCGTTGACGAGGCCGCACAGGACTTGCGGCGACAGCGGCATGAAGTCGTAACTCTGCGTTATCGCCGCACTGCGCAAGCTGGTCAGCGTTTCGAAGGCACAGTACTGCGTGCCAATCCACAACGCGAGGTCTTCTCCCTCCGCGTCGGGGAAGGCTTGCAGGAAGAAGGTCTGCAGCCGGCGGTCATAGCCGATGACTGCTTCGGGATTGGTATTGTGGTCGCTAAGATTGATGACGGTGATCGTATACCGGGTCATGAAGGGCTCCTTGTCGGACGTTTCAGGTTGGATGGCGGCCCCGATTGCTCGGGGCCGCTCGTCGCGTTCAGTTGGGCTTGTTCCAGAGGATTACCTTGCGGTTCGGATCGCCGCCGGGAGCGGAAGCGAGATTGCCGAAGATCACCCCGATCTCCGGGGCCTCCAGCTTGACAGAGAGATATTCTTCGCCGGTCTGGCGGGCGATACGGTTCCAGGCCGCGCCGATCTCGAAGCCGGTCTTGCGGTGGATGACGCGGTAATCGGGGGCCTCGTCGCTCGTCTTGTTGGCGTTCGGGACGATGGCGATCGGGGCGTTGACCCGGATGGTGGCGAAGACGCCTTCGAGGGTGCCGTCGGTCTTCTGGGTCAGGGTTGCGATTGTGGTGGCCATGATGCTGTCTCCTTCGGTTGCTCGGGACCATTCCCGATGGCGCGTGAAGAGACGGCCGGTCTGCTGCGGTCATCTCGGCGAAAATGCTGCAAAATTCTACTTTCCGCCAAAAAGCGGGCGCGCTTTCACCGATTGCGGGCGGGAATGCGCCAGGCGCCCGCATGAAGAACCGAAGTCGAATTTTGCGGAATTTTTGCCGAGACGTACCCCTTCAGGGGTTGACCGCGAAAGCAGGCGGTCGGCTAAAGGGCGACACAGAAACGGGAATGGTCTCGTGCAACCGAAGCTGGCGACAGACCATACCGGCCGCCCCGTCCAGCACTGCACAAGACCGCCAGCACCTTCCGATACGGGCACACCGTCGGACCCACCGTCATTCTCATCCATCCCTGCCAATTGGCGCGAGCGAGCGCACTCCACTCCCGCCACGTCTGTCGGCTGCACGTTGATCCGAATGCGGTGACCATATCGCCAGCAAGCCACGCGGCAATATCTTGCACAGCTGGCCCGCGCCGGCGCTGACCAGCGATCTTCGGCAATCTTGCCCACCGTCCGGCCTCGGCACGACCGCAGTCTCCTTGGCAGGGATGTACAATCGGGGTCGGCTCTCGTTCACCCCGTGCACATGCCGCCGGCCGGATTGCCTTGGAAAAAGCAGCCGCAATCTTCATCACCTGGGGCCTGCCGAACCGGCCGAAGGCCTTTGCGTCCGGCTCTACGTACCAGGGGCGCCCGGCGACATCGCAACTGTATTCATCGACGGCGATCCGGCATTGCTTGACGGCCATCGACTCGCGTGCAGGAGCTGATGGCCAGCGTCATGCCCCTCGCCGCTCGCCAGCCGGTCGATCACCGCGGCGACTACTTGCAGGCTTTGTCGAGCCGGCTTACCGGCGAAACAAAGCTCGGCCCGGCGGATCGCCGGGTGCGATCAAGCCCTTCTTGAACTGAGGGCCGAAGGATCGTATATACGGATGAGTAGATACAAAAGGGAGGCGACCATGCCCCATCTTGCACGGGTATTCCAGTCCGGAAATTCGCAGGCTGTTCGCCTGCCGAAAGAATTCCGCTTCAACGTCGACCGCGTGGAGATCACGCCGGAGGGCGATGCCCTCATTCTGCGCCCGCATGTCGAGGAGGCCGAGCCGTGGTCGTCGCTGAAGGCAGCGCTGGTCCGTGGCATGAGTGAAGACTTTATGGAGAGCGGGCGCGAGCAGCCGGAACAGCAGGATCGGCCAGACATTGACGCGGTGTTTCGGTGATCTCGCATCTTCTCGACACCAATGCCGTCATTGCCTTGATCGGCCGCAAATCGGATACATTGGTCAGCCGTGTACTCGATAGCCCTCAGGGCAGTATCGGCCTGCCGTCGGTCGTCGCGTATGAACTCTATTTTGGAGCGCAGAGAAGCGCAAAGGTCCAACACAACCTCGAAACCTTGCGTTTATTGATGGCGGATTTTCCGATCCTCGACTTTGACCAGAACGATGCCTTTGTCGCGGGCGCGATCCGAGCCGCCCTTGCGGCGAAGGGGACGCCCATCGGCCCCTATGATGTGCTGATCGCGGGACAGGCGAAAGCCCGCGGACTGACACTCGTCACCAACAATGGCGGCGAGTTCAACAGGGTTGAGAATCTACGTGTGGAGGACTGGTCGCTTTGAACATGGCAGCTTCGGGGCAGCCAGGGATCCGCGACATCCTGATCGTCAAGGTTGAATGCTGATGGCGGAGTGATGCGGGCGATCGCGGCGCTGCGTTTACTTACGCCGCCTTCGGTTCGCTACGTCTCGGCTTTGGCTGAAACAGCCGGCGCTTGACATCCAGGCGCAATGCGTAGCGCGAATCCTACAGCGCCGTGCGTCCTTTAGGACGCACAAAGGACGCTGTAACTCTTTGATTCCACGCATCGTGCTTTCCGAAAATCGGGGCCGATTTCGGGCCGATGCGCTAGGCCACCCACTCGGGATCGAAATGCCCACCACACCACCGACATGATGTCCAGGAAGCGCTCATAGCCGAGCACGCCGCCAACATCCTCGAGCGGCCAGCGCGCCCTCCACCCATGCATGTCCGATGCTTGGGAGTGGCGTCCAAGGCCGCGAATTCGCCGGCCTGCGCCTCGCGCGACGCCGCACGACGCATAAACGCCGTGCGCGGTCAGATCATCGTCGCCGAACCGCATCGAGACGGGTGGGTCCTGGGCGCTGTCGTGGCCATGGCTCGTTCCTGTCCTGCGAGCGCATATATCTTACAGTAACGCGGATTTCGATACTTCGGTTTTGGCGCAGTGATGAGGAAATGGCGCTCACGCGCCATTCCCTCCGAAGCGCCAGACCGGAATGCCGAAGCGGCGGGCCTTGTCGGCGAGATTCCCGGTAATGCCGGAGCCCGGGAAGATGATGACTCCGCTCGGCATGACCAGAAGCATGTCGTCATTGCGGCGGAAGGGGGCGGCCTTCACGTGCTTCGTCCAGTTCGGCTTGAAGGCGATCTGCGTCACCTTGCGGGTCTCGGCCCAGCAGGCGGCGATGCGCTCCGCGCCCTTCGGCGAGCCGCCGTGCAGCAGCACCATGTCCGGGAACTTCGTCCGGGCGCGATCAAGCGCGTCCCAGATCGCCTGATGGTCGTTGTAGTCGATGCCGCCGCCGAAGGCGATCTTGGTGCCGGCGGGGATCAACACCTCGGTCTCGGCGCGCCGGCGGGCGGACAGGAAATCGCGGCTGTCGATCATCGCCGCGGTCATGTGGGCGTGGTTGACCTTCGAGCCGGTGCGCGGCCGCCATGCCGAACCGGTCTCAGCCTCGAACAGGTCAGCCGCATAATCGCGCATGAACTCGAAGGCGTTGCGGCGCTCCAGAAGCGTGATGCCTTCGGCGACAAGGCGTTCCAGCTCGACGCTCTTCACTTCCGAGCCGTCCTGTTCGCTTTGTCCGGCGCGTTGCCCGTCCTCGTTGCGCTGAAGCTCCCGCTGGATGCGCTCGCCGGCGCGATGGAAGAGATTGACCATCGACCAGAGCAAGCCTTCGAGATCAGGCTCCAACCGCGTGTCGCTGAGCATCCCGAACAGGGCATCGAAGATCGTGGTGAGCGCCGACTGGACGACCGGCTCTTCGGGCAGCGGCCGCGGGTCCGGCTCATCCTGGAAGGGGCGATGGCCGTAAAGCTGCATCTCGTAGATGAAACGGCCGGTCGGCGAAGACGCGTGGTGGAGGTGGTAGCCGTCGTCAAGAGGAAGCGAAAGGTCCATGGGGTCTCTCCATCCGGTTGCGGCCGCGCCTCTCGCGGCCTGACGGCGATCCCTCCCACGCGACAGCCGGGCCGGAACCGCGGCGCTTTGCGCCGCGGCCCAGCGCAAGCGCCGGGCGGGGACAAGAAGGTTTCTTGTCCCGCGAGGAATGCCGGGCCATCGCATCGGCCCGAGTACCGGGGAACCGGTTTTCGGGATGGCCGATGCGTGAAGCTGGCCCGGCAGGGGAAGAAACCTGACTGCCCCGCTGAAGGCCCTGGACCGCGTGGTAAGGGTCGGCTCCCGGCAGGCCCGCGGGTGTGCGCCCACCGGAAGGACAGGCGCCAGAGACGCGCCTTCCCTGATGCGGTGGCGCTGCACCGGCTTGCGGCCTGCCGGCCGCCTCAAGCGGGCAGAAAAGCCAGCGCGTCTTCCGGCGCGAGCTCCGCCCGCAAATGGGCTATGAGCCGTTCCGGCCCCAGCTGCCGCAGATCCTCGTTGAAATCGCCGAGTTCCGGAGCGAGCACGAGCGGCAGGATTCTCGCCGCCTGCGCCCGGCGGCTCAATGCCTCGAGACCATGGCGGCCGGCCGCATCGGCGTCGGCGGCAATATAGAGGCGCTGGCAACCCTCGGGGAGCCGGAACGCGGCGAGGTGATTTGCAGTCAGCGCCGAAACCATTGGCATGCCCGGCATCACCTGGGAGAGCGACAGCATGCTTTCGAGGCCCTCGCCGGCCGCCATCACCGAAACGCGTCCGCTGATCGGAAAACAGAAACGCACGCCATTGCCGAGGAGGCGGCCGAGCGCACGGCGGGGATCGTCCACCTTGGCCTTGCCGTCGCCGTTCGGGTCAAGCCAGGTTCGGTGCACTCCGGTGATCGCGCCGGAGGGATCGGTCACCGCGGCGATCAGGGCCGGAATGCTCATCGTCCGACCGCTCGCCAGATCCCGGTAGTAGCAGGATGGATGGAACCGCAGCGCCGGCTGTGCGGATGCCCGCGGGATGCCGCGCTCACGCAGGTAGCGCTCGGCGAGCGTCCCCGCCAGTGGCTCCGTCATCCGGAACAGGCGACGGGCGCGTTGCCAGGCTGGTCTGTCCACCGAAGGAAGGTCCCGGGCGTCACCCTTTCGGGGCGAACCCGGTTGGGATTGGGGCAGACTCAAGAAGTGCCGCACTTCGGCGGCAACGTCGCGGAAGTCGATGAGCCCGCAGGCCTCCCGCACGAGGTCGAGCAGGTCCCCGTATTGGCCGGTCGCCGCATCGACCCATTTTCCGGCGCGCGGGCCGGCAAGTTGAACGTAGAGCGAGCGGCCCTCGTCGTTGGCGACGTTTCCGACGATCCAGTAGTTGCCGACCCGACGGCCGGCTGAGAGATAGTGGCGGCAGGCCGCCTCGGCATCGCGCGCGAGACGATCCGCCAGTTCCGAAGCGGACAACATGGGCGGCAGCCTCCGTCACTTGAGAGTCGCGACATCGATGCGGCGAAGTCCGAGTGCCACCTCCGGCGCGTTCGCCCGGGCAATCACCGCGCCGAACTTGCATCGAAGCGGGGCCTTAGCCGTCTCAGTCGCCTCGAACGCGCCTTCCCATGACCAGAACTCGGTATCGCTGCCGCTAAAGGCATGCGTCATAAGGGGCCGACGATCGGCTGCGCCGATGGAGCGGCCGCGGTTGAGGTGCGGAAGGAGCTCATGGCCGGCATTCAGCATTGGGACGGGCCGGCCGGCGACAATGAGCGGTGCGGCGGCCACGTTCGCGACTTTAGAAGCGATGACGTTCATGGGGAACCCCGTCGAGAGCGAGAAATGGACGACCTCGCGGGCGCTCTCCAAGCCCTGCCAAGCCGACCTTTCCCGGCCCCCCTCTCCCTCCTGCGTCGCGCAGCGTCCTCTCCGAAGAAGAGGGGGTATTGGTTCAAGTTCATGCCGTGAGCGACTTCCAGGTTTCATCACGTGACATCCCAATCAACAGCCTGTTGATTTCCAATGATCATTTCCGGGACCAGCAGATGCGCGAGTTGGATGTGGTGCTCGAGCGCGACGATGGCACGATCGCAGCGATCGAGGTCAGCGCAAGCGCCACCGTGAAGGTGAGCGATTCGGGGGCATCAGGACGCTTGCAGAAGCATGTGGCGAGAAATCTGCCTTTGGCGCCGTCCTTTATGACAATACCGATGTTGTGCCGTTCGGCGACAGGATTGCCGCGGCGCCACTGTCCTGCCTGTGGCGATAAAGCAGATCATCCGACATTGCACATACTGCTTTGTTTGAGTTAGTCTAACCGAAGGATTCGGCTACATTGCCATTGGACGATCCGTCTGAACGAGATTTCCGAGATAAGGCAGGAGGAGCGGTGTGCGACGGTTTCTGATCGGCGACAGGTCATACGCAGAGGGTTCTGCTGATCTTCGAACCCTCCTTCCCCACGCTTACGAGCAGAAGCTCCGGCCGCATTGCCAGTGCAAGGATCCGCCGGTTGCCATGTACATCGCGCGGATAGACGGACAGTATCTCGTCAAACGCATGCCGCTTTCCGGGCGTGATCACGAGCCGGCCTGCCCATCTTACGAGGCTCCCTACGAGTTGACCGGCCTCGGGCCTTTGATCGGTAATGCCATACAGATCGATGCCAACGGCCGCTCGGCCCTGAAGCTCGATTTCTCGATGACGAAGAGAGGCCCGCGCACGGGGCCGACTGCACCGACAGAACCGTCGGAGCCCGCCATCCGCAACGAAACGAAGAAGCTCTCGTTGCGCGCCATGCTGCACTACCTGTGGGAAATAGGGGAACTGACCGCATGGCGCTCCTCCTGGGGCGGCAGGCGTGGCTGGGGCCGGGTACGCACGAGCCTGACGAATGCTGCGTCGCAAATGACGGCACGAGGCGGAGAGCTCAGCGACGTGCTGTTCGTGCCGGAGGTTTTCCATCACGAGGACAAGGAAGGAATTGCGGCGCGCCGGGCTACAGCACTTGCCGGCGCGCAAGCATCCCTGACGGGGCCGCGCAAGCTGATGATCATCGTTGCGGAAGTGAAGGAGTTCACAGTTGCCCGCGAGGGACACCGCATCACGCTCCGGCATCTGCCCTTTCCCCTTATGATCGAGGACGGGACATGGAAGCGGCTCGTTGCCAGATACGAAACGGAACTTGAGCTTTGGCGCTCGAACGACGAATTCCACCTCATCCTGATCGCGACCTTCGGAATTTCGCCATCCGGGGTCGCTGCCGTCGAAGAGGTCGCCATGATGGTGGTGAACGAGAACTGGATCCCGTTCGAAAGCACTCACGAGCGGCTTCTTCTGGAGAGATTGTCAGGACTGCGACGCAAGAGCGTCAAGGGGTTGCGTTTCAACCTCTCGCGCGATCAACCGATCGTTTCGGTTACGCTCCCGGAGCAGCGGCCCTCCCCGGTCGCCATGTTCATCGTCCCGGCTGGGATAGGTGAGGACTATGAGCGCGCCATGGCCGAAATGATCGAGGCAAGACCCGAGATGACCCCATGGGTCTGGCGCGTAACCGAGGGCGAAATGCCGAGATTGCCGTAATGGTCGGTCGGCGCGTGTAAAGCATGAAACAGCAAGCGAAACAGAACCGTCCGAGCCTCAAACTGTCCCGACTGTGCCGTGTTGTAATCGACGACCTTTATCGCACTCATGCGCGGCGGCGATGGATCGAAAGAGGACGAGCGGATCATCCGTTGTCGGAATATAGCCTCGTCTCTGCCAGAACCGTGCCGCCTCCTCGTCGACAGCGTTGACCATCAGCGCACGTCCGCAAATCAGGCTCGCCGCCTGAACGCAGGCGCGATTGGTAGGCCTCGGCATAGCGAAGCTCGTCGGGTTCTCCTCTACAGGGGAAGCCCGGCGCTTCTGTCGAAGTCCGGGCATGATGATCGGTGGAAATAGGTCACGGACCGGTGCGCCGGCCATGCGCGTCAAAGACAGACCGTCTGCGCCGTGACGATCAGTGGATATTTTCGCTGACGACAGTGGGTGGGCGTAGCTCGATGCGCACTTCCATCGCGCACAATTGCCTCCCGAAAATCCGCGTGCCCTCGAGCACCTCGAAAACCGGGCGCAGGACCGGCCTGACGATGGTGAACCGGCCGGCGATCTCGTCGATTCCAGCCGCGACGTCGATAGGGTCGCCATTCTCATCCGTGCCGATGATGAGAAGGTTACCGGCGAGCGGTGAGGGGTAGCCATCGAGCCGCGTCAGGCAGGGCAAAGTGCCATTGAGGCCGTTATCATCGACAACGACGGCCAGGCGATCGTCCATCCGGACGAAGTCGATGCGGTTGCATCCGATGAGGCTTCGCATAACCGCAAGCCGGTTTTCTTGAGGTATCGAGACGACGCGAATCGTGCCGCTCAACGGCTCCACGAGATAGGCCTTGGTGGTTTTCATGGTGTTTCTCCGGCGCGCGAAAGCGACTGCCCGCACCGGAGCACGCGCTCCACCTCCGACCGGGCCACACGCGGCTCAGCCCACCTCCTCCTCTTGCCAACGGCACTGTCGCTGCATCGTCCTTTTTCGGAATGCGAAAAGCCCGGCGCGAAGCCGGGCGATAAGACGGATGGTGGGAATCCTTGAGTGGAGGCAGGATCAGGAAGCCTGTTCGAGCAGCTTCTTCGCCTTGGCTTCCAGTTCGAGGCGGGTGTCCTGATGAGACTTCGTTCGGGCAAGCGCCGTTATTCCCTGGACAAAATCGAAGATCGATTCCGGGGGCCGGCCTTCTTCCCGCAGGACGGTGTCGATGATCCTGGCGGTTTCGCCCTTCGAGAAGCCGCGCTTGCGCAAGAAACCCTGCCGGTCGTCATCGGTGCCGGCGACGATGCGCTCGCGTGCCGCCCTGATGCCGGCAACAAAGGGCGCCGGGGACGAATTCGCAAAGTTGTTCAGCGCCGGTGCAGCCTCATGGGCGAAGCGATGGCCGGCAAACTTCGAATGGCGAATGACGATCTCCTCGAAATTCTCGACGCCCCAGAGATTGCGATTGCAGCACACGGCCCGCAGGTAGAAGGAGGCAATGCCGAGTGTCTTCGAGCCTACTTCACTGTTCCAGCAATAGAAGCCGCGGAAATAGAGATCCGGTTCGCCGTTCCGCAGGCGCCCGGCTTCGATCGGGTGCGTGTCGTCGACGAGGAAGAGGAAGACGTCGCGGTCGCTGGCATAGAGCGTGGTGGTCTCCTTGCTGATGTCGACGAAGGGATTGTGGGTCATCGTCGACCAGTCGAGAACGCCCGGCACCTTCCACATCGTATCGCCGGTGCCATTGCCGGCGATGTTCATGACGGCCGACACAAGTTCATGGTCCCAGACCCGCCCGTATTCTGGCCCGGTAATCGCCCTGAGCTCGAGCCGCCCGTCATCGGCCTCGAGCGTCTTTACCAGTTCGGCGCGGTGGTTGATGAGCCCGTGCTGGAGGTTGATGCCGGCAAGCGGAGCGGGAAGCTGGCGCATGTAGCTCGCCGGCGCGCCGACTAGGCCGCAAAGCTGTCCGTAGCTCCAGTGTGTCGGCGTGACGGGCCGTGTCTCAGCGGCAACGATCAGTTCGAGCCGCTCGGCATTGTTGCGGCTCGCCTCGACGCGGATGGCGGAGCTTTCGACCGTGCGGGCATGGGCGCGGTCGGCCCGCGATTTCACCGCATCGTAGAGTTCGCCAAGGGAGAGGTAGCGCTCGTCGTCGGGGCGTGAGAACCATTCCGACGACACGCGACCGACGCGCTCTCCGTGCGAGATGTCGACCCTGAAGCCAGTCGACGCCGGCTGAACGCTGGAAACCATGGTGTTCATGTGCAGTCTCCTAAAAATGAAAGCGCCCGGCGCGAGGGCCGGGCCGATGGGGATGATTGCTGCCGGGGTGGCAGGCGACGATGTAGTAGTGGGAAGGGATACGCAGGTTACTCTGCAGCTGCGAGGTCCTGGTGCTCGTCTTCGAGAGCGTCGGGGGACGCCTTTTCGGCATGCACGTCTTCGGAAGGATTGTCCTCGATCGTGGCGTCAGTCTTGGCAATGGCGTCGCCGATCGGCACGTCGTCGACAGTGAGCCGAAGCGGTTCGGGAAGCCATCCGCCGCCTTTCAGCAGCCGCGCGGCCTCACGCGCCATATCCTGCTTCTTCAGGTGATCAATGAGCTCCGTCGACTGCTCGCCTTTCGCCTCGCGGACCGCCTCAAGGATATGCGCCTTCGTCACCCGGCCGAGATAGTTGTCGACCGTCGGCTCCCAGCCTGCCTCCACCATGTCGAAGCCGATCGAGCGAGCGAGCCGATCGGCATGGGCGATCGCCGCCGGCCGTCGGTTCCATGGCTGAACAACCGCATTGACGGAGAGCGAGATGCAATGGGCGAAGAGCACCTGGCGGCTGACGTCAGCGAGCGCAAGCAGGAAATCCCAGAGCTCATTCGGGTTTTTCGGAAGATCCTGCCCCCAGGCCTCGTGCCGCAGCTCGATCTCCTTCGCCCAGACCGTATCGCCGAGCCCCTGCGTCTGGCCGAACTTCACGCTCTGTAGCGTCACTTCCAGGCACGAATCCGATCCGTAGAGGTAGAAGGTCTTCAGGACGAAGACATGTAAGGCCGCGATGAAGGCAATGGCCGGATTGTTCGCCAGCGCGTTCCTGAGCGCGACCGTGCGTGTCGCCGTCAGGTCCTCGACAAGGCGGTCGGAGAGTGGTCGGAGTTTGCCGTCGTCGTTCCCCTCGTCGATCTGTGCATTGTGAGCGGGCGCGCCGGTCACTGCGGCTTCGCCAACGGACGACGACGCAGACACGTCATCACCGGTTTCACCATCGGCATCCGACGCACCATCAACAACGTCTTCGACTTGCGGCTCATCCTCGGGCCGGACAAAACCACGCTCGATCTTGAGCTCACCATCAGCACCGAGCGAGATGAAGACTCCGCCGCGAGCGACTTCAGCGGGATCGAAGACATGAGGCCGGTCCTTCAGCCGGTCGAGCTCGTTTCCGAGCTCCACCAGTCGCTGTTCGGTCTCTGGGCAATACCCGGTCACGCCGGCATATTCGGCGTCGAGCTTTTCGTATTGCGCCTTGACCTGATCAAAGTGAGCGCCTTCGCCTTCGGTGAACTCGGCCCGCTCGCCGTAGAAGCGGCGAAGACCGGAGGTATATCCGTACGGGAAATCGAAGGCAGCCTCGACCCATTTCCAGCCTTCCGCGGCCTTGAGGGCCTCGGCGTCCGCCGTGAGCTTCTCAATCACGAGCCGTTCGAGCAACGCCGGGTCCTGCAGCCATCCGCCATTGTCCTCATCGAACAGGTCGCGCATCACGGTCCCGCCCGCCGCCTCGTAGGCTTCGACGCCGACATAGACGGCGCGGCGGTCGGTCGCCCGGATCGCGGTCTCGGTGAGCAGCCTGCGGATGTAGTAAGGTTCGCGTGCATGCTGCCGCGAAACCGTATCCCAGACCTGCTCCTGCCGGACATGGTCGTCGCTGATCGAGAAAGCCATGACCTGTTCAAGCTTCATTTCGTCATTGGCGTAAAGCTCGAGCAGCCGCGGCGAGACGGAGGCGAGCCGCAGCCGCTGCCGGACAGTCTCGATGCTGACGAAGAACCGCGCGGCGATTTCCTCCTCGTCCAGCCCCTGTTCGCGGAGCGTCTGGAAGGCGCGGAATTGGTCTAGCGGATGGAGTTGCAGGCGATGCACGTTCTCGGCAAGAGAGTCCTCGACCTCGAGCGTCTCACCCCTGCTGACGATGCAGGGAACAGCCGCCGTCTTTGCCAGGCGATTCTGGCTGACCAGCCGCTCCAAGGCACGGTAGCGCCGTCCGCCGGCCGGAATGCGGTAGAAGCCGGTCTCCTTGCCATCGGGCGCGAGTTCGGGCCGCACGTTGAGGCTCGAAAGCAGACCGCGGCGTGCAATGTCTTCGGCAAGATCCTCGATCGAAACACCAGCCTTGGTCCTGCGGACGTTCTGCTGCGACAGGACGAGCCTGTTGAAGGGGATGTCACGCGCGGCGCTGAGAACAATTTTCTGGTTGGCTTGAGCCATATCCATTTCTCCATGACGGGCCAGCCGGAGACTCTCTCCGAACCTCTCAACCCGTCACGGATCCACCCTCTCTCCCCTCCCTCTGCCGTCCTGCCGACCCGCCGAACGGACGCGGAAGCGCTTCCGCCAACAGATCGAGGCCGCGAATACGCATAGGTGCACTGCACAATAAATGATTGTCGATTGCCCGGCGAATGAGCATACTGACCATAGCTGATGCAAAGTGATGGTTTTCCTCCCAGTACCATCGCGTCGGCTGTTCCCCTCTGGAGGTTAGACACCTTCACACCTCAAAACGGGCCTCGGTCTTCCGGCGGCCCGATTTTTTTATCTCATGCAGCAGGTCGCGCCCCTTTCGTCCGAGCTGATTTGATTGCTCCGAGCGCCAGGTCCCTCCTGTGAGTAACATCTCGCTTCTTGCGTAAGCATCGGGCTTGTTGCACAAACGGGTTAGTCGCCGGCGCCGACAACTGAGACCTCGCTCATCTTTCTTCCGCGCAATGGAAAGCGCGTTCAAGGTCCGGGCCTGCTTCGCCCGCAAAAGTCGGTGTGGAAAACGGGAGTGGGGCTGAACTCTCTCAATTGCCGCCGGTTGGCAGCGCCTGAAGTTGCACCTCTGGCCCAAAGCGCTGCACACTCGGAAACATGACATCACCGTATTACATGTATGTCGATCCTTCCAACGACGTGCTCGCGACGACCACCTTTGCCGGCGAGCGCGCTTCCTGGATCGACGGCGCGGTCATGCGGGTCATCTGGAAGCGAAAATAAGCCTCGCGCCTTCTGCTATCAGGCGAAGAATTTCAATGTGCCGTAGCATGCCGGGCAGGCGCGGCTGCTCGATCCGTTCGACCAGCAACCTGAGACCCACGGCGCCGCATTCGGCGCCTTCCATGGGCACGGTGGTCAGCGGCGGTGAAATCTGAGTCGCCGGGGAGAAGTCCCCGAAGCCGACCACCGAGACATCTTCAGGGATACCGTAGCCAGGGCCGAAAACCTCAGTGACAACAGTCAGGGCAAGGCCGTCATGAGCACAGAAATATTGCCGCACCCGAAAATCGCTCGCCGCTTGCCCGCTCGCAGGAAGAACCCACCAACATCGAACGCGGTGCTCCCGCGATTCCAAATGCCGGGCAATGAAGTTTTGGAGTAAGCGACCTTGAGAACAGCGATCTCTTGCTTGATATGATGCGTGATGATTGATGCGCGATGAGGCGGATATGAGAACAACCCTGGCAATCGACGACGATGTCCTGATCGCCGCAAAGGCAATGGCAGCCCAGCAGCACCGGAGCGTGGGCGAGGTCATTTCCGAGTTGGCGAGACGTTCTCTGCGCCGACCGCGCAGCAGCGGCGAACGCAATGGAATTCCTCTCCTGTCGCCTCGGCCGGATGCGCGTCCGGTGACGCTCGAAATCATCAACGCCTTGCGTGACGAACTGCCGTGACTTTCCTGCTCGATGTCAATGTGCTGATTGCCTTAACCGATCCGGGCCATGTAGCCCATGACGATGCGCACGAATGGTTCGCGGCGACGCGTCAGACCGCCTGGGCTACCTGCCCCACCACCGAAAATGGCGTCATCCGGACTTGTCGGCAGCTCCAAATATCCCAATTCTCCCGGTTCCCCGTCACTCGTGATTGAGATCGTCAGCAAATTGCGGTCGCTCCCCGGTCATAATTTTTGGCCGGACGATGTGAGTCTTGTCGGGTCAGGCGATATTGCCCCCACGAAAATCCTAACTTCGGGGCAGGTAACTGACACCTACCTGCTTGCGCTCGCCAAGGCGCGTGGGAGCAAGTTGGCGACGTTCGATCGCAAGCTCTCAGCAGCGGCGGTCACAAGGGGCAATTCCGCCTTGCACCTGATCACCGCAAATAGGTCGTGAGTTCCGTCGATACATTAACCCAGCAGAACGTAGATCGGTGGCGCAGGCCAGGTCCCACCGCGATCACCGCGACTACTATTGCCGAAGAAAGCAGACGCCCCCGCTGTGACGCCCCAAAGTGTCGACACCGCAGCCGATTGTCGTCAGTTGAAGTTTGTCGTTGACGGCGCGTCTGCGCGGCGCCAGGCCAACGCGCGAAGCGATTGTTAGCCAACGCAGCGCAGATCCCCATCCGCACCTCATTCTTCTGACCATGTTCCAAGCTGAAGGACAGCCATCAGCTCGAACAGGATAGTGTTGCACGAGCAGAGTATGGAGCCATATATAATACAAGGGACGCAGGGGTCAGGCGCGACTATTGTTTCAAGGACGCCGCCTTTCCTTTCGACAGCAGCGCGAGCAATTTGGGTTTCGCCCGGCACAACGTCCCGCGTGACGACAAACGTCAAGGCGACCGGAAAAGTCTCATTCGGAAGGACGATCCGACGAATGATATCGGCGGCAATGACGTCGTGCTCGTGCTCGTCTGGGTAATCGTCGGCACCTGATCGCCGACCTGAAGCTTGGCTTGCTGATTGTAGCTCACCATCAGGTTGGGCGAGGAAATGACCTTGACGTTTGTGACGCTGGAGAGCGCACGTAGTGCGGCTTGCGCATCGCCTGCGAGATGCGTCCAGTTGAATCCGGGGAACGTCGCCGCCACCGCGCCCGAGGCAAGATCGAGGAGATAATCCGGACGGACGTCGTAGAAGAACTCGACCGCGCGCTCATTGTAGGAAATGACCTTCGGATAGCAGACCGGCAGGTCGACGCAATCGTAAGAATAGTCGACCCGGTTGCCGTTGACGTCGACGACCGATGTCGCCAAAAAGCGGTAGTTGAGCGCGGCATTGGGATGCGGTCCGGCGGGCGCGCCGGGCAGCTGGCCAACGGCGGTGAACGTCGTCACCGTGCCGTCGCGGCCGGTCACCATCCAGGCGGTGCCGTCGAAATGGATCTTCAGGTGGTTCTCGACCTCGGAGACCCAGTTGCCGCCGGCCTTGCAAGAGGTGCCCGGACTGGCGGTTCCGGCGCCGCATTTGGCGAGCGGTTCGCCGTTCAAGAGGTAAACGTCCTCGGCCACATACTGCGGCACCCCGAGCTGGTAGCCGGCGCGCTCGATGACCGGCACGCCCGACAGCCCCCATTGGTAACCGAGATAGCCCTGATAGTCGCCGCCGGTCCTGGTCTTACGACTGGAATTGTAGTTCAGCTCGAGCTTCGGCTCGAGGTCGCGGAAGGCCGGCAGCGCGATCGGATAGCTATAGGAAAAGGCACCGTTGTTGGTGACGTCCATCCGTGACGCCACCCCCCCGGCCGGCCGGCCGCCGGCTTGGTTGCGGCGATGACATGCGTTTCCGTCGGGGCGCTCGTCGCCGCTGCCGCCGCCAGCCCGATCGTCGGGGCATCTGCGGCGTCGGCCTCGACCGTCTTCTCATTCGACAGATCCGGCTGATCCGGTTGCGGCTGATGTTCCGGCAGTTCCGCCGCCGGCTCCCAGATCGCGCTGTCAACGCCGGCGTCGCTGAGATCGCCATCCGTCGCCAAGCCGGGCGAAGGTAATGCGTGGCATCGGCAAGGGCACGGAGCAACTCGGGCCGGTGATCGTTCTTACATGCTTCAATGTCTGTGGCTGTCTGGACAGCAGGTATTCGTCCTGACGGCTATGGGCCTCTTCGAGTGTGTTCCACGTAGTACGTTATTTTGCTTGCGAGTCTTGCGAGCCGCAGTTCCAATGTGATACATTCTGTAAGACAGAGGTGTCACACGATGTCAAACACAAGTTTCGCTACATTGCCAAGCACGCGGGTAGATCCCGATGTGCGAGAGCAATTCCTAAGGGCAGCAGAACAAAACCACCAAACGCCAAGTGAGGCGATGCGTGAGGCTGCACTGCAATATATTCGCAAGGCCCGCCAAAAAGAAATGGCTCGACAGGCAGCAAACATCAGGGCGAACAAGGAAGACGAAGAAGATGTGATGCGTTGGATCGAAGCCCATAGCATCGGGATTAGCGATGACGATTAAGCGCGGCGCGATCTACACCATGGCGGCAAAGGGCGCATACACGGGTAAGCCTAGGCCTGCCATCGTCATACAAAATGAAGAAATTCCTTTGGATAGCGTTGTCGTCATCCCGACAACTACTCAGTGGGTTGATGCGCCTTGGTTTCGCATCGAGATTGATCCAACTGCCGAGAACGGACTTGCCGAGCGTACCTACGCTATGTCGGACAAGATCGTAACTATCCCCAAATCCAATCTAGGTAAGAAAATCGGCCAACTCGATCAGGACCGCATGAACAACCTAGAGGACGCCATTCGCGAAGTGATCGGGCTTAAATAGGATCGAACAGCATGTTGCTGTCTACTGCCCGAGCCGGAGACCAATTCTGTTCTCCGGGTATTTCTTTATCGACGGTATGATTCGTACGGCTGCAATATCCGATATGGACAACGCACTTCATTGGCCCTGTCGGATGGCGCGAACGTCGACCTCTGCCGGACTATGAACACCATAGTCCGCTTCTTCGGTCTCATTCGAGCAGCTGACCGAGCATAAGCACCGTGGACAAGCAGAACGAATTCCCCTGCCGCCGCTAGAGCATGGGCACGCTTCTTATCGGTCGTCTCTCGTACATGGCACCGCAGAAAAGATGTTGAAGGGAGAAGACAGCCAGCTTTCGATCGAAGAGATTATTGCCGGCGACACGGCAAGGGTGATCAGGCACTTCCGACACCAGGGCCGGCCAGGAAGCTGCCCCGCCCGAGGCGGCAAACGAGCAATCGCAGCAAGGTGCAGAACAGCCCGAACAGGAATCAGGCCGTTCTCTGGAAAGCCTGTTCAATCAGTTATTTAGATAAAGAAGCTCGCTTAGAGAGGCAGAAGCCTTACGCTGCGTCGAGACAAAGCTTTCTCGACTAAATGCGTCCGGGCAAGCCGCACGTCGTAATACCGCAACGTGGTATGCTTCTCCACAATGAGCGCCGCGCGTTCTTTTGAGCTCGCGGGGCTGCGGCATGAATCCCTAAAGGATTTCATGCCACCAGACTGACAAAGAGCGTACCAGGCGCAGGCGCTTCAGCGCCGCAGCCAGTTCGCGCGCAGCTTGACCGGTTAACAGGGCAGCCGCAGGAGGTTTAGCATAGCGCCGCCCGAAGGGCGGAAACCGGGACCGACTGCCCCCGGCAAGCTGCTCCGGTCGGGAGTCCCCGCCCTCCCCTCGCCTCCCCTAAGAACCGCGTATTCGGGCGTTTGCGAAGATTGCTCTTGAGAAAATGGCATCGAAGTTGTACTAAATTTGCGAATTTAGTACAACTCGCCAACTACTATTCCCAGTCCAAAAAGTCGATTATTGAGGGACAGAGTTGTACTAAAAATTCAGATTTAGTACAACCGACCGACATGAAACAGATCGATCTCATATATCGCACCATGACCGCGGAACTCGGTCAACGGCTGCTCGATGCCAGCTTCTCGGCCGACTTCCCGGTTGAGGGCCGCTTTGTCAGGGTAAACAACAAGGGGCGCAAATACTGGTATTTCGACCAACCAGGAGAGGACGAGGGGTATCGGCAGAAACGCCGCTATGTCGGCCCTGCTGACGATCCCGAAATCAACAAGCGGGTCGAGGATTTCCGCGCGATCAAAGACGATGCCAAGGGTCGTCGTAAGCTCGTCACCACCCTTGTCCGCGAAGCTGGCCTACCAGCTCCCGAACCGTTTTCCGGCGATGTCGTCGAGGCGCTGGCCCACGCTGGCATTTTCCGGTTGCGAGCCTGCCTCGTGGGGACCGTCGCATTCTCGACCTATGCGGGCCACCTTGGCGTCCGTCTTCCTGCCGCCTCAATGATGACGAGTGATGCTGATTTCGCCCAGGACTACGCGATCTCGGCCGAAATAGGTGATTCTCTTCCACCTATTCTCGAGATACTGCAGGGCGTCGATCCGACCTTCCGGCCGATCCCGCATCGCTCTGGGTCGCCTCGATCAACGGCGTTCAAAAACCGGGCGGGCTACAAAGTCGAATTTCTGACCGGGAATAGGGGTAGTGATGACTATCTCGACAAACCGGCCGACATGCCCGCCCTGGGTGGTGCGAGTGCTGATCCACTGCGGTTCATGGATTTCCTGATCTATGAGCCTGTGCGAGCCGTCCTCCTGCACAAAAGCGGAATCTCCGTGATCGTCCCGGCTCCGGAGCGCTACGCGGTTCATAAACTGATCGTGGCATCGCGCCGCGTGGTCGACACGATTGGAGCGGCGAAGCGAGAGAAGGACTTGAGGCAGGCGATCTTGCTGTTCGACGCGCTCAATGCTTCCAATCGTCTCGATGACCTGTCGGACGCTCTCAAAGAGGCATGGGAGAGGGGAGAGGCTTGGCGCCATGCCATCCAGGCCGGCATGGGATACATGCCGCGAAAGGAAAAGGCCGCAACAGCCGCCCTTTTCCGTGAACTTGGGATCAATCACGACATCCAATAAAACTCAATCCGAGAGAGACCTGCGCTCACTTACGAGGGTGCAGGGCGTGCTCGCGGATCCTTTGCACCAAAATCTTTGGTCCGAAGGACACCTACCCCGCCACATCCGCTTCCGTCCTGTCGGCTAAAGGCGCCCTTTGAATGACAGGCGACACCAAGAATAGCTCCATGTCTAGGCTGGACGTCTTTGCAAGAAACTAGCTGCTGCAGCGCACCCGATTATCGGCTGAGCTCGAGCCCCAACGGAACATTTGCAAACGGGCACCTTCTGGAAAACCATAGCGAATCAGCCGCTTTTGAATGACGGAGGACACATGAGGCGCTTCTTTCTAGGTCTTCTGGCGCTCAGTGCGCTGGCTGTCGCTTCCATCGTCATCTTGCTAAACCTCGTTTCAAACGCGGAGGTCCGACGCCACGCCGAGATACAGCTTCTCGACTCCGCAAAGAGAGCCGCGAGTTTTTAGGCGCGTAGGGCTGCGGCATGGATCCTTAAAGGATTTCATGCCGCCAACGTGACAAAGAGCGTACCAGGCGCAGGCGCTTCAGCGCCGCAGCCAGTTCGCGCGCAGCTTGACCGGTTAAAAGGGCAGCCGCAGGAGGTTTAGCATAGCGCCGCCCGAAGGGCGGAAACCGGGACCGACTGCCCCCGGCAAGCTGCTCCACTCAAAAAACTCTACGCCTGCTGCCGTGCCCTCTTCTACTCGCCCTGCTTCCAGCAAGATCTGCAATTCCGAGAAGAATCGACCGAAATCGATGGATCGAAAGGCCCGCCGAAGCGACCAGTCTCGACGCAGAAAATTGGTTCTTGCCACCGCGACCTCGAGTGACAGTGGCCGACAACCGCTCTTCAAGACAAGACGCATCGCTTCCTGATGGGAACGCTTTTTCTCGGTCGCCTCCGACCAACAGGATCGGCACGGACTTTCGCGCATGTCAAATGCGCGAAAGTCCGACAACCGGTAACTCACTCGGCGAGAAAGGGTAACTCTCCCGAATTTTCCTTGTATTTCTGGAACGTAACTCCATAAATACAAGCGTAATTGAGCATCGCATTACCGCTGAACTGAACCAACTCCTCGACAGTAGCCCCGCCGTCGCGCTTATCGGTCCTCGCCAGGTCGGCAAAACGACACTTGCACTCGCCGTAGCCCAGCAGTGTTCCTCAATCTATCTCGACCTGGAAGCCGACAGTGACCGAGCCAAACTCGCCGAGGCGGAGCTTTATCTCACCCAGCATAGCGACGAGCTCATTATCCTGGATGAAGTTCATCGCATGCCGAACCTCTTCCAGAACCTTCGCGGGCTGATCGACAGAGGACGCCGAAACGGAAGAGGAGCTGGGCATTTCCTGCTCCCCGGATCTGCCTCGATCGATCTTCCAAAACAGTCGGGCGAGACCCTTGCGGGGCGCATCGCCTATCTGGAGATGCAGCCAATAAACGGGCTCGAAGTGTCTGCCGATGATCTGAACACCTTGTGGGTCCGCGGGGGATTTCTGGACAGTTTCCTTGCCGCAAACGACCGCGCAAGCCAGCGCTGGCGGCTGGATTTTATTCGTACCTACCTCCGCGCGATATCGCGCTTTTTTTGACCCAGGTGTTGGGGACTGGCGGTTCGGGTTCGATGAGGTGAGCGGTACGATCAGCATCAACATTTCCCGCCGGCACGGAGGGTTAACCGCAACCAGCAGTGCAGCGGGAACCCGTTCTACCTTCGGTTAGTAGTTCGGAGCGATGCAGAGGGCGCTGCACCCGATTATCGGCTGAGCTCGAGCTCCAACGGAGCATTTGCAAATGGGCACCTTCTGGAAAACCATAGCGAATCAGCCGCTTTTGAATGACGGAGGACACATGAGGCGCTTCTTTCTAGGTCTTCTGGCGCTCAGTGCGCTGGTTGTCGCTTCCATCGTCGTCTTGCCAAGCCTCGTTTCAAGCGACTGGATTCGCGGGGAACTCGGCAGGCAGCTATCTGCCGCGACGGGCAGTTCAATTTCGGTCAATGGTCCTGTCAGGCTTTCTGCCTTCCCCCATCTCGCAGTTTTAGCAGAAGATGTCGTGCTCTCCGCGGAAACGCAGGGCATCAAAGCCGAGTTCGGGGAGGTTTCTGGCTCTGTGACGCTGTCCTCCCTTTGGTCGGATCGCCTGCACATAAAAGAGATAAAGGTGGATCGACCGGTCATCGTGCTGAGTGAAGGCGCGGGGCGCGCTTCTACGACACAGGCTGGTGGCGACGATCGGGCCGCACAAAGCGATCCACTTGCGGCCCTTGCCACGTTCCTCGAACGAAGCGCGATCGATTCAATCTCGATCGCCAGCGGCACGCTGATACGCAAAGACGCAGCCGGTTCCGAGCAGACCGTGACCGATGTCGACCTTGCGCTGTCAGTACCGAGCATCGATGATGAACTATCTCTTTCAGCCAGCGCCCGATTGGAGGAGCGGCGTTACGAGACCACCCTCACCGTCTCCTCTTTGCGGTCACTGCTTCAGCGTCGGCCAGCCGACATGACCGTGTCTTTCCGAGCAGATCCCGTGCCAGCATCCGGTTTCTCGGAGTTCGAGGCAGTCGGGCAAGTCGCGCTCAACGCCAATGGCAGCTATCAGATCCGCGGCGGCAAATTACATTCCGGCGAACATGCGTTCGGCCTGGACGCGCTCTTCATACCAGGCAAGCGTCCCCGGATTCTCGCTGACCTCGATACAGATCGTTTGGATTTGAGCCCATTTGTCGAGGCCACGTCCGGTTCTTCGCAATCGAAGGCAGGGTCGGCAGACCCCGCCTTCCCCGCAAGCCTGCAATTTCTGGCTGATTTCGACAGCGACATGAGCGTTCACGTTGGCACTATGACCGTGGATGACGTCTCGGCCTCCGACGTCTCGGTGGTGGCGAAGCTCAAGGACGGAGAGCTTTCTGCACGGCTCGAGCACTTGGGTATTGATGCGGGGAGCATTGCCGCCAACATCAAAACCGATGTTCGCGACGACGAGCCGACCTTCCAGGGGCATATATCGAGCAACGGGCTCGACATCGGCAAACTGGCATCATTGATCGGGCAAACGGTCCCACTGTCCGGTGCGCTGACGATAGATACCGCCTTTGCCTTTCGCGGCCTTAGCGAAGGTGCGCTCAGAGAAACACTCAATCTGACTGGCAATATTGGCATGCGCGACGCGACATTTGTGGCGCCGAATATGGCCGATGAAAACATGCGTGAGGTGAAGGCAAAGAAGCTCGCAATCAGGATCGAGGATCTCGCAAAGCCGGTGCACCTGTCGGGCAGCCTCGTATGGCGAGATAAGCCCATCGCCATCGAACTGAAGATGCCCGTCCGGGATCTGCTTCTGAACAAAAGTCCCGGGACGGCTGACATCCCCCTCAAGCTTCAGATGCGCATGGCGGACGCATCGTTGGCCATCGACGGCAAGGCTGCGCTTCCGGGTCAGTATGTTGGAAAGCTCGATTTCTCAACGGCGGATCTCGATGCGTTCCTTGCCTGGCTTGGCCGGAGCGGGGCGGAAAGCGTCGGCCCGCTTTCGTTCAAAGGTGACGTCAGCGCTAGCCCAACAGGCGTTTCGTTTAAGCGCGCCATCCTGTCGGTCAACGGCGTGCAAGGGAGCGGGAACGGGTCTGTCCAGTTCACGATGCCTCTGAAGATATCCAGCGCACTCAGTTTCGAGGAGCTGGATTTGGCGCGCCTTTCCGGCGCGCACTCGCCCGCTCCTGAAGCGACAGCGAAACATGCGAAACGTGACAAAACAAGCCCCGATGTTCCGCTGGATTTCTCGGCCCTCCAATCGATCGAGGCATCGATCAAGGTGAACGCGAAAAAACTTGGATACGGTCGCGTCTTCGCCGGACCGGTTGCAACGAGCCTCATCGTCTCCGATGGGATCGCAAGCCTCGCCCTTCCCGAAAGTCCGTTTTACGGCGGCCAGGTTGCTGCAAGCCTGAAGGCCGATGGCTCCCAAGCGGAACCTTCGATCGCCTTGCAGGCGTCCATTTCAGAAGCCTCGGCCGTGCCCCTTCTGACCGACATGGCAGGCTTCAAACATCTTGAGGGTGCATTGCAGGCGAAATTCGACATTGCGGGCGCGGGCAGGACGACCAAGGCGCTCGCAAACTCGCTTCACGGGACTGCAAATGTCCGCTTTTCCGATGGCGCCATTCGCGGCGTCGACATTGCCGAGGTCTACAACAATCTCGTCGGCCTGATGTCGTCGGGTTTCAAACAGAACGAGAACAACGCGACTGCGTTCACTGAACTGGGTGCGTCCTTTGCCATTGAGAATGGTGTCGCGCAAACCGACGATATCAAGCTTGTCGGCCCGTTGGTCCGCATGACCGGGAACGGCGCGGCCAATCTGGCGGAGAGCTACCTGAAATTTCGTCTCGAGCCCCGGGTCGTCGCTTCGCTCAAAGGACAGGGAGCCGAGATATCGACAGATGGCATCGGTGTCCCGGTCGTCATCGAGGGGAGCTTTGCCAACCCGCGGATATATCCTGATCTCTCCGGATTATTGAAGGATCCTGGCGCCGCTTTGGCGACACTGAAGAAAATCGGACTGCCAACCGACAAGCTGCGGATCGACGACCTCCTCGCCAAAGGTGCAAAGAGCGGATCGGTCAAAGACCTCGTCCGCGGCACCGCAGAAAAGATGCTGAAAGGAGAAGATAACGAGCTTTCCATCGAAGAGATTATTGCCGGCGGTGCGGCAAACGGCGACCAGGCACTTCCGACACAAGAGACCGGCCAGGAACCTGCGCCGCCCGAGGCGGCAAATGAGCAGCCGCAGCAAAATGCGGAACAGCCGGACCAGGAATCGGGCGGATCTCTGGAAAGCCTGTTCAATCAGATATTTAGATAAAGAATCTCGCCTTGAGAGGCAGAAGCCTAACGCTGCGTCGAGATACAGCTTTCTCGACAAATTGCGTCCGGCCAAGCCGCACCTAGTGATACCGCAACGTGGTATGCTTCTCCGGAATGAGGGCCGCGCGTCTTTTCAGCCCGCAGGGCCGCGGCATGCATCCTTAAAGGATTTCATGCAGCCAAACTGACAAAGAGCGTACCAGGCGCAGGCGCTTCAGCGCCGCAGCCAGTTCGCGCGCAGCTTGACCGGTTAAAAGGGCAGCCGCAGGAGGTTTAGCATGCGCCCGAGGGCGGAAACCGGGACCGACTGCCCCCGGCAAGCTGCTCCGCTCGAAAACTCTGCGCCTCCTGACCTGCCCTCTTCTCTCCTCCCTCTCGGGACTGCGATCGCCCAATCGAAAGCATTGTTGAGCCGCGTGTGGCCCCCTTGGCCGCAAAGGAGGTCGCTGCCGAAAACCCATGAACTCCGGCAGTAGACGGCGAGTCATCTTTGTCCTATCCGTTGGACATGAGATCGAGCCTCGAACATCTGCCGGAGAAAAAGCAGCGCGAGCTTGCCCGTGTCGTGGAGATCATTCACGAGGAGTTCGCCGATGCGCTCGAGGGAAGTTCAGCGGGCTTCAAGAAGCGCGGGCGGATCCTGAAGATCATCCTGTTCGGCTCCTATGCTCGCGGCACCTTCGTCGACGAGCCGCATACGATGAAAGGCTATCGCTCCGACTACGATATTCTCGTCATCGTCAATTCGAAGAAGCTTGCCGAACCGCAATACTGGGACAAGGCGACCGACCGGCTGATGTGGGACAAGGGCGTCTCGACGCCGGTTGGTCTCATCGTGCATGGCGCTCGCGAGGTGAACAACTTCCTGGCCGACGGACAGTATTTCTTCGTCGACATCCTTCGCGAGGGCATCGTGCTCTACGAGCTCGACGACCGGCCGCTGGCGGAACCAAAACGGCTCTCTCCTGCCAACGCGCTTAGAGTTGCGAGGGGACATTTTGAAAGGCAGAGCCAGAGTGCAGCGCGATTCATTGAGCTTGCGCGCGTTGCCGTCTCCAGCAACTGGGGAAATCACGCCGCTTTTCTCCTTCACCAATCCGTCGAGACGGGCTACTCCTGCCTTTTGTTAACGCTGACGAATTACAGCCCGCCTTCGCACAACCTCAAATTCCTGCGCGGTCTTGCCGAGGATCATAGTCACAGACTCGTCGAGGCGTGGCCTCGCGACCAGCATCGCTATATCGCGTGGTACAACATTCTTAACGAGGCCTATGTGAAGGCCCGCTACTCGAAGCACTTCGAGATCACTGAGGAAGCGCTCGCTTGGCTTCTCGAGCGGACGGTGCGTCTCCACCGCCTCGTCGAGGCGATCTGCAGCGAGCGGCTGGCGGAATTGGAGCGTGCGGGGAGCAACGGCGCAAAATGGTTCTCTCCAAACGAAGACGCTTACTGATTTGGTCGTCGGTCGGTACGGGTCTCGCTCGCTGAATGGAGGCTGGCCGAGAAACGGTCGGACGTGTACATAGCGGTGGGTTTTCTTGGATTGGGCGCCGATGGCGGTGACTGGGCGACAGAGAGAGACAGCGGAAGCAGCGGAAGGGTGCGTAGGCCCTGCTCGGGGAACCGAGCAGGGGCTGACTTTTGCCGTCAACATCACCGAATGGAAAAGGGCCCTTCTCAAGCAGTATTTCCCCGACAGGCATTTCCATTTCCTGCCAAAGAACCTGAGCGAACGTGATTTCGAGCGTCTTTGGAAGCCTCGAATTCTTGCCGCACAGGCCGCCGAACTCTTCGTTTGGGGCCCGGAACTGCCTGCCGTACTGGCCGCGCTCGCGACGGTGCGAAGCATTCCCGTTTGGTTCGTTGAGGACGGCTTTCTTCGTTCCGCGCGCCCGAGCGCCAGCCGCACCCCGCCGCTCTCGCTGGCGCTCGACAGCCGCACGCCCTATTTCGACTGCCGCAAGGCATCCGATCTCGAAGAACTGCTGAGCACCTACGATTTCGAGGCGGATCGGCCGCTGATGGCGCGGGCGCGGGCCGGCATTGATCTCCTCATCGAAAGCGGCATCAGCAAATATAACGGCGCGCGGCCGCAAACCGCCGAGACGGTCTATGGCGAAAAGACGAAGAAGCGCGTGCTCGTCATCGGCCAGGTGGAAGACGACGCCTCTATCCGCTACGGCTGTCCCGTCCCGATGACCAACAACGACCTCGTGCAGCTCGCGGCGACGGAACAGCCGGAGGCGCAGATTCTCTATAAGCCGCACCCGGACGTCTTGAGCCGCGTACGCCCGGCGAAATCCGACCCGGCCGAAGTCGCGCATCTCTGCGAGATGGTGACCAAAAGGCTTCCGCTCGCCGAGGCTCTGCGAACGGTCGACCACGTCTACACGGTCACCTCGCTCGCCGGCTTCGAGGCGCTCATGCGCGGCATCAGGGTCACGACGGGGGGGTCCCCCTTCTATTCCGGCTGGGGCCTGACGGATGACCGGCAGCCGAACCCGCGCCGCGGCCGGAGCCTCAGCCTGGAGGCGCTTTTCGCGGGCGCCTATCTCCTCTATCCTCGCTACTTCGATCCCGAAACCGGAGCGCACACGTCATTCGAAGCGACCGTCGCCACCATCAGAAGGCAACTCGAGGAGCCGGAGGCGCTGTCTCCTCCGCGGCCGGCATGGCGCGCGTGGGGTCCCTACGGCCTCCTCGGCTGGCGCCACCTCCTGACCGCCGCCGTGGCGCCGACGATCCGGCGCGCGGGCAATGACCGCGATGTCGAAGATTTCCGGGCCGATCCCATCCGCTTCTTTCGCGGCCTCTCCGATCGGAAGCTCCGGATCATCGGCCGTATCCTCTATCCGTTCGGGTGACTGACGTGAGCCTTCTCTCCATACATATGCGTGTCGTAGCCGCCCTTCTCGTCCGGGAAATGGCGACGCGCTTCGGCTCGAAGCCCGGCGGCTACATCTGGGCGCTCCTCGACCCGGCAGCGCATATCTTCCTGATGACGCTGATTTTCCGGGCGATCGCCCGCACGCCGGCGCTCGGCACTAGCTTCGCGCTCTTCTTCGCCACCGGCTACATCGCCTTCCAGTTCTACCAGGCCATGACGAGTTACCTGAACAGCGCGGTCCGCGCCAACAAGGCGCTGCTCAGCTATCCGAACGTCGCGCCGATCGATACGATCGTCGCGCGCTTCATCCTTCAGGTCTGCACCACGACGCTGGTCGCCGTCATCGTGCTCGGCACCATTGTCGCGACCATGCGAGTGGATACCAATCTCCATTGGCCTGCGATCCTGGAAGCGGGGGCGATGGCATGCCTTTTCGGCCTTGGCGTGGCGATGATCAATGCAGTGCTCTTCCTCAAATATCCGCTCTACGAGCAGGTGTTCGGCATCGTCAACCGGCCGCTCTTCCTGATCTCCGGTGTCTTCTTCCTGCCCGATTCGATTCCGGCGCCCTATCGCGATCTCGTGCTCGTCAACCCGCTCGTCCACATCATCATGGGCTTCCGCCAGGGCTTCTATCCGGAATATCGCGCCGTCGGCCTCGACATGAATTACCTTTACGGAATCGCATTTCTGACATTGTTTGTCGGAATGCTTGTGTTCACCCTTTCCCGAAAGACGCTGAGAAACGAATGATCCGGTTCGAGCAGGCGACGAAATACGCCCGCACCAAGGGCATCAAGAAGCCGATCATCGAGGACGCCTCCTTGACCCTCAACCGGGGCAAAAGCGTCGGCCTGCTCGGCCGCAACGGCGCCGGCAAATCGACGCTGCTCAGGCTGATCGCCGGCGCGATCAAACTCGACCGCGGCCGAATCATCCGTCGCGGCAAGATCTCCTGGCCGCTGGGCTTCGCGGGCAGTTTCCAGGGTTCGATGACGGGCGAACAGAACGTGCGATTCGTCGCCCGCATCTACGGCGTCGATACCGAGGCGCTGATCGCCTATGTCGAGGATTTCGCCGAGCTCGGCCCCTTCTTCCGGGCCCCGGTCGGCACCTATTCCTCCGGCATGAAGGCGCGGCTTGCCTTCGGCTTGAGCATGGGCGTCAACTTCGACTATTATCTCGTCGACGAAATCACCGCCGTTGGTGACTCAAATTTTAAGAAAAAGTGCCAAGCTGTCTTCGAGACCAAGCTCCAGGATTCCGACGTGATCATGGTCTCGCACAGCACCGGTACGATCCGCGACTATTGCGACTGCGGCGTCGTGCTGGAAAACGGCAAGCTGACTTATTATGAAGATGTCGAAGACGCGATCCGCGCGCACGACAGAAATATGAGGGGAAATTAAATGGCTGTCAGCAAGGACGCGGCGGCGAACAGGTTCGGAACTGCTCACGCCGAGAAGGATGATGCGACCGCCAAGGGGGATGCCAAGAGCAAGGGCATTGCCATTCTTGAAGGGCTGCTCGGGCGAGAGAGTGCGTCTGTTATCCCCCTGCGGGAGCGGCAAGACAAGTTCGAGCCGGTTGAAAAGCAGGATTGGAGGCCCGCCTGGCTGAGGAAGCTGCGCCTGCGCCACACGATCATAGGCGCCTCCTTCCTTGGGCTCGTCGCCCTGCCCGCCACGCTCGCGTCGCTTTACATGGCCTTCATCGCCGCCGACCAGTATCACAGCACGACATCTTTCGCCGTGCGCAGCATCGAGGGCGGCGTTTCGACCGATATCCTCGGCATGTTCACCCAGGCCTCCGGCGGCAGCACCGTATCGGACAGCTATATCCTCATGGATTACATCCTGAGCGAACGCATGGCCGCGGACGCCGACCGCAGGTTCAAGCTGGAGAACATATACGCTACCCGTGGAGTCGACTATTTCTATGGCATCGGCTCCGACCTGCCGATCGAGGACAAGCTCGCCTATTGGCGCGACATGGTTAGCGTCAACTTTGACCATGCGTCCGGCATCATGCAGGTGACGGTCAAGGCCTTCGACCCCAAGCAGTCGCAGGAAATCGCGCAATTCATCGTCGACCAGAGCGACAATCTCGTGAATAGCCTCTCGCTTTCCGCGCGCAACGACGTGCTGAGGGCCGCGCAGGACGAGGTTCTGGCGGGCGAGGCGCGGCTTTCAAAGGCGCGCGCGGCGCTCCGCGTTTACCGCGACAAATCACAGGAGATCAGCCCGGAGGAAGGGGCGAAGCTCGCCGTGCAACTGATCGGCGGCCTGGAGGAAGAACTGACGAAGCTCAATGCCGACCTTGCCGCGGCCAAGAGCCAGATGAGCGAGGGCACGCCGCGCATCCGCGTTTTGAAAACGCGCATTGAGAGCCTGGAACAACAAATCGCCGTCGAGCGCCAGCGCCTCGGCACGGGCGAAAGAAAGACCGCAGCGGACGATCCCAATGCCCCCGACGTCGCCGGCCGTATCGCCGAGTTCGAGGAACTGGAGACCGAGCGCGAGTTCGCCGAGCGCGCCTATACGGCGGCGCTGGGTTCTCTCGAAAAGGCGCGCATCGAGGCAAACAACCGCCAGCGCTACCTCGCCCTCTTCATCGAGCCGACGCTCTCCGAACTGGCGCAATATCCGAGCCGGTTGCTGAATGCGTTGCTTGTGACGCTTGGGCTGCTCTTTGCCTGGGGGATTGGCGTGATGAGCTATTACAATATCCGGGATCGGGCATAGCTCTTCAGCCGAGGAGCGCCCCCCGGTGTGCCCGTACCCCTTCGGTCTCCTCTCAGCGAGAGATTACGGCTGCACGCCGTGGCTCGTGCTTCATACGGTGTAAGGTCAGCGAATGAGCGTATGTGACGTTAGCGTGGTCATTCCGACCTACAACCGAACATCATTGTTGCGACGAGCACTTAATTCGGTCGCTCAGCAAACCCATCTCCCCGCTGAGGTAATTATTGTTGACGATTGTTCTGAATCCGCAGTTCTTGAAGATGTAAAATCAATCATCTTAGATTTTTCGCCACGCATTAATATCAGACTTATTGTCAACAACAGAAATAGCGGCGCAAATCACGCAAGAAACAAGGGGATTTTCGCGGCCACCAATCGATATATAGCTTTTCTCGACAGTGATGATCTATGGTTTCCGGAGAAACTTGAGAGACAACTCGAAGAGATCGGTAAAGCCGAGGCCATGAGCAATAAACCCGTCCTATCCGCGACCGGCCGTTATCGCGTCGATGATCAGGGCGAAATCATTGCAAGACAATTCGGCGGACACGTACTGAATAGTGAGAAGATCAGAAGATCGAACTTCATCGGAACACTGAGTTCAGTCGTGGTGGAAGCCGCTGTCGCTCGCCAGGTCCGAGGGTTCAATGAAGCGCTACCTGCCTCTCAGGATTGGGATTTCTTCATCAGACTATCTGAACACGTACAATATGTTGGCGTGGCCGAACCGCTTTGCGTTTACGTGGACCATAGCCGCGAACGAATAACGTTGGATTACCGGAAAAAGCTTCGGGGCCACACTTCGATATATAAGACGCACGTCGGCCCGGTAATGACGGCTACGAACGCAATTAGAACTGAGCTCCTTCGAAATATTGCCGAGGACTACCAGGAACTCGGAAACAAATACAAGACGGCTTCCTTCTATGCAGGCGCACTCGCCTCCGGTATTCGGGTAAGTAGATCCGTACAGCGTTTGATTGCATGCGCGCTGGATGCTTATTTTCGCGTCTTTTCTCCGCCCCCTCTAAGGCTGCGCCGCTATCAGAGATATCGCCGCTCGATGGACAAACTTCTAAAAGATGAAACGACCCGGGCAATCATCACCAGGGACCGTAGCGTGATCCAACGGCTCATGGCATAGCTTCCGGGCGATCTCATTGGCTTAACGGAATTTGCCTTGACCGGCCGATCTCGTCCGTTAAGTATGCCCCGCCGTCATCAAAGAGGAACGATTTGAGTGCAGGAATTCAGGAACGCTAAACATATCGCTCTCGTTATCCGCCAATTGGGAGGGAGAAGCGGCGGCGCAGAGCGGATCTACTGCGAACTTGCAAATATTCTTATAGACAGCGGCTATCGCGTGACGTGTCTGCACTTCGACACCAAGGATACGCCGCCATTTTACCCGATCAACCCGAAGGCGGAGCTGATCAATCTTTACGGCAAGGCAAAGACGAAAAAGCAGCGGAGGGCGGTAATAGCTCAACGCCTTCCGTTTGTAACTGCTGAAGTCAAGAATCAGGCGCAATGGGATGAGAGGAACGACTTCTTCCTGTCTCAGCTTCGCGACTATTTCCAACTAGTCAAACCAGCTCTGGCGATAAGCCTTATGCCACCGGCGAATACCGTGACGCTTCTTGCTGCCGCCGGAACCGACGTGAAGATTGTTGCAACGAACCATAACGTGCCCAAAGAAGACTATGAATCACCGTATCGCTGGGACCCCAACCCGATTGATCGAGGACTCCGTCTCAAGGCTCTGGATAACGCCGCAGCTATTCACGTTCTTTTTCCGAGTTTCAGTGAGTGGTTCCCCCCGCATCTTCGAACACGAGTGATTGCGATCCCTAATTATATCTCGCAAGAATTTGCCAACCAACAACCAAAAGAGCAGAGAGATAGGCTGATTCTTGCTGTCGGTAGGCTTGCTGAGGTCAAGAACTATATCGCCCTCATTCGCGCCTGGGCTACGCTCGCTAATGAATTCCCGAAATGGAAGGTGATCATATACGGGACCGGGCCACAGCTCCGTGATCTAAAAGCGGAGATAATGCAGCGTGGAGTTGAAAATAGCGTGAGACTTGCTGGCCATCGCAGCGACTTGGGAGGCGAGTATGCGAGAGCTGCAATATTCTGCCATCCCGCTCATTTCGAAGGATTCGGCCTCTCCCCTGCTGAAGCACTTTCGATGGGCGTCCCAGTAGTTTCTTATGCCGATTGCCCAGGCGTTAATCAGTTCGTGAAAGATGGCTTCAACGGCATCGCTGTGCAACGGAGCGAGGAAAACGGCCTCGCAAAAGCGTTGCGTCGCTTGATGGCTGATCAACATTATCGAGAAGGCCTCAGCAAAAACGCGCCTGAGAGTGTGAGTGAATTCACACTTGAGCGATATCGGCAGAACTGGATCGGGCTGATTGAAAAACTCACGGTGGGGGCTAACTAATGGCCACTTTGGATATTCTGATCCCGCATTTTAACGATCCTGAGGCCTTGGCACTCAGTCTCCGTTCCGTTCGTCGGCAGACTTGGCAGGGGGACCTTCGAGTTGTAGTGGCGGACGACGGGTCACGTCCAGATATCAAGAAGGCCGTGTCTGCGATGGCGGAGCACTCAGAGATAAAAATAGACGTGCTCTTTAACCCGGTTAATCGAGGGCGGCCATACACTAGAAACGTTCTCTTGGACGCTATTGACAGTGACTATGTCGCCTGGCTGGACGCGGGTGACGAATGGTATCCCAAGAAGCTTGCGGAGCAATTCGACCGCGTTGAACTTGTTGAGTCCTCGCATATGGGCACGCCCTTTTGGGTGACGTGCAATTATGATTGGGCATGGGTGGGCCGAAGAAAGAAAAAGATCGTCCAGAAGACTGATCAAGATCAGGCCAAAGCTCTTCTTATCGGTTCTTCCCTGAGGGCTTACCTGTGGACTCTTCTAGGTCCAGCCCAATCGTTTAAAGACGTTGGATGGTTCGATGAGAGGCTACCAAGGCTTCAAGACCTGGATTATTTCATCCGATTTGTGTTGCATGGCGGTTCGATTAAGAACGTCAGGGAGGATGGCACGTTCTGCGTTTACCATAAGTCGGACGTCGGTCGAGATGCAGAGGAAATCCGGGCCTGCAACACCTATATCTTCGACAAGCATCGGGTGCTGTTCAATCGATACGGAGATAGCTTTAAGGCAATGCGCCTCTACAACATGGAGATGCTTGCTGCACGGTTTGCGCAAAATAACCGGAGCGGAAAGCTGGCACGGCAATACATGTGGCGGGCTTTTAAAGCCAGGCCGCGAGCCTTTCTGAATCACGTACGGAAAAACGGGCTTAAAGCGTGACGTCCGAGGACTTCAACTCTGGAGAGTACTGGCAGCATCGCTATCAGAAAGGAAGAGACTCTGGCGACGGTTCGTATGGGCGACTGGCGGAGTACAAAGCGAACTTCCTCAATGAATTCATTGCAGCCAATAATATCCTGTCGATAATCGAATTTGGCTGTGGAGACGGTGCTCAGCTGGATTTGGCGCGATATCCGCGGTATATCGGCGTCGATATTGCTCCGGCTGCGATAGAAATCTGTCAGCGCTCTTTCGTGGATGACTATACAAAGTGTTTCGTTGGCTACAATCTTCTTCAGGATTTGCCTCCGCAAGAAGTCTCTCTATCTCTAGACGTCATCTTTCACCTAGTGGAGGATAGCGTATTTGAGAAATACATAAGAGATCTCTTTAATTGGGCGTCCCGTTACGTCATCATCTATAGTAGCGATCGAGACGAAATTCCTCTTTCACCGCATGTTCGCCATCGCCGGTTCACTCATTGGATCGAGGAGAACATTGTGGGTTGGAAATTACTCAAGCACGAACTCAACCCCTATCCTCAGGATGAACGCCACCCGGAAGACACGAGTTTCGCAGATTTTTATATCTACGCGCGAGTTTAGCCACCAATAATACCCAGATAGAACTAGGACAGAACCGCGTAAGGTTTTTCCAAAAATAGAAGGTGACGGAGGAAATGGGCGATACAATTCGCGAAGTGCTGGAAAATAAAATTCCTACAGATACCGCCGCTCAGGTCGACGTATTCAAAATGATCGATCTCAATAAGGATCAATTCAAAGATCGCATCACGGTCCTCGACCTTGGAGCCGGAACAGGCGCGTCATACGAGCGACTTAAGCGTCACATCCCGAACATTCAGTACATGGGGCTTGACATCGAAAGCTCGCCCGAGGTCGACAGTCGGACTAGAGAGGACCTGCAATTCAAGGTCTATGATGGCAGGAAGATGCCTTTCGAGAGCGGTCAGTTCGACGTCGTGTTCTGCAAGCAGGTGCTGGAACACGTTCGCTATCCGGATGAGGTAATTGCTGAGGTCGCCCGTGTTATAAAGAAAGGCGGTATATTCGTCGGCTCGGTTTCGCAATTAGAGCCCTATCATAGCCATAGCATCTTTAACTGGACAGCGTACGGAATTGTCCAGGTGCTTGAGTCTCATGGTCTAGTGGTCCGCCAACTTCGTCCTGGTATAGACGGAATTACGCTGACGATGCGTAGAATAATCAGCCGCGAAAAGTTCAACGAATTTTTTGGATTTGAAAGTATTTTCAATCATTTTATTGATGGAAATCTAAGAAAATCGACTGTATGGGAAAGAAACTTTAACAAGCTTCTTATTGCGGGCCATATCGCTTGGATCGCGTTCAAGGAATAGGGCGGATAGTCTATCCACCCGTCTTGCGCAACGCGTTTGCAAACAACTTGTCTCCTCGCCAAGGAGTGATATTCACGACTACGAATCGTGTTTGGAGGACCAATCCATGGCTATCGCCGACTTGATACTCGAAGTGGAGGCGCTAAAGCGAGCCAGCCGGGATATCGACGTAAAGATCGGACTGCTTGTTGGTTGGCAAAGGAAAGTAGAGTACACAAGAGAGAATGGGGAAGCGTCGAGAAATGTAATTTGGTTCTTACATGGGGAGCGCGCGGCACGTCTTCCGCGTTTCACGGAAACGATCGACTCAGCACTGCAGCTTGTGGATTTGGTGGCACCGCATTCGAGCGGTGGCGTTAGCTGGTCAGTTGGGCCAGATGGATCGTATGGAACAGCAGTGATAAATGACGGACCTTATTGCCAGGCTGCTACTCCGGCGCTCGCGTTGTGCCTTGCCGCGTTAAAAATCAAAGAGGCGGAAAGCGACGACTAATTTAGCTGACTCCCAGTTCGCACAGGCAAATATCCGATTATCTCCTTTCGGTACCGTGGCCAAACCTGATTACAGGAAGAGCGTCGCGTTGAAGATTCAGCCGCCCGATGACTGTCTCCAATTGCGCGGCGACGCCCGTTTCTGGGTCGAAATATCGGGAATTCAGTAAGAAACTCGCCGCGAAGATTTCGCGCGCGTTAACCTTTCTCGTTCTCCTCTCAGATTTCTGCCTGTCATCCGTGACCCCCCAGCCGGCATAGAAAGGCAGGCCATAGCACGTCACCGGAATGCCACGCAACAGTGCCTCAAAGCCCATCAGCGAGGTGATGGTGTAAACGTGATCGACCCCCTCCAGCGCAGCAGCGGGGGCAATGTCCTCCTCCAGAATGTCGCATATGTCCGCAACTTCGGCGGGGTTCGACACGCCGGCGCGGGTGCCATGCAGCACCTCCGGGTGCGGCTTGTAGATGATCTGCGTATCCGGATTTTCGGCGACCGCCAACCGGACGAGATCGTTGTTGGTGACGGGACGGTCGCAGCCGAAAGCGATCGCAGCATCGATCTCGACCTGGCCGATCACCAGCACCCGCCGTTTCGTCTTCGGCCCCAACAGAGTGTCGAGATCGATGCGTTTTCCGAGATTGTATTTGCTGACGCGCAGGTCGAGCAGCATACGGATGCACTTTTCTGCGCGCTCGATCAGTGCCTTGTCCGCCGCAAAATCATAGGTCTGCAGCGTCTGCTCCAGATCCGACTGATTTCGGGCGTCATAATGCATTGTCCGCGAATCGATGATCAGCGAAGCGGGCGGCGACCTGTGCGCGCCAAGCGACACGGAGCGGACGAAACCATCCTCGACATGGAAGAACGGGATGCCGAAACGCCGGCAGAAGCGCTTCAGGAACGGCGGATACTTAAAGCCCCAGACGTAGACCTCGGCATTCCAGTGGAAAAGCAGGCGAAGCGGCCAACCCTTGAGCAGCATCAGCCACGCCTTTCGGCTCACGATCTTGCAGTCGCGGTCGGGGAACCAGCGCGGAATATAGGCTTTCCACGGGCCGAAGCCGAAGAAGATCGCAGTCGGACGCGACATGCTAAAGCCGGTCCTCGCGAATCTCGCGCATCGAGGTCGTCAGCAGCATCAGCCCCAGCACGATACACACGACCGCGAATTCGATGACGTAGCCCTTGTCCAGCCCGTCGGCGCGGTATTCGGTGTAGATGGCGCTGCGGAACCACATGATGATGTGCACTAGCGGATTGTAGAGGAGGGTATCCCGGAACGGCTCCGGTAGTGTATCCGGCAGGAAGAAGACGCCGGACACCATGAACATCGGGCGGTTGATGATGCCGAAGATCTGCTCGTAGATCGGCATGCGGGCGAACATCACAATGTTCACGGTGCCGATGCCGAGGCCGAGTACGGCGGCGGCGCTCACCGCTTCCATCATGCCGGCAAAGTTCATCGGCTGACTGACGCCACCGAACTCGATGATGGCGACGAGGATAAGGATGCTCACCAGCGCATCGGTCATGAACTGCAGGATGAAGCGAGAGACGATCGCATCGAAGGGCGAGACGACGGGATAGGAGAGCAACGCCTTGTTCGCCTTCATCGTGCCGGCCATGAAGGAGCACATGCGCTGATAGAAGGTGAACGGTAGATAGCCGCTCGCGAAGAACAGCGGAAAGCTCAGGCCCAGCGCCGGCGTGCGGGCAAAGGCTTGGAAGATGATGGTCATCATCGCCACATGGGCGACCGGATCGAAAACCGCCCAGAGATAGCCGCCCGGCTTCGAGCCGTAGCGCGTCGCCATTTCGCGCACGATGAGCGCGGCCGTCACTCTCAGATGCTGTTCGATTAGCTTCACGTCTCGCCTCGCGTCGATGATGATGCGCGAATTTTGTTTAAGCCGGCATATTCCACAAACGGCGCTTCCTGGCAAATCTTTGGCAGGCACGAAAGCCACGGGTGATGATGTGGACCCGGCTGCCAAGGCCAGACAGGATGATCACGGCTGTACAAGCCAACGGCGATGAGCGGCGGCTTCACTGCAGCGCCGCGCGTCTCTTGAGAGGCGTAAAGGATCCTGTGTCGCATTGAATTGCTTCATGTCTTCCCCCTAAATCAGCTACGATTTGGGGAAACATGCAGTAACCGCCGGCGCTTCACCGAACCGGGTAATTCCGCTTAGAGGACGAAGTAACCCTTCTGCATGGCAACGGCATCGTCGAGGTGAATGGCAAAATCCGCCTTCTTGTCGCCGGTGACGTCGCCATAGATATAGGTGTCGGACGCCGCCCGGTCGTAGCGCAGCTCGCCTTTGCCGCCGGAAAAAGCGGCTGTTCCAACGAAAACAAATGCCTGGTTGCCCGTCACCGTCGTGTTGGCGTCGATCGCCGAAAGATCGATCCTGTCGGCCTCTGAGGGCAGGAAGTCGTAGATCGTATCACGGCTGGTCGAGGCGAAGGTGCTCTCTGAGAGCCTCTTGAACACGAACGAATCGGCCCCCGTCCCGCCGCTCAAGTGGTCTGCTCCGGGACCTCCCAGTATCCGATCATTTCCGTTGCCGCCGCGGATCTTATCCCTGGCGAGCCCACCGTACAGTGCATCATTGCCGGAATCGCCGTTCAGCACGTCGCTGCCGTCGTTGCCCCAAAGCATGTTGGCCGCCTGGTTGCCGGTGATCGTGTCTGAGGCAGAGCCTCCATTGACGTTTTCGATCAGGGAGCGCGTGTCGCCATGGTAAAGCAGGGCATTGAAGATATTGCCGCGCGCGAAGCCGTCGTTCGGGCCGCCGCCGAGATAGGCGAGTTGGTCGGCGCTGAAGGTCGAGGCCTGGCCGGGGCGCAAGTCGACCTTGAGCCCGGTCTTGTAGGCCGAAAGGTCGTAGGTGTCGTTGCCGCCGCCGTCCCAGACAGTCGCGAAAATCCGGTTGGCGCCCGGGGCGATGGCGGTCGCGCCGTTGACCAGCGTCACGCCGCTTCCCGGTGTCCATTTGTAGACGGTATTGCCGCTGTTGGTCGTGAAGTCGGCGCCGTACATCTCCTGCAGCGCGGCAATGTCGGCCATCATGAAGGTCTGCGGAGCACCGTAGCGCTCGTACCAGTAGGCATTGCCGGAGCCGATGAAGCCGCTGTAGGTCATGACCGAAAATTCGATCGAATTGTATTGCGCGGGCAGCGCGCCGAAGTCGTCGGGATCATGCCCGTGCGAGAGGCCGAGTGCGTGACCGAGCTCGTGCAGCATCGTATGCCAGGCGTAGTTTCCGGCAACGGGCGTGCGGTAGTCGTTGACGGTGCCGGCATAAGCTGTGCCGAACCAGACGTCGCCGGCTTCGGCATTGGTACCCGGGTAATAGGCGTAGGCCGTCTTCGGCACGCTTGACTGCGCGACCCGAACCGACGCGGTGCTGGCGCTGCCAAGCGCGAAGCTCGCGTTGGTGAACCCTTCGACCGAGAAGCCGTCATTGGCGGCGGAGCCGAAGGATTGCTCCAGGGCGAAAAGCGCGGCGTTTTGCTGCGCGGCCGACACGGCGGCAAAGCCGTTGTTCTTTTCCCCGCTGTAGCTGTAGCTGCCGGCGGCTGTGGGAAAGGCATAGGTGATCGTGCCGTTCCAGGCCACATTCGAGAGCACCCCATCAATCAGGCTGTTCCCGGTTGGCTTCACAATTTTGATGGATTTGCCCGTTCCGCTCATGCAAATTCCCGATCTTGACGCGATGGCGCTGGGCGCCTGGAAGCTCGCGTCCGGGACAATAGCCGCCGCGAGATACGATTCTCATAAGCCGATCGTTAAAATTGGAGACATTTTTGTGGCCATGCGCGGATTAATGAAATCGGTCGGTTTCGCCATCCTCGTGATGGGCCTGTCGACTTCTATGCAGGGCGCAACGAAAGCAGGCGGGGTAGAGATGCAGAAACCTCCGGATCGTGGTTGTCGGTTGACGGAGCGACACCTTTGCCGCGCTTGTCGGGCCGATCGACCGATGCAGCATGAGATCTTGGTTCGCGCTGAGACGCTCCCATGTGCCACTCAGGCGATCAAGCCGCGGGCACAACCGAACAGAATAACCAGGGTGTTGAGGTTCAATCCCCTTTTCAGGCGGGCGCTTTCGCGAAACCTTCTCTTCTTCCGTTTCGTTGGCCCATCCCCGATGTGCAGCACCCGGACATGTCTCTCCTACACCTCAATCCAAGCAGGTCCGTTGCCCCATGTGGAGCTTCCTCGCTCAGGTAAGCGCTGGTGACGTCGAACTGGCCCGAATGCGTCCGCCACTGACCGTTAAATTTCGCGACGCAATCGCGGAGCGGATCCTGGTACCTCGCCGTCTCGTCGATCAGCGCGGATCGCATGCGTGAGAGTACTAAAATCTAATTAAGCAAGAGATAAACCAAGACAGACGGCGTTTGCTCATTGCCTGGCGCTCTCCCCCCTGTGGCCACGGGCGTTCATGCGGCCGGTTCCCGTCAGTGGTTGAGCTGGCCGCTCCTCGTTCGGACATCCTTGGCGGAGGCGGTTGTCGTGTCTTTGCCCGTGTAGCGGCGGTGCGCTCTGCCCGCATCCAGGAGCATCTTGCCCTCACGGGCGACAGCTCGCCGACTGCGCCATAGCGGATGCCTGCGCCCCCTTAAAAAAGGCCGCCTTGACCATTTTCGATCAAGGCGGCCAGATGGCCCCACTGGGAGGTGAACTTAAAACTCCACGCTCAACCTTTTCGAGTTCGGCGAAGAACGCTCTGCATTCTTTCTCCGAAAATATGGTCCCTTTCCGGACAGATATGCCTACCGGATGCGCGTCCCTGATCGACGCCTTTCTCAGCCACCATTTTCGCCTGCTGATTACCCCATCCGCTCCGACGCATAGCTCCCCGGGCTCGGCGGGAAGACGACGACGCGGTTGCCGTTGATGAAGCAGCGGTGGTGGATGTGGGCGTGCACGGCGCGGGCGAGCACTTGGCTCTCGACGTCGCGGCCGATCGAGACATAGTCCTCGGCCGACTGCGCGTGGGTGATGCGGGCAATGTCCTGCTCAATGATCGGACCCTCGTCGAGATCGGCGGTGACATAATGCGCCGTCGCGCCAATCAGCTTGACGCCGCGCTCATAGGCCTGCTTGTAGGGGTTGGCGCCCTTGAAGCTCGGCAGGAAGGAGTGATGGATGTTGATGATCCGGCCCGACATCTTCTTGCAGAGCGCGTCGGACAAGACCTGCATGTAGCGGGCCAGCACGATCAGTTCGGCGCCGGTCTGCTCGACGAGTTCCATCAGCTGGGCTTCGGCCTTCGGCTTGTTTTCCTTCGTCACCTTGATGCAGTGGAAGGGAATGTCGTGGTTGACGACCACCTTCTGGTAGTCGAAGTGGTTGGAGACGACGCCGACGATGTCGATCGGCAGCGCGCCGATCTTCCAGCGGTAGAGCAGGTCGTTGAGGCAATGGCCGAAACGCGACACCATCAAGAGCACCTTGGTACGCTCCGACTGGTCATGAAGAGCCGTTTCCATTGCGAATTTCGCGGCAATCGGCTTCAGCCCTTCCTCGAGCGCCGCGCGGGTGACGCCCTCTTCCGAAATGAAGCTGATGCGCATGAAGAACAGGCCCGTCTCCAGGTCGTCGAACTGCGAGCTATCGATGATGTTGCAGCCCTGTTCGGCGAGGTAGCCGGAAAGCGCTGCAACGATACCGCGGGTGGATTTGCAGGATACCGTCAAAACGTAAGTATGCATCATTCATCCTTGCTGTCGCGTGTCTACTGCGCTGCTTCCTGGAGGGCCCATTAAAGGCTGAAACCTGCGGCGATACAAAGTGCTGTAGCGACGTTTTTGCGTCTGAAACAGCGCGCGGCGATGTCGCCGTCATCTTGCGCGGGCCGAAGTTCCCTCCTGCACATCGAGCTTGCCGAGGAATTCCTCCAGCTCCCGCGGTTCGATATCGACCATATGGGCCTTTTCCGGATAGGCCCCGGAGCGCACGTCTTCGGCATATTCACGGAAGGCCGCAATGCGCTCCTGCTGCAGCCGCTCATATTCGCCGGCAAAATTGCGGTAAACCTTGGCGTGGCGAGGGTAATGAGCTCGATTTTGGCCGAGCACGTCTTCGGCGAAAAGGTACTGGGCATCGCATCCGGCGCCGGCGCCCATGGAAAGCATCAGCAGCGAGGTCCGTTTCGAGATAGCCGTCGCCACCGCTGCCGGAACAACCTCGATCTCGGCTGCGAAGGCTCCCGCCTCCTCGAGCGCGCTTACCTGCCGCCAGACCTCAAGCGCGCTTTGCGCCGTCTTGCCGACGGCGCGGAATCCGCCGGTCCAGGTCGCCTTCGAAGGGACGAGCCCGACATGGCCGCAAACGGGAATGCCCTCGTCGCGCATGCGCCGGATGACCGAAAGGCTTGCGGCACAATAGACGGCATCACCGCCTGCCTTCAGTGCCTTGAAGGCGGCACGGATATAGTCGTCGGCCGTGACATGATCGCCATATTCGAGGCCCGGAAAGGCGAAGACGGATGGTGCTGCCTCCCTGAATTCGGGGCCGAGCAGCGCGGGCGGAACCGAGACGAGGTCAATACCGGCCCTTTCGGCGGCTTCCGCCTCTTCGAGCGTCACGACGCGCAGCATCGTGAGCTGCCTCTGGCCCTTCATCGACAAAAGATCGGCAACAGTCGGGCGGCGATGTCTCATCGGGATCTCCCTGAGGATGCAGTGGCGGATGGATGTTCGGGCGGCTTTCAAGCCGCCAGCAGCTTCCGGAGCTTGGTATCCGGAGAAGCAAGCGCCTGCCGGTCCGGCCGGCTACCGGCTGCAATCAGCATTTCGGCAAGGCGGATGTCGCGGGCGATGGCATTGCCGGGGCCGATGCCGCTCGCGGCGATCAGCCGGCCCGCGCCATCGAGGTGAAAGAGAATGAAGGCCCCCGCCTCCATGTCGCGGCGAACCGTCGCAACCGCACCATCGGCAAGGCCGGCGATCTGCAGCGTCAGGTCGTATTGATCCGACCAGAACCACGGCACGCTGGAGACGGGCTCCGATCCGCCGATCAAATTGGCTGCGACCAGCGTCCCCTGATCCCGAGCGTTGCGCCAGGCCTCGAGCCGCACCCGCCGCCCGCCGCAATGCGACAGCGGAAAGGAGCAGCAGTCGCCGGCGGCATAGATATCGGGATCCGAGGTCCGCAGCGTTTCGTCGACGGCAATGCCATTGTCGATCGCAAGCCCCGCGGCTTCCGCCAGTTCCGTGTTGGGTATTGCCCCAATACCGACGACGATGAGGTCGGCCAAAAGACTGCCGCCATCTGCAAAGAGAACGCGCGCCTCGCCTTCGCCATCCTCAAGTGCCGCGATTTTCGCGCCGCAGAGGATCTCGACGCCTTCTTGTCGATGCCTTTCGGCAACGACAGTGGCAATCTCTTCCGGCACACCGCGGGTCAAGAGACGTGGCAGCCCCTCGACAAGCGTGACCGCGGCGCCCAGCTTGCGCGCCGTTGCTGCCAGTTCGAGGCCGATGAAGCCACCGCCGATGATGGCGATCTTTCGGCCAGGAGTAAGGGCTGGTCGGATTGCGAGCGCATCGGCGTGGGTTCTGAGCACACGGATACGCTCGGAGTTTTCGGAAGTGCCTGGAAACGCCCGCGGCCGCGCGCCGGTGGCGAGCAGCAACCTGTCATACTTGATCGATCGGCCGTCCAAAAGCCGCACCGTCTTATCCTCACGCGCGATCTTCTCCACGACGGCATTCGTGAGCACGGTTATCCCCGCCTCTTCGTAGCGCTCGGCGCTCGCAACGTATTTCGGCGCCTCGGAAAGCCCCTCCTTCGACAAGGGCGGACGCTCATAGGGAAGATGCGGTTCGGCGCCGATCAGCGTAACCTCACCATCGAAGCCCTTTTCTCTCAGTGCAAATGCTGCCCGCGCGCCACATTCGCCGGCGCCAACAATGACGATATGTGTCATGCCTTCTCCTCCCTCCGCCGGTTCGGCGTTAAGGCAGTTGTCGTCAGGAAATCGCGATGAAGACGCTGCCGGCCTCAACCTTCACCGGATAGGTCCTGAGGTTGACGCAGACGGGGGCGCCCTTGGCCTGGCCGGTCTTGTAGTTGAAACGGCCGTTGTGCTTGGGACATTCGATGATGTCGTCCATCACCAACCCGTCGGCGAGATGAATGTGCTCATGGGTACAAAGCCCATCGGTCGCGAAATATTCGTCATCGGGGCTGCGATAGACGGCGAAGGTGCGCCCCTCGTGATCGAAACGGATAACGTCTTCCTCGTCGATCTCATCGGCCGCACAGACCTCGACCCAGTTCGAGCTCATGGGTTCCTCCATCGGTTTGCTTGTCTTGATTGGTTTGCTTCGCCGGTTATTCGGCGGCCGGAATGAGCCGATCGCTATGGAACTCTTCGCGATAGGGCTTTGCCGTCGGCGGCAGTTCGCGCTTCAGGAAATAATCCTCGTTCTTAAGCTGCCTGAGGAAGGCCGGGATCATTTCCAGATAGCCGTGGAGCATGGACGGGTTCGCCGTCGGCAAGTCGTGCTTGATCATCGCATGCAGCTTCGGCAGCGCGTGGTAGGGCACCATCGGGAACATGTGATGCTCGACGTGATAGTTCATGTTCCAGTAGATGAAGCGGCTCACCGGATTCATATAGACCGTGCGGCTGTTCAAGCGGTGATCGGTGACGTTGTCGGCAAGCCCGCCATGCTGCAACAGGCCGGTCAGCACATGATGCCAGGCGCCATAGAGGCGGGGCAACCCGATCAGCATCAGGGGCAGAATGGAACCGACATAGAGCGAGAGGCCGATCGTCGCGAGATAGATCGCCAGCCATATACGGGCGACCAGGATCGCCTTCGGCTGCTCCATTTCCGGAATGAAGGTCCTCTCGGCGGCGCTGATCACGCCGAATGCATTCCGCACCATGTCGATCATCGCGTGCCAGACATCGATGATGCCGAAGAAATTGAGAACGAGGCGCAGAAGGTCCGGCGGGCGCATGACGGCGATTTCCGGGTCGCGGCCGACGATGACCGTGTCGGTGTGGTGGCGGGTGTGGCTCCAGCGCCAGGTCACCGGATTGCGCATGATCATGAAACAGGCGATCTGATAGACGATGTCATTCATCCACATCGTCTTGAATGCGGTGCCATGGCCGCATTCGTGCCAGCGGCTGTCGGAGGCCGAGCCGTAGAGAACGCCATAGGCGAGAAGAAACGGTACGGCGACCCAGGTGCCCCAGAAATAAATGCCGAGCCCGCCGAAAAGCACCATGCTGCCGAGCCAGAGGAAAGTGTCGCGGATGGCCGGCCCATCCTCGCGTTTCATGAGTTCCTTCATCTGCTTGCGCGGAATCTCCGTGTGATACCACTCGGCTGCGGAAAGCCCGCTGGCGACTGCCGCCTCGGCATCGCGCCCCAGGAGGCTGTAATCTCTTTTCGTAGCAACCGTCGTCATCTCGTCCTCCCGAAGCGCGCTTCCCACCGCGCCTCACATTCGATGAAAGGAGGGTATGTTGACTTTTGACAATTCTCAATGCAGTCATGAGATATTCTCTCAAATTACATCATGGCGAGGACTTCATGCTTGAGAGGAACATTTCAGAAGGGAGGGAGCGCTATGATGAGGAGACCGACGATCGCGGATCTTGCCGAGGCGGCGGGCGTAAGTGTTGCCACCGTCGATCGTGTCCTGAACGGGCGTCATCCGGTGCGCGAGGAAACGGCGCGAAGGGTCTACGACGCGGCCAAGACGATCGGCTATCACGCCGTCGGCCTGCTGCGCCAACGCGTGTTCGAGGATCTTCCGCAATATCGTCTCGGCTTTCTCCTGCAAAAACCGCAGCAATCCTTCTATCAGGCGGTCGCGAAGGAGATCGAGAACGCGGCGCTGTCGCTCACCCACGTTCGTGCGCTCCCTCAGGTGGACTTCGTTCCCAACTCCACCCCGGCAGGCATCACCGATAAGCTGAAGGCAATGGCGGCGCGCAACCAGGCGATCGCGCTTGTTGCACCGGACTATCCCGCCGTCACGGCAGCGATAGAAGAGCTGAAGGAGCGCGGCATTCCGGTCTTCTCGCTGCTTTCCGATTTCGCAGCCGGAGTGCGTGAGGGCTATGTCGGATTGAACAACCACAAGGTCGGACGAACCGCAGCCTGGATGATTACCAAGGCGGCGAAAAGGCCGGGAAAAGTCGCGGCCTTTGTCGGCAGCCACCGCTTTCACGGGCATGAACTGCGCGAGATTGCCTTTCGCTCCTATTTTCGCGAGAACGCGCCCGATTTCGAAGTGCTCGACACCATGGTGAACCTGGATACGGCCGAGATCACCCACGAGGCGACGCTCGATCTTCTACGGCGGCACCCGGACCTCATCGGCTTCTACGTCTGCGGCGGCGGCATGGAGGGCGCGATATCAGCCATTCGCGAGGAAAAACTCGAACGCAAACTGCTGGTGGTCGTCAACGAACTCACACCGGAGTCACGCGCAGCGCTTGCCGACGAGGCAGTGACGATGGCGATCGCAACGCCCGTTCCCGCGCTCGTGCGAGAAACCATCAGCCTGATGATCGGCGCGATCGACCGAGGCGCGGCCGCTGTGCCGGGACAGACCTTCCTGCCTTTCGACATCTTCACACCGGAGAATATCTGATCCTTCCGACAAAGGCAGGTGACTGCAAGAATGCAGCGGGACTTGCGAGAGGAAGTTTAGTCGCTCGCCTTTATCCCGGTTTCTTCCGGATACGAAGCCTGCCCTTCATCGGCATGCTCTCCAGGCAGATCCGGTCTGCCCGTCAGATCCTTGAGAAAATCGTCGCACCAGCGCGTGACATCGTTTTCCAGCAAGTAATCCATCATCGTCTTCCAGCGCGCCTTCCGTTCTTCCAACGGCATGCTCAGCGCGCGTGCCATGGCGTTCGCGGTACCCTCTATGTCGTACGGGTTGACGAGCAGCGCGCCGTTTAGCTTGCGAGCAGCTCCGGCGAAACGCGAAAGCAGGAGCACGCCGGGATCGTCCGGATCCTGGGCTGCCACATATTCCTTTGCGACGAGGTTCATCCCGTCTCGAAGAGGCGTCACGAGGCCAACTTTGCTGAGCCGATAAAGCCCAGCGAGTATGTGGCGGCCTATCGAGCGGTTGATATAACGGATCGGCACCCAATCGACGGCGCCGAGAGCGCCGTTCACCCGACCGGCCTGTTCGGCAACCATGCGCTGCATGGCCTCGTACTCCGGCACTTCGGAGCGGGACTTCGGCGTGATTTGCAGATAGGTCACATGCCCATGCTGGGCGGGATTGGCCAGGATGAAGCGCTCGAATGCGTCGATGCGCTGCGTGATCCCCTTGGAATAATCGAGGCGATCGACGCCAATGATCAGGCTGCGGTCTCCAATGCTTTCACGCGTTCTTTTGACGACCTTGTGGGTCGATGCCTTTTTGGCGAATTCGGCAAAGGCCGCAGTCTCAATACCGATCGCGTAGGAGTCGCCCTTGAATACGCGGCCATAGGCGCTGTAGCGGCCGCCGCCGAGTTCGTCGCCGATGCCTTCCCGCCGGAGGCAGCCGGCAAAGTTCTCGAGGTCATGATCGGTCTGAAAGCCGACGAGTTCGTAATGGGACAGGCCACGCATGATCTCCTCATGAACGGGCATCGTGAAGAGCACGTCAGCGGGCGGCCAGGGAATGTGGAGAAAGAAACCGATGCGGTTCTTCAGGCCCATCGCACGCAGCTCTGCCGCGAGAGGGATCAAGTGGTAATCGTGCACCCAAATGACGTCATCGGGTTTGACAAGCGGAGCAAGCCGGTGGGCGAAGAAGCGGTTGACGCGGAAATACCCGGCCATTTCCTTGCGACCGTATTCGGCCAGATCAAGCCTGTAGTGGCAGATCGGCCAAAGAACCCGATTGGCAAAGCCCTGGTAATACTCCTCAAAATCGGTGTCGGTCAGATCCGTCAGTGCATAGGTGATATTGCCCTGCTGCAGTTGTGCAAGCGGCTGCGGCTCGTGCTCTCCGCTCGATTTCCCCGACCACCCCATCCATATGCCGCCATGCTCTTCAAGGGCGACCTTCAGCGCAACCGCCAGCCCACCGGCGGGCGCAATACCACCCTTGTCCGGAACAGGTACGCGATTGGAAACAACGACGAGACGGCCCATGCCGACCTCCTTTCCTGCAAGAAAATGGGTCAGGTGCTCAAATATTCAGGCGACCAACACATATTCAGGCGACCAACACATATTCAGGGAACCAATGCAGCGATGATACCGCGCAGAGCCTCGGCAGAGGGGACGGAGCCGAGCGCTTCGCTCGCAGGCGACGGCGGTCCGACACGGATCGAGTAGCCGCCGAGCCGGTTGGCCGTGCGAAACATCGCTTCGTCGGTCACGTCATCCCCGACGGCGATTGCGCGTCTCCCAGCAAAAGGTGGCTGCGCGAGAAACGCCTCGACTGCGTCGCCCTTGTCGGCACGGGCCGGACGGATTTCGATTACCATCTTGCCATGCTGGATCGTCCAGTTTGGCCCTGCTCTGATCAACGCCCGCTCGATCAGCGGTTCAAGCTGGAGTTTTCTGTCCGGCGCAAGCCGGTAGTGCGCGGCGACCGCCGCTCCCTTGTCCTCGATCACAACACCGGGCCAGTTAGCCGTATCGGCGACAAGATCGGCCTTCAGGCGCTCAAATTCCGACGTGTCGGCGGCTTTGTGCACGAGGCCGTCCGGATCGCGGCGCTCAGCACCATGAAGACCCGCAATTGGAAAAAGGAATGGCGAAAAAAGCTGTTCGGCGTAGCCAAGATCGCGACCGGTCACGAGTGCCAGAGCACCTCCGAGTTTTCTCGACAAGGCATCGAGGTTCGCAGGCAGCGAGGGCGGAACGACTACGGCGTCGGGCGTTTCGGCAAGATCAAGCAATGTACCATCGATATCGAGGAACAGAGCCCAGCCTTTGAGATCCGTTGAGAGAGCGGCGAGAACGAACTCCTCTGCTGATTCCGCGTTCGGTTTCGAGGCGCTGAGAAACTGCTTCCGATGTGACATGCCTCATATTTAGGTCAGAGCCCGCAATCGCCAACCCTGCGTTTCCATGAAGCGGACATTTGCTGTGCAAACGAACAGTACGCGAGGTGATGGAGCGGCCACGATAAACTGGGACCAAGGCGACGCCACCCATCGGCCGGACCTCTGGGGGCCTGCTGGGGCAACCTGCTCGCCACCCCTCAGGATTGCTGGGTCGGCCGCGCCGCTGGCGGACCCGTCACCGGTACCTTCACCGAAGTGAAGTTGCCACTACGAGCGCCGCAACAATCCCGCTATCGTCAAGTGGATTTCGGGCCACTGTTCAAGTTCATCCCGATATCCTCGGAGTTAACAGGGCCTAGCCCGAATGGGCCAATGGAGACGACGGACGCGGTGTGCTAGCCCGGGCCAGCCGTCTCGGACGGGGAGGAGGCGGTTAGAGGCCTGGCGCTTCTACCTAGCACGCTGGGCCTCGCCTGGGCTGGCCACCCTGGGAAGCGTATCCTGTAGCCTCGGTCATTTTGCGAACGTTAGAGGGTCAGCGCTGCGCTCCACTTTGCATCGATCTCGTCGTCGGTTAGACCGAGCGCGGCGCCAACGGAGGCGATGAGCGGGTGCGTGCGATTGAAGGTGGTGGCGTATTCCCACTCGATCCGGGCGGTTTCTTTCTCATTGCCGTCTGGCATGGCGTCGATGACGGCGGACACCTGCGCCATTGTAAAACCGCCGTTGACAAGGCCGAGGCGGATCTGGCGGGAAGACAGCGCCGGCATATGGACGGACGGGGTCGGCGGGATCAGCTCCGGCACCCATTCGCTGCTGTCCCACTTGAAGATATACCCGGGGATATCAGCGGGAGGCGCCGTTTCGGTAGCGTAAGCCGGGATCAGATAAACGCCAGGCTCCAGAGGCTTTCGTCCGCCTCTGACGCGCCGGTGTATTCGAACGTGCTCGGATCGTAGTTGTGGACCGTAACCATGTCAGAGCCTCTTAGTATTTGATGCAGGCCAGAAGGGCGACGTTGCGCGGACGGATGTCTGTGCCGGACCCCGCTGCGCCTGATGTGAACGAAGCGATGTCTACCGTAGGCGCAACAGCTACATCGGTAACCACGGCGAGCTTTACGCCGACCGCAGGTGATTTGCTTCTGGCCTTTGCCGGGGCTCGCGCTGCCTCTGCCGACATACCCACGATTTCCGGCACACTCGGCAACACGTGAGCCCGTCGACGGACTCGATCTGCTACGGCGTCGAAATCAAGGTGGCGGCGGTTGGCGGCGGGATAAGCGGTTCAGCTTCGATCGCGGAAGCAGGGGACACGGTCTCTTCTGCCTCAGCTCTCCCACTCAAGGGGACGCTTAGCAAGACCGAAGCATCGGACACGGTAGCGGCGACTGCGGCAATCGCTCTCCGGGTCTCGCTGGCTGCGACGGAGGCGTCGGACAGTGTCTCGGCCTCAGCAAGTCTGAGGATAGCTGCTTCGGCTGCTATAGCTGAAAGCGGCGACACGCTCTCGGCGACGTCAACCATAGCGGCTGCCTCGCGCACTGGTTCGGCCTCGATAATTGAGGCGGGCGACGCTCTCGCAAGCGCGGCGACACTGAGCCTCAAGGCTAATGCCGCCATTGCCGAAGACGGCGACACGCTCGCAACGCCGGGCGGGCCGATCATCCAGGCGAGCGCCTCGCTTGCGAGACAGGCGACACCGTTACTGCCCGCGCTGTTCCGCTGCTGGTCACAAGCCCGAGTGAGCGCACGGCAACGGTTCTCGCAGAGCAAAGGACGGCAGTCGTCGCCGCAGAGACGCGATCTGCCTCGGTGGCGGCAGAAACCAGGGCCGCATCCGTCAGAGCCGAAACCCGGCAAGCGGCGGCATAAGAGGACTCGACATGGCGCTGACGTGGCCCGCGATCAAAGACCCGAACGAGGTCAAGGATTACAGCCTCGATTGGGCGGCGCTTCTCGGCGCGTCCGATACGATCACAAGCTCCACATGGAGCATCGACGAGGGCTCCGGCCTTACGATCGACAGCGACAGCCACAACACGACCGAAACCACTCTATGGCTTTCTGCCGGGGCCGCAGGGACGAATTGCAGCCCCGTCAACCGCATCGTGACCGCAGGCGGCAGGAAATACGACCAGACGGTCAGGCTGAAGGTGCGCGACAAATAGTCAACCGGCCTTCTTCAGCCCGGCGGCCTTTCTAAGGTCGTCATTCATGCGGCTTTGCCAGCCTCTGCCGGTAGCCTTGTAGTGCTCGACGACATCGGGATCCAGGCGGATGGTTACGGGTGTCTTGGTCGTGTCCCCCTTCGGGCGACCGCGGACGGCCTTCTCGATCTTCTCCGAGAGATCGGGGAAGACCTCCTTGAACGGGCGCGCCTGTTTCATCTCCTCCTCAGTCAGGGGAGGGTTGTCGGACACGGCGTCCCAGTCCTTTTTGGTGTAACCGCGCCCAGGTCGGAACTCTTCCTGGCGCTTGTATTTGATAGCCATCAGAGCAGGTTCCTTTCATCTTTCCGGGCCGGGCGCATGGATATGACAGACAGCGCCTCGGTCCCGAGGGTGACGAAGATCACGACGACCGTTCCGTCCTCAAGACGGCCGATAGCTTTCGAGCGGCCATTCTTCGCCGGGACGACGAGAGAGGCAAGGAAGAATTCGAGAGACAAGTCGGCGAAGTCGAGGCCGTGCTTCTCGATGTTGGCGATGCGCTTCGGTTCGTCCCAGATGATCTTCATAAATTGTACGTACAGAAAATCACCGGGGCAAGCAACGAAATAATGTATGTACGGAAATTATTTTTGTACGTACAGAATGGGAGGCGGCCCAATGGCTGAAGATACAGGCGAAAAGCTCCCGGCTCATCTGCGCGACGATCTGAAGTTTAAACCGGGTCAATCGGGCAACCCAGCGGGACAACCAAAGGGCGCGCGCTCAAAGTTGGGAGAGGCATTCCTAGAGGCGCTGCACGCTGATTTCAACAAGCACGGCGTTGCGGTCATTGCTGCTGTTCGCAGGAAGAAGCCGGAACAATATCTGCGTGTCGTCGCCTCGATCCTGCCGAAGGATTTGAACGTCAACATCAACAACCTGGAAAACCCGACGGATGACCAGCTTATCGAGCGCATCCGGGACCTCCACGATGCCATCGGACCTTTCCTCGCTGCTACGGGAACACGTGGTGCTGATGGAGGAGCTGGACCGGAGACGACGCACTAACCTGCTGGCGAAGTACCGGCCGTACAGGAAGCTAAGGGAGTTTCATGCGGCCGGTGCCGGTATCGCGAGCGGCTGTTTATGGCGGGCAACCAGTTGGGCAAGACGCTGGGGCAACGCGCAAGTGGTGGTTGGAGGGGTAACGCCATGAGGATCGTAGGCGGAACCGATGTCGGCGACGAGGCCGACGAAAGAGTCATTTGGGAAATCGAAAACCGTGTTCGTGAGATACTCGCGCGCGCTATGGCGCAAGGTTTTACCGATGTCGTCTTGATCGGCGCTAAACCCTGCTGCGGCTATGACGTGTGGTCAACATGGCCGACGTCTGAGTCAACCATGGGTGCCATCGAATACGGCAAGGCGCGGATTCTGGCGTGCACAGATGATGTAATTGTGCGCGAGGAAGATCAATGACGCTGCTGACCGCGATCAATGAAGCCTGCGACATCGTTTCGCTGTCCCAATTCGACAACGTCTATGGCTCCGACGAGCCGAACGCGCAAATTCGCCGATACCAGCATCATTGAAGCCTATGTAGATGCCTATCAGACGGAACAGAAGCGCCTGCGTGGCGATGCCCAAAGGGCGCGCGCAAGTGCGGAACGCCTCCTCTAAGAAACCGACAGAAGACTATCCTGGAGACCACGCAAGAGCCAGCGAACGTAATAGAGATCCAGCCCAAGGCCGTGAAGCGGTTCCGCGAGAACATCGAGAGTTTGGCCCAGATCGTACGTGAAAAGGACGGCGAGCCATCGCCGGAAATTGCCGCCCCATTCCGACAGCTCGTCGCTGCGGTGGTGATCAATTCAACGGAAAAGGGCCAGCCTTACGAAATCAATATCAAGGGCGCGAGCAGACCTGCATGCAAGGCACCAACCGGATAAAGGATGTGGTGATTGATCTGCAGGTTGCCGCGGCCCGCGCTGATGGCTTGCCCGCAGCCGAAGTGAGAGACGCACTCTTGGACGCGGCCGACATCGTCAGGACTCCGGAAAATCATTCTCGATGTGAAAGAACCAGGCTAGGGCTCGGAGATTTCGAACACAGTTGCATCGTAGTCTCGTCCCCTGATCCCCTTGAACGACGGGTGCCGCAGCGCCCCGTCGTCGTTCCAGGCGCGGTATCCGATCTCAACTACGAGCGGGGTTAGCGGCCACCTCGGGGTTTGGCGGGGCAAAACGTCGACGCGCACCGGAACCACTTATCGACATCAGCGTTTGATTGCACACCCCAAAGGAGGCGGTGCTCAAGCCTAAGGAGGGCATGATGACCGATTACGATACTTCGCGCAGCGGCGATGTCGCAAAAGAAGAAACCGGAAATTTGATAGCGGCCAGCAAGGTCGAAGGTACCAATGTCTACAACACTCAGGGAGAGTCGCTGGGGTCAATCTACGACGTGATGATCGGTAAGAGGTCTGGACAGGTCGCCTATGCGGTCATGTCGTTTGGTGGCTTCTTGGGTATGGGCAACAGTTACCATCCAGTGCCTTGGCAAATGCTGGAATACGATGAGCGCCAAGGCGGGTATGTTGTAGATCTCGACCGGGACCGATTGGAGGACGCACCATATTTTGACGAAGGGACTACTCCCGATTGGTCGAGCCCGGAATACGGACGTGGCATTGACGAATACTACGGCGTGACGCGCTCGACGATGTAAGGCCCCCAAGGATAAAGACCATTCACGCCGAGTTGATCATCGCGCCGTGCCGCGGCGCGATGATCGTTCAATTCATCCATCATGGTTGCTATGTTGATAGGTCGAACACCCGCGTATGATCCGCCCTCTCAAAATGTTAGCCCACGGAAATGGCGATGCCTGAAAGCGAACAGCAGTACGAATTTTCTGTCTTCTGCGGCGAATTCGTCGATGATGATGTCATGGTCACAATCTGCATTTACCGCCCCACCGGCACAAACGGCGACTGGATGTTGGAGGTTGTCGACCAAGAAGGTTACTCGACCATCTGGGATGACCGATTTGCTACCGATCGCGATGCGTTCGAGGAATTTCTGGCGACCGTTAAGCGCGATGGAATTCGCAGCTTCCTCGAGCAATCAATCCACACCGTGCATTGACTTGCCGTTTTTCACGAGCCTGCCTCGCCCATTGGCTTCCTCTTCCAGCCGCTCGACGGCCGCCGCGATGTGCTCTGGCTGTTCGTGCTCAAGGCCAACCACCTCGTTCCGGTTCTCGCGCATTGACACGATGATTTCGTCAAGCTTGGCGTGGATTGCCGCCGTGTCACGGTAGCCTTGGATTAAAACGACGCTGGTGATCACTATTGCTGCGACTGACAGTGCATAGGTGACAACGTTTGTGAGACCGAAAGGCACCAAAGCGGTGCTGATAACCATTGCCGCAATTAAGAAATAGAAACCCGGAGGGCGAGAAAGAAAATCAGCCATTCGAAAAAGAAGTTGATCCACTATCGGTTCTCCCATGAATCGGTGCTCTCATTAACGCGTCAGGGGGAGATCTGGTTCGGACTAAGTATTTTCTGACGCATGCTTCCACCATCAGCCGCCTTTCTTATCCCCTTGGAATGACGGACGCCGCAGCTTCCCGTCAGCGGTCCAGGCGCGATACTCGAGTTCTGCGACGTGCAGCGGTTGTGTGACAGTGGCGCCCTTCAGCGCAGCGACTCCGCCGGCTTGCCGGTCTTCACTCGCGCAGGAAGGTCGGTTAGTCCGGCCTTTTTATCTTATTGAGGCTTGTCTTTGTTAATTGCTGCCTTTCCGCTCGAGGCGCATGATCTCCTCATCAGCCGCGGTTGAAATGGACGCCGCCTGCTGAGCGATGATTTCTCTTTCGCCCCGATTGAGGAGGTGGCGCGTTGTATCCGTCATACGGAACCAGATCCGACCCAATCATGCCGGCAGCGTTTACATTCCTGGATGAAGTCTTCAGGGAGATTCTTGCTGCCGAGAAAATAGCCCGCAATTGCCAAGAAGCTGAAACAATCGCCAGGCGACTATTCATCGGCTACCAATCCGGCATGCGCGACAAGAACCTGCTGATAGCGATGGCAAAGCGCATGAGATGACGGCTAGGCTATTTCAATGCGGCCGCGGGTAAGTGGAACACTGTCACCACACCGCTCCTCTTCCCCCGGTGCCCGAGTTGAACTATCCGCTGTTGCTCAACCTATCTCCTCATTCATCGGTATCTCGGCACGTTTCCCCGCCGGCACACCAAAATTCAGAATCGGCCGGAACCAATCCTCGATCCGTGTGTTCTCTCTGCCGACACTTGAAGCAGAGGTAATCCTATGAAATTTCTGATTATTGCGGCGGCAGCGCTGATGGGCGCTGTCACGGTCCCGGCGTTCGCGCAGACAGCATCTCCGTCAGGGGAAACTCCGGCTGTCGCCACTCCTGAGAGCAACAATCCGACCGCACCAGTGGAGGGCGCGAACAGCTTCACCGAAGATCAGGCTAAGGAGCGTATTGAAGAGGCCGGCTACACCGATGTGAAAGGGCTAAAGCTGGACGACAAGGGGGTTTGGCGCGCCACAGCGATGAAAAGCGGAAAGTCCGTTTCCGTCGCCCTCGATTACCAAGGTAACGTAACTGCGCTTTGAGCGCCAAGCGGGCCTAATCATTGAACACAGGAGTACAAGCATGAGAACCGTGTCTGGGCTTTTCGACGACTACGCCGACGCCCGCGGAGCCGTGAGCGAATTGGAAGCGGCCGGCATTCCGTCCGATGATATCAGCATAGTCGCAAACAATGCAGGAGAGCGTTACTCCGACGAAGCCTCCGGCGCCGCTGAAGGAGCGGGAACCGGGGCCGGGCTGGGTGCTGCAGGCGGTGGCGCGATCGGTCTTCTGACTGGCCTTGGCCTGCTGGCAATTCCCGGCGTTGGACCCGTTGTTGCTGCCGGATGGCTTGCATCCACTGCCGCCGGAGCTGTTGCGGGCGCAGTGGCCGGCGGCGCCGCTGGCGGCATCATAGGGGCGCTGACAGACTCCGGCGTCCCGGAAGAAGAGGCCCATTTTTACGCTGAAGGCGTGCGTCGCGGCGGGACGCTCGTGACGGCACGTGTCGATGAGACGCTCGCACCTCAAGCGGCGGCGATCCTGGAGCGCAACAATTGGGTCGACCCAGTCGAACGTCGGCGCGCCTACGCTGCTCAGGGGTGGACACGCTTCGACGAAAACTTGGACCCGTACACATCGGAGGAGATTGAGCGCGAGCGTAACAGATACCGCATTTGACGTGTATGCCGGCCTCGCCATAAACCCCGCTTCGGCGGGGTTTTGCGAACTGCGTTCCTCATCTCCGGTGACTGGCTTGGGCTAAACTGATACACTCTGGCATCATCCGCCCGTTCCTTGATCCCCGTGAACGACGGACCGCGCAACTTTCCGTCGTCGGTCCAGGCGCGTCTGCCACCAGCCGCCCCGGCCGGAGCGGTAGGGCTTCTCGCGGTGCTTGGCGATGGTCCCTTCAAGGCCGTGCGCGCATTCGACCCGGAAAAACTCTTCGCCGTCGGCCTCCACCTCCTCCGATAGCCGAAACCACCCTTCCCTGCCCGCGACGAGCGGCTCGAGCAGACGCCGGCGCTCGCGGAGCGGCAGCAGACGTAGCTCGCGACCGTCGAGATAAAGGAGGTCGAATGCGTAGAGGACGATTGCGCCCGCTTCATGCGACGACGGTAGGCGGCCAAGAGCGCACTGCAGCATTCCGAAGTCGGAACGACCCTTACCGTCGAGCACGACGGCCTCGCCGTCGAGGATGACCACATGCCTGTACCGAAGTAAGATTCCGCTTGCATCTTCCGGGGCGTCCACAGACATCTCATTTCACTTCGAAGACCCAGTCCGGCCCTTTCGGCGGCTCGTCGACCAGCTAGGCGACACAGGGATCGACGCGCGCAGGCATTGACTAAACGGATGATGAGAACATATTGAGAACGCGACCAAGGCGAAGCGGCGCGCCATCCATGACATGTGGGATATCGACAACCTCAACCGAGGAGGACGACGCATGTCCGACGAACCCAAACTGAAATACCAGTGGCGCCAAACCTGGCCGGATGCCCCGAGACACTTTTCCGGGTACGACGGCAGCCGACATATCGCACACATCCACTGGTACCACATGGGGTGGTGGAATTGGTACATGACATGGAATCACGCAAAGAACGCCAACAGGTGGGCGCGCCCGAACGGACAGGCCGATTCCGCCAGGGAAGCCGCGATCGAAGCCGAGAAATGCTACGACGCCGTTCTGCGATGCGAATGGCCCGGCATGTTGCCAGAGGACCTGCAATGCATGCTCGAACGAGAGGAATGGCGCAAGGGATATAGAAAGCTCTGGGAGGAGGCCCTTGCGGAGAAAGGCTACGGCCCGGATGGCAAGCCTCTGAAAGAACCATCGATCAGCCGCAGGTGTTGACCCGACCTAGGGTGCAGAGACCATGGTCGACGCTCCCAAAATGAAAAAGCTGATCTGGGATTGCCAGAAGGAAATCGCCGAATACCTACCGCCAGAAAGCGGAATTTCGGAGCACCAGTTGCTGCAGAGGCTATTAACCCGGCTTGACGGCCAGCAGGCGAAAGAGGCGCTCGGCGATCATTGGCAGGGGTGGTGGCAGGGTGACGATGATGGCGGGGCGGGCCGGGCCCCGCTCCTCAAGATCGCGAAATGGCGTAGCCCACAAAAACAGAGAGCTGCAGAGGGTGTCGGTCCCTGCAGCTCCGATCGCGACGTATTCATCATATAGCTTGGGGCCTGCTCGCCCTGTTCCATCCAAGGGAACCGCTTCGAACGTCGCTCACCGTTGTAGATAGTGAAAGCGCCAGCGCGATCAAGCACGTGCCCGCTGAATCGTCACAAACAGATTGGATGCGCGCCATCTGTAAGCATTTGCACAAGGGCAAGCTCATCGCGAATACCCTGCCGATACAAATGGAAGAGCATCTTACCAATCTCGACGCCTTCCTCGCTTTCCGGTTCCAATTCTTTAAATGAACAAGCGTGATTGTGAACACGTTGCAGCATCGACAACTCGCGCTCATCAATAACGAAATCGGAAAACAAGACCATCTCTTTGACCCTCCAATCAAAGCCTTGTTGATGATCAGACAGATGTTGGTGGGGCAGCGCGAATTTTCCAGTCCTCAGACAGCCTAAGCATAGGAAGACTTCGTGGACTCGTTGAGAGAGCTAATATTGGCCTGCATTCTTGCCGCCGTAGCCTGGCAGCCGGCATTCGCAGAAGACATTGTGGGCCGCGCCACCGTCATCGACGGCGACGTCGGCGCCTACCGGTGCGGCAAAGCGGCGGCGTTCGCGCTCGACCGGTTTCTCGCCGAATCCCGCCCCACTCGTTGCTCATCGCGCGCGACCGATATTCAGCGGTTCGTGGGCGTCTGTTTCCGCGCGGACGGTCGCGAGGTCAACAACTGGCTCGTCGGAAGCGGCAATGCTGTTGATTGGAGCCGCTATAGCAACGGCGCCTACGCGGATGCTCAGCAATCCGCACGGTCGAGCGGTGTCGGCGTTTGGCGCGGCCATTTTGAGTTACCGTGCCGGGCGCGCGCAGAGCGCATAGGGCGCGAGACAGCCTGCTGAGGGGCCCTGCCGAAGTCAGAGACTTCGGACGGCTCGAGGCGAAGCTGCTTGGCGCCACACCTCGCCTATCGATTTTCAGGGAGTTTTGAAGGAAAAGTACCTTCCGTTCGGAAGGCCAACAATATCTCAGTATCGCGGAAGATTACACCAGCGTCCTTGCACGCGTAGGCAGTTGGAATGGTAGTGATGCGCGATAGGGAACAGAGCGAGCGCGGTGCGGTTATATCCTAGTCATGAGCCGGGATAGCGCACATCCTCGATCGACCGATCGCACCTCAGCCTATACGCTCGACGAATTTACCGCGACCTACGGCCTGAGTAGAAAGCGCGCCGAGGATCTCTACCGGCGCTTTGGCCCATCGAGATCGAAGCTCGACGTGCTGATGTCGGCGATTAGGCGTTTGTGAGGTTGCGCCGATTTGACCACGGTCACACCTTCGATTTCCGCCAACCAGCGGCCCAAGCCTCGAACTCCGAACAGAACCAGCGCTCTCCGTATTGCGGGCTGATTTTCGTCTGCGAGTAATACCGCTGGCCGGGAACATGGAAGATCCGCTCTCCGGTGTCGATGCTTACATTTCCCTTGATGTTGCAGGAGCCGCCTGTGCCGCCGCTCAGTGAGGCAATCAAGTCCGATGCTGTCATGCCGCCGGCCGCACCAACGGCTACCGCGCCGACCAACAGGCCTGGGAATGATAGGATCGACAGCCGCCTTGGACGCTGATAGCTCGAACGATAGCGCATTCCCCTCTCCGCGCAGGTTTCGCGCCATGATGGTAGAGAGGAACACACTTTAGCGAAAGCTGCACAAACGGGTTAGTTGCTGCTGACTGATTACCCGCCGGCGCGCTGCTGGTGTGGCGTAGGCGGTGACGGCCAGCCATTGGCAACTCGGGAGTCCGTTCGACTGACATGGTCACGCCGCCCACTGATGGCAGCGGCGATTGTGTCAGCAACGCCAATACCGGAGCCTAACACAGCAGCAAGGATCTGCGTGGCGTATGGCTTCACACCGGCGGCAAGTCCGCAACCTGGCCGGAGAACAGGAAGACTGTGGCAGTCGAGTGGAGAACCGATTTCCGGCCAAGTTCGCCTCTATACCCGAAGTGTGGAAGGAGGCTGCTCGGCCGGTCTGATCAGCAGTTAGTGCGTGGTTTTGCACTCCCTTCAGGAGAGGCCCATGACCCCGACTACCGCCTTCATTGCCGAGCTTATTAGAGCAGCAAACGAGGCCGACCGACTATCTCCGTTCGAAGTCAAGCGGCTGCTCAATCGCTCGATCGCCGCAATACGCGACATGCGCGAGCAAACTGGCATGCGAGGCAGAAACCGTACGAAGGATGTCGTGATCGATCTGCAGGTTGCCGCGGCGCGCGGCGATAGCCTTCCCGCGTCCGAGATTAGAGACGCACTCTTGGATGCGGCCGACATCATAAGAACGTTGAAGATTGTGTTGGATGGCAAGGAGTAGCGGGTGGAGCCCCATTCCTTCCGGTTGGCCACGAAACACTGCCAAGCTTCCTGACGCCGTTCTTCTCCCGAAGGAGATAACCAATGGGAACGAAAGACAGCAATGCAGGGCCTGAGCAGGCGAAGCCGAAAGGCGTCCATCAACCGGCGTCGCAATAAGCATTTTGGATGAGGAATCGATTGCACAACCTGCGGTCCAGCCTCCCCGCGCTACGGACACGAGCGAAAAGCCGAAAGTGAACCCGGTTACGGGAGGGCGATGTAGTTGCAGGCGTGATATGATACGGGACGCACAATTATGACGAGTCTCGACCTTGGCGAACGCTCGCCATGCGTTGATCTGTTGTCTGGAGAACCCCTATTTCCAAATGTCGAACAGCTCCTCTATCCAGCCCGCGGCACGAGTGAAATGGTGATGTGCAAGGGGTGGATCGGACTCGCACTTCAGCGAGTTTATCTGGCAATCCGCTCTTGTTTACTCTGACAAACGACAGCGACTTGTCTTTCTTAATAGCCGCCGCGTTGCCGGAAGCGCATAATGTCGTCATCAGTGGCAATGAAACGGGCGCCGCTGGCCGGAAGACACTCGCGCTTTCGCCCCCAACCAGGAGGCCGCGCCGTGTACCCTTCTCGCGACTTGCGCTGTGCCATTTCACCCAACGAGCTCAACCTCCTTCAGCGGCTGTTCGAAGATGAGCTTGCCAGAAAGCATCTGCCTATCGACTCCCCTCTCGCTGAATGCCTCGCAAAACGGCTGATCGCACTGTTCCAGGACGGCGTCACAGAACCTCGCGATCTGCTCGAGAGGATCAGTGAAACGTAGGAAGGCCCCGATCGATCCGCGATCCTCGCGTGACGGTCCCTACGACTCCCGGCGCGGCGTGGAGCACGGGTCGGTATGCGGTCGATTTCACCTCGAACTGCAGTCCGGACCCTTCGGAGGCTTGTCGACGAGCTTTGCAAGACGCGGATCGATGCGGGCCGGCATGGGATCTTCCGGCGGGGTATCCGGCGGCCGCGTCGATGAAGACTTGACCATCAGCCGCCGCCATAGGGCTCCCGCACATAGACCGGTGTGAAAACACGCGTCAGATCCAGAAATACCTCATTGGCGATTGTATCTGTCGCGACCGCGCGCACGTCGGCGTCCACCGCCGCGAAGTCGGCCAGCGTCTCTTCCGGTATCCCGCAAATCGCGTCGACGATCTGCACGACGACGTCATTCATGGCCGCAGGTTCGTGATCGCGCCGGAACTGATAGTGCTTCCCGAGACGCAAAAAAAGGTGAATGGCGATCGCGGCCGTCGATCGAGCCCGATCGGCAACCAGCATCCCTCGGAGATCGTCTTCGATCTCCATGAGGGGCATCTTGATCATCGCTGCGGTCAGGTGGCGCTCCATGCGCTCATTAGCGCACAGATCCGCGAAATCGTCGCGTTGACTTTTGGGAGAAGGACAACATATCAGAAACACCGACGGCGCAGTGCGGTCGCGCCTTCCACGACATGCGGGATATCGACAACCTCGACCGAGGAGAAATACGCATGTCTGATCTCCCCAAGCCGAATGCCAATGGCGGGAGACCTGGCCGGATGCCCCGAAACACTTTTCCGGGTACGGCGGCAGCCGGAATATCCCGTTCATTCACTGGTATCATCTGGGCTGGTGGAACTGGTACATGTGCTGGAACCAGGCGAAGAACAGCAACAGGTGGCAGCGGCCGAACGGCCAGGCCGATTCCGCGAGAGAGGCTGCGCTCGCCGCGGAGAGCTGCTACGAAGCTATCCTGTCATGCACGTGGCCCGGAATGGTCCCCCAAGGATCTGTAGTGCATGCGCGACGGTGAAAAGTGGCAGGAGAGCTATAAGGCGCTCTGGCGAGAAGCCATGGCCGAAAAGCCATATGTGGACGGAAGGAAGCTATCGTCGCGTCGACGAGATCTCCAAGGCTTGAAGCCGAATGCAGAAGGGCCGCCGGTTGCGCCGGCAAAGGCGATGCCTGCGATTTACCTATCCGTGTCGGCACGGCACGACTGGGAACATACATCGGCTGGCCGGTTTCATTCACATAGGCGCGGAACGATCCAGCCGACGGCAGGTTAGGAAAGCGTCGCGGTTGCGACGTCACCGCCGGTTCGCCCGCGCGTTCGCCCTCCTCGAACCGCGGGCGTCGCTGTATCGGCGATCTAACTTTCGAGGCGTTTGGCTAACTCTGCTTTCTCTCTCGCGAGCAGATCACGGGCCGAGATGTGCGACGCGAGCATTGTCTTGAAGGTACCAAGCAGATTCCTCGCTTGCTGGGTATCATGCCCATCGCGATCTAGCTCAGCAACAATCTCCTCTTGGTGCGCGACATGCTCTTCAGCCCGGGCAATATGTCGTTCGGCTTCGGCAAGCTTCCTGTCGATCATCGCTATTCTGCCCATGCACCGGTCGAACCAACTCTCGGCGACAAGGTTCCTCCGGTCGAGCAAGCCTTGATTCAGTTTCAGAGAGGTTAGTAGACGCGACTGGGGGATCTTGAGAGAATGGATGCCTTTGCAGTAGCTGCTGGTTCGCGGCATTGATCTCTGCGAGCTAGCACCATCTCTCTTGGAACCATTCCGCAAGCCAACCGTTAGATACGGTCGCTACCCGTGGCGACGCCAAAGGCCGGAATCCCTCCAACCGCAGACCGGCCACACGGCAGCGCCTCCCGTCCCTCAGAGGCGCTGCTATTTTTGAGGCTGGCTTCTCTGCCGGCCGCCATCCTCGAGCTGCTGAAGGATCTCACACACCAGCCGCATGTTTCGATGGCCGCCACGCGCTTGTCGAAAGCGCAACGTTCGAACTCTCTTCGCGGACTCTCCCGGTGAAGCTGGGGATGCTTGAAGATGTCCTACCGAGACGAGTAGAGCTGCAGAGGGTGTCGGTCCCTGCAGCTCCGATCGCGACGTATTCTTCGTTTGCTTGGGCTTACTCACCCTGTTCCATCCAAGGGAACCGCTTCGAACGTCGCTTGCCGTTATGGAGATAGTGGCGGCGCAAGCGGGATCAAGGGCAAATCAACGCCGCAGCAGCGGCTCGCATGGTCATCGACACTTCTTCAGGTTCAGGGAGAGGCTCTCGCCCCGATGCCTTTGCAATCTTCCGGTAGGCGTACCCGCCCATCCCAGGAATCCGCAGCATCTCGACTGCTGAGAGGTGCTGCATATCCCCGACCAGCTCATGTCCGAGCTGGTTAAACTCGACGAGGAGCCATGGCTTAAGATTCAAATCTGAGAGTTTCGTATCCTTGCCCGCATAAGATCAGGTCAACTCGCAACGCGCAATTGTAGGATCATACAGTGTTCACGTCGTTGCCTGGCGTCCAAGGCTACGCCGGGAAACGCGACGAAGGCAAAGGCGAGGCCCTTCAGGGGAACCATTGCTGTGATTGACGGTTCTCTGACGGACCGAAGGGAGCCGCAATGCCCCAGCGCTCAGCAAGGAAGATTCCGCCAACGAAAGAAACCGAGGCCGCGCTTGTGGAGCAGGTCGTTTCTGACTGGTGCAAAGTGCGTCAATTGGATCCTGGGAGTCACACGGCCGTAATGGAAGGGTTGAGGGTTCTCTATGTGATCCGCGAGTTCGATATGACGGACAGAGAGAAGCTTCTAGAGGAACTGTTGGATAGCGAAGGACCCAACACTTTATAGCGGCCGACCTAAGGCGTTGCGCATTTTCGAGCCCGGAACAATCAAGAGGGTGGAGCGTTTAATACCCTCGCTCCAAGGGAGGAGGCCGGCTTTTGGACAGGGCCGGCAACGAGCGATGTCAGCCGCTGCTGATCCTCGCAGATTGAAGTTACCATGCGGGATGCTTTCGTTCTTGGTTTCATCGTGCTGATCATCATTCTCGTATTGTTTGAGTTCGTCGTGCACGCTCTGTCGGGCCAGCTCTCGTCGCCATCACCATGATGCCCTGCCGAGCGAAGCAGCCCAGTATGGTGTAAGCACAAAAGAGCCCGCCACGAGAGAGCGTAGAGAGCGGGCCCAGGTTTGTTGTCAGCAATGTTCTCAAACTAACGGTGCCAGAAGCCGTCAATTTGTCGAGTCGGCCGATAGGGCTAAATCGCGCCGCGGCGGTCACCATCTACCCAAACGGGTGATGTGACCAAACTCTCGTTTCCTGATAAGCCGAACAGCTTAAAGTTGACTACCGAACCAAGCAACCGTCCACCTAACCGGCACAACCTTAATTGGGCGGGGCATGTCCCGCGCGGTAGCAGGGAACATTTTTCCCGGCTGCGCTATTCCGCCTCCTGTTAGGAGCGTAGCCATGCGCAAGCCAAATCCCGACCTGGCGAGGCGCATACGCAACGTGGTGTCAAAGGAGGCCAACACTGCCTTCCTCCGGTCTCTTCCTGTGTTCCAAGTCAAGCCGCTGCCCCGGAAGTTCGTCGATCTCCTGCCACAGCTGGATGATGAGGAAAATAACGCCGGAGAAGCTGAAAAGACAAATCCGCCTTCAGGAACCAATTGAGAGCATTCGCGTTTAATAGCGTCGCATTCCTTATGCGACTGGAGAACGGAGCGGTGTCCTCGCCCCCTCGCAGGACGCCGCTCTTTCTTTCGGCGACGAGGAAAACGTCGCTCCATTGTGGGGCGCCCGACTCACTGGTGGGAGGTCACCGACCCCGAAAATCCTTTGTGCGACATCTGCCTCTGACGGCGTCACCTACCGATTGCTTCGCTACCACCTGCAGGTCCCACGTCGGGCGTCATCAACGGCGCGGCCCGTAGCCTCTGCGCAACCGCATTCGTACTTCTCCATGTAGTAGCGATAGAGACCGCCGGCGGTCCTCGGTCATGATGGAGAAAACATTCCTGAATTGCCGCTCGACTGCTGCTCTGACGTTGGTTGGCCGGCTGACGCCGCGCGACTTCTTCAATCCCGCGATCCTGAGAATAGCAGGCGGGGCATTATAACCGCGATATCCTTGCCGCCGATTAGGCAACAAAATGGCCAGCTAGTTGAAGGTGTGTAGCCTCATCTTGTAACTACCATCCGGCTGCTTCTGGAAAACTTGAATTGTAACTCCCGAATAAACTACATCCTTGATCCTTGCCGGTCTGGTCCTTCGCACCAACGGACCATTTCGCGCTACCGATGACCAGATCGTCGTCACCGATCCCCGCAGCCAAAGCCATCACCGGCAACATCGCCTTTACGGTCCATGACATCGATCTCAGCGGCGAGTGCTGCTGCCAAAAAATTCAAGAAGCGCGACATTGAATGCCCGCCTCGACTCGATGTTAACGATATGCCGGCCTGGCAACGACAGGTGCCGGCCCCGCTGAACGCGCAGGGAAATATCTTCCAGATCGGCTGGCGGACACACCGGATCGTCATCGCCGGAGACGGCCAGCAGAGGATTGGCGATCAGTCCGATGTCTTCCCGCAGGTCGGCTCCGGCCAAAGCCGCGCAGCAGCCGATATATCCATCGATCGAGGTCGCGACAAAACTATCGAGCACCTTGCCGACACTCCGGGGTTCAACTGCGCTGAACCCCGGAGTGAACCAGCGCTCGACGGTGGCAGGGGTCAGTGCCGCAAGACCATTCTCCCGCACGGCGTCCATTCGCGTGGTCCAGCTTTCTGCGGTACCGATCTTCGCGGATGCCGCGCATACAGCGATCTTGCCGAAGCGCTCTCCGGCGTGGATACCTAGCCACTGCCCTGTGAGGCCGCCGATAGAAAGACCGCAGAAATGCACTCGCTCTATTTCCAGCGCATCGAGCAGTGCGAGCGCATCATTGCCGAGGTCGGACAGGCCGTATGGCGGCAGTGGCACGGAGGACCGGCCATGACCGCGGCTGTCATACCGCAGTAAGCGGAAATAAGGCCGCAGTCCAGCCACCTGCGCGTTCCACATGTGCAGGTCGGTGCCGAGCGAATTGCAGAACATAAGCCATGGCTTGCCTTGGCACCCATCCTTGTCGCCGTCGATGCGGTAGTGGAGGCGATGACTGGAAAGATCAAGAAAAGGCATAGATCAATACTCACGAACCGGATTGCCGGAAGAATGGGTTTCAGCAGCGCCGGGCCGAAACCGGCGCTGCCCGATATAGGGATGACCAGTGGTCTGGCACATGCGATCGGCCGTGCCCACTTACGCCGTGGCAAGCTGCACGGCGCTTGAGCGACGCGCGCTGCTTATCGCGAACACCAGCATGGCGAGGGCCGAGATCGCCGCCGGGATCGAGAAGATCAGGAAGTTCTGCTGAAGCGGAAATTCCTGTGCCAGAAGCACACCGCCCAAGGTCGGCCCGACGATCGCGCCGATGCGGCCGACGCCCGAGGCCCAGCCCAATCCCGTGGAGCGCACGGAGAGGTTATAAAGCTGGGCCACGCTGGCATAGAGCAGGATCTGCGTGCCAATCGTGGTGGCGCCGGCAACGAACACCATCAGGAACAGCAGCCCTGCGGGCAGATTGAAGCCGATCAGCGCGATCGATGCGGCAGCGGCAACGAAAAAGCTGACCACCACCTTCGGCAGACCGAACCGGTCGCCCAGCCAGCCGCCGGCGATCGCGCCGACCATGCCGCCGAAATTCAGCGAGAAGAGGCTGAGTAGGCTGGCTTTCTCCGCATAGCCGGCCTCCTGCAAGACTTTCGGCAACCAGGACGACAGCAGATAGACGAGCAGCAGGCAGCAGAAGAAGGCGACCCACAGCATGATTGTGCGCAGCGTGCGCTGATGACGGAAGAGCTCGAGGACCGATGCCGAGGCCCCCTCGGTCTCGGAGAAGACCAGCCTGTCGCCGTTGCCAAGAGGCGCGGAGGAATCAATCTTGCGGTAGATCCGCTTGGCCTGGTCCTGCTTGCCCTGGCGGATCAGGAAGCCGAGCGATTCCGGCAGTTTCCACAGGATGAACGGCAGCATCAACAACGGCAGTGCCGCCATGAAGAACATCGGCTTCCAGCCGTATTGCGGGATCATGCCGATGCCGAGGCCAGCCGCGACCATGCCGCCGACGGAATAGCCGGAGAACATGAGCGCGACCATGGTGCCGCGAAGGCGCCTCGGCGCATACTCGTTCATGAGGGCCACAGCGTTCGGCATCAGCCCGCCGCAGCCGAAGCCGGCGATGAAACGGAAAAGCTTGAACTCACCCGGCGAACCGGTAAGGCCGGTCAAGAGGGTGGAGACGGTAAACAGCATGAAGCTGGTGGCAATGCCCTTCTTGCGTCCGATCCGGTCCGCAAGCGGACCGAAAACGAGAGCACCGAACATCATGCCGAACAGCGCCCATGCCTGCAAAGCGCCGGCCTCAGGCTTGCTCAGGCCCCATTCTCCTATCAGCGTCGGCAACACGGTGCCGGCTACGAAAACGTCGTAACCGTCGACAACCAGCAGCAAAGCGCAGAGAGCGACCACCGTCCACTGGAAGCGCCCGAAAGGCGAGCCGTCTATTGCTTCATTGACATCGATGTTGCGCATTACCACTCCTCCCCGAGTTGTTACGCATGGAAATGTGAGCTTTCAGCCGAGATCGCCCCCGGCGACCGGCAGCACGCTGCCGGTGATGTAGGACGCCTCCTCCGACGCCAGAAACAGGATCGGCGCGGCCTGTTCCTCGATGGTTCCGTACCGCTTCATGAAACTGGATTGCTTCACCTGGCTCACGACATCGGCCATCCAGCCCTTTTCCGCCCCACTATCGCCGGCGGCGTTGCGGGGGATACGGCGCGGCGGGGCCTCGGTACCGCCGGGCGCCGTGGCGACGACACGGATGTTCCGCCCGGCGAGCTCCATGGCGAGCGACTGGGTGATGGCGTTCACGCCGCCCTTCGCCGCCGAATAGGGCACACGGTGGATGCCGCGGGTGGCGTTGGACGACACATTGACGATCGTGCCGCCGCCGCGAGCGAAGAGATGCGGTAGAACGGCGTGGCAGCAGTAGAGCGTCGGCATCAGCGAGCGGCGGATTTCGGCGTTAATCTGCTGCGGTTCGAACTCAGCGTAGGGACGCATGCGGATCGCGCCGCCGACATTGTTGATCAGGATGTCGATGCCGCCGAACTTCTCGGCGGCAAATCGCATCGCCGCCGCCGCCCCCTCATAGGTTTCGAGGTCGGCGTTGAAGACCGCGGCGTTCACGCCGGCCTGCGCCGCTACCTCGGCGACGAAGTCGGCGCGGTCGACGAACAGGACCTGGCCGCCCTCCTCCGCTGCGCGGATCGCCACGGCCCGGCCGATACCCTGCGCAGCACCCGTGACAACCAGCACCTTGCCCGCGAAGCGGCCTTCGAAACGCCCCGTGCTCATGCAGCCACCTTCGCTGACGCATTGGGCGTGAACTTTTCGTAGTGGAAGCTGTGAGGCTGCACGCCCGTATCGTCGAAATGCTTGCGCACCGCATCGACCATTGGCGGCGGGCCGCAGAGATAGACGTCGACATCGCCGCCATTGAGCGCCTCGACCGGCATATACTGGGTGACCCAGCCCTTGCGCGGGTGGCTGGACGCCTCGTCGGCCACGACGGTACAGTAAGTGAAGTTGGCGAGCCGTTTTGCGTGAGCCTCGATCGCGTCGACGAGAACCAGGTCCAGATCCCGGGTGACGCCGTAGACGAGGTGAACCCGCTCTTGCGAATTCTCGCGAGCCAGCACCTCGAGCATTGACAGGAACGGCGCAAGACCCGTGCCGCCGGCCAGGAACAGGAGCGGTCGCTCGACCTCCCTCAGGTAGAAACTGCCCAAGGGACCGGTCAGCTCGAGCCTCATCCCGGTTTCGGCGCGCTCCAGCCAGCCGCTCATGACGCCGCCGGGGATCTTCTTGATCAGGAAGCCGATGCGCCGTTGGCCGGGCGCCGTGCTGAAGGAATAGGATCGCTGCTGGCCGCAGCCCGGCACGCCTATATTGACGTACTGACCGGGCAGGAAAGCGGGTGCCTGGGCATCCACATCCAGTTCCAGCACGATCGCCGCATCGTTGTGCGGCACCACAGCGGCGACGGTGGCGCCGAAGGTCTGCTGCCCGGTCTTGCAGGCGACCGAGGTCGTGGGAACCGCGATGATGCAGTCGGAAGACGGCCGCATCTGGCAGGTCAGCACGAGGCCGCTCTCAGCCTCCTCGACCGTTAGCGCATCGTCGATATAGTCGTCGCCGAGGTCGTAGCGACCGCTCTCGGCGCGGCACTTGCATGTGCCGCATACGCCGTCGGAACAATCCATCGGCAGGTTGATCTTGTTGCGGAAGGCGGCATCGAGAACCTTCTCGCTGTCCTTGCATTCGATGAAACGGGTAACGCCGTCCTCGAAGTTCAAAGCGATGCTGTAGCTGGCCATGGAACCCTCCTCATCAGTCTCTGTGCAGTCCGGCGACGCCTGTCAGATGTGATAGACGTCGATCACCTGGCGGATGTAGTCGTTCTTCAACACGATCTTCTTGTTCGAGATCAGCAGGCGGTCGTCGCTCCTGCGCAGGGTGACGAACATGGTGCCGAAGAAGTGGTCGGTGACCTTGTAGCGGTGGTTGAACGTGTGGAAGTTGTAGCGTAGGTCGACCTCATCGCCCCGGACTTCAAGCAGCTCGACATTGGTGACGTTGTGGCTGGTGCGCGGCTCCGGCGTCGAGGCGCCCGAACGCTCGGTCTTGATGCGGAACACCCGGTCTTCGAGGCCGTCGCGGTTCGGATAGTAGATCAGCGAGATCTGCGTCTGCGGATCTTCGGTGAGCTGGTCGTCATCGTCCCAGGCCGGCATCCAATAGGTCACGTCCGGCGCGTAGCAGGTAAGCCATTCGTCCCACTCGCGGTCGTCCAGAAGGCGCGCTTCCCGGTAAAGGAAGGCGCAGGCGGTTTCATAGGGAATGCTCATGCGACCACTCCTTCCCTTTCGGCGGCCAGCGCCTGGCGCATCACCTTGGCCCAGTATTCGTGCTGGCGGACGAACAGCCCCTCGTCCTCGCTGCGTTCGCCGGACAGCAACGGCTTTATGCCCATCCTCTTCGCATTTTCGTCCGGACCGTCGATCCAGAGCGGCGCACCCCGCGACAGGTCGTTCCAGGGCGCGGCCGTGCCAGCGTAGCCGGCCTGGCAGGCGCGGAACTCCTCCAGATCGTCGGCCGTGCCCATGCCGGAGACATTGAAGAAGTCCTCGTACTGGCGGATGCGCAGCGCCCGGTCCGCCGCACTTTCGCCCTTCGGCGCGAAACAGAAGATGTTAATTTCGGTCTTGTCGACGCTGATCGGGCGCGTCACGCGTATCTGCGTGCTGAACTGGTCCATCAGGAACACATTCGGATAGATGCAGAGATTGCGGGTCTGGTTGACGATGAAATCCGCCTGCACGTCGCCGACACGGGTCCTGATCTCGTCCCGATGACTGAAGATCGGACGGACCTCGGGATTCATGGTGGTGGTCCACAAGAGGATATGGCCGTTCTCGAAGCCGTAGACACCCGCGATCGACCGGCTCCAGCCGCTGGCGTCAACCGACTTCGTGCCCTCCTCCTTGCGCCGTCCCATGGTCGCGGCATAGTTCCAGTGCACTGAGCTGACGTGATAGCCGTCGCAGCCGTTTTCCATCTGCAACTTCCAGTTCCCGTCATAGACGTAGGACGAATTGCCCCGCAGCACTTCCAGCCCGTTCGGCGCCTGATCGACGATCTGGTCGATGATGACCTTCGTCTCCCCAAGGAAGTCCTCGAGCGACGCCACCTCCTCCTTGAGGCTGCCGAACAGGAATCCGCGATAGCTTTCAAAACGCGGAACGCGCTTCAGGTCGTGCGAACCGTTCTGCGCGAACTGGGGCGGATACTGGGTCGTCTTCTCGTCCTTGACCTTGAGTAGTCTGCCGGTGTTGGAGAAAGTCCAGCCGTGGAAGGGACAGGTGAAGCTGCCCTTGTTTCCGTGCTTGCGCCTGCACAGCATGGCGCCTCGGTGGGCGCAGGCATTGATGACCGCGTGCAGTTCCCCGTTCTTGTCACGGGTGACGACCACCGGCTGACGGCCGATACAGGTGGTGTAATAGTCGTTATTTCCCGGAATCTGGCTTTCATGGGCCAGATAGACCCAGTTGCTCTCGAAGATGTGTTTCATCTCCAATTCGAACAGGTCTTCGTTGGTGAAGATGTCGCGGCGGCAGCGAAATTTGCCGGTTTCCATGTCGTCCTGCACGGCAGTGGCGAGCAGATGATCGAGGTCCCGGGCTTTGTCGATAATCGCAGACATGACCTATCTCCCGCAAAGAGCGCGCTGGCAGGCGCAACCTTTGCAACTAAGTCGTTGATGACGATGGTTATGGGGGCTGGCGACCCGATCGGGTCGCTGGCCTTGCCGCTCAGGCGGCCGCGCGCTTGCGCAGCTCGTTGATCTGGTTGTCGACGCCATTCACCATGGCCGTCAGGTGAATGTCGAACCTGATCTCCGCAAACGGTCCACTCAGTCCGTTGGCCTTGATGCTTGCCTCGTCAGTCCGCTCGATGAGAGCTGGAACCAGACCGTCGCGCGTCGCATAGGCGAAGTCGTCGTTGACCAGCGGATCGCCCTCGATGTTGATCTGGGTTGTCAGCTTGCGATGGCCGTCGGCGCTGATGAAGAAGTGGATATGTGCCGGACGTTGGCCGTGGCGACCGAGCGCGGAAAGCAGTTGCTCGGTCGGGCTGCCTGGCGGCACGCCATAGCCGTGCGGCACGATGCTCTGGAATTTGTACCGGCCATTTTCGTCGGTGACGATCGTGCGGCGCATGTTGAACGGCGCCTGCTTTCCCGTCGGATCGAAGTGCGAGTAGAAGCCGCGGGTGTCACAGTGCCACACTTCCACCGTGGCGCCCGACAGCGGCTTGCCGTCGGCATCATGGACGGTGCCGTGCATAATGAGCGTGTGACCGTGAGCATCGGTGCCGTCGTCGAGTCGCGCAAAGCCTTCCGAGACGGGCGCGCCTGCCACATAGAGCGGCCCCTCGATCGTGCGCGGGGTCGGGTTGTCGATGCCGAGAGCCTCGTCGATGGCGTCGAGACGCTCGTCGAGGAAATGGTCGAGACCGAGGCCGGGCGAGATCAGGCCGGCCTGGCCGGCCGCGCCGATCTCGTTGAGCCAGGCGATCCCGGTCCAGTATTCGTCGGGGGTGATGTCGAGATCGTCGATTGCCTTGAACAGGTCTGACATGATCCGATGAACGATCTCTTTTACGCGCGGATTGCCGCCGGTCTTGTCCAAACCGCTGAGGACCTTGAGAAAGTCCTGGATCTCCGGCTTGTCGAAAATCTTCACGTTCATGTTGATTCCTCCACTTTGATTGCTTTGAAACTGCGCCGGTTCCCGTCCTCCCGGGAGCACCGGTGACGATGGCATCAGCTGTCGTCCTCACGGATCGCGGAGGGATGCCGCAGAAGCGGCGTCACCTCGATGTCCATGAGTTTGAACAGCGGAAGTCCCGAGAGAACCTCGTGCAATTCCGCATTGTCCCTGACGTCAAAGACGCTGTAGTTCGCGTACTGACCGGCGATCCGCCAGATATGCCGCCACTTGCCGCTGCGCTGCAGTTCCTGCGCGTAGGCTTTTTCCCGGGCAATGATCTCTGCCGCTGCGTCTGAGGGCAGATCATGGGGAATGCGAACGTCCATCCGTACATGAAACAGCATGATCTCACCCCACCACACGCAAGGTCGAAGCTTGCTTGCCGTCCCTGCGGAAACGATCGACGGCTTCCTCGGAAAGCATCACGCCGAGCCCGGGACCCGATGGCAATCGCAGCTCGAAGTTCTCGAAGCGCAGCGGCTCCTCCAGGAGTTCCTCGGTCAGAAGCAGCGGACCGAAGAACTCGGTGCCCCATTCCAGCTCCTTGACCGTCGCCATCAACTGGGATGCGGCAATCGTGCCGATCGGCCCCTCCAGCATGGTGCCGCCGTAAATGCTGACGCCCGCGGCTTCCGCGATCGCGATCACCCGGGCGGCGGCAAACAACCCTCCCGCCTGCTCGATCTTGATCGAGAACACGTCGGCAGCCCGCGCAGTCGCGGCCTCAAGCGCGCTTTCCGGTCCAATCAGAACTTCGTCGGCCATGATGGCGATTGGGGAAGCCCGCCGCAGCCGGGCGAGCGCTGTGATCCCCGGCACCGGTTGTTCGACCAGCACGCAGCCGGCGTCAGCCAGAGCTTGGATGGCATTGCGCGCTTCCCGCTCCCGCCACGCCATGTTCACGTCGACCCGGATGGAAGCCAGGTCCGGTAGTGCCTTGCGGATCGCGCCCACATGGCGGACATCCTCTTCGATCGATTTCACGCCGATCTTCAGCTTGAAGTCCTTGTGGCGCTGCCGGCTGAGCATGGCTTGCGCCTCGTCGATGTCCTTGGCCGTGTCGCCGGAGGCGAGCGTCCAAGCGATCGGCAGGCTGTCGCGGCGCCGGCCACCGAGCAGTTCCGACATCGGCAGACCGAGGCGGCGCGCATGACAATCGAGCAGGGCCGCCTCGACCGCGCATTTGGCGAAGTGATTTCCCTTTACCGCTTTGACGACTACGTCCATGGCTGCCTGGATGCGCGTCGCGTCACGGCCGATCAGCAGCGGCGCGATATACTCGTCGATCGTCAATTTCATGCCTTCCGGGCTTTCAGCCCCGTAGGCGAGCCCGCCGATCGTCGTCCCCTCTCCGAGCCCTTCGAAGCCGTCGGAGCAGTGGACGCGGACGATGGTCATGCTCTGCCGGTTCATGGTGACCATCGACAGCCGATGCGGCCGGATGGTGGGCAGATCGAGTATAATTGTTTCGATCGCGCTGATGCGGATTGCCGTAGACACGAGGCTTTCCTCCCTTGATTACGAGGAAATTAGCGTCCACTTTAAAACCAGTCCAAAACTATAAAAGTTGAATTTGATACCTAAAAGGTATGCTCATGGAACTGAGGCAGCTGCGTTATTTTCTCGCCGTCGCGCGCGAGCGGAACTTCTCGCGTGCTGCAGAGATCCTGCATATTGCCCAGCCGCCCCTCAGCCGGCAGATACAGCAACTGGAAGACGAACTCGGCGTTCTGCTTATCGACCGCTCGAACCGACCGCTCGATTTGACGGAGGCTGGCCGCTTCTTCTACGAGCAGGCCGGACAGATCATTGCTCGCATCGAAAATATGCGCGAGCAGACGCGCAAGATCGGCTTATCTCGTCGGGAGCGCTACGTCATTGGCTGCGTCGGCTCGACGCTCTATGGCGGTATACCGGACCTCGTCCGCCGCATGCGCGAGCGCTGGCCGGATCTCGACATCGAGATCCGGGAAATGATGTCGACCGAGCAGGTCACCGCTCTCAAGGAGAGGCGGATCGATGTCGGCTTCGGCAGGGTCCGCCTCAACGACAGGGAAGTCGAGAGGCTGACGCTTCGGGAGGAACGACTGGTGGTCGCCTTTCCAAAGGGGCATCCAAAATCGCTCTCCACCGAACCGATCGGCCTTGCCGAACTGGAGGGGGAACCGCTGGTCGTCTATCCGTCGGCGCCGCGGCCGAGCTTTGCCGACGAGGTCCTCAGCATGTTGAGCGAGCAAGGCATTTCTCCTGGCAGCGTGGAAGAGGTCCGTGAAATCCAGACGGCGCTGGGCATCGTGGCGGCCGGTATGAGCTTGTGCATCATTCCCACAGCCTCTCAGCGGCAAAGACCCGACGACGTCTGTTACCGCGTCATAAAAGATGAGAAGGCCACCTCGCCGATCATCATGAGTTTTAGGCGCGACGATGCAAAAGGAAGGATCGAAGAGATCAAGCAGCTCATTCGCGAGATGTACGCCGACAACCCGCCGTGGCTGCAACTGTCCAACGTGCAACTTGACGGGGCCTGAGTTTCCCTCGAATCTTCGGCCGCACTGCAGACAGCCAAAGATAGCCTCGTATGCGACCCTCTGGAACGCGAAAGATCGACCCAATGCGGAAGCTTCCCGGCAGCGCCAGCGATGTCCGGTGTTGGACGCGAGGCGGCCGCTGCACGAAAGGCCCTACGCAATTCACCCTGATCTCAGTTTACGTTTGAGCCCAAAGTAATCGGCATAATGGCGGATGTTGCGTCGAGCTACAGTCGGACTTTCAATTCGTATACAGTTGGACTGCTCGGGCTGAGCGTCGCGAGTGACATTGGAGGTTAAGACGTGGAGCGCAGGCTGGCGACTATACTCGCGGCCGACGTTGTCGGTTACAGCCGGCTAATGGAGCTCGACGAGGAGCGTACCTATAGTGCACTGCGCGTTTGCCGGGCCGTCATCGAACGTCTGATTGAGAACCACGGCGGCAGGGTCTTCGGCGGTGCGGGCGACAGCCTAATTGCTGAGTTCGTCAGCCCTGTCGAGGCGGTGCGGGCTGCGTTTGAGGTCCAGCATAAACTCGCATCGATGTCGTTCGACCTTCCGGAAGGCCAGAGGATGCAGTACCGGATCGGATCAATCTCGGCGACGTCATGATCGATCGCGAAGATCTTTTTGGCGACGGCGTCAACGTCGCCGCGCGCCTTGAGGCCCTCGCCGAGCCCGGCGGCATTTGCATATCGGGGAATGTTCATGAATGCGTAGACGGCAAATTGCGGTTCGGATTCGACGATCTCGGATTTCGAGAGCTCAAGAATATCATCCGGCCGATCCGGGTGTTTCAGGCGCGACTGAGCACAACCGCGCAGGCGAAGCTGCCGTCCCCGCGACCTTCGAGCAACAAGCCGTCGATTGCCGTCCTGCCTTTCGAAAATATGAGCGCAGATCCTGCCCAAGTCTATTTCAGCGACGGCATCACCGAGGACATCATTACGGAACTGGCCCGCTTCCAGCAGTTGCTCGTGATCGCGCGCCACTCCTCTTTTCATTACCGGGACAAAGCCGCCGATGTCCTGCGGATCGGAAGGGAACTGAATGCGCGGTACGTGGTTGAAGGGAGCGTTCGACGAAGCGGGGATCGAATTCGCATCTCGGCGCAGCTGATCGATACCGTCACAGGCACTCACGTCTGGGGCGAGCGCTACGATAGCAAATTGACAGAACTGTTCTCGGTTCAAGATGAGGTGACGAAAAGGATCGTCGCCGCCCTAGCTGTGCGCGTGGAGGAGGAGGATTGGGCGAAAGCCCGCCGCAAGCCCCCGGACAGCATGCGTGCTTACGACTTCTGGCTGCGCGGCAAACGCAGCCTCGATCTTTACACGCATGGGGGCAATCTCGAAGCACGCCAACTGTTTGAGAAAGCCCTGGAGACCGATCCGGATTACTCCCGCGCCCACGCAGGGCTAGCCGTTACCTATGATCGTGGCGGATTCTATTCGGCTTGGGATGTCGATCCGAAGGCGTCGCTTCAGAAGGCCGAGGACCATGCGAAGAAGGCTGTCTCCCTCGACGACACGGATCCCTTGCCGCACGTCGTTCTGGGCTGGGTGCATCTTGGACGCAGGGAATTTGACCAGGCCAAGGCGCACCTGGAGCGGGCCGTGGCCATCAATCCTAACGACGCGGACACGCTGGCAAAATCGGCTCTGGTCCTGGCATGGTCCGGCGAGGGAGCAGCGGTCATCGATTTAGCGCAGGCCGCCATACGGCTCAATCCGCATTTTCCCAGCTGGTATCAGTGTTTTCTGGCCGGTTGTCATCTTTGCGCCGGGGAATATCCGGAGGCTGTTGCCATTTGGGAACGAATGCCGGATGCAACCCCGGAGACGCGAGCGATGTTAGCCGCGGCCTGCGTTATTGTCGGCAGGCTGGAAGACGCACGGCGGCATATGGCGGAGTTCATCCGGACATATCCGCAGCACTTTGCCGGCAGGCCGAGCGCGCGCCGCGTCAGGCGTCTGTTCGCATTTCGACACGAGGCCGATGTTGATCGCCTAATTCAGGCGATGTGTACGGCCGGACTCCCAAGATAAGTGACCGCGCGCTTTTGGCACTTCCGTCGCGTTCGTCGCAAGCGAAGGCAAGGCAGAAAACCACCCTCTGGAGCGCCCTCTGACGAACGTGAAAGATCGACCCAAAGACGACTTTCGTAGATCGAACTGTGGAAAACCGCTGTGCGCCGATCCTCAGTCGTTCGGCAATCAAACCGACCTATCAGGGTATATTGACCCTGAGCTACCCCGATGGCCAAGTTCGACGGAGAGCGACCGGCGGGGGCCTGCTCATCGAACCTGCGGCAACCATGAGAACCGTGCTCAGTGCGAAACCGATACAGAATGCGGCTATGCGAAGCATCGATGTTTCCTCGAGTTCCAGAGTGTTGAAAGGGTGTCGCCTGTTCAGGCGGCCTTGTCGCGGCCAATCGCCTGGACCTTGTCCCAGACGCGTTCGGGCCGGGGAATCTCGAGGTCAAAAATGGTCTCAAACGTGTCCGCGAGATGGTCCGCGCTTGTGATGCGGTGTTCGCTAACACTGTTGGGCTTCACGGTGCGCAAGCAATCGTTCTGCAGGGCGACATAGCCGTCCGCGGTATGACGCAGGACTGCCAGCGTGTTTGTGAATGGCGACGCGGGGTCCCGGATCAACCAGGAATGCGTGCCGGCCATGGCCGCCTCATCGCTGTGATCGGCCCGGAAATCGAAGCTGTGTGCGATGCCATGCACATGATTGTTGAAGCGCAGCCAGCCGTCCTCCGTCGGCATAATCGAAAAATCGAAACCGCGCTGGCTGATCGGTCCGACAGCAAGCGGCACGGGTTCGACGATGGCGTCGGCGACGCCGACCTCGGCGAGATAGGGGCGGTCGAGATCGACACGCAGGGTCAGGTGATTGCCGATGGCGATGTCGCCCAGTTTTTCGCGGTCAACGCCACCGCAAAGACGGGTCACCCGGAAACCGAGCGCATCAAGCACTGCGCCGAAGAGACCGTTCATCTCGTAGCACCAGCCGCCGCGCCTCCCCTCCACCATCTTGGCGAAGGCGGATGCCGGGGTGATCGAGGACGGCCATCCCATGAAGGCATCCAGCGCCTCCCAGGTGAAGGTCATGAGGTGAGCGCGGTGAAGTTTCGACAGGCCGTGAAGGTCGAGAGAAATCGGCCGGTCGACCCGGATCCTTGCGAGATACGTGTCCAATTGGCTGGCTGTCAGGGTCATTCCGATTTCGTTTGAAGGCGCGTGTGTCATCCTTCGGTCTCCTTTCGATGGACCGTTGTTGTTGTCGGTGCTGTATTTCGGCGGGCGATGTGTCGCCGGATCAGGCGACCTTGCGATCGTCGTCGGGCAGGAAGGTGAGGCCGAAATCCATTGCGACGGAGGCGATCTGCTCGGGCGTTTCGGGCTTGCAGAGCTCGATGATCGGAAAGAAGTTCTCGAACCCGCCCGGCGTCACGACGACCATGAGGCAGCCTTCCGTCTCTCCGATGTTCCTGAACCGATGCGGCACGCCGCGCGGCAGCGCGATGCAGCCCCCCTCTGCCAGCTCGACATAGTCGCCGGCACACCAGAAGCCAAAGCAACCGGACAGGACGCGGAAGAACTCGTCCTCGCGCTCGTGCACATGAAGCGGCGGACCTTCCCCGGGCGGCACGATGGCCTCGAGCATGCCCAGCGCGCCGCCTGTGTTGGAGGCCATCATGCGTATGACGTGTTTGCCGAACGCCGCTGCCGGCGTTCCATGGCCCGGCGGCGATACCGCCGCATAGGTGAATGTCTTCATGTCGGGTCTCCTTCTGCTTGAGGACACCCATCGATTACTTTGTGCTCCGTCTCATGATAAGAGCGATGAATTGACATTATTGAACGGATAATCGCTCTCATGAAAACGCTGGATCCGCTTGACGGGATTGCCGCCTTTCTAACTGTTTCGACGCATCTCAGCTTCACTAAGGCGGCGGACGAACTCGGCATGTCGCGTGCGACGGTGGGAGCCCAGGTCAGGCAGCTCGAGGATCGCCTCGGCATCCGCCTCTTCCAGAGATCGACGCGCAAGATCGCCCTTACCGAGGCGGGCGCGGCCTACCGGGAAGCCCTTTCGGGTATCCTGCCGCAGATAAGGGAGGCGGAACGGGCGGCAACCTCGTTCCAGAAGGAAGCCGTCGGGCGGTTGCGGGTATCCGCGCCGCCCGACCTCGGGCATCTGGTGATCGTGCCGGCGGTTTCGGAGTTCCTCAAGCTCAACCCGGCTGTGTCCCTGGAACTGGACCTGTCGCATCGGGCCGTGAACCTGGTCGAGGATGGCTTCGACCTTGCAATTCGAGGCCGCCTCGAGGTCGATATCAATCTTATCACCCGGCAACTGGCGACATCGTCAATCGTGATTTGCGCTTCGCCCGCCTATATTGCCGAACATGGTGCACCGGAGACGCCGCACGACCTCGCACACCATTCCTGTCTCCACTTCGCCGAACTAAGATGGGCGCGGATCTGGCCGTTCAGCAGGAACGGTGAGGAGTTTCGCATTCCAATCGTGCCTCGGCTGGAACTTAATCACAGCCTTGGCCTGCGCGACGCCGCCTTGCTGGGAGTCGGTATCGTCCTCCTGCCCGACTTTATCGTTGGCGAAGACCTCAGGCAGGGCCGGTTGATACGTCTTCTCCCCGATTGGCATATCAGCACGATACAGCTGCAAGCGGTCTATCCGGCCAATCGCCATATCGCGGTAAAGGTCCGACGCTTCGTCTCGTTCCTGGCAGGCAAACTGCGGTCGTAGACGAGGCGAAAACCCGCACTCCGGATGAATGTGAGAATGAGCAGCAGCGACAGGAGGCTCTCACGAACGTCTACTTTGCGTCTGGTAAGACGCGCGGCGCTGTAGTGCCCAAGTGTCCGCTTAGGGCCGCAGTATCACTTCGAGGAAGATTATCATCGGCCCGCTTGAGGTTAAGCGCTGCGGCTGTGGAGGGTGGCTTTCGGGAGGAAAGCTATGTCCAGTTGGAACTCCGGCCGCATCGTCGGTCAGAAGCCTCCATTGAAGCCGGAGGAGGTCTAGGCCATTCGAACTCGCCTCCAGATGCTGGGCGCGGTGCGTGACCTAGCGCTTTTCAATCTCGCTATCGACAGCAAATTGCGAGCTTGTGATCTCGTCGCGATCTCAGTTGCTGATGTGGCAATTTCCGGAAGGGTTCGCGACCGGGCGATCATTATCCAGAGGAAGACCAGCCGACCCGTGCAATTCGAACTGACCGACCAAACGCGGGAGGCTGTCGCTGCATGGATTGGAAGTCGCAGACTCGGTGAACGGGATTACTTGTTTCCCAGCCGCGTCCACGCATTGCCGCATCTCTCGACGCGGCAATATGGCAGGATCGTCGAGCGGTGGGTGTCGAGCATCGGACTTGACCCCAAGCGCTACGGCACGCACTCGATGAGGAGAACCAAGGCGGCGCACATTTACAAGAAGACCGGCAACCTGCGCGCCGTCCAGCTCTTGCTAGGCCACACAAAACTGGAGAGCACCGTGCAGGACCTCGGGATCGAGGTCGATGACGCCCTAGCCATCTCTGAACAAGTTGAGTTGTAGTGCTGAATCGCGGCGCTTCTCATTGAAGCGCCGCTCTTTGGCCCCGCTGAGGGCCAAAGTCGACCCGTTGCGGACTTCGGCAGCATTTACTCAGAATGGCTGGATCCCGAGCCGGAAGTAGCTATTGACCGCGACCCGCACATTTACCGGACATTTGCGCCCGTTCATTAATTTCGCGGCTTTCATTCATTTTTTCTCGAATGAGCCGATGTGCCACGCCAGCGCTTCCTCAAACGTCCGGAGCTACTGACGCGCCGTCGCAGTGCCGCTGCCATTCCCTTCCAATTTGGCGGCGATCTCGCGCTGAAGAGCTATATGGCGCTCGCCGCCCGCGACGGGCCTTTCCGCCGCTGGCAGGCGTTCCTCAATGAGGGCAATGTGATGCGCTCATATAGCACAAGCGCTCGCACTTCGTTTCAGAACGCCCTCGGAAGCTGACTGAAGCTCGCGCGGAACATGGCGACGTTGCAGCGATTGGGATGTACAAACCGGGAGGCTGTCGAATGTCGGCCATAACGCGCGATCCTGTTTCAGATAGCACCTTGTCCTCCGACCAGCGGATCGGTGCGGCGGGCCTTGAACGTCGGTCTCTGCAAAGCCGGAGCAGCCCGTTCAAGTCGGCCGTCACCAGCGGAACGATCGCGAGCCTGACGACGACGGCGGCATTGGCGCTGCTCGCTGGATTGGAGGGACGGAGCATTTTCCAGCCAACCAATGCCACGAGCCATTGGCTTTATAGTGAGAATGCCGGCCACGTCGGGGCCGCGGACGCTAAGCACACGTTGCTCGGCTACTGCACTCATCATCTGTCGGCGATCTTCTGGGCTCTGCCCTTCGAAGCATGGCTGGCGGCCGACCGCTACAGGGAACCGACCGCAATAATACGGAAGGCGGCGCTGACCGCCGCTGTTGCTTACGTGGTCGACTACCACCTGGTTCCGAAGCGGCTGACACCCGGTTGGGAGACCGTTCTCTCGAAGAGATCGATCGGACTGACCTACGCCGCACTGGCGCTCGGTCTGGCGGCGGGAGCCATGGTGTCACGGAAATCGCAACATCCGGGCGACAAATGAACAGCGGATGGCTGTGTTGGATCCAGTGTGAAGGCCGAAGCCTACCCCTTGCCTTCAAGATGCTCGAGCAGGCTCTGCGCGAGCGGCGTCAGTTCCGTGTCGCTGCGGATGCAGAGCGACAAGCGACGCACCGCCCAATCCTCCGCCAGGCGTTTGACGGAGATCGGCATCGATTTCCGGCAGCGGCGTACGGCCGTCTCGGGCACGATGCCGACCCCGACCCCGGCGCTCGCCATCCGGCAAATATCGTCGAACCCGCGCAGCCGAATGCGCGGCCTGATCCGCAGACCGATGCGCGCCGCCTGCGCGTCAAGGTGATCCTGCAAGGCGCCTTCGCGCAGCGCTATGAAATGCTGACCGCGAAGATCGGCAAGGCGGACGTGTCGCATGGCCGCAAGGGCGTGGTCGCGTCCCGCCACCACGACGAGTCGGTCCGTCACGAAGGGGCGCAGCGTCAGTCCGGTTGTTTCCACCAGATCCGAGAGCACGCCAATTTCGGCGAAGCCGAGCGCGATACTGCGGGCGATGTCGGCGCTTTGGCGTTCCTTGACCACAATATCGGCTTGCGGATGGGTGGCCAGCCAGGGCGCGAGCCGCGCGGGCAGGAACTCGGCCAACGCCGCTGTATTGGCCAGGAGGCGGACAGTGCCGCGCAGGTCTTTCGCTAACTGCCCGATCTCAGCGCGCATGCGAGCCATCTGGGAGAGGATCAGCCGCGCATGGTGCAGCAGCGCCTCGCCGGCTTCGGTCAGTGTCACGCCGCGCCGGCCGCGGTCCAGCAGCTTCACGCCGGCCAAGGTTTCCATCTCGCGCAGGCGTTCGCTGGCGGCAGGTAGCGACAATCCGGCCTCGACCGCGCCATGAGTGATGCTGCCGGCCTCGGCCACGGTGAGAAACAGGCGCAGGTCGGTCACATCGAAACGCATGGCGGCAGAATAATCGGGCGCAAGGCTTCGGTCTAGCCGAAGGCTGACTGCGGCACTTCCGCATTGTCTGCGGCGCGTCAGACGGTATGACGGGGCATGACCGATCTGTCCATGCCCGTCCTGCTCGCGGCCGCCGCAACCTTCTTCGCCGCCGGCGTCGTCAAGGGCGTGACCGGCATGGGGTTGCCGACGGTGGCGATGGGAGTGCTTGGCGCGCTGATCTCGCCGCTCTCGGCGGCCGGCTTGCTGATCGTCCCGTCCTTCGTCACCAATGTCTGGCAGCTTCTGGCCGGTCCCGCCTTCGGTCCGCTCGTCCGCCGATTCTGGCCGATGATGCTGGCGATCTGCACCGGCACGATGCTGGGTGTGACATGGCTGACCAGCGGCGAGACCGAGGCGACCACCACCGCCCTCGGCGCCGCGCTCGTCACTTACGCCGGCTATTCCTTGCTGGGGTCCCAGATTCGCGTGCCCTGGCACTGGGAGCCATGGCTTTCGCCGCTGATCGGCGCGGTGACCGGCGTCGTGACGGGCGGCACAGGGATACTCGTCATACCGGCCGTGCCCTACTTGCAGGCGCTCAGCCTTCCGCGGGACGATCTGGTGCAGGCGCTCGGGTTATCGTTTACTGTGTCGACCGTTGCACTCGCCGCGGCGCTTGGCGCACACGGCGCATTCGAACTCCAGGGACTGGCGCTCTCGGTACTGGCTCTTGGTCCTGCGCTGGCAGGCATGTGGGCTGGCCAGGCGCTGCGTGGGCGGATCAGCCCGGCTGCCTTTCGACGCCTGTTCCTTATCTGCTTGCTCCTGCTCGGAGCGGAAATGTCGATGAGATCGTTGGTGTGAAGGAACTCCAAGCGCCGTTCGGGCCAGAAAGCGGTCACTTGAAAGTCGATTCAGTGCAAATCAAAAATCGCCTGCTGGACCCCAAGAGAAGAACGGTCGAATCCTTCCCAGGAAAGCCATCAAAAGACGGGCATCATCGCAACGCGACGAAGTGGGTCGAGACCTTTAGCTTTTTCCGCCGCAAGGTTGGCGCTCAGGCGCTCCGGACATGCATCTCCCTCCACAATGTGGAATCCCAGTGACGTGTAGAACGGCGCGTTAAAGGGGGCGAGGCGATCCGTCGTTAGAGTTGCACCTTGGAGCTTTCTTGCACGGCCTTCGTCTAGCAGGGCTTTCATGATCTGCCTTCCTATGCCCCTTCTCTGCCAGCTTGGATGCACGTCCACTTCGCCAATGTGCAGGCAACCGTCCGCTATATACCCTCCGCCGTAGCCGACGGGGATGGCCTGCTCGTCGAATGCAGCGAATAGGAAGCCGGCATCGAGATATTGCTGCAGTTCGCCGTCACTGCTGGCCGCCGCTTCACCAGTCACGGCGCCCGCCCCGCGCAGGGTCTCGAATGAAGCTAGTTCTATCGTGCGTAATGCCGCAAAATGATCTCGGTTCGCTCTTCCTATACGGAAACTCACGTCGACCTCATCTACTTGGATTTCTGGTGCTCTACCCAACAGCGTTTTACTGATGCCGAGCTCGCGATCCAACGGTAGTTGCAACCTTTTCCCGGACGTCGAGAGTGAAGCGCGCACCTTCATTTCACTCCTCTTTGTTGGATTGCGTGGTCACCTCGCGGCAATTTCGAACGCCAAGTGATCGGGCTGGAGCGCGGTTAGCACCTCCTCGGCGTTGAGGATTTCGCCGGGCGCGTGTGCTCCTGCATGGCTGAACTGCCGGCCGAGAAGACGCTCGACGACCTCGCAGACGAGCGGTGCGGTGAAGGCGTAAATGTCCTGTCCTCGGGCAACAGTCCGTCGACTGGCTCCTTCGCGCCTCGCAACGACTTCGACGACGAACTGTTGCGCTGAGCGCCCGGTCGGGTCCGCCGCGTTCGGAGCGGGCGTCGCCTTGTCGCGAATGTCGCTGAGAGCGACCGCGCTCAAATAGGTGTGGAGCTCTGTTGTCTTCACGTGCCGAGAGATCAGAACGATCTCGGAGAATGGCATTTCGCTGACGATCTGACTGCCCAGCCCGGACCCGAACTCCCAGTGCTTCTGCGCAGGCGGGAGAGCCAAGGGACTGAGGCGGCCCTCGGAGACAACCATGCGCGTTGCCTTGTTCCGTTCACCGGTAACGCGGGTGCCGCGCGTCGGGTGCCAGCTGTCGAGTCCGATGAAGATGTCGATCGTGTCCGCAGACGTCCAGCCTCTCAACGTGGCGGTGACCAGCAGGTCGGCGAACCCGCCGTAGAACCCCATACCGGGGATGACCGCAACTCCGGCTTGGCGGGCAGATTCATCGAAATTCTCAAGGGTCGTTCCGACGCTCGGTTGCTCGGCGCTGACATCAATATAGTGGATCCCTGACTTTACCGCTGCAGCGGCCAACGCATCGGCGGTATCGAGGAATGGCCCTGCGCAATTGATCACGGCCTCTGCGCCGGCCAATACCCGCATTAGCGACCCCTCATCGTCGACGGTCGCTGGGCGGCAGAGCACCTCCGGCTCGCGAAAGTTTGCCGCTGCGAACGCCTCGGCACTGCGGGCGATTGCGATCGGCCGAAGCCCACGGCGCAACAATTCCGCGACCACGAAGCGGCCGGTATGCCCTGTTGCTCCAAATACCGCTACCGTCCCAGCGGTTATCATCACATTCTCTGTCATTAATTCCTCCATGCTACAGACCTGTCTGTTGCAGAGAAGTACATACAGGTCTGTAGCGCGTCAAGACCTTCCGTGCTATATCTGCTGGACAAAGTGGAGGCCGAGCATGTCGAGAATTGCATCCATTCCTGTCGGCCACGGCGCCAACGTCCGCAACAGGATCCTCGAAACCGCGTCAGAGCTCTTCTACAAGCAAGGCGTTCGGGCGGTAGGTGTCGACCTGGTGGTCGAGAAAGCCGGCGTCGCGAAGACGAGCCTCTACCGTCATTTCGGCACGAAGGACGATCTCGTTGCCGCGTTCCTGGAGCGCGAAGATCAGGACTTCTGGGGCCAGTGGGGTAGCGTGACAGCGCAACACCAAAACAACGCCAAGGCGCAGTTGGACGCCCATATGGGTTGGATTGGCGAACGTGTCGGAAGGCCGCACTATCGAGGCTGCCCACAGATCAACGTAGCCGCCGAGTTTCCTGAACCTGACCATCCCGCGCGCAAGATTGCCGAGGCCCATAAGCGCGAGATGCGGCGGCGGCTGAAAGTGATCGCGGAGCATCTCGACGTGGCTGCCCCTGATGAACTAGCGGGCCAGCTCGCGGTTCTGATAAACGGCGCCTTCGTCAGCTCACAAATTTTCGAGCCGGGCGAGGCCACGCCGCTGCTTCGGCGCGCGGCCGAAGCACTGATATCCGCTGGCGAGGCATCGAGGTCACGCTCGGGCCGACGGCAGTAACTCCGCCGCTTCGACGCGCGCCACGAGCAGCCGCCCATGCACCGGACCCCCGACTGCTTTCGACCAAAACCGCGACGGATGGGAACCGGGAAGATCGACCCCTGAGCCGGCATTCACCGATACCGTTCCTGAATTTTCGGTGATCGCCCCGTTGCGGATACTCTGACCACGAGGCACTCTGCCGCGGTGGAGGCCGTTCGCTGCATTCGGACCTCGGTGGAGCGCTCGCTTCGCCTCATGAATACCGACTACATTGACCTGCTTCTCATCCACAGACCCGACCCGTTCATAAACCACTTCGAGACCGGTGCGGTGCTGGATGCAATGGTCAAGGAAGGAAAGGTACGAGCTGTTGGAGTCTCGAATTTCCGGACCTGGGATTATGAATTGCTGCAGTCGGCGATGGCGACGCGATTGTCTGTAAATGAAATCGAATTAAGCTTGCTCGCTCGTGACGCGTTCACAAACGGTGACGTAGCCTTTTTCCAACAGCGCCAAATTCCGCTGATGGCGTGGTCTCCTTTGGCGGGAGGTCGATTGATAAACGACGCTGATGAAGGCTTAGCATCTGCTCTTGATCGCGTTGCTCACACGTATGGCGTAGATCGTGCAGCAGTCGCTCTGGCGTGGCTGCTGGCGCACCCGGCGCAGATTCTCCCGGTGCTCGGCACCAACAATCTCGATCGTATCCGCAATCTCTCGAAGGCCGGACAAGTCAAGATCGACCGGATGACTTGGTTCACTCTCTACACGGCGGCATGGGAGATGACGTTCCATGATTTGAGAGCATGCGTCAATGATGCATCGACGGCGCATGACGGTATGGTGGCGCATGGCGCACCGCGCCCGTTCAGCTCCCGTCGTCCGGCTTCCGCTCTTCACCCAGAGCGCATTCTTTCTTTCGTGTTCGTTAGCTCTAAAGTTGTTCGCCTCCTGCACATGTGTCTCGACCGACAGTTACATTCACCGATCTTTCGCGCTACCGGGATGTGGTCGCGGAGTCCCTATTAGAAGAGGTTCACACTATGTGGACCGACGTACGCTATTCTGTACCCTGTGTTCGCGCTGTGCTCGTGAACTCGTTCGCCTCGGCGAGATCTTTTCTGATGACGTCATCTTCCGAGAGAGACCTACTTGAGAGTGTGCAATGCCAAAAGCGGGGGAACTTACCCCATTTTCAGCATACTCGACAGAAGCCCTTTCAACTCAGGCTCTTGAACGCGCAATGCAGCTTCGGTCGGCGACAACCATTCGACTTTCCGCTGGTCGACTTCCGGGAATGTGCTGTCGACCTTGTCTACTTTCAAGGCGTGAACCTCCACGACGGTGGGTATCTTCTCGCCGTTATCGAGCGTCTTCAGGTACGTGTAATATCCCAACGGACGCTTCTTAGCCTTGCCGACCACACCGGCCTCTTCCCAGGCCTCACGCTCAGCAACCTGGTGAGATTTCAGCCCCTTGATGGGCCAGCCTTTCGGGACGGTCCAGCGACGCGAGTCACGGGTCGTTATCACGAGGACTTCTACGGAACCCTTGTCGCCCAGGCGATGGCAAAGCGCTCCAATCTGCTCGGCAGCGCCGTTCTTCATCATTGACCCTGCGAAGCTCGCAAGTCGCGTCAGGTGTCGTTCATTCTTCTTCATGGCGCAGCTCAATCGGCCTGAAACAGGGCTCGTCAAATTCTTGGGAAAGCAGTTGACGGACAATCTATGCCAATCTCTCTGCCCGGTCGACGGGACGCAAAAAATGAAAGCTGATGTATCAAGCGGAGCCAGGGAACCTTTCTGCCACTTGAAAAGTTTATTGCGCATCGCTCCTGAACCACCCGTTTGGGGGCGAGGAGTATTGCCATTACTTCAGCGCCCGCCGATTGGCGGGCGCATTTTATTGTGTGAGCCTAAGACAGACCGGGATATCTTGACCTGATCAGAGCCTGAGTCGCGCGAAGTCTAGCGTGCTGCGCCTGCACGGATCCCTGTGGGAAACGGCCATTTCCGGGGCCTTGGAACGTTCCCAGCTCGCACAGGTCCAATATGACGGATTTGTGACAATCGACAACCGCATGGATCGCCGATGCTCGGCCTGTTTCGCAAGCTCCTCCCTCGTGAAGACCGGTTCTTCGATCTGTTCGAACAGCATTCGCGCACGGTCATGGCGGCCGCGGAGGCGCTGAACGCGCTGCTCGCTGGCGGACCGGACATCGAACGCCATTGCGATCGCATCGTCCAACTTGAGGACGAGGCCGACGCGATCACCCGAGAGGTCCTGCTGGCGGTGCGCCGCAGCTTCATCACGCCCTTCGACCGCGGCGACATCAAGGATCTCATCCAGTCGATGGACGATGCGATCGACATGATGCACAAGACGGTGAAGACCATCCGGCTCTATGAGCAGAAAAGCTTCGATCCCGGCATGCAGGCAATGGGCGTCGCGGTCGTCGAGGACGCGCATCTCGTCGCCGAGGCCATTCCGCTCCTCAACCGGATCGGCGTCAACGCGCACCGCCTGAGCACGATCGCCGAGGAGGTGACCCGTGTCGAAGGCCGCTCCGACGAACTGCAGAGCAGGGCCTGAAGGACCTGTTCAAGCGGCATGGCAGCACCAATCCCATGGCCTATATCATCGGCAGCGAAATCTATGGCGAACTCGAAAAGGTCGTCGACCGCTTCGAGGATGTTGCCAACGAAATCAGCGGCATCGTGATCGAGAACGTCTGATGGACGCCACCCTCGCCTTCCCGCTGCTTGTGGGTCTCATCGGGGTTGCCCTGTTTTTCGATTTCCTGAACGGATTGCACGATGCAGCCAATTCGATCGCGACGATCGTCTCGACGCGGGTGCTGCGGCCGCAATATGCCGTCATGTGGGCGGCCTTCTTCAACTTCATCGCCTTCCTCTTCTTCGGTCTGCATGTGGCCGAGACGCTTGGGAAGGGCATCATCAATCCCGGCATCGTCACGCCGCAGGTCATCTTTGCGGCGCTGATTGGTGCGATCGTCTGGAACATCCTGACCTGGGTCTTCGGCATCCCGTCGAGCTCTTCGCACGCGCTCGTCGGTGGCCTCGTCGGCGCAGGCCTTGCCAAGGCCGGCTTCAGTTCCATCGTCTGGTCCGGCCTCCTGAAGACTGCCGGCGCCATTGTCATGTCACGGGGGATCGGCTTCGTGCTGGCTGTTTTGCTGGTGCTGATCGTCTCCTGGCTGTTCGTGCGCCAGACGCCATTCTCCGTCGACAACACCTTCCGAGGGCTGCAATTCGTGTCGGCCTCGCTTTATTCGCTCGGCCATGGCGGCAACGACGCGCAGAAGACCATGGGCATCATCGCCGTGCTCCTCTTTTCCCAAGGCTACCTCGGGCCGGAATTCCACGTGCCCTTCTGGGTGGTCCTCACCTGCCAGGCGGCAATTGCGCTCGGCACGCTTTTCGGGGGATGGAGCATCGTCCACACGATGGGATCGAAGATCACCAAGCTCAACCCGATGCAGGGCTTCTGTGCGCAGACCGGCGGCGCCATTACGCTTTTTGCCGCCACCTGGCTCGGCATTCCGGTCTCGACAACCCATACGATCACCGGCGCCATCATCGGCGTCGGCTCGGCCCGCGTCTCGGCCGTGCGGTGGGGGCCTCGCCGGAAATATCGTCGTCGCCTGGGTAATCACGCTACCAGCGGCCGCGCTAATATCGGCCGTTTCCTACTATGCAGTCGATATAATAGGCTAGAGAGTCTCACGCGCCTTCTAGCGGCTCGGCGAGACAAATAGCTAGCTTTGTCCAACAGCTTAATCCCCACCGCCTTGCATCAAGTCGAACCGCAGCCGTCATGCCAGGCAAAACCATTCAACCGGTTCTTTTGTCGGCGCAGAGCAGCCATTTGGCACTTATGCTGCGAATTTCTGGATTCCACACCCATCCACGACGCTGATGAAGGCGAATTCTCGACCCGAAGCGGCATTTGAACGTGCGGTGCAGCTGGACGAAGGGAGGGGTAGCGCGAAGCGTCCGCTCCTGGTGCTTCTGCGACGATGGGAATGGGAAAGATCGACACTCTACGGGCGTTCGTTCGCCCGCCCCAACGGGATGATTGGGTCGCAATTCCATCTTCCAGGCTCAGACGCACATGGCTGTGAGGTCACCTCGTCACAACTGATCAGATGGAGTATTCTAGCCGTTCCGGCCATCGGATTGGACGTGGGGCCCACCCGGTGGTGGACGGTAGCACTCGACGCAAGCTGATCGCAGGGGGATTCTGGGTGGAGGGGCACGAGGCGGATGAATCAAGCGCCAGTCTCAGACAACAGGTCGAACTGCTGAAGCGAGAGCTTGACGAGACCCTCGAACAGCAGACGGCGACGAGCGAAATACTGCGGGTCATTCCGATCTCGACCAGCTCCGCGCAGCCCGTCTTCGATGCGATAGCGAAAAGCGCAGCGAGGCTATGCGCGGCAGAATTTTGCTTTGTGTTTCGGTTCGACGGCGAGCTCCTGCATTCCGTCGCCTATCACGGCATATCGCGCGAAGGCATTGAAGCGGCCCACGCCAGTTTCCCGCGGAAACCCTACAGGGGCTACGTAACGGGGCGAGCCGTTCTCAGCGGTGCCATAGAGCAGATTCCTGACGTATTTGCCGATCCTGAATACCAGTTGCTGCCGCTGGCGAAAATCGTGTCGTATCGCAGCTCGATCGGCGTGCCGTCGATGCTGACCGGGCGGGCGATCGGAGCGATCGGCGTCAGTCGACGTGAGGTCGGATATTTTCCAGAACGGCAGATTGAGCTCCTGCGAACATTCGCCGATCAGGCCGTGATCGCCATCGAGAACGTGAGTCGAGGTGTGGCACGGGTGGCTGTAGGTTGAGCAGATCTGTTTCCGCCCCTTTCGTCTGGCGGTGCCTTAGTGGCTCGACCGTGACTCCCGTTTCCACACCCCGCTCATCGAACCGGACGTGCAGATCTCCCGCATCCGGCTCTCGGACAAGATTTCACGCCTTCACCCACGGCACGCCGCGTCCGAGACGGGTCAGACGTACCAGCCCGAATTGCTGGTATAGTCACGCCACTTGTGCCGCCGTCATGATGTAGGCCTCGTGCTCCTAGGTGGACACGTGAGCGGTCGTGGCTTTCTTCGTTCGAGAGTCTGCCATTCCCCTCTGTCTTAGGAGCCGTTCCGACCGCGGAGATCGGGAACCCTTGCTATGGTCAAGATGTTTGACTTCCAAGGAGGTCCCCTATGGCTCACGCAGACAAGATGAAAAGGCTGATTGAAGATTGTCAGAGAGACATCGCCGCCTACCTGCCGCCCAATAGCGCCATCGCGCCGGAAGAGCTGCTCAACAGGCTGGTGGCCCGGCTCGAAGGCCGCCAGGCTGAGGAGGCATTGGCCGATGAATGGCAAAGCTGGTGGCCGAACGATGATGCTGACCGCAACATAGATCCACTCCGGGAAAGGTTATACCGGAAGTCGCTTGACACTGGCGAGTGTTGAACCGCAACTGTGCAAGCGAGGCGGTTGGCTTTCCTGGCTCCGTTCGGGCGGTCAAATCCATGGAACATCTTTTTGCCAAATGGTTCAGCAGCCGCGCATCCCGATGTCTCATTCGCGTTAGTGGACCGGAATCGAAGTTGAAACCCGAGAGAGATGCCATGTCACAGGAAGCTCCGGAGGTCGAGTCTAACGAGTTACATGAGACAGAGGATGTCGAGCAGGCCGGCGCAATCTGCATCCGTCGCAGCAACGAGGCCACGTCGGAAGTCCTGCTCGTGGCGAGCCTCCGGCACGGCCGATGGGGATTGCCAAAAGGCCACATCGAAGAGCACGAGACTTCGAAATCGACGGCTGAGCGAGAGGCTTTCGAGGAGGCAGGCGTTATCGGCTCTGCTGACGCCCAACCGTTTGGCAGCTACCATTATTTCAAGGACAGCAGCACCAGGCGACATCGAGTGACCGTCCATATGATGAAAATGCGAGCAGTGGCCAACTCCTTTCCCGAAAAGACGATTCGCAAGACCAAGTGGTTTCCTGTCGATGAGGCTGCGAGGGCGGCCAGTCAGCCAGGCCTGCGGGCATTGCTGCTGAAACTGAGATAGGTCTGCCCTGACGCAATGGCGACATTGACGCAGCCTCACTGTCACGCCGTCGTCACGAACCGCGGCTAAACAACACCCACTCACCATTGACCACGGGGGTACTGGCAATGGCTGCGGGAAGGTCGGGTTAGCCCGGCCTTTTTAGTGATTCTTGCCATTGGCAGAGTGGTGGACGAGGAACTCAACTCTATCCGCCCCGTTCTTCTTCTCAAATCGGATGGAGTAGAACCATGACCACCAAAGACACCAACGCAAAACCGGAACAGGCGAGGCCTGCTGATGTCCATCAGCCTGCGGATCGAAAGAAGCGCGCTGACGAGGAGTCGATTGCGCCGCCGACCGTCCAGCCCCCCGGTGCCAAGGACAATAGCGAAAAGCCGGAAGTTAATCCTGTCACTGGCGGGGCCGCCTAATGGCTGCTCTGGTGATGTAATTGTTGAATTTATCAGCGATTTCGGAACAAAGGAGAACGTGATTCGGTTGACTCCGTCGGGTTACCTGAGGAGCAAACCATGGCAGTCGCGGGGCGAGCCCAATGGAAGGGCTATATCCGGTTTGGCGAAGTGACCGCGCCGGTGGCGCTCTACACCGCCACGTCGACATCCGAGCGGATCTCCTTCCACACGGTGAACCGAGAAACGGGCAACCGGGTGCGGCGCGAATTCGTCGACAGTGCGACCGGCAAGCCGGTGCAGAAGGAAGATCAGGTCAAAGGCTACGAGCTCGACAACGACAGGTACGTGGTGCTCGAGCCGGAGGAAGTCGCCGCGGCGGTACCGGAGAGCGACAAAACCTTGCATGTCGAGGCGTTCATTTCCTGCGAGGACATCGACAAAGTCTATTTCGACCGGCCCTATTACCTGACGCCGGACAAGATGGGCGCGGAGGCATTCGCGCTGCTGCGCGACGGCATGCACAAGAAGAAGGTCGCTGCCATCGCCCAGACAGTTCTCTTCCGGCGGATGCGGACCGTGCTGCTCCGCACGCACGAGAAAGGTTTGATCGCCACGACACTGAACTTCGACTATGAAGTCCGAAGCGCCAAAGAGGCGTTCAAGGAAATCCCGGAAATCAAGATCAAGGGCGAGATGCTCGACCTCGCCAAGCACATCATCGGCACGAAGAAGGGCACCTTCTCGGCCGACGAGTTCGACGACCGGTATGAGGCCGCGCTTGCCGAACTGGTCAAGGCCAAGATGGAAGGCAAGACCCTGCCGAAACGCGCTCCTCCGAAAGTTTCGAAACCAAATGAATTGCTGGAAGCCCTGCGCCAGAGCGCCGGTGTCAAGGCTGCGGCCGAACCGAAGAGACGCGCCGGCAAGGCCGCGGCAAAAGGGAGAGCAAAAGCAACGCGGGCGGCCGCAGCGAAGGCGAAGACAAAGACCGCCGCGAAGAGCGCACCCGCTCAACGTCGCCGGGCAAGCTAAGTGAGGTGAACGATGGCACCCCCACGTCCATATTGGAAAGGCTATCTCAAGCTCTCGCTCGTCACCTGCCCTGTTTCGATGATGCCGGCGACCAGTGAGTCGGAGAAGGTTCGCTTTCACACCCTGAACCGGAAAACGAACAATCGCGTCGTCTCCAGATACGTCGACGCCGAGACCGGCAAGGTAGTCGATGAAGAAGACGAGGCGAAGGGGTACGAACGCGGCGAAAACGAGTTCCTGGTGATCGAGGACGAGGAACTGGAGAGTGTCGCGCTCGAAAGCGCCCGGACCATCGACATCGAAAAGTTCGTGCCGCGCAACACGATCGAATGGGTCTGGCTGGAAAAGCCCCACTACCTGTCGCCGTCGGATGAGGTCGGCCACGAGGCGTTCAGCGTCATCCGCGACGCGATGGAAGCCGAGAAGGTCGTGGGCATATCCAGACTTGTCATTGGTCGGCGCGAGCGAGCTGTAATGTTGGAGCCATGCGGCAAAGGTATCGTCGTGTGGACTCTCCGTTATGGCGACGAGGTGAGGAAGCCGGAAAACTATTTTGACGACATCAGCGACGGCGACAATGATCCCAAGCTGATGAGCCTCGTTACATCGCTGATCGACGAACGGAGCAAACCCTGGAACCCGGACATGGTCCAGGATCCGGTACAGGAAAAACTCAAGGAGATAATCGAGAGCAAGCGCAAGTCAGCCAAGAAGGGCGCCAAGCCGAAAGGCAAGGATGAAGAGCCTGCCTACACCGGCAACGTGATCGACCTGATGTCGGCTCTGAAGAAGAGCCTCGAAAAGAAGTCGGGTGGCAAGAGTAAATAGGAGTTGGGACAACGAATTGGCGGGTTGGACCGGGCTCTGTCGGTGAGTTGCGACGGCCGCCAGTCGTGTGGGGACTGAAAACGAGGTGGGCCTATGCGGCCCCTCGCCTTGATCCCTGTCTGACGGCGGCATGAACGCAAGAACACGATGGAGACCGTCCGCGACGATCTTCGGACGATGCTGCGTTGTACATTCTGACAACGCCGGAGGAGATTGAACCGTGGCTAACAGCGGATTGGCAGCAGGCGCGCACCCTTCAACGGCCGTTGTCGGTTGACGCCATGACACTTTTGCCCGTTGAAGGGGAGCAGCAGGCATTTCTACTCTACCTACCCACTGCGTCACAAACAAAAGGCCCGGCGACCGGAAGCCCGCCGAGCCCGGGTTACAGCATCGCTTTGCTTGGGACATCGGCCGCTGGGACTTCGCCCGGTCTAAGGGTGACGTCACTGGTGGCCTGGTCCCTCGCGAGGCATGTTCCCTCGTGTAACCGCCAGCAATATTGCCATAGCCATAATGGGTTAAAAAGTGGGACTTAGGTCCGATGCCCTCCGCAAACGTCCTATGCACCTTTGAGCGGGGAACCACGCAAGGGGCACAGCGTTTGGAGGCTGTCGCTGTTTAGCGATCCGAGGCCCATTGCGATGGTTGGGGGTTCGCGAGGGACAGGAGGACCGCAATGTCCAAGCGCTCAGCAAGAAAAATTTCGCCAACGAAAGAGACCGAAGCCGTCCTTGTGGAGTAGGTCGTTCATGACTGGTGCAAAGTGCATCGAGTGGACCCTAAGAGCCATTTGGCAGTAATGGAGGGGCTGAGGGTTCTCTACATGATCCGCGAGTTTGATATGACGGATAAAGAGAAGCTTCTGGAGGAACTGCTGGACGGCGACGGACCTCGTGCTTCTTAGGCTAGCTCAGACTTCCCTGAAAGTCAGCAGAGAGCAACGCCCCAACTCGCCGGCGTGGCTCTATCTCTGTTCGCAATGACCGCACGTTCTATTTCTTCGCCAGATAATTCCATCACCTTCTCGCGGCTAGGGCCCGCGTCACGGATCGCTTACAGCGCCTTCTGTCGCGTTACCTTCGCCGTCTTCATCAGATAGGCGACCTCATGCTCTTGCGTGGATACTCGTGAACGGTCGCAGCCTTCTTTCTTCGGATGGTCTGCCATTGGTTTATCTTCCGTCGTCATGAAGAATAGGAGCCGTTTCGGCTGCGGCAAGGCCGGGAATCGTTGAGATGCCAAGCTAGCGAGCTTAGAGAGCTGTCATGCCGTTTTGCCCCTGGCTGCGCGGAACCAAGGTCACTGCCCGGAAGTTTTTGCTTCATCCAACGGGAGCAGCGCCATGGCAAAGCTAGAGTATGAGATAGTAGAGCACGACGGCGGGTGGGCGTACAAAGTCGATGACGTCTTTTCTGAAACCTTCCCAAGCCACGCCGATGCCCTTGCCGCAGCGGAAATTGCGGCGGGTCAGCATGAGCTTCCAGGTTCAACAGAAAATATCGAATTCCAGGACGCTGCTGGTAGCTGGCATGAAGAAGTCGCCTCGGGACTCGATCGACCACGTACTGAAGTCGTCAATACGCCGGCCCTGCGTTACGCCGAACGCCGAACCAGCGTGCATCGCGGGACTTTCGGTACATTTATGCTGCTTGCCGGAATTGGCTTTGCGGTTGGATACCTCCTTCGTCCTGCCCAACGGCGTTAGTTCGCTCCGCCCTCGACCTCTTGACCGATCTGCGGATGAGTCTGGCGGCCAACGAATTTAAGAAGAAGCCAGCAATAAGCACTGAAGCGGTGGCCGAGACGGTGGGATATCAATCCGTTTCCGCATTCCGGCATGTGTTCACTGATGACGCCGGGAGAATGGCGCCGACTGGCCAACAAGGGCGAGTAATCGTGCGACATAGATTCATGCGCGCAGCTTGATCCTTTCGCGCATCATATTGAGCTGATCCAGTCTCGATATTTGCACCCCCAGCCGTAAATTGGGTTCCGTAATCACTTGATGAGGGAGCCACCCGATGAACTGGATCAGTATCGCCGCCAACCAACCCGCAACCGGCGTCACCGCCGGACCGTAATATGAGGCCTGCAGATGATTTTACCAACCAGCACGCTTCGCCAGATCGGCGACAGGATAACTGACAAATCAGCATCGCCCGACGACAGCGCCGTTCGAGAATGGCTCGGACCGGAGGCATTCAGGTATTGGGCCGAACTGCGGAATTGGATCGACGAATCTTATCCTGGAGTTTTCGCGCCGGACTGGCTCTATGGTGGCAAGAACCCCGGCTGGTCCTTGCGCTACAAGAAAACCAAGGCGTTCACCACCTTGGTGCCGGAATACCGGCGGTTTTCGGCTGTCGTGGTCATGGGCGGAGCAGAACGAGAAAAGTTTGAGCAGCGGCGTTATGTCTGGCGCCCGCAACTGGTCAAACTCTACGATGAAGCCAAAACATACATCGACGGGAAATGGCTGACCCTTGCCATCTCATCGGCAGATGATCTGCACGATGTATCCGAGCTTCTGGCGATGAAGCGCCCGTCACCATCGCGCGGTTGACTGTCACAGAAATCCTGGATTCGCGGTGCGGCGACTCTACGGAACGCGAGCGTCGATCTCATCGACATCGCACATCAAGTCGAGATCAAGATCGTCGCGGTAGCGAACCGATCGCCATATTCGTGCGGGATCGAAGGCTTTCCGCGCCTGTAATTTACTTTGACCCAACGAATGTCTGAGGAGATTAATCCCATGAAAGCGATCGTAGCAAGTGATCAAGCCGCGGGAACGGCCGGCATCAAGCTGGTGGAGCGGCCGGAACCGCAGGCGGCGATAAACGATGTCATCGTTGAAGTTCATGCGTCGGGGTTCGTCCCGACCGAACTGACCTGGCCCTCCACCTGGGCCGATCGCGTCGGTCGCGGGCGAACACCATCGATTCCCGGGCATGAGCTGGCCGGGGTGGTCACCGCTCTAGGCTATGGTACGACGGGACTGTCGGTGGGGCAGCGTGTGTTCGGCCTCACGGACTGGTATCGCGACGGCACCCTGGCAGAGTATGTGGCTGTCGAGGCGCGCAACCTCGCACCGCTGCCGGGCGAGGTCGACTTTACGGTTGGAGCGAGCCTGCCGATCTCGGGCCTGACCGCATGGCAGGGACTGTTTCAGCACGGCCGCCTTCAAGCCGGCCAGAGCATCCTTGTGCATGGTGCCGCCGGCGCAGTTGGCTCGATAGTAGTGCAGCTAGCGCGCGAGTTTGGTGCCTACGTCATTGGCACCGGACGCTCCGCCGACCGTCAGAAGGCACTCGAGTTCGGCGTGCAGGAGTTCCTGGATCTTGAAAACGATGTCCTCGAAGACGTGGGCCGCGTCGATCTGGTGTTCGATGTCATCGGCGGCGACATCGGGAAACGGTCCGCAGGCCTGACACGAGCCGGAGGAACGCTGGTCTCTATCGTTGGCCCAGTCGAGGCGCGGCCCACCGACGGTCTGGCGATCGACTTCGTCGTCGAATCCGATCGTGCCCAACTGGGCGAAATCGTCCAGCGGGTACGGGACGGACGCCTACGGACGAACATCGGCAACGTCTCTAGGCTCGATAACGCCATCGCCGCCTTCAACTCAACCGAGCGACGCACCGGGAAGACCATCATCCACATTCATCCATGACTTCGGGGATCGACACATCGAGCCATCGAATGGCGAACGCGGTCCTCGACTTGAGTCTTGATGGCCGGAGCAACACTCCGGCCGACACGCTAGCGAAATGCCTCTGGGACGCCCGCAGCTACGGGGCGGCCGCGACCGTGCTCTTGAGCGGATACGAACTGCAGACCAGAGATTTCAACAAAGCCGGTGTTGAGCCGGCCCTGAGAGCTTCGCTATTTTCGTTTATTTCGTTTATTGCGTCTGCTCCGGCACGGTCGGCCCGAGCATCCGCGCGATCTGCTTGACCATGCCTGTCTGCGCCACCGCTTTCCAAGCGGCGTGACGCCGCCGTGGGAATTCGAGCGCAACGGCGAGGAGGTGCGGATCGATCGGACTGGTCCGCTGGTCGTGACAGCCGGCGGAGCAAGCGACCTCGCCGTCGATGCGGCGATCGCCGGTCTCGGCATCGTCGGCCTGTTCGAAGACTGGCTGCGTCCGTATTTTGACAGCGGCGTCCTCGAGCCCGTTCTTGAGCCATGGTGGGAGCGCTTCTCGGGTCCATTCCTCTACTATCCCGGACGACGCCTGGTGCCCACGCCGCTTAGGGCATTCATCGACTTCATCAAAGCGTCGGCCGGCCAATCCTGACGTTCGGTGGACGAACAACGAGCGTACGGCCACTCCAGGGTGCCGTCATGGTCCTGAATGTCGTCTGTACCCAAATGGTGGCTGTCAGGTGTGAGCGATGTCGGCCGCTGTTAGCTCCTGCTGGCGCCCGCCTTGAGGTCACCAACGCGGGACGCTTACGTTCTAAGGATAAATCTTGCACAGCCGAGTAGAGCTGCAGAGGGTGTCGGTCCCTGCGGCTCCGGTCGCGAGGTATTTTTCGTTTAGCCGGGGGCTCAGTCGCCCTGTTCCATCCAAGGGAACTGCTTCGAACGTCGCCTGTAAAGTAGCATAGGGGGCTGGGGTGGATTCAATCGGCGCGGCTACTGATCGGCTCGCGCAGCTCATTTGGGAGCTCTGACCGCTTTGCCGCCGAGTGGAGACCTCGTGGAGCTTTCAAATCGCATAACCGCGGATGGTTTTGCCCATCTATCAGTCGAATGGTTTGCAGCTTTGCCGAATCACGTTGGCTCGTTAGAGGTTATACAAGACCACGACGGATACGCTCTTGAAGACCATAGCAATCGACTTCGAAACTGCAAACGAACAGCGTGGCAGCGCCTGCTCTGTAGGCCTCGCCTGGATAGAGGATGGGCGGGTGGTGAGGATTGAAGAGCGGTTGATCCGACCGAAGGACATGCGCTTTTCCTCCTTCAACATCGCAGTTCACGGTATCCGGCCCGAGCACGTACAAGACGCCGGCGAATTTCCCGAGGTGATGGACGAGTTCGCCGATGACTTCCGTGGCGCGACCATGATTGCGCATAACGCAGCCTTCGACTTCAGCGTCTGGCGATCATGTCTTGATCTCTACCGACGGAGCTATCCGCAACTGTCGTATCTGTGCTCGGTCAAGATGGCGCAAAAGGTCTGGCCGCATCTCGGATCACATAGGCTCAACATCTTGGCCCGTCATCTCGGCCTGAGTTTTTCTCATCACAACGCCGCGGAAGACGCGGCCATCTGCGCCGAGGCGGCGATAGCCATCGCCCGGTCACTAGGCGTTTCGCATATCCGCGACATCCCGATGAAGATCGGCATGAGGGCCGGCCGATTGTTTTCAGGCGGCTATGCTGCCTGCACCTGCCGAAAGGCCTGATCAGGCAAAATCTCTGACGGGATCAACAGATGGGAATTGAAGACCAGTCGCAGCGGCGCGCTTCCCTCGACCTACACAGGCATAAACGCTTGAACACTCGAGCGCGTCCCCGGAGTCGTCGCGCGAACGGCCTGAATCTGTACCTTCGGTGTGCTGGGGTCGTTAATCGTCTATCGGCAGGTGGAATCCCCAAGGCAAATTCACCGCCCGCACCGGTTCATCATCTTCAAGCGGCGGGCGTGTCGCTTCGGCATTCACAGAAAGAGCCGCCAGCACAGCCTTCAGTGCGAGAGGACGATAGTGGTCAACGAGTTCCGACGGCTTGTCTTCGCTGTCAGGTTTATCCGACATGGTGTTCTCCACGTCAGTTGCTAACTGTTTCCGGCTTTGAAAAGGGCACCATCTGACCGAGAGCCTCAGCAATAAACGATTCTACCCCCGCCTTTATTGGAACGAATCAAGCACCACTGCCAGTCACGCGGCGCTTCGATACGGCAACTCCTCAAGGTAGATTCGACGGGGCCATGAACCGGTAATACGCCCACACCAGGATCACCCCGCTGTCACCGCGAGTCAGGCAGCGCCTTGCGGTGACTTGTACCGGCCAACCTTCGCTCCCGCTTTGGTTTCCGTGGTTTAAACTTAATCTGTTATCGTCGCTCATACGGCCCCTTGGCGGGGGACCTCGCAGTAAGGCGCTACAGGTGTGCTCCGGTCGAACCTGCATCGCGAGTCTCAGCAGTAGCGGCACGATTTCACCGCTCCCGCCGCTGACGTACCTGCCGCCAAACATCAGCGGACCTTCGCAAGGAAACGCTGAAGGTGCTCGCTTTTTTGATTCGACATCACCTGCTTCTGACGAAGGTTGCAGGACGGTAGGGATCTTGTCCCGCCAGCATACGTGCGAGCATATGGCTGATACGGTCCTGCGCGCCGTAGGAAGGAGTAGAGGGTACGAAATCGCATGTTTCGAGTGGGCAGCCGTCAGGTCGCCCGATGAGGAAGCGCTGAGATGGCGGCCGGATTTGTGGCGCCGGGAGAATGCTAGCACGCAATCAAGGGGCCACATGTCACCGGACCACAGTAGCGATGAGGCGAATGTGCTGCTGACGAACGCAGCCTCATGTCATCCAGGCTCTGCGCCCACCATCAATCGACTTGTTTCGGGACTTGACGCCTTGAGGTCGGAACATCGCCCCCGCCGCTCACGTTTATCACTCACTCCGGTCTCGGATCAGTTCAGGTGAAGCGTCATACGGGAGGGTTGCGTGGGCAGATCCGCGAACGAGAAAGAAAACGGCGTCCTCCTCACGCATGGTGACGACGATCTGCCGTCAGTCACCGTCGATGACTACAATATCGAACTGCGAAGCTCCGACGGCTTTTTGGGTGACAAGGCCAACAAATATGCCTTCCAGGAAAAGCTCGAAGCCTGGCGCAAGCGCGTGCGCAAGGGGGGGACCGATCCACTCGGCAAGACGCCAACCGGCGACCTGTCGAAAAAGGAGATCGATGCCCTTCTCGTTGGCGACGACAAGGAGGCAGCCGCCCTGGTCATGGCAGCGGTTGACGATTTCGCAGACGAACTCGCCACTGTTCTCGACAGATTGCTGCACCAGAAGAGCTGGAAGAATACGGAACGCGTCGTGGTGGGCGGCGGCTTCAGTGAGCGCGCCGTAGGCGAATTGGCAATAGCCCGCGCGATGGTGCTGCTGAAGTCCAAGGGCACCGAGATTGAGCTCACGCCGATCGCTCACCACCCCGATGATGCAGGGCTTATCGGCGCCGTGCACCTCATCCCGTCCTGGATGCTGAAGGGGCACAAGGCGATCCTTGCCATCGATATTGGTGGCACCAATATTCGCGTGGGCATCGTCGAGATGCACCTGAAGGAAGAGGCGAACCTCTCGAAGGCCAAGGTCTGGAAGTCAGATATTTGGCGGCATGCGGACGACAAGCCCAGCCGGACCACGGCGATTGAACGTCTCATCTCCATGATCGAAAAACTTATCGACAAGGCGGACAAGGCAGATCTCGACCCGGCCCCCGTCATTGGCGTCGCCTGTCCTGGTTTGATCGACGCCGATGGATCGATCGTGCGCGGCGGTCAGAACCTGCCGGGCGGCAATTGGGAAAGCGAGCACTTCAATCTGCCCGCGGCGATCAAGGAGGCCATTCCGCAAATCGGCGACGACGAAACCTTCGTGATCATGCATAACGACGCCGTCGTCCAGGGCCTTTCGCAGGTATCTTCCATGCAGGATGTCTCCAGTTGGGGAGTTCTGACGATTGGCACCGGACTCGGCAACGCCCACTTCACCAACAAGCGTGAACGCGATACCGATTGAGCTCCTGCATTTTTCCTTCAACCGTGCCCGATTTGAGGCGCACACAGATCATGGGGAGGACGGCGCAGATGAACCGGAATGGGCTCTATCTCATTATCGCAGTTCTTGCTGCCGTTGCGATCGGGCTCGGCATCTATGTCTATCGCGAAGAGAACAAGCCGGGCGTCGAGATCAGGATTGGTGAAGATGGTGTTTCGGTGGAGGAGAACTGACGACAGTCCCGGCCGTTGAGGGACCGGCCCGTGCACAGGGCAGTGGAGGCGGTTTATGCGTGCCGTGTCGCGCCGATCTCGGCAACGAGCAAATCGATCGCCGCGAACACGTCCATCGGCTGCCAGTCTTTCGGATTGCGATAGCTCGGATAGAGCCCGAGCGTTGCCGCGGTGAGCTGATCGAGCGTCGGTCTCGCACAGCTGCGGCGCGCCGAGGCCGCATCGGCCGCGCCGGTCGCCCGATCATCCGTCAGCCCCCATCCAGCGTAGAACGGCACGGCGTAGCAACGCACGGGTATCTTCCGGAGTAACGCATCGAAGCCGACCTGGCTCGAAACGGTCCAGACCTCATCGACGACGTCGAGTATCGAAGCGACCGACACGCGGTCGGCCAGGAGAACGACGCCCGCTGTTCTCGCCGCGCGCTCGGTCATATAGCCTTTGCGGTAACCGGCCATGACGTCCGGATGCGTGCGCACGACGCATTGCGCGCCACTTGCCAAGGCATCGTCGAGCATTCTGTCGAAGGAATGATGGCTCCCGAGCGCTCGCTCCACCGAGACGTCACCGAAGACCTGGTCGACAAGCAGAATACGCCTGCGCGTGCTCTGTTCGATCGACAGCGGGTTATGGGGCAGATTGTTGTATTTCGACAGTTTATGTTCGATCATCCGCTCGCGGATGCTCTCCCCAAAGCTGTCCCAGCCGCCTTTGGCCGCGGCGGCGATCAGCAGTTCCAGCCGCGACGCCTTCCCGCCGTCAACAGGAAGCGCACGGTCATCCACGATGATCGAGACGGGCGCGGCACCATCCTTGCCAAGACCGACCGAGCGTAAGAAGCCGTCTTCAAGATGCCAATGCGGCAATCGCCGCAAGCGGGCAACGGCCATCGCACTTTTCGCCGGAATGCGGCCACCCCACGAGATTATTCCGTCGATTCCTGGAGAGAGCGTGGAGCCGAGCGGAATTCCGCCAAAATAGTGGCCGAGCCATGGGAACGCATTGCGGACAAAGAACGTCGCGCCAAGCCTGGTTCCCTCCGGCGGATACCAGACCTTGTCCGTCGCGCCCGGCAAGTTATCCACAGCTTTTAACACAAGCACCTCATCTCGGGCACCACATCTCAGGGCTGTACGGCGCCGATTGCTTCCTCACTTTACGCCCAAGAACCAGTTTAGACGCGAAAACGCAATGGCCTTGGTGGCTGCCGGCCTTTCTGACCGAATCGGTTTTCTGAAACAAGCCGGAGGCAGGGCTCCGGACACCATCCCAAGTGCCTCTGGCGTGTTCGATTTCGGCCCCGCGCCCTCAAACCTCAGACCATAGTCCCATGCCTCTCAGACTTAGTGCCGATACCCAGTTTTCAGCACTGCGGTAGCCTTTGTAACCTTGTGAAAAGGTTCGTGGAGTTTGTTGTGACGAAGATCTTGGTTGTGGCTATGTCGCTCGTAATGGTTGGCTTCTGGGGCTCTGTGGGCGTTCTGATTTACTCGCTGCTCACGTGATCCGATGGAGGCGTATGTCTTATTTACTGGCGGAACCAGCCGCGGCCCCCTATAGTTTCCCCTGGTAATGGAGGTTGCCAGAGGAGGATCACATGAGCGACACCACTTTCGGGTTTCTGATAGCGGCTGAATTATCAGCGTTATTTTGGGCCGCAGTGCTTATGACGGCCTTTTCGGCCTGGTGATCGCCCGCTCGGCTTCATCAATCCCCAATGCCCTGTGTGGCCACCGACGGCCACACGTTCGCGCTCGCAGTTCCCCTCCTCCGGCAGCTTTCCGCGTGCCGCGGCGGCAGAGCCCGGCGGCCGACCGGTGTGTTACCTCGGAGACTCGACCGTCCAACTCCGATGATGTTTCCATATCGTCGAAACTGTTCTTGGGATGCAGCCAGGGCTGAAAGAAGATGGTTTACGATCGGCATGACAGGCGTTCGCGCCGCATTCAGATGATCAGGTTTTTCGGTGCGCTGTTGCTGCCGGTGATTTTGCTCGGCTCGGCGATCGCCGCGGCCGAGTGGATGGGAAACACGCTTTGAAACTTGTCGGCGCGCAGTGGGACCGTCTTCGAATTGTCACGAAAACCAGCGCATCCATTTGAGTAACACGCTCGCACACAGGTGGTAAGCCGTTTTGGCGAATGGCAGCTTTCCCGCTCTGGTGGTAAATATCGATCCAGCCGTTTGGAAAAGCTGACGGTCAGGGGCCTGCGCCGTCGATTACAAATCGCTGCAGGCCTCGCCCAACCTTTCCCCGTGGTTTCACCCACTCGACATCAGCGTCTTCCCGCCTATCCCGTGCACGTGAACCGAGTGCCGGGTGCGAGTCAGAGCGTGCCGGCCGTCGGCGAAATGCCGCGGCGTTCTTCCGCAAAAAATGCCCCCTACTCCTTCACGGCGCCCGTCATGGACGAAACATAGTAATCGACGAAGAACGAGTAGAGGATCACAACGGGCAACGAGCCGAACAGCGCTCCTGCCATCAGCGCGCCCCACTCGAACACGTCGCCACGCACGAGTTCGGTCAGTACGCCCACAGGAACGGTCTTGTTCTCCGAAGACTGAATGAATGTCAGTGCATAGATGAATTCGTTCCAGGAGAGCGTGAACGCGAAGATGCCCGCCGATATCAGCCCGGGCACGGCAAGCGGCAGGATGATCTTGACGAGGATCTGCCAGCGTGTCGCACCATCCACGAGCGCGCTCTCTTCGAGCTCGAACGGAATCGAGCGGAAATACCCCATAAGCAGCCAGGTGCAGAAGGGGATGAGGAAGGTCGGATAGGTGAAGACCAGCGCCAGCCTGGAATCGTAGATCCCGAACTTGAAGACTATGAAAGCGAGCGGAATGAAGAGGATCGACGGCGGCACCAGATAGGCGAGGAAGATCATCAGCCCGACTGGCCGCGAGCCGGTAAAGCGCACCCGCTCGATCGCGTAGGCTGCGAAGACCGAGGCCGCAAGCGAGAGGATCGTGGAGCCGACGGCGACGAGCATCGTGTTCCACAGCCAGCCTGGGTAGGAAGTCTCGAAGAACAGATACTTGATGTGGTCGAGCGTCGGGCCGACGACCCAGAACGGGCTGTAATTGGTGTAGTCGGTCAACTGGGCATTCGGCTTCACTGCGGTGATTGCCATCCAGTAGAACGGAAACAGAAGCACGAACACGAAGACCGCCATCGGCAGGTAGAGCACGACGATCCGGCGCGGGAGGCGGTTGAGGTAGCTCATGCCCTCCGCGTGGTCGGTAAGGACGTCGTCAGGGATTTTCGTGGTGGTGTTCAAGGCAAAACCTCCTGGATCACGATGATTTGGGGTCGTATCGACCCAAAATCATAAACGTGATCGATTCTAATAAGTTAGAGCGGGATGCGGGCGGAAAACCGCGCACACTTTTCCTCATCCCGCTCTAGTCCTGACCGCCCTGTTGCCATTTGCGGCGCTGCAGCCCGAAGAAGCTGAACATGATCGCAGCAAGCAGGAAGGGGATCATGGCCACGGCGATCGCCGCCCCTTCGCCAAGCTGACCGCCCGGAATGCCGCGCTGGAAGGAAAGCGTCGCCATCAGATGGGTCGCGTTCACCGGTCCGCCCTTGGTCAGCACGTAGATCAGCTGGAAATCGGTAAAGGTGAAGAGCACCGAGAAGGTCATGACGACGGCGATGATCGGCGTCAGCATCGGCAAGGTCACATAGCGAAAGCGTTGCCAGTTGGTGGCACCGTCGAGCGAGGCCGCCTCCTGCAGCGACGCCGGGATTGTCTGCAGCCCGGCGAGCAGCGAGATGGCGACGAAGGGAATGCCGCGCCAGACATTGGCGGCGATAACCGAAATCCGGGCGTTGGTCGGATCGCCGAGGAAGTTGATTGGTCCATCGATCAGCCCGAGCTGCATCAGCGACCAGGAAATGATCGAGAACTGCGAATCGTAGATCCACCAGAAGGCAAGTGCCGAAAGCACGGTCGGCACGACCCATGGAAGCAGCACGATCGCCCGGAAGAATGACTTGAACGGCAGGTTTTCGTTGAGCAGCAGGGCAAGCCACAGGCCAAGCACGAACTTCAGGATCGACGCGACCGAGGTGTAGAGCAGCGTGTTGAAGACCGAGAGCCAGAAAACCGCGTCCTCCGCAAGGAAGATATAGTTCTCAAGACCGATGAAAATGCCGTCGCGGCCGATGCGCGTGTCGGTGAAGCCGAGCCAGACGCCGAGCCCGAGCGGATAGGTGAGAAAGCAGACCAGGAACACGGCGGCCGGCAGCATGAACAGGAAACCAAGCACGTTGTTGTTCTGCATGAGCGAAGCCATGAAGGATGGCGGCTTTCCGGACGGTACGGTGGGCATCGAACTTCTCCGCGGGTGATCTCGCAGTTTACGCCGACAGGTTCCGCCGGCGCATTTCAGGCTTCGGGCGGCTCGCTCAAGAGCCGCCCGAAACTGGCTAGACGCGATAGTAACGGTTTGCCCGCCGTTCCGCCTCGGTGACAGCGTCCTCCGGCGTCATCTGCCCGGTCACGGCCGTGGCAAACATGTCGACCAGCACGTAGTCGGCCATGACGCCGGCCGAAGCATAGCCGAGCGGCCCGGCATAGCCGTTCGGACGCAATGTTTCCGAAGCGCGCGCGTAGGGCGCGTGGATCGGATCGGCGGTCCAGACGGGGTTGTCGGCGAAGGCTTTCAACGGTTGGCAGCAATAGGCGCTCGACCCCTCGATCCAGGCATTCATCTGGTCGGCTTCCATCATGAACTTGATGTATGCCTTGGCCGCTTCCGGATATTTGCAGTGGTTGAAGAGCAGGATCGAACTCGTCTGGTGAAGTTCGACGCTCTGGCCGACCGGACCGATGGGCAAGTTGGTGGTGCGGATATCGGCCGCGAGCTCAGCCAGCGCCGGATCCTTCTTCGCCGCGTAATAGAGCGAAACACCGTTTGCCGTCAGCGACACCTGGCCGGCGAGGAAGGCGCGGTTGTTGTTGATGTCGAGCCAGCTTTCGGTGCCCGGGATGAAGGTCTCGTACAGCTGTTTTGCGTAATTGATCGCAGCCAGTGTCTCAGGGCTGTTGATGGTGACCTTGCCGCTTTCGTCGACCATCTTGCCGCCGTGGCTCCACAGCAGCCAATGGGCATAGTTGTTGCCGTCGCCGACGGCCTTGCCGTGCGGGAAGCCGGCCGGCGTGCCTTTGGCTTTCAATGCCTTGCAGAGCTCGAGGAAGCCTGCCGTGTCCTTCGGAAACTCACTGAAGCCCGCCGCCTTCATGTGGCTGTCGCGATAACAGACGGCGTTGCCGATCGCCGTCAGCGGCATGGCGATAAACTGGCCGTCGCGGCTCGCGTAGCCCTTCAGGCCGTCGTACCAGCCACCATATTTGTTGCCGAGATAGTTCGCGAGCTCCGTCAGGTCGACGAGCTTGTCTGGATATTGGTGGGCATCGTCGAACCAGCACATCACCATGTCGGGACCGGAACCGACATTCGCCGCGACCGCGGCCTTCGGACGAATGTCTTCCCAGCTTTCCTTGTCGATGCGCACCTCGACGCCTGTCGCCTCGGTGAATTTCTTGGTGTTGGCGAGCCAAGCGTCCTCGTCGCCCTTGACGAAAGGTGTCCAGCGCAGAAGTCGCAGGGTTGCGCCTTCTTCCGGCTTGTAGCTCGGCTCGGCAGCCTGCGCGAAGGACGGGCGGATGCCGAGCGGCGAAAGACCCGCCACGCCGGCAAGGGCAGCCGAGGCTGCAAGGAAGTCACGTCTCTTTATTGGCATAATACTCCTCCTGGAAAAGCGGGAGCGCATCCTTCCGACATTCACCGTCCCGCTTGGCGAATGCGGCGGCAATGATGCCCAGCCCCTGCCGGACATCTCCGCGCGGTCAAGGCCGAGGCTCCTCTTTCCCTCGATTGCCTCGCCGCGCGGCATCAATCGACCAGGCGTCGTCCGCTCTCCGCGTCGAACAGGTGAACGTGGGCGGCATCGATCGACAGACGGATGGTGTCACCCGGCTTGGCATTCACCCTTTCGCGGAAGACGCAGGTGACATCGCTGCCTCCGAGCCGGACGATCATCTGCGTCTCGTAGCCGGTCGGCTCTATCACCACGATCTCGGCGGGCAGCCCGTTCGGGTCCAAGGCCATATATTCGGGCCGAAGCCCGTAGACGAGGTCATGTCCGATGGCGGCAGCGGCGGGGCGCGCGACCGGCAGCGCCGTTCCGTCCTCGGTGAGGAATGCGTTGCCGACGGTCGGATCGAGCCTGCCTTTGATCATGTTCATCGCCGGCGAGCCGATGAAGCCGGCGACGAACAGATTGACCGGGTTGTCATAGAGTTCGAGCGGCGCGCCAATCTGCTCGACGACGCCGTCATGCATGACGACGATCTTGTCGGCCATGGTCATCGCTTCGATCTGGTCGTGGGTGACATAGACGGTGGTGGTCTTCAGGCGCTGATGCAATTCCTTGATCTCGGCGCGCATGGCCACGCGCAGCTTCGCGTCAAGGTTCGACAGCGGCTCGTCGAAGAGAAACACCTGCGGATCGCGCACGATCGCCCGGCCCATTGCGACGCGCTGGCGCTGACCGCCGGAGAGTTGGCGCGGATAGCGGTCGAGCAGCTTCGACAGGCCGAGGATCTCCGCCGCCGCGCCGACGCGCTTGTCGATATCGGCCTTCGGTGAACCAGCGAGCATCAGCGAGAAGGCCATGTTGTCGGCGACCGTCATATGCGGATAGAGCGCATAATTCTGGAACACCATGGCGATGTCGCGGTCCTTCGGCGGCAGCGAATTGACGATGCGGTTGCCGATGCGGATTTCACCCGCGGAGATGTTTTCAAGCCCCGCCAGCATCCGCAGCAGCGTGGATTTTCCGCAACCGGAGGGGCCGACGAGAATGACGAACTCGCCGTCCTCGATTTCGATGTTCACGCCCTTGATTACGGGAAAGGCACCGAACGATTTCCTGACGTCCACAAAGTCCACGGCTGCCATAAGCGTTCCTCCCAATATCTGCCCGTGCTGATCGCCTGCGTCAGGCCGTCCCCCTGCCCGTCGCAAGCGACCTCTTGGAGTTCTCCTATCCGCGGCCGACTAACGGCATCTTCGTCGCCATGACGGTCATCGTCAGCACGTTGGCTGTCAGCGGCAGGCTCGCCATGTAGACGACGGCCTCGGCCACGTGCACGACGGGAATGGTCGGTTCGGCTGCGATCTCTCCATTGGCCTGCAACACACCCGTGCTCATCTTCTCGGTCATATCGGTCGCAGCATTGCCGATGTCGATCTGGCCACAGGCGATGTCGTGCGCCCGCCCATCGAGCGCGATGGATTTCGTCAGCCCCGTGATCGCGTGTTTGGTCGCTGTATAGGGGGCGGAATTCGGCCTCGGCGTCGTCGCCGAAATGGAACCGTTGTTGATGATCCGTCCGCCACGCGGGTTTTGGCTTTTCATCAGCCGGAAGGCATGCTGGGTGCAGAGGAAGGCGCCGGTCAGGTTCGCCGAGACGATGTCGCTCCACTGCTCGAACGTCACATCCTCGGGCGGCACCGGCGGCACGTTCGTGCCGGCATTGTTGACCAGCAGGTCGAGCCGATCGAATTCGTCCCGGATCGCGCCGAATAGCGCAGCGACCTCAGCCGGGTTGCCGACGTCGCAGGTGATCGCCCGCACAGTGCCGCCGGTCTCCCGCGCGATTTCGTCGGCCGCGTCCTCAAGCACGTCAGGCCGGCGGCCGGTGATCACGAGGCTGTAGCCCTCGGCGCTCAAGGCTTTGGCGATCCCGCGACCGACGCCAGTACCGCCGCCGGTCACGAGCACGATCTTTCCTTCGCCCGATCTTTTCGCCTGCGCCATGTCAGATCCTCCCTCCGAGTTCGTCCTCGATATGGATCCGGATGATCTCGTCGAAATTGCTTTCCGCCGTGAAACCGAGCTCGCGCGCCCGCCGGGCATCAAAATCGGTGGGCCAGCCGGCAACGATCGAGGCGATGACGGGATCCGGTTCGCGGCGAATGAGGCGTGCCGCCTTCTCGCCGGCAACCCGCCGAAGCGCCTCGATCTCTTCGCCGACCAGTGCCGACAGGCCCGGCATGGTCAGGTTGCGCCGCGGCCCGATGCTCGCCGTGTCCATGCGCGCCGCATGCACGAAGAAACCGACGGCCGAACGCGGGCTTGCGAACCAGTGACGGACATTCTCGTCCACCGGCAATACCGCCTCCTGCCCGACCAGCGGCTCGCGCAGAATGTTGGAGAAAAACCCTGATGCCGCCTTGTTGGGCTTGCCGGGCCGAACGCAAATGGTCGGGAGGCGGATGCCGATGCCGTCGAAGATGCCTCGGCGCGTATAGTCGGCGAGCAGCAATTCGCAGATAGCCTTCTGCGTGCCGTAGCTCGTCAGCGGCGTCGTGAAAAACTCGTCCCCGATCTTTTCCGGGAAGGGCTGGCCGAAGACGGCAATCGACGAGGCAAAGATGACGCGCGGGAAATAGGGGCCGTTGCGGCCTTCGTGGCGGATCGCCTCGAAAAGCGAACGCGTACCGTCCAGATTGATGCTGTAGCCCTTGTCGAAATCGGCCTCCGCCTCGCCGGAAACGATCGCCGCCAGATGAAAGATGACATCCGGCCGCGACGCGATGAGCCGTTCTGCTCCGCCTTCGGACGACAGATCGACCGCCGGCGCCGTCGAAGTCGCGGAAAGTGTCGCGGGCACTGGTGCCTGGACCACGTCTACTAGCGTAAGCCGGGTGACCTCATAGCCGAGAGCGCCCGGCTCTGCGGCGAGCCTCTCGACCAGCTTGCGGCCGATCATTCCGGCCGCACCTATGACCATGACATGCATTCGCGGCGAACCTCCGTTTTAGGCCCGGGAAATTCCGGGTTCAGCGTGTCTTCCCACCCTTGCCTGCCGGCCTTTCCGCCCGCCCGTGTTCAGCGAGCAATTCCTTCGTTGTCTCGTAGATTCGCATGAGATGATGGCGAAACGCCGCGACGACGGCCTCGCGGTCGCGCCGGGCAAGCGCTGCCACGATCTCGCTGTGATCCTTGTAGCTGGCATCTATGGCGCCGGGTCGGGACATGGCGCTGCGCCGGTAATTCATCATGTAGGTGTAGAGATCGGTGACGAAGTCGGAGAGCAGCGGATTGCCGCAACCCCGATAGATCGCCACATGGAATTCACGGTCGCAGATCAGGAATCGCATGGCATCGTCGCCGCCGAGCCGCTGCGCTTCGAGCAGGCTCTCCAGCTTGCTGAGCGTGTCGTCGTCGATGTTCTCGGCGGCATCACCCACGACCTTCAGCTCGATATGGAGCCTTGCGGCATGAACCGCCTCGAGATCATAGCTGTCGATGGCATTCGGCGAGGCGATCGTGACGGTGACGTCGCTGAGGTCGACATTGGCAACCCGGCTGCGGCTGCCTTGCGAAACCTCGATGATCCCGCGTGCGGCAAGCATCTGGATGGCGCCGCGCACCGTCTCCCGGCTGACATGGAGCACGTTGGCGAGTTCGCGTTCGCCGGGAAGCTCGTCGCCCGGATGCAGCATGTTGGTCGCAACGAGAACCATCAGCTTGTCGGCAATCACGTCACGCGCCGTGCGGCGTTCGAGGCTCCGCCCGATCTTCGGCATTTGCGTGAGTATGGGACTGCCATTCACTGCGCCGCACCTCCAACTGATCCACTGGTTGGTCCACCGGATCAGTCATACGAATAGACTGCGCAAACGAAGGCATGGTCAAGGCAAGTTCGTCGCGGCACTGCATCAAAAATGCGCGCACCATTTTGTGCAACGCACGCAAGCAAGAAAAAATAGTCGAGAGGCCCGCTGCTCTCACCAACTACCATCGAGTGATGTGCTATATAGATTGCAACTGACAAGGAGGTGGCTATGTCAACTTTCCGGAATGCAGTCGTCTCTTTGCCCGGCAAAGAGCGGATAGCGAAAACGCCGTTTGGTGCGAAGGTTGTTATCCATGCCACGGCCGCCGAGACTGGAGGTGCATTCGGAATGTGGGATACCTTCACGCCTCCAGGTCATGGCCCGGCCCCTCACACGCACACACGAGAGACCGAAGTCTTTCGCGTGATCCGTGGCCTCTATCGTTTCCAATGCGGTGATGACGAGTTTGACGCGCCACCAGGAACCGTCGTGGTTCTGCCACCGCATGTGCGGCACGCTTGGCGAAACATCAGTGACGAACCCGGCCAAATGTTCGGTACCGTCATCCCGGGCGGTTTCGAGCAATTGTTTATCGATATCGATGCTTCTTGTGCCGACACTCCCGAGAAAATTGCCGTGATCGAAGCGCACCTGGGAATCGTCAACGATATGACTTTGGCTCTCGGACTCGCAGATCGGACTGTTGCTGACTGATCATCGAACGCCAAGGGTCAGCCCGCTGTCGCGAACCGAGAGTCTGGCGATCTTTTTGTCGTTCGTGTCAGGTTTGAGTCCCTGGCTCCCGGCTGACATCACCCGTGGTCATGCCCCTCATGCCCACCAAGCGATGGCAGGTCGAGCCCGAAGGTCTTGGCAAGATCGGCCACCTGCTCCGGGCTGAGATAGCGTGGATTGAGATTGCGCAGCAGCAGGTAGAGCTTTGCCGTTTCCTCCAATTCTTCGGTGGCGAACACCGCAGCCTCAAGGCTGTCGCCCGCCACCACCGGACCATGATTGGCGAGCAAGACCGAGGAGTACTTGCCCGCAAGTCCGCGGATCGCATCGGCAACGGCCGGGTCGCCGGGTCGATAATAGGGCACGAGCGCCGTCTCACCGGCGCGCATGAGGTAGTAAGGCGTCATCGGCGGCAGCGCGGCGCGCGGATCGATCTCCGGCAACATGGTGAGCGCCACCGCGTGGGTGGAATGCAGGTGCACGATCGCCCGGGCACTGCCACGCGACTCATAGAGGGCGGAGTGAAGCGGGATTTCCTTCGTCGGCTTGTCGCCGGAAATGAGCCGGCCGGCTGCATCGAGCCGCGATATGCGGGCGGGGTCGAGGAAGCCGAGCGAGGCATTGGTCGGCGTTACCAGGCAGCCGCCATCGTCGAGCCGAAGCGATATGTTGCCCGACGAGCCGGGCGTCAGGCCCCGTTCGAATAGGGATCGCCCGTAACGGCAGATTTCCTCACGCAGACGTGTCTCGGACATAGGTAAATCCTTTCAAATCAGGCGGTCGCGCCCTCGACCAGTTCGAATCCGAGATCAACGACCTGCGGTGGCGAGTTCGTGACCACCAGTTCCGCCGCTATCCGTCCAGTCGCGACGCGAGGCGTCCGTATGGTCGAGAGCGGCTGCGGCGTCACTCGGCCGATATCGAGGCCGTTATAACCGAAGATCGCCAGTTGTGAGGGAACCGAGATTCCGTGCGCCAGGCAGTGAAAATAGCCGCCGAGCGCCATGTCGTCGTTCGAAAAATAGACCGCGTCGAGGTCGCGACGCCTTGCCAGCAGCCGCTCCAGTCCCAGCCGCCCGCTTTCCACCGACGATCCGCCAGCGTAGATTTCCCGATCAGCAAGCGGAGCACCGGCCGCGCCGAGCGCTTCAGAAAGCCCGGCAAAGCGCTTGCCGGCGCGCGTGTCGCGATCAAGGTCGTGCCCAACATAGCCGATCCGACGATAGCCGCGCTTCAACAGGAACTCGGCGCTTGCACGCCCGGCAGCACGATTGGAATAGCCGACCGCGAGATCCAGCGCCGTGCCATCGAGATCGAGCAGTTCGACGACCCGGCAGCCGCTCGCGCGCAACATCTTCAGCGTGCGCTCGCTGTGTTCGAAGCCGGCAAGCATCACCGCCGTCGGCCGCCAGGCGAGCATTGCAGCGACGAGCGCCTCCTCGCGCTCGGGATCGTAGTCGGTGACGGAGAAGACGGCCTGATGCTGATTTTGCTCCAGCACAGTGCTCGCCCCGCGCAATACATCCGGAAAGACGATGTTGGAGAGCGACGGGATCACGAAGGCGACGAGCCGCGACCCGGCGGACGCGAGCGTGCCGGCGATGCGGTTCGGCACATAGCCGAGTCGTTCGACCGCTTCCATCACCCGGTCCCTCGTCTTCTTGGAAAACGAGCCGTGATCGCGCAAGACGCGCGACACGGTGCTCTCGCCGACGCCGGCGGCTTCCGCGACCTCGGCAAGCGTCACCGCCGGATGGTGCCTGAAATCCAAAGTCACATTCTCGCCTCCTGACAGCCTGCCATCCATCCCGAGCCCTGGTGCCGCTCGGCGCTCGAGATCTGTCGTTCGAATCAATAGATAACCCGAATATTTGGCAGCGCTACCATTTTTCATTTGGCAGCGCTGCCAAAATCCTATAGGGGAGAATGGCAGCGCTGCCAAACAGGCGCCGCGCCGCGCCGGGGTGGAGCAAGGGTCCCGGGAACCTAGAGGAGGAGGAAATCATGACGCTGCAAACGCAGGCGCCGGTCGCTGGCGCGCATCTCGAACGGACGGTCGAGGATCGCGCCTATACCAAGGTTTTCTGGAGAATCGTTCCATTCTTGATGCTCTGCTACGTGGTCGCCTATCTCGACCGCGTCAATGTCGGCTTTGCCAAGCTGCAAATGTCGAGCGAGCTTGGCCTGTCGGAAGCGGCCTATGGCATCGGCGCCGGCATTTTCTTCATCGGCTATTTTCTGTTCGAGGTGCCGAGCAACGTCATCCTGAACAAGGTCGGCGCCCGCGTATGGATCGCCCGTATCATGATCACGTGGGGCGTCATCTCCGCCGCTTTCATGTTCACGACGTCGGAAAGCGTGTTCTACGTCCTGCGTTTCCTGTTGGGTGTCGCCGAGGCCGGGTTTTTCCCTGGAATCATCCTCTATCTCACGACCTGGTACCCGGCGCATCGCCGCGCCAAGATCATCACCACCTTCATGTCGGCAATCCCGATCTCATCCATCTTCGGCAATCCGCTTTCCGGCCTGCTGATGGATAGTTTCCATGGAACGCATGGCCTTTCCGGCTGGCAATGGATGTTCCTGATCGAGGCAGTTCCCGCGATCCTTTTCGGTATCGCCACCTTCTTCTATCTTGACGACACGATCGGCCATGCGAACTGGCTGACGAAGGAGGAAAAGAACGTGCTGGCGGCCAATATCGACGCCGAGAATCGGGTGAAATCGTCGAGCCCGCACAGCATCGCCGGAGCGCTGACCGATCGCCGCGTCTGGCTCATGTGCCTGATCTATTTCTGCTTCGTCCTCGGACAATACGGACTGAATTTTTGGATGCCGACGATCGTGAAGGCGACCGGGGTGACCGGAAACCTCAACATCGGTCTTATTTCCGCGATCCCCTATCTTTGCACCTTCGTCGTCATGCTCGTGCTCGGACGTTCTTCGGACCGTTTCCGCGAACGGCGCTGGCATCTCGTCGTCCCGGCAGTCATTGCTGCCGGCGGTTTCGTCGCGGCAACCGTAGCGACGAGCACCACCGTCGCGATCGTCTGCCTCTCGCTCGCTGCCGCAGGCGCCATAAGCTGCGCACCGCTCTTCTGGTCGCTGCCGACCGCCTTTCTCGCAGGGACCGGAGCTGCGGCCGGGATCGCCTGGATCAACTCGGTCGGCAACCTCGCAGGCTTCCTGGGACCGTTCCTGGTCGGTTATCTGAAGGACTTCACCGGCAACAACAGCGCGGGCATGTATTTCCTGGCCGCGGCTCTTATCGTCGGCGCGCTCGCCGTGCTGACGGTTCCTGCCAAGACCGTCAACCGCTAGAACCAATGACACTGTACCCCTCCGGCCTTTCCGGAGGGTCAACCCGACATCCGAGACTGGAGGATATCGTCATGACACTGCATGTTGAAAATCCCGGCCGCAGTGCCGTGGCCGCGGTGATCGGCCTCGGCTCGATGGGGTTCGGCATGGCGCAGGCGCTGAAGCGTGCGGGTCTCGCGGTCGTCGGCTACGACGTCGCTCCCGCCGCCGTCGCGCGCTTCATCGCGGAAGGCGGTCGCGGGGCGAGCACGCTCGGAGAGGCCGTTCGCGATGCCGACATCGTCGTTTCGGTGGTCGTCAACGCCGTACAGACCGAAGCCGTCCTGTTCGGCCCGGAGGGTATCGCAAGCGTCATGAAGCCCGGCGCCGTCTTCATTTCGTCTGCAACGATGGACCCGGCGATCGCGCGTGATCTCGCGCAGCGGGTCGAAGCGCTCGGTTTCCACTATCTCGACGCGCCGATCTCCGGTGGCGCTGCAAAAGCGGCGAAGGGCGAATTGACGATCATGGCGTCCGGGTCGGCACGAGCCTTCGCCGCGGCCCGCCCTGCCCTCGACGCGATGGCCGCCAAGGTGTACGAGCTCGGCGACGCCGCCGGTACCGGCGCGGCCTTCAAGATGATCAACCAACTCCTGGCCGGCGTGCACATCGCTGCCGCCTGCGAGGCCATCAGCTTCGCTGCCAAGCAGGACCTCGATCTCGAGAAAGTCTACGAGGTGATCACCGCCTCGGCCGGCAATTCCTGGATGTTCGAAAACCGCATCCCGCATGTGCTCGCGGGCGACTACACACCGCTCAGTGCCATCGAGATTTTCGTAAAAGACCTCGGCATCGTTCAGGATATGGCTCGCGCGGAGCGCTATCCGGTGCCGCTCGTGGCGGCTGCCTTGCAGATGTATCTCGCGGCTTCCGGCGCCGGCATGGGGCGCGACGACGACTCTTCGCTTGCGCGGCTCTATGCGCAGCTTTCCGGCGCGCAACTGCCAGGCACGATCAAGGCATAAGGACGACACCATGCCCCTTTTCGCCGCCAATCTGACGATGATGTTTACCGAGTGGTCTTTTCTCGACCGGTTCGACGCCGCAGCCGAGGCCGGTTTCACGGCCGTCGAATATCTCTTCCCCTATGACGTGCCGCCGGAGGCGATCGCCGAACGGCTTGCCCGCAACAACCTGCAACAGGCGCTGTTCAACCTGCCGCCAGGCGACTGGGCGGCGGGCGAGCGCGGGATTGCAGTCCTGCCGGGGCGTTTCGATGCGCTCAAAGCGGATATCGACCGGGGCTTGGAATATGCCGCGGCGACAGGCGTCAAGCGGCTGCATCTGATGGCAGGCCTCGCCGATCCATCCGACAGCGAGACTGCGACCCGCTATCGCCGTTCGGTGGCCTACGCTGCCGAGCAGCTGGCTGAGAAGGAGATCGATCTCCTGATCGAGCCGATCAACGGCCGTAACATGCCGGGCTATTTCCTCAATGATTTCGGCGCCGCAGAGCGGCTGATCGCGGAGCTTGGACTTGCCAATCTGAAGCTTCAGTTCGACATCTACCATCGCCAGATCATGCACGGCGACGTCACGGTGGCACTCCGGCGCCTCATGCCGATCACCGGCCACATCCAGATCGCCAGCGTCCCTTCGCGCCATGAGCCGGACGGCGAAGAGCTGAATTATCCCTACCTGTTCGCAGAGATCGACCGGATCGGCTATGACGGTTTCGTCGGCTGCGAATATGCCCCGCGCGGCCGCACCCTCGACGGTCTCGACTGGTTCAAGCCGTATGCAAGGAGCTGACCGATGAGCATCCTTCTGGGATCGATCGCCGACGACTACACCGGCGCCTCAGACCTCGCCAATACGCTGACGAAGAACGGTCTCAGCACGGTGCAGACGGTCGGCATTCCCGATCCGTCGCTGCCGTTGCCGGATGTCGACGCGGTGGTCGCTTCGCTGAAGATCCGCTCAGTCGTGGCCGACGAGGCCGTCGTGGCTGCAAGCCGTGCCGAGCAATGGTTGCGCGATCGCGGTGCGGCCCATGTGCTCTACAAGATCTGCTCGACCTTCGATTCCACCGATGCCGGCAACATTGGCCCGGTCACGGAAGCGCTGAGGGATGCAGCGGGCGGCGGCGTGGTCCTGGTCACGCCCGCTTTCCCGGAAACCGGGCGCACCGTCTATCTCGGTCACCTTTTCGTCAATGGCCAGCCGCTCGACGAAAGCCCGCTCAAGGATCATCCTCTCAATCCCATGCGCGACGCCAATCTGATGCGCGTCCTGGCCCGCCAATCTCGCGGCCCCATTGGACTTATCGATCTGGCGACGGTAGCTACCGGGCCGGCCGCGGTGCGGGCGAGGATCGAAGCGCTTCGCGCAGAAGGCGCCACTGCGGCGATCGCGGACGCGATCTTCGAACGCGATCTTGAAATTCTCGGCGAGGCTCTACTCGATGCACCGGTGTCGACCGGCGCATCCGGCCTCGGCCTCGGGCTCGCCCGCGCACTCGTGGGCTCCGGTCGCGTGCCGTCGAGGGTCGATACTACTGCCGATGCCGTTCGCCCCGTCGGCGGGCATGCAGCCGTCGTCGCCGGCAGTTGCTCCAGCGCCACCCTTCGCCAGCTTGCCACTGCCGAACAGGCAATGCCGGTCCTGAGGCTCGACCCCGAACGATTGCTCACCGCCGCGCCTGACGAAATTTCAGCCGCGCTTTCCTGGGCCGGGGAGCGAATGGAGACAGGGCCCGTCATCATTGCCGCCAGCACCACGCCGGATGCCGTTTCCGATCTTCAGTCGCGCTATGGACGCGAAATATCGGGGCGCGCGATCGAGGCCGGGACCTCGGCGATCGCGGCCGAACTGGTGGCGCGCGGCGTCAGGCGCCTCATCGTTGCCGGCGGCGAAACCTCCGGCGCGACGGTCGACAGGCTGGGAATTCCGGCGTTCCTGATCGGCCCGGAGATCGCGCCCGGCGTGCCGGTTCTGCGGACGATCGGCAACTCACAAGGCGAGATGCTTATGGCGCTCAAATCCGGCAATTTCGGAGGCGACGACTTCTTCGCCGCGGCGCTGGCGATGATGCGATAAAGGGGCGGCGGGGCCCCCTCGTCCGCTCCCGCCGCCCCCTGCAGCATGCTTCCCTCGATCGGAACCGATTGAAGGACGAAGACATGCAGCCATTCGAAATGCCCAAAGCGCTTCACGGTTTTGGGCAATATGCGTGAGCGCCATACCCGACTGATTGGATCGGGCCGACTCCGAGCCGCCCCGGGAATTAGAGGCCCTTCTCCTTCATGATCTGGCCGGCGTTCTCCTTCGTCACCTTCATCGTGTCGAGCGTCACAGTTTTTTCGACCTTTTCCCCGTTAAGGAACTTGATCGCCTGACGGAGCCCCTCGGCACCGGGTGTCGCATAGAGAAAGGTCGCGGTGAGTTCGCCATTATTGACCCAGGTCACGCCTTCACCCGGAAGGGCGTCGATGCCGATGAACTTGATGTCCTTTTCGCGGCCGGCGTCCTTCGCCGCCAGATAGGCGCCGTAGGCCATCGGATCGTTGTGGCCGTAGACGAGATCGATCTTCTCGTTGTTGCGTAGCGCCGTCGCCATGATGTTATAGGCCTGATCCTGCTTCCAATCGCCCGACTGCTGGTCGAGCAGGTTCTTGATGCCCGGCTCCTTGTCGGTGAATTCGTGGAAGCCGTCGTGCCTGTCGTGCGCCGGCTGCGTACCCATGCCGCCCCAGATTTCCACGACATTGCCCTGAGCCTTGCCCTTGCCGCCGAGAAGCTCGACCGCATATTCGCCCGCCGCCCGGCCGATCAGCTTGTTGTCGCCGCCGACGAACTGCGTGTACTGGTCGGTCTCGACGTTGCGGTCGAGAACGAAGACGGGGATCTTCGCGTCGATCGCCTGCTGGACGACACCGGTGAGACCCGCCGATTCCTTCGGCGAAATAAGCAGGGCATCGACTTCCTGACGGATCAGGTTCTCGACGTCGGCAACCTGTTTTTCCGTCTTGTCCTCGCCATCCGTGACGATGAGCTCGACTTCCGGATGTTTCGCAGCTTCCGCGATGATGTCCTTGTTGAACTGCGCGCGCCACGGCTCGATGGTGGTCGCCTGGCTGAAGCCGATGCGCCACTTCTTGTCCTGGGCGAGTGCATCCTTGCCCGGCAACAGGGCGGTAGTGGCCGCCAGAACGGCCGCAAAGGCCGCCAGTCTCATGATGTCACGACGTTTCATTCTTCCTTTCCTCCCATGGTTAGAGACAAGGTCTCTCTTGACGGCCGCTCCTCCGCGGCCGTTTCCCGTTGCGCCGGGCGGCGGCTTGTCAGCCGCAAATGGGCGAGCACATCGTAGGCGTTGCGCTCCTGGACGAGCACCGTACCGATGATGATCACGCCCTTCAGCACCAGCTGAAGATTAGAGTTGATGTTGTGGAGCTGCAGGATGTTGGAGAGCAGACCGAAGATCAGAACCCCGCAGAACGTGCCCGCGAGACTTCCGCGTCCACCCATCAAGCTCGTGCCGCCGATCACCACAGCCGCGATCGCGTCGAGCTCCAGCCCCGCGCCGGCATCCGGTTTTCCTTGCCGATACTGCGCCACATAGAGAACCGCGGCGATGCCGGCGAGCAGGCCCGAGTTCGCGTAGGTGACGATCTTTACCCGCCCGGCATTGATGCCGGAAAGCCGCGCCGCCTCCTCGTTACCCCCGATCGCATAGACGTATCGGCCGAAGGGCGTGAAGCGCAGAACGACGCTATAAAGAATGATCGCGGCGATGAAGAAGATGCCCGGCATCGGTACGATGCCGAAGACGAGCTGGCGAAGCACGTCGAAATCCGCGGTGGCGTTGCTGCCGGTATAAACGGGCAGAACCGCGTTGTTCTGGCCGGCTGTCAGCCGGGCGATGCCAAGTGCCGTCACCATCATCGCCAGGGTGACGATGAACGGCTGCAGCCTGCCGACAACGATGATCACGCCATTGATCGCGCCGAAGAGCAAGCCTACGGCGGGCGCGACGAGCAGGACCCCGAACACCCCGAACTTCGTCTGCACCTGCGGCAGCAGGAAGCTCAAGACGAGGGCGCACAGGATTATGCCGCCCACCGCAGGCAGCAGCGTGCCGCGCGTCCGATCGAGTTGGACATCCCTGATATTGGCGACGCCAGCCCGCGTCTTTTCGATGTTGACGAAAATGAAGCGAACGACGACCGCGCCGACGAGCAGCGACGCCAATCCGACAGCCGGAATCCCGAGGAAAACGGCAGGCGTTTCGCCGGGCACGGTCAGAAGCATGGCGCAAACGACGCTGCAGATCGCCATCATCGAACCGACCGAGAGATCTATTCCGCCGGTCAGAATGACGGCCGTCATGCCGGTGGCGAGAAGACCCGTCGTCGAAACCTGGCGCAGCACATCGAGAAGGTTGCCGGAAGAAAGAAAGATGTTTCTCCCCGACGAGGTCACCGGCGAGGAGAGAACGCCAATCAGGAAGATGGCGATCAGGCCCCAATAGAGTTTCGTCCGGGATAGTAGTCTAACAAATGTCATGCAACGGCCCTTCCAAGCGCGCCACCCCGCGGCGCGGCGAGCTGCATGATGCGCTCCTCGCTCGCCTCCTCCCGGGAAATAAGCCCGGTCTGGCGGCCTTCCGCCATCACCAGGATACGGTCTGCAAGATGCAAGAGCTCCGGCAACTCGGAGCTCACCACCACGATCGCCAGCCCCTCACTCGCGAGCGCGAAGATGAGGTCGTAGATCTCGCGTTTGGCGCCGACGTCGATGCCGCGTGTCGGCTCGTCGAGCAGTAGCACGCGTGGCCCAGTGGCAAGCCACTTGCCGATCACCACCTTCTGCTGATTGCCGCCCGAGAGGGTCCCGGCCGTCTGGTCGATGCTGCCGCACCGCACGCCGAGCGTCTGGACGGCCTTCCGGCTCAGCGCACTCTCCGCATCGAAGGACCGCAAACCGAAACGCGCCAGCCGACCGACCAGCGGCAGAGCCACGTTGTCGGTGATTGAATCATGGAGATGCAGCCCCTGGGTTTTGCGGTCTTCCGTCACCAGCGCGATCCCGAGGCGGCGGGCATCGAGCGGGGAACGAATGTCGACCGGCGTGCCATCGAGACTGACCTCGCCGGCACGCCGACCATTGCTCGAACCGAAGATCGTTTCCAGGATCTCGGTGCGCCCCGCTCCAAGCAGCCCGCCGATACCGAGGATTTCGCCCGCGCTGACGTCGAAGCTCACAGCCTTCAGCACATCGCGCCAGCCGTGCCGGCTCGGCGTCGAAAGCGAGAGGCCGCGCACTGACAGCACGGGACCGCCTTGCGTCGATCGCTCGACGCGCTCCGCCTCGAGCAGGCCGCGCCCGACCATGGCGGCGATGACCGTCACTTCGTCGAGCTCGGCCCTCGGCCGGGTCCAGACATGGCGGCCATCGCGAAAGACGGTGATGCGGTCGCTCAAATGCATCACCTCATCGATTCGATGGGAAATATAGATGATCCCGACGCCGTCGGCCGCGAGCTGCCGCATGATCTTGAAGAGCCGCTGGCACTCGCCGGGTGAAAGCGCCGAAGTCGGTTCGTCCATGATAAGGATGCGCGCCTCAAGCGAGAGCGCCTTGGCAATCTCGACAAGCTGCTGCTCGCCGACTCTCAGCTGACCGACGCGCGCCTCGGGATCGAGGTCGATGCCAAGACGACGCAACAACACGCGCGATGCATCGAGGCTTGCCTTGCGATCGACGAAGAGGCCGGCGATCACCCGTTCACGGCCAAGAAAGATGTTGTCGGCGACGCGGAGCTCCGGAACGAGGTTCAGCTCCTGATGGATGATGGCGATCCCGGCCGCTTCGGCATCCCTGACGGTCGAGAAGCGCACCGGCGTACCATCGACCCGCACGAGACCGTCATAATCGGGATAAACGCCAGAAAGGATCTTCATCAGCGTCGATTTGCCGGCGCCGTTTTCGCCCATGAGGGCGTGGATCTCGCCGGCGCGCAGATCGAAACGCACGTCCTTGAGCGCGGCAATGCCGCCGAAGGATTTGGACACGCCTTCGGCGGTCAGAACGGTGCGCTGGGCATCGCTATGCGGACCAGAATGAGGCGAGATCGCATTATCATCGCGCATGACATTGGCGGCCTCCCCACCACCGATATCTCACGATCATTTTCGTATGTTTCCGAGAGCCTATTCTAAACGTTTCGAGTGTGTCAAGCGGCTATAAGTCCCACTGCAGCGCGGCTATTGCACAAATTCGCCGGCTCACATAAGGTTTTTCCAACCGTATTTCGAAACGTTTTGATCAAAGATGCAACGCCGCCGGTCACGAAAATCCACCGCACCCACGATGCTCGACGTGGCGAAGGCCGCGAGCGTTTCCGTGGCGACGGTTTCTGCGGTGATAAACGGGTCCGCTCCCGTCAGCCCCGAACTGCGCAGCCGCATCGAAGAGGCGATCCAGGTCATCGGCTACAAGCGCAACGCGATCGCCCGCAGTCTCAAGCTCGGCACCACCCGCACGGTCGGGCTGATGGTGGCCGACATCACCAACCCGTTCTTCACCGATGTCGTGGCAGTGATCCAGGATGTTCTCCATCGCGCCGGCTACGCGGTGATGCTCTGCTGCAACGACGAGGACGTCGGGATGCAGGATGAACAGATCGAGCTCCTGATCGATCGCAGCGTGGACGGCCTGATCATTGCGCCCGCGGGAGACGACGAGACCCTGAAGCGCATCCTGGCCAGCGCCAATCTTCCAACGGTGCTGATCGACCGGCTTTGCGACGGGATCGACACGGACGCCGTCGTGCTCGACAACCGCCGCGCCGTCCAGGACGCGACCGCCTATATGCTCGGCCTCGGCCATCGCCGCATCGGCTATATCTCAGGCTCGCTCGAGACGTCGACGGGACGAGAGCGCCTGGCCGGATATGAGGCCGCATTGGAAGCCGCCAAGCTGCCCTACGAGGAAGACCTCGTGCGGATCGGCAATTTCCGCGAGAAGGATGCCTACAAGGCGACGATGCAACTGCTCACGAGCGCCGAGAGACCGACGGCGATCTTTTCTGCCAACAACCTGATGGTCATCGGCGTGATGAAGGCGATCCGCGACATCGGTCTCAAGTGTCCGGAAGACGTCTCGGTCGCAAGCTTCGACGATTTCCCCTGGGCGGATGTTTTCCAGCCGCATCTGACGACGATCGCCCAGCCGGTTCAGGCGATCGGGGAGCAGGCGGCGCAACTCATCCTCGACCGTCTTTCCGGCAAGAGCCCGGCGACACCGCGCCGGCTTGTGCTGCAGGGCCGCCTGATGATCCGCGAGTCCTGCAGGCCGATCAGCCTGACACCGCGTGCGATCGCTTAGTGCCTGCCGCCTAAAAGCGCAGCGGTTCGGGCGCGGCAAACCCGAGAACCAGAGACACAAGGTGCATTCGCATTCACGCGATGCGCCTCAGCGCCATCAATCCTCGTGCAGCGCACGGGCAATCGGCGGGCCAACGGTAAGGTCGCGGAACTTTGCCGTAAAGCCTGCGCGTTCCGGGGAGCAGGCCATGACACCGATTTCCGCATCCGCGGCTGAAAACGGACAAAGCCGCGCCATCTGCCAGGGCGCGTCGCCGAAGCGGAACTGCACCCGCACCGCGTCGCCATGGCGCGTCAGCCGCACCTCGATCGCGTCGGATGGCGTTGCATCGTGGAGTGGAATGACCGACCAGTCCGAAACGCCGCGCGTGACGACGACGCTGAAATGCATCAGCCCATCGGTATATTCGATACCGCACTTGATCCAGTTCTCCTCATCGAGCCGCAGCATCAGACCGGCCTGGTCGTAGAGCTGCTCATAGACGCCCGTGATCGTGGCGGATGCGGTGAAATCGTCGGATACCGATCGGAGATAGGCGTGGCCGCTGTCGCGAACGAACCCGTAGAAGGTCTCGCGCCAGAAATCCGTATTGCCGTCCGTCGTGAGCGACAGCGCCTTTTCGTTGCCTTGCCAGCTTGACGGCTCGTTCAACCAGCGATGGTTTTCTCCCATTTTTGCCTTGCCCTCCCTTTATGTTCCGCGTCGACTTCAACGTCATATTGCGGGTTCGCCCTGCAAGCCATAGCGTAGGGGACATGGCGACGTCGAAGCTACAGGTCTATCGCAAGAAAAGGGATTTTTCGAAAACGTCGGAGCCGCCCGGCAGCCTTGCCGGCGAGAGCGGCAACCGCTTTGTCGTCCATAAACACCATGCGACGGCCGATCACTACGACCTGAGGCTTGAGGTGGGGGACGTGCTCAAAAGCTGGGCCGTCCCGAAAGGGCCATCGCTCAATCCGGCCGACAAGCGGCTCGCGGTCGAGACCGAGGATCATCCGCTGGAATACATCGACTTCGAGGGTGTCATCCCCGAGGGCGAGTATGGCGGCGGCCCGATGATCGTCTGGGACACGGGCGTCTGGGCGCCGATGGACGACATCGAGAAGAGCTTGCGCACGGGCGCCTTCAAGTTCCGCCTCGCCGGCGAAAAGCTCAATGGGGGCTGGATGCTGGCGCGGTTGAAAGCCAAGCCCGGCGAGGAAGACCAGCGCAACTGGCTCCTGTTCAAGGAACGCGACCTCGCTGCCGATGCCACTGTCGACATTCTCACCGCACGCCCAGAGAGCGTCAAATCCGGACGGCGCATCGAAGAACTGGTGGAGAAGCCGAAACCGCCAGCCAAACCTGTCAAGCCGGTCAAGCTCAATCCGGGCGCACTACCGGGCGCCGTCAAAGGTGCGGCACCCGCGCGCATCGAACCGCAGCTTGCGACGCCTGCCGACAGGCCTCCGGGTGGCGGCGCAATCGAGAGCGGCGACTGGTTGCATGAGATCAAGTTCGACGGCTACCGGACGATGGCGCACATCTCGGACGGTGAGGTGCGTCTTATCACCCGTGGCGGCCTCGACTGGACGAAGCGCTACGGCGATCTTCCGGAAGCCTTCCGCCGGCTGCCCTGCCGCGAGGCCGTTATCGACGGCGAAATCATCGTCCCTGACGACCAAGGAATCAGTCGCTTTTCCCTGTTGCAGGAGGCACTTTCGAGTGGCGCCGGTAACAAGCTTGTCTTCTACGCCTTCGATCTTCTCTATCTCGATGGCTGGAGTCTGCTGGCTACTCCGCTTGAAAAGCGCAAGGCGCTGCTCGCGAAATTGCTTTCCTCGCATGTATCGGGGCGCTCGGCCATCCAGTTCAGCGATCATGTCCCTGGCGACGGGCGAGCGCTTTACGACCGGGCGTCGGAATTGGGACTTGAAGGCATTATCTCCAAGCGAGCCTCGGCGCCCTACCAGAGCGGCCGATCGAAAACCTGGACCAAGACCAAGGCGCTCCAGCCGGACGACTTCGTGATTGCCGGATACACCACCTCGGAGGCGGCCGAGGGTCTCGCCGCGCTGGCACTCGGGGAATGGGTCGAGGGCGAACTGCAATACCGCGGCAAGGTCGGAACCGGCTTCGATGCGCACACGGCGCAAGAATTGCTCGCGCGGTTGGAGCCGCTTCGCGCCGGTGCGGCAAAACTCGAGGGTGCGCCAAAGGAGATCGTCTGGGTCCGCCCCGTGCTGTGGGCACATATCCATTATGGCAACCGCACGGCCGACAATGTGCTTCGCCATGCCGTGTTCAAGGGGCTTCGCGAAATCGAACTGTCGACGCCCGCCGCGCCGCAGCGAAAGCGGCTGATTTCGGACGCGGACCTCGCCAGCATTTCGATCACAAATCCGATGCGCCGCCTGTTCGGGAAGTCCGGCCCGACCAAGCTCGACATCGCCGTCTACTATGCGCTCGTCGGCGATTTCATGCTGCCGCATATTCTCAATCGCCCGGTCTCGCTTGTGCGCTGCCCGACGGGAAGGTCCCAGGATTGCTTCTTCCAACGTCACCCCTTCACCGGCATGCCGTCCTCGGTCGAAACCTTTCAATCAACCAACTCGGAAGGCGAGACGAAATCCTACCTTTCGGTGGGAGACGCCAAGGGATATCTCGCGCTGGCGCAATTCGGCGTCGTCGAGTTTCACACCTGGGGGACCGTCACCAAGCAGCTTGAAAAGGCTGACCGCATCGTCTTCGACCTCGACCCGGGCGAAGGCATCACCTGGCGCGAGGTGGTCGAGGCCGCCGTCCATGTGCGCGGCGAGCTGGAGGCGCTTAACCTCGTTCCCTTCGTCAAGACATCTGGCGGCAGGGGCGTGCACGTGGTCGTGCCGATCGTGCCGAAACTCAACTGGAAAAAGGTGCATCAGGCAACAAGCGCGATTGCGACCCGTCTGGCCGCGACCGCGCCCGAGGTGTTCACCACCACGATGGGCAAGGAAAACCGCGTCAAGCGAATCTTCATCGACTTCCATCGCAACGCGCGCGGCCACACGGCAGCCGCCCCCTACTCGCTTCGCGCGAGGACAAATCTACCGGCGTCAACCCCGGTAAGCTGGAGCGATCTCGAGTCTATCGACGCTCCGGAGGATTTGAACTATTCTTCGCTGCCTGGCCTCCTGGTCACGTCCGGCGATCCATGGGCGGAAATAGCTGCCTTCGCCAGGGATCTGCCGCAGTTGTCCGAGGCGGGGAAGTAGTTTCGTGTTGCCGCGCAGGAGACGATCATGGCGCCCAGGGCAAGTTGGAAAGGTTATCTCAGACTCAGTCTCGTAAGTTGTCCAGTCAGGCTCTACCCAGCCACCAGTTCAAGTGAACGCATTACCTTCAACCAGCTTCACAAGAAGACTCACAACCGGATCAACATGAAGCCGGTGGATCCGGAGCTCGGGCTTGTCGAACGGTCCGATCTGGTGAAGGGCTACGAATACGAAGACAAGAAATACATCATCATCGAGGACACCGATCTCGAAAGCGTCAAGATCGAATCCAACCACACGATGAACATCGAGGCCTTTGTCGACGAGGGGTCGGTCGACGTCATCTACCAGGATGCACCCTATTATCTCGCGCCCGACGGCGCGATGGCGGAAGAGACCTTCATCGTACTGCGCGAAGCTTTGCGCAAAACCGGCAAGCTGGCGATCGCCCGCCTCGTGCTCTCCAGTCGCGAACGGGTGATCACAATCGGTCCGCGCGAGACCGGCATGTTCGTCTGCACGCTCCGCAACCCGAACGAGGTGCGCGGCACGGCCGAATATTTCGGCAATATTCCGGTCGGAAACCCCGACCCTGAAATGCTGCAGCTGGCCGAAGCGCTCATCGAACAGAAGCTCACGACCTTCGATCCCAAGAATTACGAAGATCGCTATGAGATCGCTCTGATGCAGATGATCCGCGAGAAGCTCAAGGGCCACAAGCCGATCATCGCGGCAGCACCCGAGCGCGGTAACGTCATCAATCTCATGGATGCCTTGAAAGCGAGCCTCTCCCAGACGAAACCGCCGGCCAAGAGCAAGCCCAAGGCCGAGCCAGCGGCCAAACGAACTGCGAAGGCGGCAACGACCAGCGGCAAGCCGGCGGCCAAGAAAAAAGTCTGATGGCGGTTGCAGGGCAGACATTCGGCATCGTCGGCGCCCTTGCCGCGTTTCCTCGCCGATTGGCGGCGCGCGAGGTCGAACGGCAGTTCGGCCATCTGCGGCGCGGCATTACGCGCCAGACCTCGCACCTCGTCTTCGGCCGCAGCCTGCTTTCAACGGCGAGCGACGCGGAGATCGAAGCACGCTTCGACTCGGAAATACGCCAGAACAGACGTCCTCTCAGCGAGAACGGCTTTCTTCGGCTGCTGGGTCTGATGTCGACGCCGGAGGCATCGGCCTTGACGCGGCAGGCGCTCATCGATCAGTCGCGGCTTGCGGCCCGCACCTTCGACCTTCTTTCGCTGTTCGACGCCTTCGAGCATGACAGCGAACCCTATTCCTTCCGCGACCTGATCCTGGCCCGGAAATATGCCGGCCTGATCGACAGCGGCGCCACCTGGAGCGCGATCGCACGGTCAGTGCACCGCTCCGGCTCCGTGGCGGCGCTCACCGCGCTCTCGCTCCATCACGAGGGCGCGGACACGATTTACGCCCGCCGCGCCGAGGGCCTCAGCGAACTCGACGGGCAGTTGCTGTTCGATCTTGGAACGTCCAGCGATGCGGAGCTTGAAGACCTCTTCGCTGAGGCGGAAGCCGCAGAGGAGGACGGCTGCTACGACCAAGCGGCGGCATTCTATCAACGTTGCCTCGCCATCGACCCGACGGACTCCGTCGCCGCCTTCAACCGCGCAAATTGCCTCAAGGCAGCGGGCCGGCAGGTGGAAGCGGCGCATGATTACATCCGCGCGCTCAAACTGGACTCCAGCTTCGTCGAGGCGTGGTTCAATCTAGCCGGGCTCATGGGCGAACGCGGGCGGATCGACGCTGCGCGCCGGTACCTCAAAAAAGCCATCGAACTCGACGGCGACTATGCAGACGCTGTCTTCAACCTGGCGAAACTCGAATTCGACGCAGACAATCTCGCAGAGGCGCGCCACTGGTGGAGGCGCTATCTCGAGCTCGACAAGGATTCGGAGTGGGCACGGGCTGCCGAACGCGGCGTGCAGTTCGTCGACCTCCATCTCCTTCCAAGGAGCGCTGGCTGAGATGGGCGAAAAATTCCTGTTCGACGGACCGGAGGACGCCGCCGTCACCATCCTGCTGGCGCACGGCGCAGGCGCACCGATGGACTCGGCCTCGATGAGCGCGACCGCCAAAGCTCTTGCCGAGGCCGGCTTTCGCGTCGCCCGTTTTGAGTTCGGTTACATGGCGGCGCGTCGGACTTCGGAAGGCCGCAAGCCGCCACCCAGGGCAGAGACGCTGAAGCCGGAATACGAGGCCGCCGTCGCGGCGCTCGGCGCGACCGGCCCGCTCGTCATCGGCGGCAAGTCGATGGGAGGGCGGGTCGCCAGCATGATTGCCGACGGCCTTCACTCGGGCGGTAAAATCGCCGGGCTGCTCTGTCTCGGCTATCCGTTTCATCCGCCGGCCAAACCGGAGCAGCTTCGCACGAAGCATCTCGCAGACTTGAAAACGCCGACATTGATCTGCCAGGGAACACGCGACGAGTTCGGCACCCGCGACGACGTCGCCGGCTACGCCCTCTCCGATGCGATCGAAATCCTGTGGCTCGAGGACGGCGACCACGACCTCAAACCGCGCAAGAGCGTGTCGGGCTTTTCGGCTGCCGATCATCTGAAGACGGTGGCCGAAACCGTTCGCGCCTGGACTGGCCGGCTGGTGCGCTGAGCACATGAAGATCGCGACCTTCAACATCAATGGCGTCAACCGGCGGCTTGAGAACCTGCTCGCCTGGCTCACCACGGCCGAACCCGATGTCGTCTGCCTGCAGGAACTCAAGGCCACGGACGGCCAATTCCCCAAGGCAGCAATCGAGGCGGCCGGCTATGGTGCGGTGTGGCGCGGACAGGCCGCCTGGAACGGCGTCGCGATCCTCGCGCGCGATTGCGAGCCGATCCTGACCCGGGCGGAGTTGCCCGGTGACCCGTCCGATACGCAGAGCCGATACATCGAAGCGGCCGTGAACGGCATTCTCATCACCTCGCTCTACGCCCCCAACGGCAATCCGCAGCCCGGACCGAAATTCGACTACAAACTGGCCTGGCATGAACGCCTGAGGCTGCATGCTGCCGAACTGCTGGCGACCGGTCTGCCGGTGGTGCTTGCTGGCGACTACAACGTGGTGCCCGAGCCGCGCGACATCTACCCGACCCGCTCCTACGACGAGAACGCGCTCGTACAACCCGAAAGCCGCGCCGCCTTCCGGCACCTACTCGACCAGGGCTGGCTCGACGCGCTCCGCAATATTTATCCGGAAGAACGGCTTTTCACGTTCTGGGACTACCGCCGCAACCGCTGGCAGCGCGACGCGGGCCTGCGTCTCGACCACGTTCTCTTGAGCCGGAAGCTCACACGCCGGCTCGCAGGTGCCGGCATCGACCGGGACGTGCGCGGCGTCGACGGCGCGAGCGACCACGCACCGGTGTGGATTACGTTGCGAGATTAATAGACCTCCTCCCCGTCCGAGGTCCACAAGGGGGGAGAAGGTGGCGGTAGCGGGATGCGGACCTTGCGCCCATCTCCCGAAGGCTAAAACCCGACGCGCCGCCGCGAGGCCATGACATAGAGCGCGCTTGAAAGTGTCGCGACAGCGCAATAGGTGATGGCGCCGAGCGGACCGAAGCCGTCCACGAAGAGACCGCCCAGGATGGCACCGCTGGCGATCCCGACCTGGAACGTGGCGACGATCAAGCCGCCGGTGCTTTCCGCATGGTCTGGCGCTGCGCGCACCATCCAGGTCTGCACGGCGACGGGCAACGCGCCGAAGGCGAAGCCCCAGAGGGTTACCGCAACGGCAGAAATCAGATCAATCGAACCGAGAGTCACAAGAGTCAGTGCCATCGCCGCGATGAGCAGGGTGCCAAGGGTCACAGCCGCGGTAATGCTCCGTTCGATAATGAAGCCGCCGGCGAGGTTGCCGAAAAAGCCGCCGATGCCGTAAGCAAGCAGGATCATCGATATCGCCTCGATGCCGAAGACAGGCACCCTCTCCAAGAAAGGACGAACGTAGGTGAAGCCAGCGAAGTGACCCGATACGAAGAGCATAACCGTGATGATACCGATGCGGATGCTCGGCTTGCGCATGAGGTCGAACAGAAGCCTGAGGCTCGGCACGGATTGCGGTGGCAGGCGCGGTATGCTCGCCATCTGGACGAGGAGCGTCACGAGACCGACCGCTGCGGCCATCAGGAAGGCGGCACGCCAGCCCCAGAGATCACCGATATAGGCACCGACGGGCGCTGCACAGACGGTCGCGACGGAGACGCCGGTGAAGACGATCGACATGGCGCGCGGCACGAGAGCCATCGGCACGAGACGCAGCGCGATCGCCGCCATCATCGACCAGAAGCCGCCGAGCCCGATGCCGAGGACGATCCGGGCGGCAAGGAGCATGGCGAGATTGGTGGCGAAGGCCGCGATCAGGCTGGAGGCGATCAGGGCCAGGGTGAATCCCCAAAGCACCAGCCGGCGATCGAGGCGGCGCGTGATAATCGCTATCGTCAAGCCCGCGACCGCGCCGACGACGGCGGTCGCGGTGACCGCCTGGCCCGCTGTACCTGTGCTGATGCCGAGATCGGCCGCCATCGGCGTTAGGATGCTGACCGGAAGGAACTCTGCGGTGACGAGGCCGAACACGCCGAGTGCAAGCGAGGCCACGCCAGCCCAGGCCGGATCGCTTCGTTCGTCGTTTTCCGGCATCAGTCCGGCATCCAGTGTTGTCGCTGTTTCTGTCATGAGAGCGTCTCCGTTGTGTGTTTCGGTTAGATAAGTCGTGACGCCCTGGACGTTCCATGCTAGAAATTCCGCAATGCTTGATCATTCGTCCAAAAATGACGCCTCCGCCTCCGAGGATTTCCTGACCGAGCTCTTGCGCGGACTGCGCCTCGACGGGGTTGATTACGTGCGTTGCGAATTGACCGCGCCCTGGGGCATCTCATTTCCGGCGCAGGAGACGGCGCGGTTCCATTTCATCTGCGGGGACTGCTGGTTGCGCGTTCCCGAAGGCGACTGGATCGAGTTGAAACGCGGTGATGCCGTGCTCTTGCCGCGCGGCGGCGAGCACGCATTGGCAAGTTCGCCGGACGAGAGATTGTCGCCGCTCACGGCCTATTCGGCCCAGGAGGTATGCGATTGCGTCTACAACGTCTGCAGTGGCGGGCGTGGTGCAACCACCATCCTTTTCTGCGGAACCCTGCGGTTCAACGTCGACGTGATGCACCCTCTCTTGCGGATGATGCCGGACGTGATGCGCATCGACGCGCTGACCGCCAGCGAACCGGCGATCCCGCATCTGCTTGACGCCATGGCGCGCGAGGTCGGCGCGAGCCGCGTCGGGTCGGGCGGCGTGCTGGCGCGGCTTGCCGACGTGCTGGCTGCACTGATCATCCGCTCTTGGGTGGAACACGGCTGCGGCAATACGAGCGGCTGGGTGGCCGCAGTCCGCCATCCGGCCATTGGCCGGGTGATCGCGGCCATGCATCTCGATCCGGAAAAGAACTGGACGGTCGATTCCCTCGCGAGACTCATGGGCGCTTCCCGCTCCGGCTTCGCACAACAGTTCGCCGCCGTCGTCGGCGAGACGCCGGCGCGCTATCTGGCGCAGGTGCGCATGCATCAGGCGCGCCAATGGCTAACCCGTGACCGTATGCGTATCTCCGTCGTGGCGAGGCGCCTGGGCTACGACTCCGAAGCCTCCTTCAGCCGCGCCTTCAAACGCGTCATCGGCGCACCCCCAAGCCACTATCGTGGCGTCGAGGCGTCGGATGCGCCGGCATTCGGCACGGCCGACGGGTGATCCCAACCCCTTCCTTCCGCTGCATGCGAACGTGGGAAGCAGGAGCGGGCTCCTGCCTCCCTTCCAACTTGAGACGTCAACGAGCGACCCTGGAAGGTTGCGTTGCAAATTCTCGGGCGTCACTGCACAATTATTGTCCCATGGGATGCGCTTCGGCCGCCGCAGGTCGATCATTTAGCCTCACGCCGGCAGTTTGTCGGTGCTGGTACACGTGCAGCCGTGATTAGAAATCGCGACAATCGACGGTGTCATTTGGCGATGTGCGTCCAATCGTGCAGGATAACGAGGCCGGACAAAGCAAGGCACGGAGGCGACCAATGGCGAAAGTGAATGTGGGTTTCATCGGGCTCGGGCTGATGGGTCAGGGCATGGCGACGAACATCGTCAGAAAGGGCTGGCCACTTGCGGTGATGGCGCATCGCAACCGGGCGCCGGTCGAAGCGCTCCTCGCCGAGGGCGCGACGGAAGTCAAAACGCCGCGCGAAATGGCCGAACGATGCGACATCATCGTTCTCTGCGTCACCGGCTCGCCGGAGGTACTGTCGGTCGTCGAGGGTGCGGACGGCATCGCGGCCGCGGGCAAGCCGCTCACGATCATCGACTGCTCTACCTCCGATCCCTCCGTCACCCTGAAGCTCGCCGAGGATCTGGCCGAAAAAGGGACCACGCTCCTCGACGCGCCGCTCAGCCGCACGCCGGCCGATGCCGCCGCCGGCACGCTCGATGTCATGATCGGCGGCGCTGACGACGATGTGCGGCGTGTCTGGCCGGTGCTCGAATGCTTCGCCGGACGCATCGTCCACACCGGCCCGACCGGCACCGGCCACACCATGAAGCTCCTCAACAACTTTTTGGCGATGGGCTACGCCGCGCTCTATTCCGAGGCCTTGATGCTCGGACGGAAGGCAGGTCTCACCCGTGAAGTCTTCGACAGCGTCATCCGCGGCGGGCGGATGGATTGCCCGTTCTACCAGACATTCTTCCGCTGGGTACTGGAGCGCGACCCGAATGCGCACAAATTCGCCATCCGCAACGCCTTCAAGGACATGAGCTATCTCGCGGCCTTCGCCAACACGTCCGGCGCCGCCAACCCGATCGGCGCCGCCGTCCGCAATTCCTTCGCCCAAGCCGTCGGCGCTGGTCGCGGCGAAGACTATGTGCCGATGCTGTCCGATTTCATCGCGAAGGCGAACGGGATCAAGTAGTCACACAGCGAACCGAGGAGTTGCGTCGTGAACTATGCCCACCGCCTAGCGTACCGTGCTCCGTGGACCTAACCCTTCATCCTATTCGTTGCTCCAACCCTTTAACATTAGAAGTCGCTCGCCTTGACCGGATTAGAACCAGGACAGGTCGGCCCCATGAGCCAGGCGGCAGGGTCCACCCCGGGATGGAAGGAGCGCATCGCAGCAGCATTCGAGGTCGAATTCAAGAAGTGGTTGGTCGCGGAATTTCCCGTATCGCCTGCGCCATGTGGGAAGGCGAGAAAACCGCACGTTGTTTTCCGCTCGCGTTCCGCGCTCCAGCCTGATAAAATCAATCGTGAGGCGCACTGGAACCGGGCGCTCCGCTCTATACTGTATAGATACATTGATGGCCGTTAGGCCCCAGATTCTTATTTTAGCTTTATTATATTGGATCAACATTTTTATTGGTCGGTATTGCGAATACCGCCTCAGAGAGGCGAAGATGATAATAGATGTCATTGGATATTCTAGAGAATTTGAGAACATTCGGGAAAATTGGAACAGGGTATATCTTTCGGATCCAGAATCGCATCCTTTACTCTCCTGGACCTGGCTGAACGAATACTTGTCACGCCAAGAACGATGGTTCATTCTGGCCTTGCGGCAGGAGCAGACTGACCATCGCTATGAGGCTTTTCTGCCGCTGGAGGTCACGACTCTCCAGGATGGTGACACGGGGCTTTTCTCAGACCAGCTTCTGATGATCGGCAATCGCGACGGCGGCGCGAGTGGCTTCCTCTGCATGCCCGGCCTGGAGAACGAGGCGGCAGACGCCTTCGTCGGCTTTCTCATGAGCGAGAGTTGGACGAGCATGCGGTTCGAGCTTCGCGAGCCCTCTTCCGCCAGGCTCGAACAATTGCTGCAGGCGTTTCCCGGTGGGCCGCTTGCCCGAATCTCCGAGGATCGAGCGGGAGGCGAGCTGGGCAAGGATCCGGTTCACAGCGTGCTTATCAGAACCCGGACGGGCCGAAACCTGCATGACAGGCTGAACCGCCGCAGCGTCGGCTTCGTGTTCGAGAGGGCAATGGCGCTGCATGTCGAGGGCACGCTCGACGCGGCGGAAGCGGGATATCGTCAAGTGATCCGCACCGTCCCCGGCCATGTGCAAGCCCGCTACGCACTTGCGCAGCTTTGCAGCGACAGGGGCGACCACGCCGAGGCGGAATATCTCTATCGCTGGCTGTTATCGGCGCTTCCCGACGCCGACGAAATCCTTCATCGGCTTGGCGACACGCAGATGGAGCAGGGCTTCTATCGCGAGGCAAGCAAAACCTTCGAGAAACTCGTTGGGCGGTACCCCCATCGGGGCATCATGCGCTATAAGCTCGCAGTCACGCTTCTGGCCGCCGGCCGCAGGGATGCCGCCAGCGCAACCTTTCTCAGTTTCGACGGGATCGCGTCCGACGACTCGGACCACATTCGCTGCAAGCTGAAGGCACGCGAGGTCCTGCGCCGCCTGGAACCCGTCTGCGGCATCGAGCAGCAACCGGAGGTGCACCAGCAGCCGATTTCCGTGTCGACCTGCCCGCTGTTCGGCTACTCGGATCCGGTCCCCGTGCCTTCGGCGCGCGTACAGACATTTGCGCCGTGGTTGCTCGAGCCTTCTCTTCCCAGCGGCGCCTGGGTGCACCTGCACGCCCGATCGTGCGAGCACCACTGCAAGAGCTCGAGGCTGAAGCATTGATGCTTGTCGCCAACAGCAAGCTTGCGGCTGATGCGCTCCGCGGTCTTCGATGGACTGCGAGATCGTCGAGCAGCGCCAGATGGTCCATCGACGACCGTTTCGCGCCGCCATAGCTCACGCCGAGTATCCTGTGCTCGCGGGGCTCCGAAACGCCTGGACGGAAAGTGCCGTCCATATCCCGGCGGTCGACCGTTGAAAAGTATGCCAGGCAAGCGCCATCAGCCGCCGGTATTTTTGGCAGCAAGTGCCACGACGCGGTGCGACTCAGGCAGCTTCTTACCGGGTTTGGATAGTCTTTTCTGCTTTAGGAAGAGGTTCTTTGAACTCTCTCTGTGCCAAGAAGGTCGCGAAGCGAATTCTTCGGCATCGGCTTTGCCAAATGGAAACCCTGCAATTCGTCGCAGCCAAGATTGCGCAGGATCTCGCTCTGCTCCTCGGTCTCCACGCCCTCAGCCGTCGTGCGCAGGCCCTTCGCATGCGCGACGCCAACGATGGACTGCACGATCGCCACGCCACCATCGGGCTGGTCAAATGCTTGGACGAAAGAGCGATCTATCTTTATCCGATCGACCTCCAGGCGCTGCAATCGGCCAAATGAAGAGAAGCCCGTTCCGAAATCGTCAAGTGCGAACTTCACGCCGAACTCGCGCAGTGCCGTGATGTTTTTTTCGCAGATGCCGGCTTCGTCGAGGAGAGCAGTTTCGGTGATCTCAAGCTCCAGTCTCGACGGCTCAATCCCGAACTGCCGCAGCAGCGAGAAAACTTGAGCAGCGTAATGTCGCTGTCCAAGCTCGACCGCGGAGACATTCACTGCAATATCGAGGTCGGGAAACTCACGCGCGGTGGAACAGGCTTCCTTCAGTACGAAAGCGCCGAGCCGATCGATAAGGCCCGAAGTCTCCGCAAGCGGAACGAAGACTTCCGGCGCTATTGCGCCTTTGTTCGGGTGCCGCCAGCGAATGAGAGCTTCAAGCGAGCTTATCTCTTGGGACGCAGCGGAATAGACCGGTTGGTAGAAGACTTCGAGCTGATTGCCAGCTTCCAGCGCCGCTCGCAAATCTTGTTCCAGATCCCGCCTTGTCCTGATCAGTTCGTCCATGTGGGGGCCAAAGATTGCGTATCGGTTCCGCCCGGATGTTTTGGCGTGATAAAGCGCGATATCGGCCTTGCGCGTGATCTCTACTGGATCGGCAGCATTCCCTTTCGCAACCGCCACACCAATCGAGAGCCCGATGAGAACGGGCTGTCCGTCTATCTCGAAAGGTCTACGGATCGCAGCGATCAGAGAGTCGCAGAGATTCTCCACCTCGTCCTGGCGCGAGTGCTCGACCACGATGGTAAATTCATCGCCACCAATCCTGGAAATAACTGCAGCAGCGGGGGCGGTTTCCCTCAGTCGTTTCGCGACTTCGATCATCAGCCGATCGCCGACGGGATGGCCGAGCGTATCATTCACTTGCTTAAAGCGGTCGAGGTCGAGATACAGAAGTGCATTTGTCTGGTCGGCTGCCGAAGCGGCGACCACACCCGCCAGCAACTGATTGAAAGACGCGCGGTTCGCGAGGCCGGTCAACGGATCGTGAAGCGCCAGGTGGTTGAGCTCAGCCTGACTTTGCTGCAGGCGTCTCGACCGCTTCCGCAGTATCATGCTCAGCACGCCCGTGAGTGCGAAAAGACAGAATGCGGCGACCAGAAGGACCGGTGCCGTGGCTTTCGCCACGTCGGCACCGGGTCTGAACGGCAGCCAGGAGAAATATCCGATCGTTTCACCAGACGACGACACGATCGGCGCATAGGATCGCTCCTGGCCAAGGTTTGGCACAACAGAAAAGCGCACATCTTCAAAAACATATTCCTCACCCAGACGGGTAAGGAAATCGCCATCAAGGAAACGGACGGCTACGTGAAGAAACTCCCCGCCGGGCTCCTGCACGATATTGCCGCTGTCCGACACTATCGGCTTCACGCTGACTATCGCCGGCCGGCCGCCGAGACGAACCAAATCGCTCTCCCCGATCGACAGCACCTGTTCGCTTATTCCTGCCTCGTCGCCTGCTGCGAGCCTCTTCTGCAACTTGGCAATGAGCGGCATTGCCTCGGGTGCTATGTTCTTGAAAGCGTTCTGCTCGTCGGCCTCTCCGACGAGGAACGCGTATAACGGCCTACGATCCGGGCTGATCACGAATGCGCCGTCATGTCGGAAATAGCTGTGCATCCAGCTACCGAGGTTGGAGTCGATCCACTCACGATCCCATTCCTTCGATACTTTCCTGACCGCATCATCCCAGACGGTGACACTCTCCTGATCGTGGGCGATGCTGTATTGCATCTTGGAAATGACAAGCTCGATGAGCTGCTGCTGGCGTTCGACTGCGACAGCGTCGGACTGCTGAGTTGACCAACGGACGGCCAAATATACGCCACCCATCAGAGTCATCGCGACTAACAAAGGCAGCATCGACTTGAAAACCGCGATGTTGCCAACCGAGAATCTCATTGGCGCTCCTCCCAGGACGCTTTCTTATTGATTGGCTCAATGCTTTCCAAGCGCCGTAAGCTCCTGCATGGGTCTAAATTTTGACGCATGAACTGGTCGGGAGCTGGCGCGGAGTTCCTGTTGCGGGTTGCCGGGAGTGCGAGCGGCTACGATCGAGCGCAGGGTCGACCCAGCGTGGAGAGCTTACGTGAGGGGCCGAGCGGCCGCTATCGCGGTAGTCTACGGCTTTCGGAATAACATGGCATGGGCACTTTGCGGCAGAGCGACCCATCGAGGTCAAGAGCAGCCATCTGTTTGCCTTAGCTACAGAGCAAACGAAGCGCATCCGCTCTCACGATGTCGACGGTCCTTGCATCTCTTAGCGCTATGACACTTTTGTCTTTTCAGTTTGGACACGACGCGCGATGCCGTCTCGATTGTGAGCCCGAGATAATCGGCAATCTGAGCTCCCCAATGCCTCCCTGCCGGTCTGATAGATCCAATAGGAAGGCCGCGATGCGTTCCATTGCACATTGCCTGCCAACGACCAGAAGGTGCTCTTGAGCGCGTGCCATGCCGGTCAAGGCAAGGGCGAGAAGTTCTCCTGAATGCTCCTGCATCAGACGCCGGCCGAAAGCTGCCAATCTTGATTCGGTGATCGCTTCAGCAAAGAAGCGGTGCTTGGTGCCCGCTTCAAAGCCGAACATTTCCCCTGCAATGTGAAAGGATACGACCTGTCGCCGCCCGTCCGAGAGCAGGCGGTAAACACGCACGGCTCCAGTGACGACCTGATGGCATTTTTCAGCGGCATCGCCGTGACCATAGATCTCTCGACCGGCCGTCCTTTGTGCGTTCATTTGAACGCGCGGCGCTCTAGAACATCAAATGCCTGCGCGTCTTCACTTCCGGCTAGGTCCGCCACGGGTGCCAGTTGCATTTTCACACTCTACCTTGCCAAAGACTACGAGGCAGTGCGTGTGCGCCCAAAAGCGCGCAGCAACAGGTTTACAGAAACCGCGACCCTGTCGATGTCGGGAATGTCCCGGGAATACCGCCCGGTATAGAGCTTGATGATCATCTTGTCGCGCTCGAACCCGTGTAGATCGAAATGGAGATGGAGGTAATAACGCCGCTCGTCGCCAGAGCGCGTGATGTCCCCTCGCCTCTGGGTCACTTGCTTAAGATCGGTCTCAAGCGGCGCGAAGCCTTCAAGATTGAGCATGACGCGAGTCGACTTGAGCCTGGTCTCGGCAGGAACCGCGACTACCGCCTTGTCGAGCGACAGACTGACCAGGCGCCCTGCTACGCCCTCAACTGCAACCGCCTCGTCGAGTTTGAAGGCCTGAAGGAGGCGCCGCGGCTTCTCGAAACAGATCAGCGAGGCGATGACGAGCACGACGATGTTGATCCCGGACCAGAAAGCCGCGATCGTCGAAAAGGTGCCGCGCGTGTGCGCGGTTTCCGGAACGATGTTGATCAGGAGGCCGAGTGCGGTCACGACGATGAAGCCCGCGATCCAGGTGAACGTATAAGCGTCGAAAGCGCTCTCCTCGTTGCCGCTGCCTTTGGGGGTCACCTTGAAGGGCTTGCCGAACGGCCGCGCAAGGCTTGAAAGAACCGTTGGCAGCATGCGGAAGGTGGCAAAAGTGCCGACCGCGGTGGAGACGAGCGGCAGGTAGCGGGTTGGTGTGATCCACAACATCAGCAGGAAATAGGCGGCCAGCACTGGTACCTGATTGGAAACATAGTCAGTGACGTTCGTAAAATAGAGCGGCAGGGCGCCGAACCAGAGGTAGACGATTGGCACCACGAGTACGCTAAAGCGCACCAGATATTGCACAAGCCAGGACATCGGCAGAAACATGATCCGCTGGAAGAGCGATAGTCCAGGCCCGCGCACCGGGCCATTATGCAGGTAGAGCGTCTGAATGCCGCCTTGGCACCAGCGTTCGCGTTGAACGAAATAGCCGGCCAGGTTCTCGGCCGCCAGGCCCATTGACAGCCGCTCGTTGAGGTAGCGGGTCTTGTAACCCTTGTTCAGCATCGAAAGCGTCGTTAGCAGGTCCTCAGTAATCGACTCGGTCGGGAAGCCTCCAATCGCATCAATCGCCTTGCGACGAGCGATAGAACAGGAGCCGCAGCAGAAACTCACATCCCAACCATCGCGGCTTGGCGCGATCTCATCGAAGAACAGGCGCTGTTCGTCCGGCCAAACGCTCTCCAGGCCAAGGTTGGACTGCACCGGATCGACGTTGAAGAAATGCTGCGGTGTCTGCACGATACCGATCGTCTCGTCCGAGAAGAACGGCAATGTCCGTCTGAGAAAGTTGCGATAGGGCACGAAATCCGCGTCGAACACAGCGATGAAATCGCCGGAACTGACACGCAAGCCGTTGTTCATGTTGCCGGCTTTGGCATGGGCATTGTCGTTTCGCGTCACATGGATCGCGCCGCGCCCTTCGCAGAAGGTCCGGAGCCAAGCACGGCGACCGTCGTCGAGCACATAGACGGTGAGCTTGTCCTTTGGATAGTCGAGCGCCAGCGCCCCGACGATCGTCCTTTCCAGGACGTCCAGAGGCTCGTTGTAGGTTGGTATGAAAACGTCGACAGTCGGTAGGTCGCTTTCACTTCGCGCGAAGAACACGCGTTCGAGTTGGTTCGCCTCGATGCTGCGATCGACATAACGGCTCATCAGGATGAGGAACAGCACCACTTCCGAAAAGGCGAGGACTTCGATGATGAACACAAACCAGACCCAGTAGAAGTTGGCGCCATCATTGGGATAGGGAAGAACGGTCTCAAAAAAACGCCAGGCCAGATACCGCAGGGCAACCATAGCAACGAAGACACAGGTGATCGCCCGCGCCCACGTCCGGTGGCGCGACCAGTTGGACGGCCCGATGAGAAAGAAGGCGATGACCAGGAAGGTCGGAGCGAGCGTTAGAAGAGACTGAACCACAGGCCTTTGATCCATTGCGTGATCCGGAGGTTGTGTTTGGCGATGCGCACCTGCACTGTCCGTCCCACCTGGCAGAAATTGGCGAAGTCCGTATTAAGAGCCGAAGGCTCTAGCATGATGCGGATCCGGGCGTTGCGCTCCTCAGTTTCCGGCTCGTTGGCGGCAAGAGAGTCCTTTTCTATGACAGCCGACGAGCCCTTGAGCGCTTGCACCTGTCCCTTGAAGACTTCGCCGCGTCCCAAGAGTCGAACCTCCGCCTCGCGGCCGGGATAGATCTCGTCGTAATCGACTTCGGGAACGAGAATGTCGACGAACAGCTCGCGACAATCGAGAACGCGCAACATCTCATTGTTCAGCACGACGTTGGAGCCGCCGACAACACTCCTTGCCCAGATCACGCCATCGAAAGGAGACGGGACAGTCGCCGATTCGAGGCTGCGAACACGCTTCTCCTCTTCGATCATTTGCTGTTCGGTCTGGTTTGCCCGCGTCCTATTCTCGGCAATGCGGGTATTGAGATCATTGATGCGAACAATCACCTCGTCCTGGCGCTGGCGGGAGTAAGGCACATCGTTCTGGCCGTCCACGACGACGAATATGCCCTGGCGCACAGCGTCGAGGCGTTGCTGCAGCAATTCCACCGTCAGATTGCTGATCTCGAGCTCGCCGCCGGTGGCGGCTCCGGCGGCCTCGGCCGCCTCAACCATCTTACGGGTGAAGATTCCTTTCGACTCCAGCTCTTGCCGGCGGTCGAGATCGACCTTTGCCACCACATCCTGGGCGCGCGATACCTCGACACGCTTCCGCAGAATCCGCAGCTCCCGTTCCAGGCTGGAAATAGTGGCGCTCTGGAAGACCGAGAGCCGTTCGGCAAGCTGGTCGCGCAGCCTCACAAGCTCGTCGCGCTCGCGCTCCAGCGCCGTGGCGCGATCGAGGGCGGTTCGGTATTCGGCGCGCAGCGACGCCAGAACGGTCCGGTTGACGCGTTCATTGCGAATTGTGGCGAGAGTTTCGCCCTCCGCCACCGGCGTTCCGATCCGGGGCGGCGCCCCAGTGATCTCGCCGTCAATCGGCGCATTTAGGGTTGCGAAGCGCGCGTTGACGGTCCCATCCAGGCTGGTAAGGCCGGTTAATCCAGGCAACAACACGGCGGCAGCGAGTATCAGGAGTAGAATGCCAACTGTAATGCGCGTGATGCGATTGTTTAGGATCATCTGGACCGCCCTTGCCTGCTGCCTGGCAGCGTAGACGGGGAAAATGCTACCGTGTTATTGACACAACCACGCACCGCGATTCTGCCAATGCTCAGCGGATACTCGCCTCCTCGCTCTACGCCTCAGCGGCTTATCTTTTCATCGGCGCGTGATAGCGAAACAACCCTTAAAATTGAGTGTTTCAATAGCAAATCTGTGAAAAGCGCAGTTGATTCGCTAGCCGGGCGGCATTGACCACGACATCTTCCTCGATAAGGTGAATGAGCGATTGCTTTGAAAGCGAACTCTCGATCGACGGCTCGATTAGCAACGGGTAACGGAGAGCAAAAAATGCCCGACGCGGATGCGACGATGTCTGCTTCATCTTCCGCTGAGAGCTACGATCTCGCCAAGGCTGAGGAGCTCGTTTCTTTGTACGACGAGAGCTTCCATCTCGTCGACTGTTCGGCAGAACACAGGAAAGCATATGCCGTCGACTCGCTTGTCGAGACCACGCTCTGGCACATCTATCCTGAGCTACTGGCGTCCGGCCCGCGCTCCGCCGTCGAATTCGTCGTTGCAAGCGGACTGCCGCGAACCGTCGAGATAGCCGATGCGGCGTCCGGAAATCGTCGCACACTCATCATCTTCCGCAGTGCTCACGGTATCGGGATCTTTGAAGCGGAAAGAAGCTACCACCAGACATCCAGTCAAAGAGAGAGCGATCGAGCACTCCTGTTGCACCAGGCAACTCACGATGTCTTGACCGGACTGCCAAACCGCCGACGGTTCAGCGATCAGTTGCGAGCCGCCCTGCCCGTACCGAGCGGCGCCAAGCTGGCGCTCATGCAGATCGATCTCGACGACTTCAAACCGATCAATGATACGCTCGGCCACGGCGCCGGCGACACCGTTCTCAAAATGGCGGCGGAACGGATCCGGGGCGTGCTCAAGGAGCGTGAGCTCGCCTATCGGCTGGCCGGCGATGAATTCGCCGTCATCCAGTGGAGGCTCGACCAGCCCAAAGAGGCGGAGCGTCTCGCCGAGGCCATCGTCAACGCCTTCAAGGAGCCCTTCACCGTCGACGGCATCAGCCTGTTTGTCGGCGCGAGCGTCGGTATTGCCATCGCCCCGGCGGACGGAAACGAAATCGAACAGCTGATGAAAGCGGCCGACATCGCGCTCTATGCCGCAAAGAAGGATGGGCGGGGCCGGGCAAGGACATTCACCCGTTCGATGCTGATCGTGCTGGAGCAGCGCGAGATGCTGCGTCGCAGCCTGCGCACCGCCCTTCAGGAGGGGCAGTTCTTCATCGAATACCAGCCCTTCGTGAAACCCCGCTCGTCGGTCGTTGGCTTCGAAGCGCTGTTGCGGTGGCGCCATCCGCTGATCGGCATCATCCCTCCGAGCGTGTTCATTCCCATGGCGGAGGCGGACGGTCTCATGAGCGAGATCGGCCAGTGGATGCTGGAACAGGCCTGCCGGGCCGCCATGACCTGGCCCTCTTACTTCACCGTCGCGGTCAACCTGTCGCCGGCGGAATTCTTGCATGAGGGTCTCACCGATCGCGTCGCGCTGGTCCTCGATCTGACCGGGATCCGCGCCGACCGCCTCGAACTGGAAGTCACCGAATCGGTGCTGCTCGAACGCACCATCAACAATCTCGACACCCTCAACACCTTGAATTTGCTTGGCGTTCAGATTTCCCTCGATGATTTCGGCACCTATTATTCCTCGCTCAGTTATCTCAAGAACTTCCCGTTCGATACGATCAAGATCGACCAGTATTTCATCAAGGATCTTGAGCATGACGAGAAGAGCCAGACGATCGTCAGGTCAATAATCGCGCTCTCGCACGGCCTTGGCATGGACGTCACCGCCGAGGGTGTGGAGACGGAAGGACAGGCCGCCTGGCTTCAGAAGGAGGGCTGCGACCGACTGCAGGGCTACTTCTTGGGCTTCCCGATCCCTGCCGAAGCAATCGGCGAATTCTTGCGCAAGTCGGCGGCCCTGCCCATGGTGGGGGCTCTCAGGACCTGACGAGGCTCGAAGTGGCCAGAGAGTCTGGTCATCGCAGCCGGTCGGATATAGTCATGGGAGTAAGCGAATCAGGATTCGCTCATGCAGTCGGAGAAAGCAGCATGAACGCAGCCCAAAGGCAGCCGGCGGAAGCAAAGTTCGAACCCCTGCTCCAGTTCGAGATGGAGATGGGCACGTTCCTGTCCGATTGGCACCATTGCGATCAGCTGTCCAACTTCATGGCGCGGATGATAAGCCACAACCGGACGGACCCCGTACGACACTCGAATTTTTTCTCCTCCGCGCTCAACGAGCTGCTGGAGGTTTCGTTTCGAGGCGGCTCACCGGAGGGCCGCATCGGCTGCTTGGTCTTTCGCCAGGGTCCCAAGGAGCGCGTGAAGCTCTCCTTCCCATGCTCGCCCACCCAGCGACGGTTCTTCCGCGAGGCGGTCGCGAGAACCCACAAGGGCGACGCATACGCGCGCTATCTGGACGCTATTTCAACCGATCTCGCACCAAGCCGGGAGATTGTTCTCCTGGACCTGGCGATCAATTTCGACGCCGAGATTAGTCTGGAAGAGGATGACCCGCCGTCGATATCGATCATTGTGGATCTCCCGCTTGAAGGAATTGTAAGTTGAGTACGGCAGTTCTTGCGGCGCCCTTCCAGGCAGTGTTCGACGCCAATAGTCAAGAGTTCTCCCTTGTCGGCGTCATTCGGCCGCGCTCCGTCGACGAGATCGCTCACAGCATTACGGAGTTCCGCAGAGCAATCGACGAGGCGCGCGGCGTCCTCTACATCAATGTAAAGCGCCTCGCGCAGATGAACAATACGGCCTTCCACGCCTTTTCCCGGGTTGTTCTGGATGCCTGCCGCACGCGCTCGGATATCCGCTTCGTCGTCGTCACGTCGAGCGTCGTCGGCTGGACCGAACGCATGTTCCGCCATCTCGGCAAGATCGAACCGCAGATCACCGTCGAGGTCTATGATTCGAAATTCTATCCCGGTCAAAGTTTCGTCGAGGATACGAGCTTCATTCCCATCCTCCGCGCGCAGACGAAAATGACCTGGCGCCACGAGCGCACCATCCTGCCGCGCCACGGCATGCGGCCCGGCATCGCCATGGCCGACATCTGCTGCGGCATCGGCGATTTCGCCGTGCTCGCGCAGAAGGAGTTTCAGCCGGCGCGGATCGTCGCCCTCGACCACTCGAAGCCGAGCCTCGCCTATGCCCGCGAGGTGGCGGCGGAGTTCGGCGTGACGGGTATCGAATATACCTACGGCGACGCGTCGGAGATGCTACTCGAGGACAACCAGTTCGACTTCGTGACCTGCCGGCATTCGCTGCAGATCTTCAATCAGCCGGAGCTGCTTCTCAAGGAGCTCTATCGGATCGTGAAGCCGGGCGGCCGCGTCTACATCACCAACGAGAAGAACTCGCACTGCCTCGGCGAGCCACGGGCGCAAAGCATCCAATGGACCTACAATGAGCTCGCGAGGCTTTTGAGCCATTTCGAGATGGATGTGGAACTAGGGCCAAAGGGCCGCCGCTATCTCGCCGACGCCGGATTCGACGACATCCTGGTCGAATCCTTCATGATCACCAATCTGGACGGTGACCCACAGGATTTCGCCGACGTCATCGCCGGCTGGGAGAAGATGTTTGCGGCAATGGCGGCGAGACACGGCGAAGCACCCGAATTCATCGACCGTTTTCGCCAGGGCTTCCGGGATCACATCTTCGCGGCACTGCATCCGAAGGGCTATGCAGGCTGGCCGATCTGGGCAGCGTCCGGGCGCAAACCACTATGAGCGAAAGCAATGTCCAACGTCCCCGGTTCGGTTTGAGATCCTTTCGCGCCAAGTTCGTGCTGGTCGTCGGCAGCGCCGTGCTCTTCGACCTCCTGGTAACAGGCGGCCTGGCGCTCTGGAACGTTCAAAGATTGTCGCGCGACGCGACGACGGAGGTCGGGCAGGGCCTGCAAAAGGCAAACGAAGATTACATGCTCACCTACGCGGAATCGACGGCCGCGCGGGTTGATCTTCTGATCGGCCAGGTTCACGCCGACGTCGCCACGCTCGCCGGCGTGCTCCAGGCGCAGATCGACCGCCCCGTGCGCAGGTCCGAGATCGGAGAGGCACTGGCGCGGCACGCACCGGAATCCGTTACCGTGGCTTACGATCCCAAAGGTGGGTGGGCGCAGAACCTTCCGGGACCGCTCTCGAGCGTCAGCGTTTGGAGCTATCTCCTTGGCCCCGATCACCGGCCGCTACCCGAGGTGCAGACCGACATCGAGAACAGCGCCGTTCTCGATCTGGTTGCTCCCGCCCTGCTTGCGCACGGCCGCTCCAAACTGCAGATGTACTACGTCGGACCAAAGGAGCGGCCGATCTTGCGGATGGCACCCTATGCCGATCAGGCTCGGACGTTCGACCGTCTCTACCCCGGTCACAACGAGGCCAACTTCTGGAACTTCTTCTTCCCCGGCCTCTACGAGTCCTGGGAGGGATGGGCAAAGGATCCGAGCCTCAGGCCCGTTTCAGCCGATACCACGCAAACGGCACCTTATACGGATGCCGCCACGGGGAAACTGATCGTCAGTTTCTTCCAACCGCTCTGGACGCGCGACCGCAAGGGTGTCGCCGGAGCGGCCGGGACCGATATCACGCTCGATCAGCTGGCCGAGGTTGTCGAAAGCGTCAAAGTCGGCGGCAGCGGGTTCGGTTTCCTCGCCATGTCCGACGGCAACGTGCTTGCCATCAACGGCGTAGGAGAAAAGGTCATCGGCCTGCAACGGTCGAGCGAGACCGGCAGCCAGGGTGTCACCGGCCTTAATCGTTCGCTGCGCCAAAGCGTGCAGCCGGCGATCGCGCAACTGCCGCTCGGCGCTGACGGCGCGATACAGCGCGTGCTGCTCGACGAGGACGGCGAGAAGGTGCCCTATCTCATTCTCCTGAAGCAGCTCGAGCCGGAGAATTTCTGGGTATCCGGCCCCGTTCGCCGCGAAACCATGTCGCTCGGCATCGTCGTGCCCGAGCGCGAAATCTACGCCTCGCTGTTTGCGGCGCAGGCCGGAATTTCCGAGGCGGCGAACCGGATCCTGATCTATCAGGCCCTCGCTTTGCTCGCTTCGTTGCTCTTCGTTATCACCGCCGTGTTCGGCATATCCAAGCGCGTTACCCGCGGCATCAGCGCCCTTGCCGGCGCGGCAACGAGGATCGAGGCCAAGGACTATTCGGTCCGGGTTCCGATCTCCACGCGCGACGAAGTCGGCGAAGCCGGCATCGCCTTCAACCGCATGGCGGAAGAAATCAGCTACCACACCGAGAACCTCGAAAACCTTGTGACCGAGCGCACGAAACAGCTCGAGGACGCGAACCACCAGATTTCGGCGCTGAACACCCAGTTGCGCAGCGAGAACCTACGCCTCGGCGCGGAACTCGCGGTCGCCCGGCAGATCCAGATGATGGTGCTGCCCAAGGCCGGCGAACTCGAGGAAATTTCCGACGTGGAGATTGCCGCCTACATGCGGCCCGCCGACGAAGTCGGTGGCGACTATTATGACGTCCTGAGGGACGGCGAGCGGCTGAAGATCGGCATCGGCGACGTCACCGGCCACGGCCTGGAAAGCGGCGTGCTGATGCTGATGGTCCAATCGGTTGCACGCGCGTTGCAGGAGGCCGGCGACATGGATCCGTCGCAATTCCTCAACCGGGTCAATCGCGCTATCTACAAGAATATCGTCCGGACCAACACGGACAAGCATCTCTCGCTTGCCTTCCTGGACTACGACGGCGCGCGCCTGACGCTCTCTGGCCAGCACGAAGAGCTGATCGTGGTCAGAAATCTTGGAAACGTGGAGCGGATAGACACACTCGACCTTGGGCTGCCGATCGGGTTGGAGCCGGACATATCGCCCTTCGTGGCGACACGCGACATCAATTTTGGCCACGGCGACATGATCATTCTGCACACCGACGGCGTAACCGAGGCAGAGAACAGGAACGGCGAGCTCTTTGGTATCGAAAGGCTTTGCGAGAGTGCGCGTCGTCACTACGGCCAAAGCGCCGAGGATGTCAAAACCGGAATCATCGACGATCTGATGGCACATATAGGCACCCAGAAAATCCATGACGATATCACGCTGGTGGTGATGAGGCACAGGTAATCAGATGACGACCTTATACGGACTGGAGGACCTCGCGATCGGCACGGGCGAAGATGTGACGAGACTTCGTCTCTTCGATGGCCCCCTGGATCTCAGTTGGAAACACTGCGCAATCACGTCGGATTTCGTCGCCGAGTTCGTCGCGTCGCGATATAGAACCTCCCGCAGCCTTTACAAGGAAGTACGGCATAATGTCGGCTACCTGACCAACGAACTCATTGAAAACGCGGTTAAGTTCCGCACGTCCGGCGAAATCGTCGTCGAAGCGTCGATTGCGACCAATGCTTTTCGGGCAAAGGTCTCCAATTTCATCAATGGGGATACGGCCGACCGCTTCCAGCACCTGCTTTCGGAAATCACCGCGGGCGATCCGGGCGAGCTTCTCATAGAGCGGATAGAAGCGAATGCCACAGGCTCCGGCGCAGGCTCCGGGCTTGGACTTCTGACCCTCATGAGCGATTATGGTGCTCACTTCGCGTGGGTTTTTGGCACCCGCGTGCAGAACAGCGAGATCCCGCTGGAAACCTATGCCTCAATTTCAGTCCCCGATCTCTCGAACTGATGGGCAGCGAAGACATGGAAATCAAGGAAGACGAGTATCGCGTTTGGTTGGAAGGCAAGGACATCTATTTCGATGGAAGCATGCGCCTGCCTAGCACCGAGGCCTACGCGCCGATCTTTTCCTTGGTGATGAGCGTGCTAGAGTCCGATCCGGATCGCATGACCGTTGATCTGACGGGACTGCAGTTTCTCAATTCATCCGGAATCAACCTTCTGGCAAAACTCACGATCGAAGCGCGCAAGCGGCCGAATATCCAATTCACCGTCCGCGGAAGCTCGGAGTATCCCTGGCAATCGAAGTCTCTGCCAAACCTCAAGAAACTGCATCCCGGCGTCGATCTCAGGCTGACCTGAAGGCTGGGTCCGAAGGAAATGCTGCCGGGCTCGCGCTCCACGTTCTTCCCCGCGTTGCTGCGGCGTCCACTGCGCACCGGACCACGTGGCTTGATCCTCAACTTGAAGGCTTCGCATCGTCGGAATCGCGCGGCCTGCTTAAGCACGGAGGTTAACGCCGGCCCCGGCGCACGTAGTGACACACTCCGTCACCGAATGCGTTCGCTGCCGGGGTTGCTTACGTCAAGGTTCCTGAGCCATGGCAGCGGCCGCTTGAATTCGACCCCGATCTCGCACGCGTTCTGCCAGGCTATCCATCCGGACGCGCAAACGTGTTCCGGAATGAAGAGCAGTTGAACCTCTGGTCCGGTTGATATCGGCGTACTGAATCGCAGTCGAGCACCTTTGGAATTGATATCTACGATAAGACATTCGATTCCAAGCCCTCCCGCACCCTCTTGCAGAAGGCGCGCGCGCTTTAGAGACTTCCGTCTCGTGAGGCGGCGGAGTTCGGCATTAGGCATAATAACTTCCTTTGATGAAACCTGCTGCGGTGCTTTCACTCGATCAGCGCTATTTGCTGGTTTGCCAGGAGCTTCCTGGTGCCCGCGCTATCGCAGGCCGACTGCATCGTTGAATTCCCGCTGAACGTAATCTTATCGGCGATGACTTGCGTACAGCCGTTCGTCGTTGCGGAATTCCCCTTGTAATCGAGCGAAGACGCCGGCGTATAGACCGCCCCGGTCAGGACCGAGTTCGACGTCCCGTTGATGGCATGGCTCACTGCCGTCTGGCTGCGGCTGCCGAAGAAGAGAATTCCGGAATAGGGTCCGGATGTCGGGGCCTTCAAATCGAGGGTGACGTTCCCTTTGAGATCCAATCGAGCGTCGTTTGCGAAATAGAAGGTCACACCGCTGTAACCGTTCACTGGAGCGCCTACCTGCAGCCGGGCTGCCGAGGTGGCCGTCGGGTTACCGCCGTTCGCGGTAAACGTGCCGCCAGTTACGATATACAGGCCCGGTTCGAACTCGACTGTTCCTTTCACGTCCAGCCCGTTGGGAAAGCACCTGACCCTGACCCCGCTGGGATGCATCTGTGTCGTTTTCACAACCGTCAGCTGGCCCGGATTGCCGATATTCCTGTTGCCGGAGTCGCAGGCGAAGCCGGGCCACGGGTACGGCTCGGGTACGCTCGCATACGGGTCGATGCTTGCAGGCGCGTTCTCGTGAACCGTGTCGCATTTGTTCAACCTCAGGCCCAGCGTCGCCACCGCTCCACCGACTGCGTGGACGCAGTCCGCACTCATCGATGCGGATCCGGCCATGAGAAACGAATCTGAAGCGCTCGAATTCGATGCCACATCGCAACCGCTTAGGTCCACCGAAGCCGAGCCGGAGACCGTTACGGCGCCCGATTTTGTCTTCGAGAGGGCAAGCACGCAGGCCGTCGACCCCCCCTCCACCTGTGCAACCGCGCGCGCACGCATCGTGACGGGTTGACCGGAAAAGATGGACGAAAACAGCCGCGAACGCGTCTCCGTCAGGACGACTTCAAGCCTGTCCTGAGTCCCGGCACTTGCGGTCGGTGACGAAGATGGGCTTATCGCCAGCGTGCCGGCCGCCGGCGAGTAGCCGCTTTTGGAGGCGATCAGTGTTGCCGTGGCCTCGAGCGCGGGCCTTTGATCCCCTGCGCGCAGACGCCCCGCGGCCGCATGCGCAGCAACGTCTGCGGCATGCTGCAGCTTACGCTGCTTCAGATACCAGAAGCCGGTCTCCGCGCCGAGGCCCATGGCTCCGACGAGAACGGGAAACGTGACCGCCGCGATAACGGCGACCGTGCCACCTTCATCCGTCAGGAATCGAAGCGCACCCGCCCGCTGCCGCGTCGATCGTCGCGCAGAGATCACGTCGTTTCTTTCGCTCATTCGCATGCCCAGTTGTCTAAGGTTTCGGGGCCGGACGATACAACCCACTGCGATGCTTAGCGATTCGGCCGGTTGGTCTAGTCCGGCCCGTAAGCACTTCCCTGGCCTGCTTAGGCCATCAGGTCGAATGGTCATTGCGCGGCTCAGGGGGCACATTTCACGGGACTAAACGGCTCCAGATTCCCGCAAAGGCACCTAAGATGATTTCGACATTCGCAGCTTCGCTCGCATTCTTCCTCTTCGCCGGAATGATGACCTATGCCGGCGTCAGGGACGTGACGACCATGACCATATCGAACCGCCTCGTGCTTGCGCTGGCCGTCTCCTTTGCGCTTCTCGCGCCCGCCGCAGGGCTGGGGGTAGCCACGATCTCGTCGAGCATTCTCCTTGCCTCCGGCGTCCTGGTCTCGACCTTCGTGCTCTTTTCCTTCGGCTGGATCGGCGGCGGCGACGCAAAGCTCTTGCCTGTGGCCGTCCTCTGGCTCGGGCCAGGCCTCGCGCTCGACTTCCTCCTTTACACGGCCCTGATCGGGGCGGCGCTGACGCTTGGCCTCCTTCAATTCCGGCGCATGCCCCTGCCGGTGGTCCTGAAGAAGACGCCCTGGTCCGCGCGCCTGCACGCCCCCGACACGGGTGTCCCCTACGGGGCGGCGATGGCGCCTGCGGCGCTCCTGCTGCTGCCGCAAAGCCATTGGTTCTCGGCCCTTCTCTGAACGGCGGCAGCCCGACCCCTTACCGATCGATAGAGGTCTAACCAATGATCCGTTTTGCTATTCTCCTGCTCGCGCTGGCAGCTGGCGGCGCTGCCTCCTGGTTGGCGCTCGGCGCCGCAGACCAGCCGGCAGTCGCGGCCGCACAAGTGCAAGAAGCCCCTTCGCAGGAAGTGCTCGTCGCGTCTGCGGAGCTCAAGCGCGGGACGGTTCTGGAAGACGGTCATGTGCGGTGGCAGGCATGGGAGGGGGAGATCCCTCCTGTGTTCATCAGCCGCAGCTCGCGCCCGGATGCCATCGCATCTCTGGCGGGGTCGCTGGCCCTGGGCGACTTCGTTGCCGGAGAGCCTATCCGTCAAGACAAGGTCGCCCAGCGTGGCGCCGGCTTCCTTTCCAGCATGCTGCCTTCAGGGAAACGGGCGATAGCTGTCCGCGTGACTGCGGAAAGCACGGCCGGCGGGTTCATCCTGCCCAACGACCATGTCGACGTCGTCCATACCGTCGCTCGCTCGGGCTCGGGAAATGAGGGCGATGTCGTCAGCCGCGCCATCCTCTCCAACATACGCGTACTCGCGGTCGACCAGACGGTTTCGGAAGGGGCAGACGGGACCTCGGTCATCGGCAAGACCGCGACGCTCGAAGCGGATCCCCAGCAAATCGCAACGATCGCGGCGGCGGAAGCTTCCGGCACGGTCTCGCTCGCGCTCCGGCCGTTGGTCGACAATCACGAACCATCGGTCGTTGAGACCGAAGGACATCGTCGCGGCGTGGTCCGCGTCATCAGTGGCGGCCGGACCTCAATGATTGAAGTTCCCTCCCGCTCCGGCGGAAGCTGATTTTTTCAAGGAAGTTTCGAACCAATGAAACAGCTCGACAACACGACCTGCGAAACCTCCCCGGCGGCGTCGGCACTGCCGCCGATCCCGAAGGTCGACATCGCCGTCTTCTGCCGATCCGAGGAGGTGACGCAGGCAGTCCGTGTGGCGGCATCCGACCGTCGCATGGCGCGCGCCACTGTGACGATAAAGACCGGAGGAATAAGCGAAGCCACAGCGCACTACGGTGGCGTCATCTCGCCGAACCTCGTGGTCGTGGAAAACGATGACATCGAAGTCCGGCTGATGGCGGCGCTGGAGGGCCTAGCCATGGAGTGCGTCACGGGTACCAAGGTCATCGTAATAGGCCGTTCCAACGACGTCGGGCTCTATAAGAAGCTCATGGATGCCGGCGTGAGCGACTATCTCATCGCGCCGCTCGATCCCATGGATTTCGTCGCGGCAGTGCATCGCTGCTTTCGTAGCCCGGTCGAGGAGAAGCTCGGGCGTATTGTCGCCTTTGTCGGCGCCAAAGGCGGAACCGGATCCTCGACGCTCGCGCACAACGTTGCCTATGCAATGTCCAAGCGCGTGGATGCAGATGTGCTCTTGGCCGATCTCGACCTCCAATCCGGTACCCTGGACCTGAACTTCGATATCGAGGCGAGCCAGGGCATGGTCGATGTTCTGCAGAGCCCCGACCGCTTGGACGAGGTGCTGTTGCGCCGTCTCGCGGTGCACCATACGGATCGCCTGCATCTCCTGCCGGCGCCCGCGAACCTCGACAAGTTCGTCAGCCTCGGCGAGGACGAGGTCGACCACCTTCTCGGCGTCGCTCGCTCGAGTTCCTGGCATCTTGTCGTCGACCTCCCGCATATCTGGACCGGTTGGACGCGCAAGATCCTGCTCGAAGCGGATGAAATCGTCATTACGGCGACCCCGGATCTCGCCAGCATGCGCAATGCGAAGAACCTGATCGACTTCTTGAGGAGGGCGCGGCCGAACGATCCGCTGCCGAGGCTGGTGCTTAACAAGACCGAGACGCCGAAGCTTGCCGAGATCAAGCCGAAGGACTTCGTCGCTGCGGTCCGGCTCGAGGAGAGCGTGTCCGTTCCCTTCGATCCGAAGCTATTCGGTGCCGCGGCTAACAATGGCCGGTTGGTGATCGATCAGGCACCCGGGTCTGCGGCGGGCGGGGCAATCGCCGCCCTGGCGTGGCGCGTGAGCGGAACAAGGGAGAGACGAGCCGATCGGAGCGGGTTGAAGGCGCTGCTGCAATCGGTCCTCAAGCGCGGCAAATCGAATGGGCCATCGGCACTGCGCAAGAAAGCAGGCGAACTCAACGCGTCGCAGGCAGGCGCCTCGGCGACCGAATTTGCCCTCATAGCGCCGGTGCTCGCCCTCGCTCTTGTCGCAATGGCCGATGTCGGGTTTGCGCTTTACGAACGGATGACGATCGACCATGCGCTGCGCGCCGGCGCGCAAGCTGCCATGGCAGACCCCGGGCCGACGCAAGTCCAGAAGGTGATGCAGTCCACGTTGGCCAAAAGCGCGCTGCTGGCCAATGCCACCGTGTCAGCGGTGAAGCGCTACTGCGCCTGCCCGGAAGATACAGACGTCGATCCGGACACGGCGCCGCAATGCGGAACGAGCCTTTGCGCCAATGCAGCGGCGCCGTTCATCTACTACCGCTTGGCAGCGACGAAGAGCTATCAGCCTATGTCGCTGCCCGAGGTGCTCCCCACGTTTGAACTCAACTCCACCATGCAGGTGCAGGTCCGATGACGTCGCCTCGACCGGGCCTGCGGTCCCTGTGGCGCAGCGAAGCCGGCGCGACGGCGGTGGAATTCGCACTCGTGTGCCTGCCGCTGCTGCTGCTCCTTCTCGGCGTGATGGAATTTGGCCGCGTCCTTTACGTACGCAACGATCTCTCGCACGCCGCCGACATTGCTGCGCGCAAGGTGCTCATCCGGCAGATTGCCCGCGATGCCCCTGACAGCGAAGCGCAAACCAAGCTGGAGAGCGCGGTGCGAGAGAGTTTCCACAGCGGCGATTCCTCGCGGCTTCAAGTCGTCACCGGGAAGGAAACGGTGGACGGCATCGATTTTCGCGTTTTGTCGATCCAGTACCCCTTCACCTTCGTGCTGCCTGGATTGGGGGAAAGCTCTTTCAACCTTCAGCTTTCGCGGCGCATTCCGATCCAGTGATCATTCAAGGACTGCCAGCGCCTGTGGGATTGGCGTCTTCACCGGACTGCGGCGCAGTGCTCTGAGATTGCGGAGCGCTCTGTTCGCCGGATTGAACCGGATCGCAGCGACTAGTACAGTTATATGTTGTCCTACCCGTGCCCTCGTCGACGGTGACCAAGCGGCCGCCTGCGGCCACTACGTCAACGATGACATTGGCGACCTCGGCGCCATCCGCGCCCATGACGATGAGGTTTGTCGAACCGGGCGCCTTGCCGGTTAGAATGACAGTTTTGTCATCGCTGAGAGTCGCCTGCGCGACGCCCGGATTGCCAATGACGAGCGTGCTCGCGGGCCGGGTCAGCAGGAGCGTTCTGGCGAAATCCACGATCACCTTGACGACACCCTCGGTCTGGCGGGTCGGCTGCAGTGTGGTGGCCGCTGGGGGGACATTTTCCGCAGCCTGCGCCGCGCCAAGGGCGGCGCAGGTCGCGACCGCTAGAACAAGCCATCCGGCGCCGATGCGCATTGGAATCACTCCCATCGGTTGCTCCCGATATCTCAACGGATGGATGTGTCATCCGTTCCAACAAGACTGGCAAAGCATGGAACTAGTGCAATGCCGACGATCGGACTAGGCCAACCGGCCGAGGCGTTCGCGGGCGGCCATCGGCCATCAGGCTGAATGGATCGAGAGGGTTAATAAAGTCTATATGAGGGCCACACAGCAAGCGGGAAACGAGGCAGAACCTGGCCCGGCCCTGTGATGCCGAACTTGGCGTCGGCGCAACCTCAAACCACTGAAGGACCCCGAACCATGAAGAATCTTCTTGTCCGCTTTGCCCGCAACGAATCCGGCGCGACCGCGATCGAATATGGCCTGATTGCCGGTCTCATCTCCGTCGTCATTATCGGTGTGGTCACGACTATCGGCACTGACCTGGCTGCGAAGTTCACTTCCATCGCCAACGCGCTCTGAGCGTTTCCAGCAACTGGACGCCGGTCGGCAAGCGAAGCGGAGGGCATCGCCTTCCGCTTTCGCGTTTAACGATCTCAAACATCTCAATCTCGACAAACAAGAGCGATAACGATGTTCGGCAAGAAATCCATCTTGGAGGAGCGAGTTCCTGAAACTCCGGCGCAGGCAGCGGCAGAAAGCGAACCGCAAGCCGCGCCGGCAATAGTCCCGGCTCCACGGGCGGTCGAAAATCCGGCCGCCGTGAAGTCAGAAAAAGCTGAACAATATTATGCTCTGAAGAAGGAAATCTTCAGCGCGCTCATCGCCACGATCGACGTGGCGGTGCTGTCGACCATGGATGGCGAGCAGGCGCGCAAGGAAATTGGCGCGATCATCAACGACATCGTCGCGGCGAAGAAGGCCGGCATTTCCCTGGCCGAGCAGAACGACCTTCTCAACGACATCTGCAACGACATTCTGGGCTACGGTCCTCTCGAGCCCTTGCTCGCACGCGACGACATCGCCGACATCATGGTGAATGGCGCGAACCAGGTCTTCATCGAAGTGGCCGGTCGGGTGCAGCAAACGGGTATTCGCTTCCGCGACAACGAACAGCTCCTGAACATCTGCCAGCGCATCGTCAGCCAGGTCGGCCGGCGCGTCGATGAGTCGAGCCCGATCTGCGACGCACGTCTGGCGGACGGTTCGCGCGTCAACGTCATCGCACCGCCGCTTGCCATCGATGGCCCCAGCCTGACGATCCGCAAATTCAAGAAGGAAAAACTGACGCTCGACCAGTTGGTGCGTTTCGGTTCGATCTCGCGCGAAGGCGCCGAGATCCTCAAGATCATCGGCCGCGTGCGCTGCAATATCCTTATCTCCGGCGGCACGGGCTCGGGAAAGACGACGCTGCTCAATTGCCTTACCGGCTATATCGACGACGGCGAACGCATCATCACCTGCGAAGACGCGGCAGAGCTGCAATTGCAGCAGCCGCACGTCGTACGCCTTGAAACCCGCCCGCCCAATATCGAAGGCCAAGGTGAAATCACGATGCGCGCGCTCGTCAAGAACTGCCTGCGCATGCGTCCGGAGCGGATCATCGTCGGCGAGGTGCGCGGGCCGGAGGCCTTCGATTTGCTTCAGGCGATGAACACCGGCCATGACGGTTCGATGGGAACGCTGCACGCCAACTCGCCGCGCGAGGCGCTCTCCCGCATCGAGGCGATGATCACCATGGGCGGGCATTCGCTGCCCGGCAAGGCAATTCGGGAGATGCTTGTTTCGTCCGTCGACGTGATCGTCCAGGCGGCACGCCTTCGTGATGGCTCCCGCCGCATCACCCACATCACCGAAGTGCTCGGCATGGAAGGCGACGTGATCACGACCCAGGACCTCTTCGTCTACGAAATGGTTGGTGAGGACGAAAAGGGCAACATCATCGGACGGCATCGCTCGACCGGGATCGGCCGCCCGGCATTTTGGGACCGCGCCCGCTATTTCGGTGAGGAGGCCCGTCTTGCCGCCGCCCTCGACGCAGCGGAATTGAAAGCGGCTGCATAGCCAAGATCAACACAGGTGCACGGCAAATGCTGTCTTCGCTACTGCTTCCCGCGATTGTCTTTCTGTTGGCGTCCAGCAGCGTTGCCGGCGTGATGGTCGTCGCCTTCTACCCCCGCGTGGTCAAGGCAAGCGCCTATCGCCACAGGTTCGAACGCATTGCTGCCGTGCCAGAACGTCAGCGGGGCAAGCGCCCGGAAGAGGATGTCCGCGACCGTCGGCGTTCGGTGGAAAAGACGTTGCGCGAGATCGAAGCCAAGCACGAGGCGAACGCCCGCAAGGGCCGCAAACCAGCCTTGGCGGGCAGGATACGCCAAGCCGGCCTGCAATGGTCGACGAAAACTTATTCTCTCATCAGCGCCGCTGCGGCTCTGGTCACCTGGGGCGTGATGCTCTTCCTGGGCTTTGGCATGCTGGTCGCTGGTGGGTTCGCGATAGCCGGTGGGTTGCTGCTGCCGCACGTCTATGTGAATGCGAAGCGCAAGTCGCGCTTTGCGCGTTTCGCTTCCGAGTTTCCGAATGCCGTCGATGTTATCGTGCGAGGGCTCAAAGCGGGCTTGCCCATGCCCGATTGCCTGAGGGTGATCGCAGCGGAAGCACAGGAGCCGGTCAAAGGCGAGTTCGTCACCATTGCACAGGACCAGACGCTCGGCATTCCGGTCGATGAAGCGGTGCAGCGCATGTGCGAACGGATACCGCTGCCCGAAGCCAATTTCTTTGCCATCGTCATCGCCATTCAAACGCGGACCGGCGGAAGCCTCGCCGAAGCGCTCGGAAACCTCTCCAAGGTGCTGCGGGAGCGGAAGAAGATGAAAGCCAAGATCAAGGCTATGAGCGCTGAGGCAAAGTCTTCCGCCGGCATCATCGGTGCGCTGCCGTTTTTCGTCGCCGGCGCCGTGTACCTGACGAGTCCGGATTACATGGCGCTGTTGTTCACCACGCTGACGGGCAAGCTCGTCCTTGCGGGTTGCGGGCTTTGGATGAGCGCGGGCATTTTCGTCATGCGCAAAATGATCAACTTCGACTTCTGAGAAACAAGATGAGTCTCGGCCTCTATATTCCCGATCCGGAACAGCTATCTGCGCTGATGGCAGGGCTCTCCGCCTTTTGCGCGGTCGTCGTCGTTTCCTGGCCCTATGTCTTTCGGGACACGTTGGCAGATCGTATGAAAAAGGTGGAGAGCGAACGCGAACGTATCCGCCAGAAAGAGCGTTCCCGGCTTGGCACCGAGAAGAGTGCAGCGTCGCTGCGCGTCGAGCCGAAACGGCTGTTCCAGGCGATCGTCGATCGCTTCAATCTTGCCAAGCAGGCGGAGGACGGCGAAATCGTCCGCAAACTGAACATGGCCGGCTATCGCGGCCACGCGGCGATCACGGCCTTTCTGGCGGTAAGGCTGATTGCGCCGATCGTGATCTTCGCAGCCGCACTGTTGTATATCCTGCTGATCATTCGCCCGGAGGCGCCGCTGCCTCTGGTCCTGGGCATGGCCGCCGGTGTCGGTTCGCTCGGCTATTACGCGCCGGCGATCTTCATCAAGAACAGGATCACCAAGCGGCAGCAGGCGATCCGCCGATCATGGCCGGAGGCGCTGGACCTCCTGTTGATCACCGTCGAATCCGGTATGGGCATCGAAAGCGCCTTCCGGAAAGTGGGCGAGGAGATCGGTGCGCAGTCACCGGAGATCGCGGAGGAAATCCTCCTCACCACGGCGGAGCTTTCCTACCTGCAGGACCGCCGGCAGGCCTTCGAGAACCTGGGGCACAGAACGGGCGCTGAGGGCGTGCGCGCGGTCGTGACCAGCCTTATCCAGGCGGAAAAATACGGCACGCCCCTCGGTCAGGCGCTCCGCGTGATGGCCCAGGAGAACCGAGACATGCGCATGAGCGAGGCGGAAAAAAAAGCGGCTGCCCTTCCGCCGAAGCTCACGGTGCCGATGATCGTCTTCTTCCTGCCTGTGCTCTTCGCCGTGATTATCACGCCGGCGGCGATCCAGATCATGAATATGTAGGACGCGGATGAATGACGTGGTCGGGCGACCATAACAGCCGTTCCTGAGTTCGCCCGACGTATTGAGGTATTCGCTCGGGCAGAGTTGGGGGGCGAGAGCGGCGCTGCACGAGGTTCGGCGTGCAGCGCCGCAACTGACTCCGGCATTCTCAATCCACTTTAGCTAGCGAGAGCGGTAATCTTCCGCGCGATCTCTTCAACCGGCAGGACGAAATCGACGAGACCGGCGCTGATCGCCGATTTCGGCATTCCGAAGACGATCGAGCTCTTCTCATCCTGAGCGATCACCTTTCCGCCCGCCACATGCAGCGCCCGAAGACCCTCGGTACCGTCATCGCCCATCCCCGTCAGAATGACCGCGAGGGACTCAGCCCTGAAGGAGCGGGCGATCGAGCCGAAGAGATAGGACCCCGAGGGCTTGAAACCCTGGATGGGAGCCTCGTCCACGACGCGCAGGCGCGATTTGCCCGAGACGCCGAGCTGATGGCCATCCGGAGCGAGATAAACGGTCCCGGGTCTCAGTCGTTCGCCGTTCGCTCCAACCTTCACCTTAAGCGCAACCATTGAATCGAGGGATGCGGCAACACCGTCGATGAAGCCATTTGACATATGCTGCACGATGAGAATGGGCGCGGGAAAATCGGCGGGCAAGTCCTTCAATATCGAACGGATCGCTGCCGGCCCGCCGGTGGAGGCGGCGATGGCCACAATGCCGATCGGCGAGCTGGCGACCGGTCGCGCAGCGCCTTCGGCCGGCAGATCTCCGCTTGTCTTCTTGCGCCACTGGCGAACGACCTTGACCTGTGCCATGGCCTTGATCGTGGAGAGGAATTTGTCGATTGCAGCTTGTTCGAGGGACGCGTCGGATGCGGTCGGCGCCGGGATGACCGCGAGCGCGCCCGCGTCGAGTGCGCGCGCGGACAAGGCGCCCAATTGCGAACCGTCTTGATATGACACCATCACGACTGGCGTCGGCGCGGTGATCATGATCTCCCTGACGGTTTCGGCAGTGTCGTTGTCGCGGAGCTCCACTGCGACGATGTCCGGCAAAAGTTTGCCGGTTATCCTTACCGCGTCCTTGCCGCTTCTTGCGACACCCACGAGCTCCACTGCAGGGTCGCTCCCAGCCGCCTTGTTGACGAGTTGTTCAAGGCCGGGCGTCGACGTCGCAAGTAGAATACGTGTCATCCCTCGTCCTCACACAACCCGGCGCATCGTTTCCAGGAAATGCTGCGCATCGAACTGGTCCTTCCTGAGATAGGCATTTGCGCCGGCACGCAGCCCTTGTATCTTGTCTTCAAGCGTTTCCCGGCCGGTCACGAGGACAACGGGCGTGTCGGGGAAACGCTCCGATCGACGAATGGCCTTGGTGAGTTCGAAGCCGTTCATGGCCGGCATATCGACGTCCGCGACAACCATGTCGGCGCCGCGGTCACGAAGCACGTCCAATGCTTGCTTGCCATTGCTCGCCATCGCGACATCGTAGCCTGCGCCCTCCAGGATGAGTTTCACCAACGTCCGCACGTATTTTGAATCGTCGACGACGAGCACCTTGCGACGCGCTGCCGGAACCGGTTGGAGGACGCGCGCGCGGCCTGGTGATCGTGTCTTGGCGGCGGTCTCGGCGATCACTGCGATGTTCAGGAGGAGCGCGATACGCCCGTCAGGCAGCACCATGCCGGCGCTATAGCGACGAACCTTCGCAAGCCGCGGGCCGAGCGGGCGTGCGAGAAGCTCCCGCTCGCCGATAACGGCATCGACGAGTACCGCTACGGGCCCGCCCGGAGCGTCGACCACGACTGCCGGCAAGGCCTGCCAGGCAGCGCTGCGCCCCGGTCGCATCCCGAGCCAATCGGCAAGATCCACAAAGGGCATCGGACCGGAAGGGGCGCTGACGACGCACCTCTCCTCAGACATTGCGAAGTCTTGCGCGTGAATGCGTATCACCCGCCAGACCGAGGCAGTATCAATCGCAAACACATGCTCCCCAGCGATGACTTCCAGTGCGCGAACCGTCGCCAGCGTCAGGGGCAGCGTGAGGGTGAAGGCGGCACCTCCTGTCGGCACCTGCGACACCTCCGCTGTGCCACGCAGCCTTTCAACATTGCGCTTGACGATATCGAGGCCTATCCCGCGTCCCGATAAGCTGGTGACCGTCGCGGACGTCGAGACGCCAGGCTCGAAGACATGCCGCAGGAGCGCCGCTTCGTCATTCACTTCTGGCAGATGTTCGCCCGCTGCCTTGCTGAGGAAGGCTACATCCAGACCGCAGCCGTCATCCTCGACACGCACCTGCATCCGGTCTCCAAAGATGGCGGCCGCGATCAGGACTTTGCCCTTTTCCGGTTTTCCCGCTGCCCGGCGCTCCTCCGGCGGCAGGATGCCATGCGCGACCGCATTGCGCACGAGATGGCGCAGCGCGTCCTGCAGCCCCGAAAGGATGGAGCGGTCGATCTCGATCTCTCCGCCCTTGATTTCCAGTTCTGCCAACTTCCCCGATGCCGCCGCCATGTCCCGCACGATGCGGTCGAGTCCCTTGCAGGCCTCCGCAAAAGGCTGCGTGCGCGCGTGTCGCACTTCGTGGTCAAGTGCCGTCGCGGCACTGTGCATCACCCTCACGTCCTGGCGCAGCGATGTGGCAAGCTGACGCAGTCCGTTCTCAATGCTAGCCGCCTGAGCAGCGAACTCGGGGCCGACCCCACGCAGTTTCCGCGCCTGCTCCCTCAGCAAGGACGCCTCCTCGGCGTGGCGCCGTATAGTCCCGTTGAAGGACAGTAATTCGCCGCTTCTGTAGAGAAGGGTATCCAGTCGATCGGCGGTGACGCGCATTGAGCCGTCGGTATCGCTAGAGCGAACCGGCACCTTCAAACCCCCGTAAGGTGGACCGGACTTCGGCTTGTCGCCGCGGTGATCCGTTCTTCTCGCTACAGCGGCCTTCAGCGCATCGATTACGCTCTCACCATGCGTCGGCGGAGGGGTTTCGCCGGCCTCCAGGAACTGAGCCGCATCCCTGATTGCGTCTGCGGCCGACAGAAGCAGATCCAGTTTGGTTTTTTCGAGCACGATCTGCTCATTCAACGTGATGGAGAGTATCTCTTCCATCCAGTGACAAATCGCTTCTACTCCCCGCACCCGGAGCAGCCCGGCCGCTCCCTTGAGGCTATGCGCCGTCCGTAGAAGCTGCTCCTGCAGGCGGAGCTTCTCATCGGCCTCGCCGGTGTCCTCAATGGCGAGCAAAGCCTGCTCCATGTCGGATGCACGTTCCCCCACCTCCTGGATGAACATGTGCAGCAGTTCCCGGTGGAATTCTTCGGGTTTCGTCATGTCAGTTGCCATGGTCAGCGAGCATTTCCTTCAGCCTCGAGCCCAACTCGTTGAGATCTTTCGCGGCCTCCTCCGCCTGCCGGATCGCCGAGAGATTCTGGCTGCTCGCCTGCTCGATGTAATGCATCGCGTCGTGAATATGCTTCATGCCCGCTTTTTGCTGGCCCGCTGAAGCGGCGATCTGGGCGACCGAGCGCGCCGAGTCGGCAACGATCGACTCGAGCTGCCGGATCGTTTCGCCCGCTTCGTTCACCGTCTCGAGGGCGCGACTGACACTCTTCGTGCCATCCTCGGCGCCAATCACCGCCGCGTTCGTCGCTTTTTGGATCTCCATCAGAATTCGACGGACCCGGGTGGTCGCGGACTTCGACTGGTCAGCAAGTGTCCTGATCTCACTGGCGACGACACTGAAACCTCTTCCGTGCTCGCCGGCGCGCGACGCCTCGATGGCAGCATTCAGCGCCAACAGGTTCGTCTGGTCCGCGATTTCGGCGACGACCGAGACGATCTCGCCGATTTCCAGGCTGTTTTCCGCCAAGGAAAGAATGTCTCCGGCAATCGCTTCCGTGCGTGCGCTCACCGTATGCATCACCTGCACCGTATCATCGAGCGCTCTGCGGCCTTCATTGCTGATCTTGACGGCCTGGTCATAGGAGGTCGCAACCTGTTGCGCACGCTGCGCCGCCTGCTCGGACGTCTGCAGTACCTCATCGACGCTTGTAACTGTTTGGGCGACGGCCGACGATTGCTCACGCATGCCTTCGACCTGTTGGGTGGTTCCGGCGAGGATCTCGGCGGCGGACGACGAAAGGTGTTGCGCCGTTTCCGAGATCATGACGAGTAGTTCTTCAAGCCTCTCCCTGCCGCTTCGTTCACTGTCGATCATTCCAGCTAGCCTTGCGGTCATGGCATTGAAGGAACCCCCGAGAATTGCGAGCTCGTCGGTGCCTTCCACAGGGGCCTTCTGCGCCAGGTCACCGGCAGCGATCTTTTCGGCCAAACTGGCGAGCGCGCGAGTACGCCGCACAAGGCGACGCGTGACGCGCAGTACGTGGAGGAGCATCAGAACCGCGAGAACCGAAAAACCAAGCTGCAACACCTGCGAGCGCTGGAGCCGCGCGACTCCCGCCTGCTCGATTTGGCTGATCAATTCGTCTATTCGCGTGGCAAAGGTCCTGACCTTTGGGTCGAGCTCATTCAATGCGGCGTGATCGATCGGCGCATTGGCGATGGCTCTTTCCAGAGCGGGCCTCACCTCCCCCCGCCATTGTTGCCGGGCTCGTTCAAGCTGCGTGAGGGCGGCAGGATCGGTCGTCGCTTCCAGCCCCAATGTTTCGTCACCAGTGACCAGGCTCGTAAGCATCCGCTCGTTGCGGTCCATGAGGCCACGCAATTCGTCGGCAGCGGCGGCGCGAGCGGGGCCGTCCGCTCGTTCCAAGCGCCCGGCTGCATAGATCATCTGGTAGGCGACACGCTCCTTGCCGAGCGAAGACGTCGCAGCAAGATCGGCCCGCACCCGTTCCAGGGCAAAAAAGCTGGATCCAGCAAGCAGGGCCGCTGCGGCTACGAACAGCAGCATCGCCAACGCCAATGCGCCATTGAGGCTATTCGCTAGTCGAGGACTCATGGATATCGGTCCTTACCGTCTCGTCGTCGGCGATGATCTGCACATCCTCAAGAAAGAATTGGCGGTCGTTCAATAGAATGTATCCGTCCACAATGACCGTTCCGGCCTGCGTCGTTCCGCGATACCAAGCTTTATCGCCGGGACCGGCCGTTGCCGTGCCGATTTTCTCCGAGGGAAGCATCAATATCGCCGGCGCGGCGTCAGACAGGATCAAGAACTCAGGGTGCGTCTGTCCGCATACGATCGCCCAGTCATTGGCCGCGCCGGCTCGTCGGGGGAGGTCGAGCAGTCCGCATAGATCGAAGACGGGAAGCAACTGGCCGCGCAAATCATAGATGCCATAGGCATGCGGGGGCATACCAGGAAGCGGACTGACGCGTGGCTTCGAAACGATTTCGCAAACGTAGCGAATTTCCAGGGCAAACTCGCGATCCGCTAGCATGAAGGTCACAAGGCCTACCGCCTGCTCTTCACTCAGCCCGGCGAACGCATCGCCGGCCGATCGTGATGTTTGCTCATTCGGCGCGCCCGGATCTTGTTGTGCCGTTTCCAAAAGCGCCTCCGTCTGCTCTATCGCCGCCGCCATGCGCCTTCTGACGGCAGTCCAGTCGACCGGGCGAGCGGCGGGCCGGGAGGGTGTCGTCATGGGCCTTCGCTCCCTGGACTTTGCCGGATCTTGCCGATTTCCCGCTGCGCACGCTCCGCGAGATGTCCGGCCGTCGTCTCGGGCATCAGGGAGACGCGTTCCTGCGGCGGACGAGAGATGCAAATCAGGCGCACGTTTTCGAAGCTTCGGAGGGCCGCTTGCGGGTCGCTGTCTTTGAGACAGGCACCGAGAAAGAATTGCGCGGCTGCCAGAGTGCTGTCCAGATAGACCACGCGTCGCAGCGCCGCGGCAGCCGCGGCGGTTTCTTCGTTGGCCATCTGAGAGAGCGCGTGGAGGAAATGTAGCTCCGCCGAGAGCGGGTGGCTTTCCGTCGCTTGCGCAGCAAGCCGCGCGGCTTCGCGAGTCTCACCCATATCGAAATGCGAGCGGATTTGCCGGGCAATAACCTTGAAGGTTTGGTCGCCGAGCTCTTTTCGCGCATCGCCAACACAAGCTCGAACAGGCGGCACGTGCGCGACAGGTTTTTTGGTCTGACCGTGCACGGAGGTCGCACATGAGATGGAACTCCTGGTCGCGTGTGGATGGGCTATGATGCGCCGATAGACAACACCGGCAGGTGTGACCGAAGTCTCGAATGGTGCGTATTTCCACAAAGGTGGATCGGCGGGTGCCGTCAACAGCCAGCCTCCATCGGCGAGGCAGGCGAGTAGCTGACGCGCAATCCGGGGCACCGCGATCGCGTCGAGATGGACGAGCACGTTGCGGCAAAGGATCAAATCGAAGTCAGCCAATTGCTTTTCCGGCGCCGGAAGCTCGTCTGTACCAAGGTTCAGGTGAGCGAACTCGACCCGCCGGCGCAGTCGTTCGTGCAGTCGAAATCCTTCATCGCATGAGGTGAAATGGCGTTTTCTTTGCTTGTGATCCGTATTCCTCAAGGACCATTCGCCATATTCGGCCGCCTTCGCGATGGCGAGCGCCCTCCTGGAGATGTCGGCTGCACTTATTCGAACATCCCCCAAAAGACCTTCCTCGTCGCAGAGAATGGCAAGGGAGTAGGGCTCCTCACCCGTTGCACAGCCAAGGCTCCAGATCCGGACGGGAGAGCCATCGGACTGCCGTCGCCGCAGTTCGGGAAGGATTGTTTGCCGTATAAGCTGGAATTGATCTGGACCCCGAAAGAAATGCGTTTCTCCGACCGTGATCGCAGCGACCGCATCGTCGGTCAATTCCGCGTCCAGCCCCAGCCGATCGAGAAACAACCGGCTGTCGCCAATCCCACGCCGCACCATGAGCCGAGCGATCGCCGAAGCGACGTACCCTTTTCGGGAGGCTGGAAGACTGAGGCCGACCCTGTAGGCAACCTGTTCAGCGAAGTTTGAGGACGGCGCGTGTCCTGTCACCGGACACCCCCTTGCTCATTTGCCGGGCAGGCGCGAAGCGGGGGGCGGGATATGCTAGCTGTCGAAGCATGCTGGCGCATTTCGTTCCACATTCGTTTCCGTTGTTGTCGTCATTACGTCTTGGCATGCATTTACGCTACTCATCCGGATGGCTTAGACGGCGGCCTGTCCGACCGGACTATGTCGGCCTAGCTTTCGGTCATGGGCAACAGGCGCGCCCCTGCGGCGGCCGCCTCCTGGCGGTTCCTGACCCGCAGACTGCGGAAGAGTGCTGCCATATGGATCTTCACGGTACCCTCGCCGAGGTTCAGCTTGCGGGCGATTTCCTTGTTCGAGAGCCCCTGCACAAGGAGCAGGAGAACCTCGCGCTGCCTTGGCGTGAGGAACTCGATCGTGCGATGGCTCCGCTCGTCCTGGTTTCCGCGGACGAGCGGAGGGACACCTGCTTCTTCGGGAGGGGAGGCGCGGCCCGCGATCGAAGGCGGCACATAAACTGCGCCGTTGAGAACGGCGCCTAGTGCTTCGGCAAGCTCGGTCGCCCCGAGGCCCTTTGGCACATAGCCGTTTATGCCGGCCGTGAGGGCGGACAATATGTCCGATCGACGGGACGATGCCGAAACCACAACGACCTTCAGTTCGGGGTGAACATCGCGTACGGCAGCGAGGCTGGCTGCACTCTGCATCCCCGGCATCGCCAAATCGAACAACGCCAACAATATGTCGCCGCGCCCACTGAGTCTTTCAACGGCTTCATCGAGCGACCCTGCATCGATGATCTCCGTGAATTGCAGTTTGCTCTTCAGGATGAAGCCGAGCGCGATCCGGAAGAATTCATCATCATCGGCAATAAGTGCGACGCGTGAGGCATTCATTACCTTGTCCTCGCCGGTTGTCTGGCGCTTGCGGGCCATCGATTCGGCTCGCCGGCGGTTCCGCAACTAACGATCGTCCCGGCGAATGCGTTCCCGTGTATTGCGCGTCAACGCGCAGTAGTACTGAGATTATGCCACACACGCAGCACGATGCGTAGGGTTAGATGCTCCTGATTGGCCCACAAAGCAGTCGCAACGCATGCTGTGCGGCCCCTTCAAAGCGAGCCGTCCTCGATCAACCTGGAAATTTCCCCTGCGGGCACGGGGCGCGAAAAAATATAGCCCTGAACCTCATGGAAACCTTCCGCATTCGCGATCGCCAGTTGATCCTCGGTCTCGATGCCCTCGATCGTCGTGGTCATCCCAAGGCTCCGGCCAAGCCCGGCGACGGCTCTCACGATTGCAAGCGATTCCTTCCCGTGCGGAAGGTCGCGGACAAAGGCTTGATCCACCTTGATCTTGTCGAAGGGAAAGGTTCTGAGGTAGCCAAGCGACGAATAGCCCGTTCCGAAATCGTCCATTGCGATTTTTACACCGAGGCTCCGCAAGTCGTGGAGCACTTGGACATTGTGCTCACTCTCGTCCAGCAGGACCGATTCGGTGATCTCCAATTGCAGGCGCGCGGGATTAAGCCCGGAAGACGAGAGGGCATCGGCCACTGCCTTGACGAGATTGCGATGTTTGAACTGGACCGGAGAGAGGTTGACTGCGATGCTTACATGCTCCGGCCATAGTGAGGCTTCGCGGCAGGCTTCAGCGAGTATCCACTCACCAATCGTCACGATCAATGCGGTTTCTTCTGCAATAGGGACGAACTCTGAAGGAGCAATCATCCCTCTTTCCGGATTGCGCCACCTCAATAGCGCTTCGCATCCCGTTACACGCCGTGATTTTAAGCTGATCAGCGGCTGGTAGAACAGCTCGAATTCGTTCCTTTCGAGGGCGCCCCTAAGTGCAATCTTCATCTTCTGGTGCGCCTGAAGTTGCGCGTGCATAGCCACATCGAAGCGCCTGTAAGTCCCCCGACCGCTTGACTTGGCGTTATAGAGGGCTATGTCGGCGGCCTTGATCAATTCGTCCGCCGAAGTCCCGTCATCCGGCGCAAAAGCAATCCCGACGCTCGCTCCGACAGTCGCGCTCACACCCTCAATGACGAACGGCTCGGAAAGGGTGTCGATTATCCGTTGGGCGACGCGAAAGGCCTCTTCATGGGTCCTTGCTGCCAAATATATGATAGCAAACTCGTCACCCCCGAGGCGGGCGACAATATCCGTTGCTCTCACAGACTCGACGAGTCGCGAAGATACCTGGCGCAACAAAGCGTCGCCGGCCGGATGCCCAAGAGTGTCGTTGATCGCCTTGAACCCATCGAGATCCAGGCACAGCACCGCCATGCGCTGGGACGCGTGCCTCTCGCTTAGCGCCCGATCGAAGGATTCGCGGAAGAACATCCGGTTTGAAAGCCCGGTAAGCATGTCGTGCCTTGCCATGTGGGCTAGCTGCTTCTGGGCCTGAAGCTTGTCTTCCTCTGCTCGACGGCGCTCGGTTATGTCTCGACAGAAAATAGAGATGCCGTCTTGCGTCGGGGACGCGCTGGCCTCGATCCATGTGTCGAGCGACGGCAAGTAATCTTCAAAGAAGGACCGAACGCGCCGACTCATGACTTCCTGGCAGTGCTTGGCAAAATTCCCCTTGATCTCTTTGGGGAACAGCTTCCAGAAGACTTGTCCGAGCGCCTCGTCCCCGATGTTGAGAAGTCGCTTCACGTTCTCATTCAAGTAGCGAATTCGCCATCCGGCATCTAGGAGCATGACGCTATCCATGGTGCTATCGAGAACCGACGATAGCTGATCGGCCGCGGCCTCGGCCCTCCTGTGCGCACGAATGATTTCCTCGCTGGCGCGCTTGGCGTCGGTGATGTCGCGCCAGATCGTAAGCATTCGGACTGGCCTTCCTTCATTTCCCAGGATGGGGGCCGCGATCACGTCCATGCATCTTTGCGCGCCCTCGGCATCGCGCACTGTGATCTCGAAGCGGGCCGTCTCCCCGGCTCTGACTTTTGCCCAACCCTCTAGAACCCTTTGTGCGTCCGCGTCGCTGCCGATAACGTCCCATGTCGTTTTCGTAAGCGGATCCCCCTCCGCGTGGCCGAAGATCCGCCGACCGGCTTTGTTCATAAGCAGCGGCTTTCCGTCCAGATCGAGTACGCGCACACAGTCGGGGCTGCTGTCGAAAATGCTTCTGATGAAGGCCTGCGATTCCTGTTGCGCGATCTCAGCGGCTCGGCGTTCCGTGATGTCGAGGACCGAGCCTACATATCCCAGAAATGTTCCATCGTCGGCAAAGCGAGGTTGGCCGACATCGATCACCCACGCCCACCTGCCATCGGCTCGCCGCAAGCGGTACTCGCTGCGGACCGGCTCCTTACCTGTTGCTGCGTGGAAGAATGTTTCTTGCACTTTCTCCCGGTCATCGGGATGGATCACATCCACCCAGCCGAAACCAAGGGCCTCGGCTTCCGTTTGGCCGGTGGTCTCAAGCCAGAGGCGATTGAAGAAACTCGTGTCGCCCGAAGGGTCCGCTACCCAGATCATCACCGGTGCGTCGTCGGCGATCGCCCGGAAGCGCGCCTCGCTTTCGCGTAGAGCCTCGACGGCGCGGCGAATATCGTCGACATCCTCAAGGACGCCATACCAGCGCGCAATTTCTCCAGCGCTGTTGCGCTTGGCCACCGCGCGGCCTCGGAACCAGCGGTAATGACCAGTTGCGGTCAAAAGCCGATATTCGACATCGAGGGGTTCGCCACTCGAAAGAGAGCGTTGCCACTGCGTGTGAACCATGGCGGCGTCCTGCGGATGCACGGCTTTTGCCCATCCACGTCCGAGCGTCTCCTTCTCGCCCAATCCGGTAAATTCGGTCCATCGCGGGCCTACTTCCAACACCTCGCCCTTCGCGTCAGCCGTCCAAGGAACCTGGGGATGCAAGTCTACGAGCGACCGATAGTGCTCTTCGCTGGCGCGCAGTGTTGCTTCGGTCTTACGAAGATGCGTGATTTCGACGATGGCGGCGACCAGGAATTTCTCTTCCTTCGCGCCAATCGGTATGCGCACGCAGCGCTTCTTGGTCAGCAGCGTCCGCGTGACGCCGTCTGGCGTGGTGATTTGCTCTTCGAGCTGACAGTCCTCGCCGGTGGAAAGGACCGCTCTGTCAAGCGCAACAATCCGATGGGCTTCCTCGCTTGGCAAAAAATCATAGTCCGTGCGTCCGAGGAGTTCATCGCGAGTTCTGCCCATAAGCCCGCATGCTTCGGTGTTTATGAAGACAAATCTCGACGCCTCGTCTTTGACGATCACCGGTTCGGCAATGCCATCGATAAGATACTGAAAGAAGTCATGGGACCTCTTCGGCGAACGTTCGGGAATCGGAGCGTTCATGCCACGGCTCTTCGACTGACGGCGGCGGGCCCCTTCCGCTGCAGTCGAGCCCCGCCTGGTTGTACTATCTGGACTAACTGATTTCGACCACAAGTAGTTCCCGGACGGCGGTCGTCAAGCCTGGCGATTGTGCCGGCGGACCGTTCGTGGCTAGGACCATTGCGAGCAGGATCGGCAAGGCGTGAGGCAGCGACGTCGCAAAAAACAGTCAGAGATTGCGTGTGAAATGCGCAGCCACTCTTGTCGGTAGAGCCGAAATGGGCGACCGTGCGCTTCGCGTAAGGGGCACCGAGTCGGGTTGGGGGGGGAAGAATTAAGGTGCGGCTTTGCCGCCGGGCGGTGGACAACGAGCGGAGGCTGGAGCGGAAATGCTGAGCAGAATGAGCAAGGGGTTGGCGCGAGCCGGAACCGTTCCGGCATTGACGGCGGTGGTAGGCGCCTGCACTTTATCGAGCCCCTATTTCATCGGTCGGGCGGACGCTCAGGAAGAATTCGTGAGCCTCACGGGCACCGTGGAGCACGTGACGTTGGCGCCGAACGACACGATCACGATCAGGACTGGAAAGTCCTTCGGCGACCTTGTGATCGGCAGCGCCGAGTTGATCGACGTCGTGCCGCTCTCCGAGAGGTCGCTGTTCATCCGCGGCAAGCAGACGGGGTCCACAAACATCTCCGTCTATGACGACAACAAGGCGCTGATAGGCGTCATCGACATCCGCGTCGCCAGCGACTTCAGCGAGGTTGCGGCGGCGATCCGATCCGCTGCACCTTCAGCGCGGATTCGGGTGTTCAATTCCAACGATCGCATTCGCCTGACCGGCACCGTGCGTGACGCCGTGGAATTACAGCGCGTGCTGGAGATCGCCCAGTCCTATTCCGATCAGCCGGTTCTTAACCAGTTGCGCGTCAGCGATTCCCAGCAGGTCATGCTGGAGGTGCGCGTGATCGAGGCTTCCCGCCAGACGGGGCGCGACCTCGGCATCGGCTGGTCCGGCCAAGGCAAGAACGGCATCGGCAAGGCAACGACCAGCCAGGGCATCGCTGTCGATGATGACGGAAACCTTGTCCGCACACTCGGAGATGCCGCGGGGGCGGCGACCGGCATGCAACCCTTCGGGCAGTTGATTGCCAAGGTGCTGGAGATTGCCGGCGGCCGGATCGACGTCGTCATCAATGCGCTAGAGCAGAAGGGCCTGGTGCGCCGGCTGGCGCAGCCGAACCTGATTGCCATGAGCGGCGAGACCGCAAGCTTCCACGCCGGCGGCGAGGTGCCGATCCAGACGACGGTTGCCAATGGCGCGACGGTCGCGACCGAAACCGATTACCGGCCTTTCGGCGTCAGGCTCACCTTCACGCCGGTGGTGCTCGACAGCGGGCTCATCAGTCTCAAGATCGAGCCGGAAGTCTCGGAGCTCGACACCTCGATCAACGTCAACGGCAATCCCGGCTTCATCTCGCGCGCGGCGAAGACCACGGTGGCGCTGCGCGACGGCCAGAGCTTCGCCATGGCCGGGTTGCTGCAGTCGATCAATGCCAAGGACGTTCAACAATTGCCGTGGGTGTCACAGGTTCCCGTGATCGGCGCGCTGTTCCGCTCGACGAGCTTCCTGAAGCGGGAGTCCGATCTCGTCATCATCGTCACGCCCCACATCGTGCGGCCGTCCGCACCCGGCGAGGACCTCTACAGCCCGCTCGACCAGACGCGCTCGTCGAACGACTGGGAGCTTTTTGCCCTCGGCATACTGGAGGTCGACAAGGACATGCTGCGGCGCTTCAGGAGTGGAGAAGGCATCAAAGGGCCTTATGGCCATCGTCTCGATCTTGACGTTGGAGGTGTCAATGCCGTTTCCAAGAAGTAGTCGCGTGTTCCTTTTAGCGGCCGCCGCATTCCTTTCGAGTTGCGCCGACTACCTGAATCATCGCGACACGATCACCTTCGGTCTCGGCAACGCGGTGGAAGCCAACAAGGGTATTCACACGCAGGAAGCTTTCCCGCGGGTGGCGCAGAACACGCGCATTGCCAGTGACGGCAAAGTGATTCACCGGGCGATGCGCACCTACCAAGGCGAAGGTCAGGCTGCCGCACCGGCGCCTTCGGCCGTGATCCTTCCGACGGCCACGCCTCCCGCGGGGACAAATGGCCCATCCGCCGATGGCACGGAAAACTAACATGATTGTGCATGTTTTCGGGAGCGCTCGGGTATGGGCGGCAGGTCGGCTATGAGCCGCGTTGCGCTAATCGTAGCTGCGACTGCCGCTATCGGACTCGCGCCTCTCGCTGGTGTGGTGGCGAGTGAGCGCGTGCCGCGTACCCTCGGACACCGGACGGGCATCGTTGTCGCGGCTACCCAGGATTATCCGCCTGGTACAATTGTGATCCACAGCAGCAAGCGGACCCTTGATCTTGTCCTCTCTCGAAGTCGCGCGATCCGTTACAGAATCGGCGTCGGTCGCGACGGCTTCCGGTGGAGCGGCGTCGTGAGGATTGGCCACAAGGCGGAATGGCCGGATTGGCGACCGCCCGCGGAGATGAGGGCGCGTGCGCCGGAACTTCCTGAACTCGTGCCGGCGGGGCCCTTCAATCCGATGGGAGCGCGCGGGATCTATCTTTACCGCGAAGGAACTGACACGCTCTATCGCATCCACGGGACGAACGAGCAGTCCACGGTCGGCGAGTTTGCGTCCTCCGGCTGCTTCCGGATGAGCAATGCCGATGTCATCGAACTTTTCGAGCGAGTGAAAATCGGGGCCACCGTGGTGGTGAAGTAGTGGGACGAGCAAAAGTGGGATTTCACAGGAACTCTGAAATACCGAGCCCGAAAGCGGGGCGCTCTCAGGCCCGGCTTGCGGCGGAGGAAGCGGATGACCAGCCTGGCGAATGCGGAAATTGATCCCGGCGATGCGAGAGGTGTTCGAGCCGCAAAGACGCGTACAAGTAACGCGCCGTTCATTGCCTTAGCCCTGGTTTTCCTCCCAATGAACGCCGGCACGCTCCTCTACACGGCCAAGAATGCAGCGGACGTCCGTGAGAGCCGCGAGGCGCTTGCTGCGGTCAAACGGTCCATTGACGGCCTGAAGGTGCAGATCGACAGGCAAGACCCCAACATCGGCGGGGCCGACGCCGCGATTATTCGCCAGCAGGTCGAGAAATTGGGCAAAGACCTATCCGTCCTCAGCGAGCGGATACGCTCCGGCTCCCTCGCTTCCGGCGGCTCCGTCATCCTGAGCGCACCCCGTAAGGGAGCGACGCAGCGCCTCGAGCCCCCGCCGGACGCGCCCCCGGGGGCCGAATCGTCGGCACCGGATGAGAGCCAGCCGGCGATCGATGCTGAGAGCCCCTCGATCGCCGATCTGCCACGCTATGAGCGATCCGTTTCGCCGGAGGGCAAGCTGATCCTGCGGAAGGTGCAATAGCAATCCTTCGCGTTTAGCATTGGGGCCTTGGCGGAGGAATTCACGGCGTTCTGGTTGCAGTTCCATCACCTTGACGGTGAAGAACACCTCATAGCCGGCGTGGCTGCGCTCAAGAGGCTGTTCGCCACGAGGGAGAAACGGGAGGTTATCAAACTCCAGACGGACGAATTTTTTACCCCGCACGCGAAGGCTTTCGGCCCCGACCGCCGAACAGAAGGAGGCGCTTCGGGTCTATGCAGTAAAGCACGGGCGTCTTTGGAACGGCATCAAGAAATCATAGGAAGCGGCACGTTATATCACGGGCCATGGTCAGTGCCCATGCGGGCAAGCGCTCGCCTGGGTATATCGGGAGATAACAAGCGAAGGAGCGCTTCTCGGCGAAACCTGACCATAGCCGAGGCGCGGCCGAACACCCCCATCGCGGCCACTCAGGACTGGGCGAATTCTCTGTCCAGCACCCCCATGATTATGTCGTCTTCCCATCTGCCGTTGATGAAAGGCTGAGTCCCGCTCGCGCCCTTCCCAGACGAACCCGCACTTACCATAGCAAGTGATCGCGCGGGTGTTGCTTGCCAGCACCCCATACTCGAGCGGCGGAAGCTCTCAGCCGGGCAATTGGCGATCGCACGAGCGATGCTGAACCCAGAGAAAAGAGACGAACGCGCTTCCTCGGCGCGCTATGTCCTCGGCCACAATGATGCCATTGCGCAATCCGTCACGAGTGGAGCCGAGACGCTCAATGCATCCGGCCGGCATCCTGAGGCGGCTAAGTCTGCATCCGGCTTGTCAGCGGGCATACCCTTGTCCCATATGTGGACGGCTCTCACTTGCAAGTGTTTTCTGCAGATTATTTTGATCGGATCGCTTGCTTCCATATGTGCGGCCTTTGGGTGTGGCCGCACATGACCACTGGCCAAGATGGTTTCCGCGACGCGAGTTCCAGACACATGATCGACCTTTACCAATTCGGATAATCTGTTCCACGGACGGTCTCCCTCGATTGAGCTTTCAACGAACTCATTCTGGCACATTTGATGCCGTTGGGAGCCGTCCACTTCAACACTTCATGACCCTGCCGGTGATCGCCCTGACCATCGTCCTTCAGCGCTTCATCGCCAAAGGGCTGCTGCTTGGCGCGCTAAAGGGGTAGTGTTGCGATGACCTTCTTCCTTGACCGGATGACCAAGCTCTTCGGCTCTGTGAAGTTGCTCCACGTGTTCGACCTTGCCGCAGATGACGGCGAGTTTCTCGTGCTCCCTGCTGCATCGGGATCCGGCAAGTCCACGGTGCTGAGCATGGGTGCCGGGTTGGAGAGGATCTCGAGCGGGCGCATCGGGCCGCGTCGTCACAAGCGAACAGTGCGCTGGCGACGTCCATCATTAGCGTTATCGTTTTCCGCTGCTCAGAGCTTGGCTAGTACCCGGTCATCTCCAGATAGCCCCTCCCACTGACACTGCCCTCAAAGGCGATCGGGCCTTCCCAATACGGCACGGACGTTGACATCCATGCTTGGTCGTTCAGAGGCTGGGTTGTGACGTCGAAGCCACGACTGGGAATCCGGACGTTCCAGGAAACAGGAATTTGACGCCCTGCGACTTTGGCGGTTCGCACGGGAGCGATCTTCAGCGCTGCCGCGGGTAAAGGGGTCGGTCGCCCGTCGGCAGTGATCCAGGTAGCGGAGGTGAATCCCTCTCCTTCATCTCTGAGACGGAAGCCCATGAGCTTCTCCCCTGTATCCAGATGCAGCGAGAACCAGTCCCAGCCGGTCTGGTCTTCTGCGAGCGGCTGTGATGACCACTCGCGGTCAAGCCAGGCTTTTCCCGTCACCGCGATATCCCCGTCGGGCAGCGATAGCGAGCCGCTCACGGCATAGAACGGTTGCGAATAGTAATAGCTGGCCTGACCCTTCGCTGATTTCAGCGAATAGCCGTTATCGCCCTGCGGCACCAACGGGCCAGTTGCCGATAGGCGGAGGTCATAACCGAATTCATCTGCCGTCGCAGTCAGGCTGAGCTCGGCCAGTTGATCCGCGCCCGGGGTTGTACGTCCCTTCATCTGCCAGTCATCGATCCAGGCCGAGAACGGCTTCGCAACGACCCCAGCCTGCCCCACTCCCCCGCGTGAAATACGTTCTGCAACGAAGTGGTCCTCTGAAGTGGTGACGGCTGCGTGACCCATCCAGAGCTGTGGGCTCGACCACCCGGTGGCCTCCCTTGGAGCAAGCGCTGACCGGAAAAGGGTCCACTGCGCTCCGTATTGAGTCCCGTCGGGAGCTTCAAGATTGGCCGTCAGATACCACCACTCTATCCGGAAGTCCGTATGAGGGCCGTGGTCCGCGGGGAAACGGAACGGCCGGCCGGGCTGCGGCACCGAAAACCCTTCAGCCGCCGAGCCGAGGCCAGCAAAACCCTGGTAGGCCGCTTGGCTTGCGCACAAGCTTGCCATGGTCGTCACCGCAAAAGCGATCGCAATCGATCTAACGCTCATTGGCGAATACCTTCAGAAGTTCCGACGGCGCGAGTCCCGCCAGCCGGCGAAGCGGGATGAATACGGAAACGACCGCAGCGGCGAGCGCGACGAGACCGAGCCGCACCCACTCGTAAGGAAAGAAATACATCGGCAGACGCCAGCCGAAGGCTTCGACGTTCACCACGGCGAGAAGGACCCACGCCAACGCCAGGCCGAGCGGCAAAGCGGCAATAAACGTCGCCAGCCAGAGCACCAGCGTCCTGAGAAGCTCGAGAAGAGCGAGATCGCGTCTTGTGACCCCTGTTGCCCACACGGGAGCAAGCTGCGGGAGGCGCATTTCCGAAAGCGTGAGCAGGCTCGAGAACATTGCCAATGCCGCAACCCCAAGCGTGAATATGTTCAACGCGCCAGTAACCAAGAATGTGCGATCGAAGATCCGCCGTGACTGTTCCTTCAGTGCCGCTTGATCGAGGATGTTCTCCGCTGGTAGTCCGAATTCGTCCGAGAGCTTCGAACGTAAGTCCGCAACCTGATCAGGCGGGACCCGCAGACCGTAGCGCAGGCGCGAGACGTGCGGGTAGTGAGTGATCAGGGCGTTTATTCCGGCCATGACCTGGCCCTTTGGGTTTCCGTAATCCGAATAGACACCGACAACCGTCGCCTTCCATTCGCTCGCCAAATCCAGCCGATCGCCGATGCGCAGCCGCTCTCGCCTCCAGAACTGTTCATTCACCAGCACCCCTTCACCGGACGCTACCCGATCCCAGACGTCCGGCATGCCAACGATAAGAGGCCAGTGCTTCCTATAGGTCGGATCGTCAACGACACCGAAGATCTGCATCGGCTGCCCCCGGATCTCGGCGTCTACGCTGGAGATCGGCAGCACCGATTCCACCTTCGTTGCGAGCCATGCGCTGAGCCTGTCTGCCTCGCCTTCATTCCGGGCAGCGACGTAAAGCTCCGCGGCGAGGCGTTGGTCGAGCCAGCCGACGAAGGTGAGACGGAAGCTCGACACCATGGTTCCAACGCCTACGTTTGCCGCCAGCGCAAGAAGTAATGCCATGAGCGCAAGGGAAAGTCCGGGAAGCTGCTGCCGGGCGTCGGCCCAGAACCACGTGACGAGCGCACTCGAAGACATTCGCTGCATCAAGGTGAGGAATCCGGAGAGCACGGCGGGAAGAAGTAGCGCCGCCCCGAGCAGCAGACAGCCAAGCACGCCAAAGCCCGCCTTGAGTCCATCCGCCCACGGAAGAAGAGCTCCCGAGAGGGCGAGCAAAGCCGCAGCGGCGAGCACCTGAAGCCGCCGCCCCTTTTCCGACGATCGCCTCCAGGCCCGAGGCTGAGCCGCCGCCAGCAAAGGCACCCTCGTCAGGCGCATTAGGCTCTGTGCCGACGAAACCAATGTTCCGGCCAATGCGATGGCAAAGCCCGATACCCACCACTCCGGCCGCAGAGAAAGCGTGCCAGGCACGCTGGCTCCGTAGAGTCCTTCGAGGGTTGCGGCCACTCCAGGTAGCAGCAGCGACGCGACCAGATATCCAATGGCGACACCGACTGCCCCGGCGGCAACGGCGAAAAGGGCAAGCTCGGCGAGCAGCAGGACCGCAAGCCTCCTCAGTGAAACGCCAAGGCAGCGAAGCGTTCTGAAGGTCGGCCGCCGTTGCTCGAAGGCGAGACCGATCGTCGAGTACACTATCAACAACCCTACCGCGAACGCGAGAAAACCGAAGGCGGTCAAATTGAGATGGAGGCTCTCGGTAAGATGCTCGACGTCAGTTTGCGCATTCCGCTCGCGAACCGAGAGCGTCGGAACAAGCTTTCCGAGCGGCTCCAGACCGGGACGTTGGTTTTCGGCGATCACAATCCGACTGAGTTCGCCGTCTCTTCTCAATAGCCTCTGGGCCAAGCCGATATCGATGAAGGCGGCGCCGTCGAGCATCCGATCCGAAATACGCAATGCGAGGCCGGTCTGCCCTCGGATCTTCTCCGCTGTTTCAGGAGAGACAACCAGCATGCCGGGTGGCGTGATGAAGGAAAGCAAGTCCTCGGCATTTCCCAGATCGACGGTCTGCGTCTCCGCCGGCATCGTCAGCGGGTCTATGCCAATCACCCTTAAGCGGGTGGCCCCAAACCGATATTCCCCCTCCAAAACTGGCGAGACCTTCCAGCCCGCCCGTCGGAGCCGCACGAAGGCGGACTGAGGAATCGCGCGGCCGTTTGGAGAGATCAGGTGCGCCAACCCGTTTTGATCGAGCACAGCCGCGGCACGGGCGTAGCTCGCGCGGGCTTCGGCGTTGATCGCCTGCACTCCGGACCACAGGGCAGTCGCCAGCGCCAGGCCCGACAAGAGAGCGCCAAGTTGCAGCGGCCGTCGTCGCCAATGGGACAGAAGTGCCGTGGCTGCGGTCCACATCGTCATTCGAGCTTCCCGGATCGCAAATACACCTGCCGGTCGAGCCTGTCCGCCAGTCTTTGCGAGTGTGTCACCAGGAGCAGCGTCGATCCGGTTTCCTTCGATAGCGAGAGCATCAGTTCCAGGACGGCGTCTCCGTTGGCCTCGTCCAGATTTCCTGTGGGTTCATCCGCCAGAACCAATCCGGGACGCGCGGCAAGGGTTCGTCCGATCGCCACCCGCTGCTGCTGTCCGGTGGAAAGCTGCTCGGGAAATCTGCTCAGCAATGTCCCGATTCCGAGGCGCTCCACGAGTTCATTTTCCCACACCGTATCGTAGCGTCCGGCAAGCTTGGCGTGGAAAGCGATGTTCGCAGCCACGTCTAGTGAGGGGACAAGGTTGAACTGCTGAAACACGAGGCCGACTTCAGTCCGCCTGTAGGCGGCGCGGTCCCGGTCATTCAGCTTGGAAATGTCTCGTCCCCCGATCACGATCTCGCCTGAGTCCGGTCTGTCCAGGCCGGCTACGAGATGCAGGAGGGTGCTCTTTCCGCTACCAGACTCCCCTGTCAGAGCTACTCTCTCTCCCGCGCCGAGATCGAGATTGATCCCTCTCAACACCTCAAGCCGCCCTTCGGCAGTCTCATAGGATTTCCTAAGATTGCGGAGAGCGATCACCGTGGCAGCCAAGATCAGGACGATTGCACATATGTAACTCTCCACTGCCACTTGGAAAAGCCTACGGTGAAGCGATGCGAATGCTGACCTATCTTCGGCCAACCATTGTTGCGACAGCACTAAAACGGTCCCAGATGACGCTTCGTGGTCGAATTTCCACTGAGGACTGACTCGCCTCTTAGGTATGTTTCAGGCCTGATGTGGTGGGCAAGATCCTGTTTTTCTCCTTTGCCGAGCCCGAGTGATCGCTGAGCCGCTGACGCAAAGTGGCAGTCGGCCAGCGGTTTGGTTCGCGGCAAGCTTTTGTTTCTAGGTTTGAACCCGGCGCCGCCTGTACGCCGCCGAGTCCCCCCAAGATGAATAAAGCCTAGGATCGCCATCTCGTAGATGATGGCGTCGAGCCAGTCCACGAAGAGCAATTCCAGTCGGTTTGGCGGCATTTCACCTCGACCTGCATATCCGCGACGATCGGACTGTAGGTGACAATTCGGGTTAGGCCCAAGGCGGCCTGCTCGAAGGCCTCCGCAACAGACCGACCTCTTCCGCACACGCCGATGTCGGCGTCATGATGGAAATGCTCCCGACCAAATCCCGATATCGGGCCCGTGATGCTCATCGCCGGCCTTCCCTTCCCGAAGAATGCGACCGGGCAAAACGATCCGGGGGGACCGGGACCCATAACTGCAGGCACAGCGCGCACTCACTTCCTGCCGTAGTTGGTCGAAAGATATTCCACGATCTTCTCCTGATCGCCCGCATCGATCGGCGCTCCAAACGCATTCACCATTTTGGTGACTTCGGTCCGCCAGCCCTTCTCGTCGAGGAAGGGTGAGTTCATCGCGACGTAATCCAGGCTGTGGCAGGCGGCGCAATTTTCCTCGACGACATCAAGATTGGCCCCCGGCGTCAGCTGGAACTCAGGACCATTGGCCCTCGCCGCGAAAGGGAGAGCAACCAGGGTGCCAGCCATCAGAAGAAATTTTCGCGAGATGCGCATGACGGCTTCCTCAAACCACCTTCAGGCCGAGCGCCTGCACGACATTGTTGTGGTATCCGGCGCCGTTGAAGAGCAACGAGTCGACCTGAGTCTGGCCCATCCGGTTGCGGGCCCGAACCATGACGCTCACCATTCCCGGCTGCTGTGGCCCAAGTTGATGGCTCCATTGCCGCCAAGAAAAGCGGCCAAGGTCTTGGCCCAATTGCGTCGGGGTCCAGCTCTTGCCGCCGTCGATCGAGATCGCCACGTCAACGATGCCGTAACCGCCATCCCATGCGATGCCCTTTAGATCGACCGGCTGGCCCGCCTTGACTTCCGCTCCCTCCTCCAAATTGGTGATCATCGAGTTCACGACCATCTCGGTGATCGGCGTGTTGGCGGAATTTGGCTGTTCCTGGCTGGTGAAGCGCTCGACGACGGGAAAGAGCGATCGCGGAATTCGGTAGGCCGGATTCATCCAGAATGACTTCAAGGGCTCCGTCAGCGCCTGGATCTCGGTCAGATGCTTCACCCAGTACGTACCCGTCCAGCCAGGCACCACCAGCCTTGCCGGAAATCCATTCCAATGCGGCAAGGCCTCGCCGTTCATCTCGTAGGCGATGAGCGTGTTTTCTTCGGTCGCCTTCCAGACCGGCAGGCTCTTCAGAAAATCGGGAGTCTTGTCGTGAACCGGCCCGTCTGCACCGTTAAAGGCGATCTCGATCGCGCCTTCGGCAAGTCCGGCCTTGTCGAGAACGTCCTTCAGGCGAACGCCGGCCCATCTCGCATTGCCCATTGCACCGGAACCCCATTCCACCCCCGGCACATGCGGTTCTGAAAAGCCGCGGCGATTACCGGAACATTGGCAGACGGCTGCGATCTCGACCCGTTCGAAGCTACCCTTCAGGTCGTCAAGCGTGAATTGAACCTGCCGTTCCACGGCTGGTCCACCAACCGCAAGTTTCCATGACGCCGCGTCCATCTCCGGAATGTCGGACAGGTGATAGCGGACGAAGAAGGCATTATTGGGCGTAAACGCTTCGTTGAAGTAATTGATCGGGGTCTCGAAGTTGGGCGGCCGGATCGTCTTCCTGATGAGAGGAACCTTGTCGGGCAGCGCCTCGAGCGCCTGCACGGCGATGGCGCCCTCCGGAAGAGCTTCCGCGGCGAGGCCGAGCTTCGAGAGCAAGCCGGACGCACCAACCACAGCCAAGGCGCTCGCTCCACCTTGGAGGACTTGCCGCCTGTTCATGTCGCTCCTCCCGAATTGCGATTTCCCTTCAGGATTCACGTGTATTGGAAAAGTAGCACGCACCCCCGCGATCGTCGAGGAAACAGCCGCGGCCGGCGCTAGAACTTCCACGCAGTTGGGCTGATTGAGAGGGTCGCAAGAGAATTGGTCGACCACGACGAGGGCTATGTGCGTTCCTTTGCTATGCAGGTGTGCCATGAACTGAAGTAACCGCTCGCGGCGACCTGACGCCCCTGAACTTCTGCTCGATGAGGATCCCGAGGCGGCCATGTCGAGGGGCGCACCGCCGACGCTCCCTTGAGGGATCAGACGTTCGGCTGGACGCGAGAACAGTCGCTATTGAGCCTAGACGTCATAATAGAGAACAAACTCGTATGGATGCGGGCGCATGCGTATCTCCGTGATCTCGTGCGAGCGCTTGTAGCCCACATAGGTCTCAACGACGTCCGTCGTGAACACGTCTCCGGCAAGGAGAAACTTGCGGTCCGCCTCAAGCGCATCGAGAGCCTCGCCGAGCGAGGCTGGTGTCGACGGGACTGCGGCGCGTTCAATCGGCGGCAGATCGTAGAGGTTCTTGTCAATCGGATCCCCCGGATCGATGCGGCTGCGGATGCCGTCGAGACCGGCCATGAGCATGGCAGCGAAGGCCAGATACGGATTGCAGGAGGGATCCGGGCACCGGAACTCCACCCGCTTGCTCCTGGGGTTGAGCGAGTACATCGGGATCCGGCACGCCGCGGAGCGGTTGCGGCGCGAATAGCCGAGATTGACCGGCGCCTCAAAACCCGGCACGAGCCGCCGGTAGGAATTGACGGTTGGAGCGCAGATGGCGAGCAGTGCCGGCGCGTGCTTGAGCAGCCCTCCGATATAGTAGCGCATCACTTCGCTTGAGCCGGCATAGCCGTCTCCGGCAAAGATCGGGCGATCTTGCTGCCAGATGCTCTGGTGAACGTGCATGCCCGAGCCGTTGTCGCCAAACAGGGGCTTCGGCATGAAGGTTGCGGTCATGCCGCGGCTGCGCGCGACGTTCTTCACGACATATTTGTAGATCATCACGCTGTCGGCCATGCGCGTCAGCGTCGCAAAGCGCATGTCGATCTCGCCCTGGCCACCGGTCGCGACCTCGTGGTGGTGTGCCTCGACCTCAATACCGATACGCTCGAGCAGAGTCACCATCAGGGTGCGGGCGTCCTGAAGAGTGTCGGCAGGCGGAACGGGGAAGTAGCCCTCTTTCGGGCGCAGCTTGTGTCCGAGGCCAGTCCCGTCCCTCGCCTTCCAATTCGCCTCGACGGCGTCGATCTCGTAATAGCCGTAGTTGGAGCCCTGATCATAATGGACCTCGTTGAAGACGAAGTGCTCCAGTTCCGGGCCGAAATACGCGGTATCGCCGATACCGGTGGCCTTGAGATAGGTTTCGGCCTTTTGTGCGATAAAGCGGGGGTCCCGGCTATAGGGTTGGGCGTTGACTGGGTCGAGAATATTGCAGATCAGGACGAGCGTCGGCGCCTCCGTAAACGGATCCAGGAAAGCGGTATTCGGATCAGGCACGACGAGCATGTCGCTTTCCTGTATTTCCTGGAAGCCCCGGATGGACGAGCCATCAAAGCCGATGCCATTGGTGAAGCTGTCCGTGTTGATGGCGCGCGGCGGCACGGAGAAATGCTGCCACAGGCCGGGAAGGTCTGCGAACCGCAGATCGATCATCGCGATCTCGCCGTCCTTTATCGTCCGAAGAACGTCATCCGGGCTGGCGTAGCTATTGTCAGACATCGCCGCCTCCCTTCCTCCTGTCGGTCCGTCGAAACGAGCCGTACCTCAACTGCGCCGCCGGCCGAGCGGCTGCGTAATCACTCGGTCACCTCACCGAGCGCGTGGGCCCCCGGTTTCGCGCGCTGAAACTCGCATGAAGCGCCTCCCGCGTGAGCCGCGCGAACTGGACCTGGCTCATATGGACGAGTGTGGCGTGATCGCCGCCCTCGAAATAAACCTCCGGTTGGCCGCAGACGCTGTCATCGATGACGACGTCCAGCTCGTAACACTCGCCGATCGGGGGAACAGCGCCGTGTGCGCAATCCGCGATCAACTGGTCGAGCTCATGCTTCGTGGCAAGCGTTAGGTCCTCGGCAAGTGCCAATTTGAGTTTCCTGAGCCGCACATGGCGGGAGGCAGGCAGAATGGCCAGAAGATAGCCGTCGCGTCTGCGCAGCACGACGCCTTTGGCCACGCAGCGGGCCGCGATGTGGCAGGCATGCGCGGTAAACATCGCCGATCTGGTCGGCCTGTGCTCGACCAGATCGTACTCGGCGCCCTTGCGATCGAGATATGACTGGAGTGTCAAAGCAATGGTCACAATCCCACCCTCCCCGGGGCGAGACCCTCGATCGTGAGGCTCCGCGCTTGCGTCTCACGATGCTCAACCATCCAATATAACACGTTCGCCGGCTCTCGCGTTCCACCTGTTCAATTGCGGCGAAGGTTCGGGCGATGCGCAGACGCGCCCATGGCGTTGCCGCTGAGTGCGCCAGCCGCGAGCTGTTCGCTTGTAGCAAAGCGGGCTTCGTTGGTTTTCGGTCAAACCGCCCGTCCTATTTCTTCCGGTAGACGAGCACCGGAATCGTCGAATGCGTCAGCACCTTGGCGGTCACGCTGCCGACAATTAGGGCGCCCACGCCGCTGCGCCCGTGCGAAGCCATGACAATGAGGTCGGCGCCGATGTCCTCCGCTTTCTGGATGATCGCGCGAAAGACTTCGTGGCTGCGAACCTGGTCGGTGGCGCAGGCAACACCCGCGCGCTCGGCCTGGGCTTGGGCTGCGGCAAGCGTCTGCGCCGCGTGCTCACGGGAAAGCGCCTCGTATTCTTCCCGTGTACTGCCCAACTGGTAGGAACTGGACGTGAAGAGATGGAAGGGCTCCATCACCGTGAACACGGTGATATTCGCGCCGACCTCCTTGGCAAAGGCGACTGCCGCATCCACGGCCACGGTGGCAAGAGACGAGCCGTCGGTGGGGATGAGAATGTTGCGGAACATTGAAAGCCTCTCAATCAAATCGGCTTCAGGCTAGCCGCGTCGCCCTGCACGCGTTGACGCATATCTGTAATTTAGCATTTACTGATTTTCGCTAAATGCAAGCAAAACTCGGCAGAACGTGCGAAGGCAGATCATCGTAACGCACCGGTTTCCGCTGGCGTTCGTCAGGTCTATCATGCGAGCATGTCTTTGGTCCCCAACGCCACAACCGCTATCTGCCAGGAATTGCAGCCGCGGGACGCGTCGACTGTGCCAGGCCGCTATTGGCACGCGCTCGCCGACGGGCGCATCCAGTGCGACCTCTGTCCGCGATTTTGCAAGTTGCATGAAGGGCAACGGGGGCTCTGCTTTGTCCGCGCTCGCCAGGGCGACCGGATGGTACTGACGACCTACGGCCGCTCCAGCGGCTTCTGCGTGGATCCGATCGAGAAAAAGCCGCTCAACCATTTTCTGCCGGGCACTGCCGTCCTGTCGTTCGGCACAGCCGGCTGCAATCTCGCCTGCCGGTTCTGCCAGAATTGGGACATCAGCAAGTCCCGCGCGATCGACACACTTGCCGACGCCGCTTCCCCCGCGGCGATCGCCCGGGCGGCGGCGGATCTCGGCTGCCGCAGCGTTGCCTTCACCTACAACGACCCTGTGATTTTCCATGAATACGCCATCGACGTGGCCGATGCCTGCCGCGAGCGGGGGATCAAAAGCGTTGCGGTTACGGCCGGCTATGTCTGCTCCGAACCACGCGCCGAATTCTACCGCCACATGGATGCGGCCAATGTCGATCTCAAGGCCTTCACCGAGCGCTTTTACCAACGCGTCTGCAGCGGCCATCTCCAGCCGGTGCTCGACACGCTTGTTTATCTCAAGCGCGAGACCTCCGTCTGGTTCGAGATCACGACGCTGCTCATACCCGGCGAAAACGATTCCGAGGCTGAGATCGAGGCGCTGACGCGATGGATCATGGAAAAACTTGGCCCGGATGTGCCGCTTCACTTCACGGCCTTCCATCCCGACTGGAAGATGATGGACAAGCCGGCCACCACGCCCGAAACGCTGACACGGGCGCGCCGGATCGGCCTCCAAAACGGGCTGCGTTACGTCTACTGCGGTAACGTGCACGATGACGTCGGCGGCAGCACCTGGTGCCATACCTGTGGCGCATGCCTGATCGCCCGCGACTGGTACCGCTTGCTATCTTGGGCTCTCGACGCCGAGGGCCGCTGCCAAAGCTGCGGCACGCCTTGCCCGGGCGTGTTCGAGCCGCATCCCAGTGACTGGGGTGCGTATCGCCGGCCGGTGCGTATCGCGCCGATGACGGCACCGGGTTGACCAGCCAGCCGGCTGTGCGAGACGGCTGAAGGCCTTGTCAAAGGAGATAACGGCGATTTCCAGCCGAGATTTCTAAAGTCAGCGTCTGTGGTCGCCGTAACCTTTCAGGCGGCGGATGGTTTTCCATAGGCCGCCTTCGTCCCGTCCCCTTTCGGGCAGCGGCGGGGAGGCTCAATATGCCATTACCCGAAAGATACCCGTTCCTCACGCTGCTGTCTGTTTGGCCGCTGCTGAGCAACGCGACGGCGGCGCAGGCAGTCGCCAGGCAATGGCAGAGCGCCGCGGCGTGCACCCCCCGCAGCCGCTACATCACGCAGGCGACGCGCCGGCGCGGTTCGCCCAACCCTGATCACTCACGGCACGCTCGACTGGGACCGGCACGATCCGGACCTGACCGTCCTGGAGAAGGGTCGCCGGCCTGAGTCCACGTCGCGACAGAGCCGGCGAGTCTGCTCTCATTCGACTCCACTGGGCGGCGTGGGTGGCTCAACGGCGGCCCGAGCACCCCGTTCGCCGATTTTTTCGCGAATCTCTGTCGGCTCGGTGTTTCGTCCAACGTCCTTTGAAAGCGATAATGGGAGAAAAGCAGGAGGTAGCCAAGATGATGACACTGTATGGATTAGGTCCAACCCGCTCGCTTCGCGCACTTTGGGCCCTTCAGGAGCTTGATGCGGAATTCGAATTTGTGCCCATCAACATTCTGGCCGGCGAAACCCGTCACCCCGACTTCCTTCGCCTCAATCCTGCCGGCAAACTTCCGGTGCTGGTTGACGGTGACTTCGTGCTCACGGAATCTGCCGCGATCGTCATGTACTTGGCGGAGAAGTACGGCGCCAAAGGGCTGATGCCCACGGACCTAAAGGAGCGGGCGCAGGCATATCGATGGTCTCTGTTTGCGGTTACCGAGCTCGAACAGCCGCTTTGGCGGATAGCCAAGCACACATTTCTGTATCCCGAAGACAAGCGTCTGCCGGAAGACATTGCCCTCGCCAGGGAAGAATTCCTGGCGATGGCAGCGGTGCTTGAACAGCACATGGACGAGCGTGCGTTCATCGTCGGCGATAACCTAACCATCGCCGATTGCGTCACCGCCTATGTCCTGGACTGGGGCAATGAAAACGGACTGATTGCCGACTTTCCAAATCTCAAAGCATACCTTGAGCGGATGTATGCTCGTCCCAAGGCACCCCAGCGAATCGCCGAAGCCATGGCAAGCCTGCAGAATTAGAAATCTGCGCTGATGGACAGCCGCATCCGACGTCGACTAGGTTATATTGAGCAGCCAGAGGCCTATCCAATCCGTACAACTGTATCGGACACGAATTCGAAGTGAGGAATTGGGAGATTCTCCGGCGCGGGTCCCTTGCGGATGCGGCCGGCGGTATCGTAGTGCGATCCGTGACAGGGACAGAACCAGCCACCAAAATCACCCGCCTGCCCCAGGGGCACGCAGCCCAAATGCGTGCAGACCCCGATCATAACGATCCAGTTCTCCCTTCCCTGACCGGCCGAGCGCGCCACGTCTGTCGCCGGCTGGTCGTCGTCAAGGTTCGCGTTTCGCCCCACGGGGTCCTTGAGTTCCTCAAGGGCCGTCGCGTTTGCGGCTTCAACCTCCTTGCCGGTCCGATTGCGGATGAAAACGGGGCGGCCGCGCCACTTGACGGTCATTGACATGCCCTCCGCGAGCGAGGACACGTCCACCTCGATGGAGGCTAGGGCAAGTGTTGAGGCGTCGGGACGCATTGCATCGATGAACGGCCAAGAGGCTGCCCCAACTCCCACCACCCCGGCCATGGCCGTCACCAGATAGAGAAAATCGCGCTTGGTCGGCTCGGCCATTTCATCTCTCGCCACGGGAATCGCGCCTCCTTGCCGCGCGAAAGACCATGGATCGCTATGCCCCTACCGGAGCGTGGTGACGACGACGATCTTTCGAACGAAGCTTTTGCCCAGCCATCATACGTCCACGCCCAAAGCGATGGGGGAACGGCAACTGAGTCCTACAAAGCCGCTGTCCGGCTCATTGAATTGGCTGCTAGGAAAGCACGCACCTCCTCCAGCTAGGACGCGTCGGTAGAGAACTTATGTACCGTTGTCGACTTCAGCGTTTCGCCAGGTTTCAGCACTGTCGTAGGAAAGGACGACTTGTTTGGAGAATCCGGGAAATGCTGGGTCTCGAGGCAGAAGCCGTCGGTCTGGCGGTATTGCTGACCGGTCGGGCCAACAAGCGTCGAATCGAGAAAGTTGCCGCTGTAGAACTGGACGCCGGGCTCAGTGGTCGAGATCTCCATGATCCGGCCAGAGCGCGGCTCGTAGACACGCGCGGCCAGCGAGAGCCCACTACCCGATCGGTTCAGCACGTAGTTGTGATCGTATCCGCGGCCATAGACCATCTGTGGGTCGTTCGAGCGGATGCGTGCGCCGATTGGCATTCCCTGGCGGAAGTCGAACGGCGTGCCGGTCACGGAGGCGAGGTCCCCGGTCGGAATCAAGGTCGCATCGACCGGCGTGTAGCGATCGGCGTTGATCGTGAGGATGTGATCGCCGATCCCGCCCGTGCCGTCGCCGGCGAGATTGAAGTAGGAGTGACTCGTAAGATTGACCACGGTCGGTTTGTCCGTCGTCGCCTCGTAGTCGATGCGCAGCTCGTTGTCGTTGGTGAGGGTATAGACTACCTGGACCTTGAGCGCGCCGGGATAGCCTTCCTCGCCATCCTTGCTCGTATAGCTGAGCCGCGCTGCGGCCCCGCTCACGCTTGTCAGCGGCTCGACCGCCCAGACGGCCTTGTCGAAGCCTTTGTTGCCGCCATGCAGGCTATTCGGCCCGTTATTGGCGGCGAGCTGGTACTGGGTGCCATCGAGCGAGAACTTCGCGCCGCCGATGCGGTTGCCGTAGCGTCCGATCAAGGCGCCGAAATAGGGGTTCTTGGCTTCGTAGTCGGCGAGTTCCTTGAAGCCGAGCACGACGTTGTCGAGCTTGTTCCAGCGGTCGGGCACGTTGATTGCCGTGATGATGCCGCCATAGGCAATGAACTTGACGGACGCACCCTTGTCGTTGGTAAGCGTGTAGAGATCGACGGCTTTGCCGTCCTGCGTTTTTCCGAACGGGGTCTTGTCTACAGACCAGGCCCCGGCGCTTGTTCCCGTCAGCACCGCCATGCTGAGCACGGCCGCGCCGAGCACTGCTCTATGCCACGTACGCGATATGTTGGGATCGACATATGTCATGGTTTCCTCCCTCGATCCGCTCAAAAACCAATTCTAATCTCATCGGGCTGTCGAGGTAAGCGCGTCCCGGTGGAGGTTGCACAAGAGCACCGGGGCTTGAAAAGCGTGTGCCTGGTACCGTCGGTTGCATCGGCTCTCATTGCGTGATCAAAATTGTCGTCGGTGGATGAATCGCAGATCGCTTATCTGCTGATTCCCGACTTCGCCTTGCTGCTCTGTCAGTGTCGCAAGGCCATCCGAGTCGGACCTTAGGATTCTCACGTGCCGCATCGGCTCCGGAGGCAAAACGGAACGTCCCTTTTCGGGCCACCGCGACCGCTCAAGGTCGGATCGTGACCGCCCCGGCCTCCACTTTCAATGCCCGCTCATCACCCGCGAGATCGCCACTGGGGCTGCAGAAGCTTGAGTATTAGTACAGACAGTTTGTGCGGACTAACACTGTGAAGGGATCGAGCCCGAACTCCGTCTCGAGGTCACTGCCGAACGAACCCAGCCATCGTTTCTGCGCTTCAAAGGCTGTCTTCTCGCGTTCCTCCGGGCATGCAAACTTCAATCCTCCTACGTTCTGAATGTGGTGGACCATTTCGTGCACAAGCACGGAGAGCTCACCCGGCGTCTTCCCCGTCCATCCGTCCGGCAGATAGACAGTTCTTGCCTCATCGTCGTAAACAGCAACGACACTGGGCCGTTCGCCGAGGGTGTCCAGATGGGCGGGGCCTCCGGTCCATCGGTCCGACGGCCCCTTTCGATAACGCAGACCGATCATGCTCCTGGCGGATGCGAAGGCGATGGCAGGCGGTTCATCGATAAGCGGAAGACCAAATTCCGACGAAAGCCACGCCGCGATCGCCTTCAGCGCAGCCTGCCGCGAATGGTTGGATTCTGGCCCGAAAACGAAGGCATCGGGTTCGACAATGAGTCCGGTGTCCGGCAAGATCACCTACCTCGAGGCGTCGCCAGAATTGACGTCGGGCTGTACCGGCTCACCTGCGGCCAGATTCGTCGCTGCAATTGCGCTGAAGATCCAGGGCATAATTTGCTTCGTGAACGTGTGCATAGAGCAAATCTCCCTCTCCGGCAGTCGGATCGACACGCCGTGACAAATGGCTGGTCGGTCAAAGAAAGGCTTCAGCTTCGCGCCAGAGTCAGGTAGCCCACGGGGCGTAATGGGCGGTGCATTCTCATGGGCATGCCCACACTACACGCCGCCCCGGTCGTGCACATCGGTACGGCCCCCCAATTTCTTTGCGACCGCTTTTCGTGGTTTTCGCGGGACTGCCTAGATTTCGTGGCTTACGACAACGTCCGCTCTAACGGCTGCCGATCATCCATTCCTGCTTTATCCAGTAATGTTTGGGTTTCTCTGCCGTGCGTTGAAGGCGGCGCAACTGAGTATGATGTTTCGCAATCGCGTACGTTCGCGGACGCTCAAGACGCTAATTGATCCATGGCCCCCTTCTGAGGCCATAACCGGACTTTACTTCTCCGCTGAGGACGCAGTCTATCCCATTCGTATTTAGATGGAGACTCCTGCCTCGCGGAGACCGCCCACCAGCCTGTCGAACAGATCGGGGTCACGGTAAGGTAGAGCCCGCTTAAGGTGATCGATAGAAAAGTTCGAATTAACCTCCAACACCTCACGCCAATAGCGCCGCGCTTCTTCGTGGCGCCCGACTCGACCATAGAGACAGGCGAGATAAAAGCGCGTCATGTCCGATCGCGGCGCCAGGGTCAGCCGACGCTTGAAGGCGATCTCGGCCTCGTCAAAGCGCCCGAGGCTCAATAGCGCCCTCCCCAGGAAATGCAGAGACAGATCGAATTGCGGGTCGAGCCGGCGGGCCCGCGTGTAGAGCGCCACGGCATCTTCGTACCGACCTTGGAATTCCCTTATGTTGCCAAGCCCGGTATGGGCATCGGCCAAATTGGGGTCGAGCGCGACGGCCCGCTCCGCCGGGGCTTCCGCCTCGTCTAGGCGCCGCATCCAGGCAAGCACGAGCGCCAGCGAGACATGGGCCTGCGGCTCAGTATCGTCCACGTCGATGGCCTTGTGCGCCAGTTGCAGCGCCCGTCCCAGATTTTCCGGCGTCGCGCCGTTCCACCGGTTGACGTATTCGGCAAAGGCGATGATCGACAGCCGGGCATAGGCGGCCGCCAGCCCCGGATCGATCTCGATGACGCGCTCCAGCATGGCGCGCGCTTCCCTTGACGATACGGCGCTGAGTTGCAGCATGGTCTGGCGCGAGCGGACGAGCAGGTCGTAGGCTTCCGGATCCACCTTGGCGCGGTTCCCGCGCCGCTCCTCTTCCCCGGCCGTCAGCTTCACCTTGAGCGCGCTGACGATGGTGCGGGTGACCTCGTCCTGAACCGCGAATATGTCCTCGATACAGCGATCATAACGCTCGGCCCAGAGATGGCCGCCCGTCGTGCCGTCGATCATCTGGGCGTTGATGCGGATGCGGTCGGCGGCCCGGCGCACGCTGCCTTCCAGTATGTAGCGGACGCCGAGTTCCCGGCTAACCGTGCGGATGTCCGGCGCCTTGCCCTTGTACGCGAAAGAGGAATTGCGGGCGATGACGAAGAGGCCGGAAACCTTGGAAAGATCGGTGATGATATCCTCGGTGATGCCGTCGGCGAAATAGCCCTGCTCCGGGTCGCCGGACATGTTGTCGAACGGCAGTACGGCTATCGAAGGCTTCGCTGGAAGCCGCGGTTGGGCTTCCACGACTGAGCTGTCGGCATCGCCGGCACCGTTCGGCGACCAGCTCCAGACATGCACCGGCCGCTCGATGTTCTTGACCTCATGATAGCCGCTGTCGACGAAATCGAGGCCGACGCGGCCATGCACATACTCGTGGACGCCGTCCGAAATCGCCACGCCGCCGGGCTTGGCAAGCGTCTCGAGACGGGCAGCCACATTGACCCCATCGCCGTAGAGATCGCTGCCCTCGACCATGATGTCGCCCAGGTTAACACCGACGCGGAGAACGATAGCCCGGTCTTCCGGCATGTCTCCGTTCGCAGCCGCCATGGCTTGCTGAAGGGCTGCGGCGCATTCGACAGCGTTGACGGCGCTGCTGAACTCGACAAGCACACCGTCGCCCATCCTCTTGAAGACGCGGCCCTGATGAGTTGCGACGAGCGGCTCCAGGACCTCTTTCCAGCGCTCCATGAGCAGCGTGTGGGTGCTTTTTTCGTCCCGTTCCATGAGCCGGCTGTAACCGACCACGTCAGCGGCCAAAATGGCGGCAAGCCGGCGTCTGATGGATTCGTTGGCCATATGCAATGGCGCCTTCCTAGATCATTTCATTGTTTCATCGAAACATCGAACTGATCTAACTCTTTGAAATTACGCAAATCCGAACGGAAAACCGTTACACTCTTTTCCTGGAATTGCTGCAGCATCCATTGTCCAAATTTTACTGGCGTATTGCTGCCATGTCCATTTGGCTTGAGGCTGGCCTTGGTCGACAACCAGCGTCAGTGCGCAAACGTCCGCATCTACGGCGCTATCCCGTTGAAGGGACGGGGGGGAAAGTTCCGCTCTCCAACTCAAACCGGCCCTTCGACGTGGTTCGAGTGAAGCCGAGTGGATGTGCGTGTCGCCCCAAATGCGCCGAAACCAGAGCATGCGCGAGCAGAACTCAGTCTTGCTCCAAAAGTCCCTGCGCTAACTCTTCCCATTCCTCATCAAACGTTAAGATTGGCGGCACGACGCCGCAGCGGCGATACCAATATTCTGCGTTCGATTGATCGCCTTCCTTGCGATGGAGGTAGGCATGCACACGCATATCCGCCGTATCGTCGTGCTCCTGCACGCGCTCGTGCGCCTTTTTCCAGTTGCCCTTCGCATCCCACCACAGCGCCTGCAGGGCGGAGCTTGAACCGGCGGGCGGCTCTGGCTGCGCAATCGAATCTCTAAAAGTCTGCAAATCCATTCTCGGCACCGTGGTGAAATCCAGGACGCCGATGATAACCGCGCCAGCCGCCGAGCGGTAGCGTGCATTGGGCGATATCCGGATTGACCGCAACGGGTGGGAGAGCTGCAGTTCGGCCACTTACCTCGAGTATCTGCAATTTAGTTCTCCCCCGCAGGCGTCACTCGCTCATGCCTGGATTATCGGAAGTGCGCGGCGGCAATTTGGGCGGTGTCAGCGCCAGTCCAAACATTTCACGCCGGCTCCCAGATTCATTTTGCTTGGCGGTCACCCCGACGCCGCAGACTTGATCCGCGGCTAGCTAATGCCTCCCACAGCGATGCCCCCGGATGACAGGATTCCCTCATTAGCAAAATGCAATCTTGCAGAAATGCAAGACGGGTGCGCGCCTATCGCTTTGACTGACGCCCTCCAAGTGATGAATGTGGCTCCAGGACTTAAAATGGAACAAATGTTCCGATCAAACGAAAGCCATTCCAAACATTCCTGGAGGACACGCCCAATGATCGCCCTTCCCTTCGCCCTCAATCACATGGCCGCGCCCGCCCTGCCGCTTGATGCATTCTTCGCGCTCGCAAAGTCGCTTGGAGTGTCGGCGGTCGAAATTCGAAACGATCTTTCCGGCAACGCGATCCTCGACGGCACCGGCCCGGATGCAGTGAAGGCGCTTGCCGAAAAGCACGGACTGACGATCATCTCGATCAACGCCCTGCAGCGCTTCAACGAATGGAACGAAGAGCGTGAGGCGGAAGCGCGCGCGCTTATTTCCTATGCGCGCGACTGCGGTGCCAAGGCGCTGGTGCTGGTGCCGGTCAATGACGGCAGCGGGCAGAAGGGCGGTGAGCGCCAGGCAAATCTCAGGACCGCGCTGAAAGCCTTGAGGCCGTTGCTGGAAGCGGCGGGCATTGCTGGCCTCGTCGAGCCGCTCGGCTTCGAGATCTGCTCGCTGCGCTCCAAGACCGAAGCTGTCGAGGCGATCCGGGAGGTCGGCGGCGAAGCGACGTTCCGTCTCGTCCACGACACCTTCCACCATCATCTTGCTGGCGAGGACGCTTTCTTCCCGGATATGACCGGGCTCGTGCATATTTCCGGCGTTAGCGACAAAGCGGTTACGGTCGCCGACATGCGCGATCCGCATCGCATTCTCGTCGATGCGGAGGACCGATTGGACAATGCAGGACAGATCCGCCGCCTTAAAGGTCAGGGATACAAGGGCCCGTTTTCCTTCGAACCCTTTGCGCCGTCGGTCCACGACCTCGCCGATCCAGCAAAAGCCCTTCAGGAAAGCATGGCCTATCTGCAAGCCAAGGCCTGATCATCCACTCGCAGGAGAACACCGAAAATGGCTCGGGCGCCGCAGGACAGGCTTGACGGCGTCCGGATAAAATGGAATACATATTCCGTAATGGCAATTTAGTGGTTCGTTTATTCCGTTTTGACCGAAAGAGCAGCGGGAGTACGGCTTTCGGTTCGAGATGGGCGCGATCTTGCGAAAGGTCGCGCTTCCGGCTGGAGAAGGTGTCGCCGGGCACCGAATGTGGAGGAGAGAGAAATGAAGAAATTTGTGCTGGGCGCCGCCATGGCCGTCATGATGTCGACGGCTGCACATGCCGAGACAATCGGTGTGTCGATGGCGCTGTTCGACGACAACTTCCTGACGGTTCTGCGCAACGGCATGTCCGATTACGCCAAGACGCTCAATGGCGTCGAACTGCAGATCGAAGACGCGCAGAACGACGTCGCGAAGCAGCAGAGCCAGATCCAGAACTTCATCGCCGCCGGCGTCGACGCCATCATCGTCAACCCGGTCGATACCGACGCGACCGCCGCCATGTCGAAGATCGCGGCCGATGCCGGTGTTCCGCTAGTCTATGTCAACCGCGAGCCCGTCAACGTCGACACCCTGCCGGAAAAGCAGGCCTTCGTTGCCTCGAACGAACAGGAATCCGGCACGCTGGAAACCCAGGAGATCTGCAAGTTGCTCGGCGGCAAGGGCAAGGCTGTCGTCATGATGGGCGAGCTTTCCAACCAGGCCGCCCGCATGCGCACGAAGGACGTGCATGACGTGCTTGCGACCGAACAGTGCAAGGGCATCGAGATCGTTGAAGAGCAGACGGCCAACTGGTCGCGCACCCAGGGCGCCGACCTCGTCACCAACTGGCTCTCCGCCGGCCTCGAGTTCGATGCAGTCATTTCGAACAACGACGAAATGGCGATCGGCGCCATCCAGGCACTGAAGGCTGCCGGCCGTTCGATGGACTCGGTCGTCATCGGCGGCGTCGATGCCACCCAGGATGCGCTCGCCGCCATGGCGGCCGGCGACCTCGACGTGACGGTATTCCAGAACGCCGCTGGCCAGGGCCAGGGCTCTGTCGACGCCGCGCTGAAACTCGCCAAGGGCGAGCCGGTCGAAAAGAAGGTCTACATCCCCTTCGAACTCGTGACGAAGGAAAACCTGGACAAGTACCAGGCGAAGAACTGACCGTTCGCTTGGGGGCGCGGCGAACACCGCGCTCCCTCCTGAAATCAGTGCCCGCACGAAGCCCTGACGATAGGGTTCAACAAGAAGGCGTATACGCCCGCCGCGGGACTTTCGGCCAGAGCCGGACACTGGGGAGGCTACGAGAATGACGCTCAGTCCCACAACCATGGCAGCCGTGCGTGCGAGTGGCGCCATACCGAATGCGGAATATCTTCTTTCCGCGGAAGGCGTGCGCAAGGAATTCCCGGGCGTCGTGGCGCTCGACGACGTCGAGTTCAAGCTGAAGCGCGGTACTGTCCATGCGCTCATGGGCGAGAACGGTGCCGGCAAATCCACCCTGATGAAGATTCTCGCCGGCATCTATCAGCCGGACAAGGGCGAGGTGAAGCTCAAGGGCGTCGACATCCGTCTGCAGTCGCCCCTCGACGCGCTCGAAAACGGCATCGCCATGATCCATCAGGAGCTGAACCTGATGCCCTTCATGACCGTCGCGGAAAACATCTGGATCCGACGCGAACCAAAGAACCGGTTCGGCTTCGTCGATCACGGCGAAATGCGCCGCATGACCGCCAAGCTATTCGAGCGGCTGAAGATCAACCTCGACCCGGAGATCGAAGTCCGTCACCTCTCCGTCGCCAACCGTCAGATGGTTGAAATCGCCAAGGCGGTTTCCTACGAATCCGACGTCTTGATCATGGACGAGCCGACATCGGCGCTGACCGAGCGCGAGGTTGCGCACCTCTTCGAGATCATCCGCGATCTCAGATCGCAAGGCATCGGCATCGTTTACATCACCCACAAGATGAACGAGCTCTTCGAGATTGCCGACGAATTCTCGGTGTTCCGCGACGGCAAATATATCGGCACGCACGCGTCGAGCAACGTCACCCGCGACGACATCATCCGCATGATGGTCGGTCGTGAGATCACCCAGATGTTCCCGAAGGAGGAGGTGCCGATCGGCGACGTCGTGCTGTCGGTCAAGAACCTCACACTTAATGGCGTGTTCCGCGACGTTTCCTTCGATGTGCGCGCCGGTGAAATCCTCGGCGTCGCCGGACTCGTCGGCTCCGGCCGCTCGAACGTCGCCGAGACGCTCTTCGGCGTCACACCGGCAAGTTCGGGTACGATCGCGATCGACGGCAAAGAGGTGGTGATCGACAACCCCAACACGGCGATCCGCCACCGCATGGCGTTCCTGACGGAGGATCGCAAGGACACCGGCTGCCTGCTCATCCTCGACATACTCGAGAACATGCAGATCGCCGTGCTGCAGGACAAGTTCGTCAAGCGCGGCTTCGTCAGCGAGAAGGCGATCACCGCCGCCTGCGAGGAGATGAGCCGCAAGCTGCGCGTCAAGACGCCGAACCTTGAGGAGCGCATCGAAAACCTGTCGGGCGGCAACCAGCAGAAGGTGCTGATCGGCCGCTGGCTGCTCACCAATCCACGCATTCTCATCCTGGACGAGCCGACACGCGGCATCGATGTCGGCGCCAAGGCGGAAATCCACCGTCTTGTCACCGAACTCGCCCGCAACGGCGTCGCCGTCATCATGATCTCGTCGGAAATGCCCGAGGTGCTCGGCATGAGCGACCGGATCATGGTGATGCACGAGGGCCGCGTCACCGGCTTCCTCGACCGAGCCGAAGCGACCCAGATCAAGGTCATGGAACTTGCCGCGCGTTGAGCGCGCGATGCCGACCGCAGGGAGGACAGAAAATGGATACCAATGTCGCCGCACATGGCACGAGCACGACCCTTGTGGGGTCAAGGCGGCGCGTGCCGCCCGAATTCAACATCTTCCTGGTGTTGCTTGGGATCGCCCTCGTCTACGAAATTCTAGGCTGGATGTTTGTCGGCCAGAGCTTCCTGATGAACTCCCAGCGACTGACGATCATGATCCTGCAGGTCTCGGTGATCGGCATCATCGCCGTCGGCGTAACGCAGGTGATCATTACAGGCGGCATTGACCTCTCATCGGGATCGGTCGTCGGCATGACCGCGATGATCTCGGCGAGCGTCGCGCAGGCATCTACCTGGCCACGGGCACTTTATCCATCGCTCACCGACCTTCCGGCAATCGTGCCGATCGGCCTCGGTGTCGGCATCGGCCTTGTGGCCGGCTATATCAACGGGCAGCTCATCGCCAAGACCAAGATCCCGCCCTTTATCGCCACGCTCGGCATGATGGTCTCGGCGCGCGGCGTCTCCAAGTGGTACACCAAGGGCCAGCCGGTCTCCGGTCTCACCGACCAGTTCAACTTCATTGGCACGGGCATTTGGCCGGTCATCGTCTTCCTCGTCGTCGCGCTGATCTTCCACATCGCGCTGCGCTACACCCGCTACGGCAAGTTCACCTATGCGATCGGCGCAAACGTACAGGCCGCGCGCGTTTCCGGCATCAATGTCGAGGCGCATCTGATCAAGGTCTACGCCATCGCCGGCATGCTGGCGGGCCTTGCAGGCGTCGTCACCGCGGCGCGCGCCCAGACGGCACAGGCCGGCATGGGCGTGATGTATGAACTCGACGCCATTGCCGCGACCGTCATTGGCGGCACGTCGTTGACCGGCGGTGTCGGTCGCATCACCGGGACCGTCATCGGCACCGTGATTCTCGGCGTCATGACGTCCGGTTTCACCTTCCTCAGGGTCGACGCCTACTACCAGGAGATCGTCAAGGGCGTGATCATCGTCGCCGCCGTCGTCGTCGACGTCTATCGCCAGAAGGGCAGAAAGAAAACCTGAGCTTCAAAAAAGAAGACTTGTCCTCCCAGTGAAGTGACTGGCCGGAATGGTGAAAGCCGTTCCGGCTTTTTTCTTTGGCTTATACTGCCAAAGCGGAGCGATTTGTTCATCCACCGACATATGCTTGCACTGCAAGGCAGCCCTTTAGATTCCGGTCTGGCAAAAGCGGCGCCGATACACTATACCGCCAGGGTCCAAAATCATCGGAGATTTATCATGTTGTCGCAGCGCAAGCTTGCGAGCCAGGTCCAGCCGCGTTTCTTCCTTCAGCTTTGGAACGCGATGCTTCGGGTTCAGACCCGCGAAACAGCTTCCCTCTTCGGCCCCCGCGGCCGCTAACGCATAGCGCCTGATTCCGTCCTTCGAACTGCCCCGCCTATGCGAGTCTTCTTAGCATGGGCGGCAGCGGCACCACGCTGCGGCGCGCTGGTGGCCCTGAAGAACAGCGCCACGCGAGCGCTTAATTACGCAGTAACAATTATCATATAATTCTGCTCGTTATACGAGAACGTTTCCAAGTCTATCCCCTCAAGTGGAAGACTTGATGCATGATGCGGACGTTCTGCGCCGGTCTGTCCGGAATTTTTCATGACTTATTACTCGCTTGCGGCCTCTGCAGGAGGTTCCGTGAAGTCCATGACGCGTCCCAGCGTAGCAAGGTTTTCCGTGGGAGAGATTGCATGAAACTATCTATTGCGCGCGGTTTGGCGATCTTCGGGGCGATCGTCACCGCCGGTTTGATAATTTCCATTGGCATCAAGACATACGCCTTCGACAAGCTGAGAGTAAACGGTCCGGTCTATACGCAGGTGGTCTACGGAAAGGATCTGATCGCCGACATCCTGCCGCCGCCGCTGTACACGGTAGAGTCCTACATGCTGGCGATGGAGGCCGTATCCAATCCCGAACTCGCCAAAGGCAACCTCGAGAAGATCGGAACCCTGAAACAGGCCTTTGACGACCGGCGCGCCTACTGGAAAGCGTCGGCTGCTCCCGAAACGCTCAAGGCAAAGCTGGAGAACGATGTTATCGGCAGAGCCGATTCCTATTGGGCAGCGATGGAAGAAAAGTTCCTCGCTCCGTACCGGAATAGCGATCCGGCTTCCGCGGCGCAGGCGATGGACGAGCTAAAGGCAAGCTTTCACCACCATGAAGTCGCGGTCAATGAATTGGTCGCGATGGCAGATAAGTTCCTGAAGCAGCAGGAAGCAGGTGCCGCTTCGGACACGGCGAGCCTTTCCTGGGCCGCCACCCTGAGTTCGGCGATGTCCGTCCTTCTGCTGCTCACCGGCCTTTGGTTCTTCCGCGATCGCGCGGTGAAGCCTCTGGCCACCATGTCTGCCTATATGCAGACGCTCGCCGCCGGCGACTACGATCGCGAAGTTCCCTATGCCGAGCGTCCAGATGAGATCGGCATGGTCGCAAGGTCTGTCGCCGTGTTCCGGCAGGCGGCAATCGAGCGCCGCCACGCGCGCGAGCGGACGGACGAGGAGCGCCGCCTGCGGGACGAACAAGAGGCAGCCCACGCGCGAAGGAAAGCCATCGAGGAAAAGGACCGGCTGCAAGTCATTGAACATTTGACCCGCGGACTGGCACGCCTATCTGCCGGCGATCTTTCCGTCCGCATCGTAGATAACTTCTCCGACGCGTACGAGGCGTTGAGAGCTGAGTTCAACACGGGCGTGGAACGGCTCGCTGAAACGATCTCCGGTGTCCTCAGTGCGACCGACAAGCTCAGCACGAGCTCGTCGGAAATTGCCGGGGCGACCGATGATCTGGCCAAACGGACCGAGCAGCAGGCGGCCTCGCTCGAACAGACTGCCTCCGCCTTCAACGAGATCACGGCGACGGCACACAATTCCTCGGAGCGTGCGCGAGAGGCAAGCCTGGTGATGGTCGCGGCGAAAGACAGCGCCGAGAAATCCGCGATGGTCGTGCGCGACGCAGTGGCCGCTATGGAGCGCATCGCGCGATCTTCCGGGCAGATCCAACAGATCATCAACGTCATCGACCAGATTGCCTTCCAGACCAATCTCCTGGCGCTCAATGCGGGCGTAGAGGCTGCGCGTGCCGGCGAAGCGGGTAAAGGCTTTGCCGTCGTTGCCCAGGAGGTGCGGGAACTGGCCGGTCGCTCCGCCAGTGCCGCCAAGGAGATCAAAATGCTGATCGAGGCGTCGACACGGGAAGTCGCCGGTGGCGTGGAGCTTGTCAACCAGACCGGTGAGGCGTTGATCGGGATCGAGGGGCATGTGCAGCAGGTGACCGACCTGATCGGCGTGATCGTGACTGCCGCCACCGAGCAGTCCACTGCATTGTCCGAGATCGATGCCGCACTCCATAAAATGGATGAAGTGACGCAACGGAATGCGGCGATGGTCGAAGAAACCAATGCGGCCTGCCGTGAGCTGAGCAACGAGGTGGACGACCTCAATCGCATGGCGGGCCGCTTTCAGGTGCTCGGCCGCGTAAGCAGGCTGGCGGCTTGACGTCAAGAAGAGGCGCTGAGAAGGCCCCTCCCAGTAGGCGGGGGCCTAACGTCCCGCGCCTGCCGCGTTCAGCCTAGGCGCTTCCGTCCCCGGGCGCCACCGCAACGCCTTAAGCCTCTCCTTGTGGCATGTGTGGGGTTTGGTTCTGCTGCAGGCGCCTGCTTATCTGATCGTCGCAGATCGGTTAAGAATGAAGTGAGCGCGCACGGCATCGCGGCCCCTCCCCCTTGTGGGAACGGCTTCGGGGCGAAGTGGCCATCAAGATGTATCGAATCCCTATTTACCTATCCACCGCCGCGACGGTGCGGTCACCGAATTGCGGACCACCAGATCCGGCCTCAGCAGGATTTCCGTCTCGGCGGGGCGCCTGTCGGAGAGAAGGTCAAGCAGGAGTGCCATGGCCTGTTTTCCGATCAGCGTGCGCGGCTGGCGGATCGTGGTCAACGCCGGCGTCATGAACGTCGCCTGCGGCACATCATCAAAGCCGGTCACTGAAAAATCATTCGGAATGTCATAGCCGCGCGCCTTCAGCCCGATCATCACTCCGAGCGCGGTCTGGTCGTTGACGCACATGAAAGCGGTGGGCAGCGTGTCGCGCACGAAGAGCCGTTCGACGGCGGCCCTTCCACTCTCGAGCGTGCCGTCGCCCTCCTGGACGAGCCGAAGCTCCGCCGGCACGCCCGCCGCGTCGAGCCCCGCGTCGTAGCCGGCCCGTCGCCTCTTGTAGGCAAGCCGCGTGCGGGAATCGCCGATAAAGGCGATCTTGCGATGGCCTTCGGCGATCAGGAGATCGACCACCTTGCGGGCACCCTCGATGTCATCGATGCCGACATAGGGGATGCCGCCGTTGAAGACGGGCTCGAAGATGCCGACGCTTGGCGGCAATCGCGCCGTCATCGTCTCGTGACCGAAAGGCAGAATGCCGGTGAAGAGGATGAGGCCAGCCGCCTGATTGGAATTGAGAAACTTCAGATATTCGAGCGCGCGCTGGGCATCGTTCTGCGTATGGCCGATTAGCACGCCATAGCCATGCGACCGCGCCTCGTTTTCCAGGCCTACGAGAATGCTGGAAAAGTTGGGATCGCCGATATCCGGGGCAACGACCAGAATCATGTTCGACCGGCCGAGCCTCAGGCTGCGCGCCATGGCATTGGTCGTATAACCGGTAATGGCAATCGCCTGGTTGACCTTCAGTCGCGTGGACGTTGCGACCTTCTCCGGGGTGTGGATTGCCCGCGATACCGTCGCGATCGAAACCTCGGCGATCCTGGCGACGTCTTCGATGGTTGCGGGCGTGGAATCCGACACTCTCGCTCTGCCTTGCGTCTTCGTTAAAACCTAGCCGATTCGAGGATAAAACATGCAGCGATCCAAAGTGCTACAGCGGCCTTTTGCACGTCTGATCAGGACACGCGGCGTAGTAGGTGGCGGGACACTACATACACTTCCGGCCACGTCAAAGGTCATCTCGGAAATTCCTGTGCATGCCACGATGTAAACCTTTACATGATCTGTGTAAAGGTTTACATAACCCCATAAGCGGATGGGAGCCGCAAGGGGGAATCGATGAATCCGGAAACGGTCGAAACCGGGAGCGTCGTGCTGGAGGCACGTCGCATCAGCAAGTCGTTCAGCGGCGTGCAGGTGCTCTTCAGCGTCAATTTCGAGCTTCGCGCCGGCGAGATCCATGCCCTGATGGGCGAGAACGGCGCCGGCAAGTCCACGCTGGTAAAAATCCTTTCCGGATTCGAGCAGCCATCCTCGGGCGAGATACTGCTCGACGGCAATCCGGTGACGCTTCCGCCGAACGGCGCCGCCGAAGCGCTCGGCATCGTCATCATCCACCAGGAATTCAATCTTGCCGAACATCTGACCGTTGCGGAAAGCCTGTTTCTCGGCCGCGAGGTCACGCGCTTCGGCGTGCTCGACCGGAAATACATGCGCGCGGAAACGCGCCGTGTTCTCGATCTCCTCGGCTGTCGCGTCGACGCGAATGCGCTGATCGGCAGCCTGTCGATCGCCGAAAAGCAGATGGTGGAGATTGCCAAGGCGATCAGCCGCGACGCGCGGGTCGTCTTCATGGACGAGCCGACGGCGGTCCTCTCCCGCGAAGAGACCAATTTCCTCTTCCGCCAGGTGCGCAAGCTCAGGGACCAGGGCACGAGCTTCGTCTTCGTCTCGCACAAGCTCGACGAGGTTATCGAACTGACCGATCGGGTGACGGTGCTGCGCGATGGCCAGTGGGTGAAAACGGCCCCGACCGCGATTCTCGACGGAGAATCGATCGCCCAGCTCATGGTCGGCCGCGAGATGTCGAGCCTCTATCCCGCCAAGTCCGAGCCGGATGTCGACGAAGAGATCGTGCTGCGAGTGGACTCACTCTCCACCGACTATGTCAAGGATGCCAGCTTCGAGGTGCGCAAGGGCGAGATCCTGGGCTTTTCGGGCATGATCGGCTCGGGACGGACGGAACTGATGGAGGCGGTCGCCGGCCTCAGGTCGCGGCTCTCGGGAGAGGTGACGATCCGTGGTGAGGCCGTGCCCTCGGGCGACGTGCACGCCGCCAACCGACGTGGCCTTGCCTACATGACCAAGGACCGCAAGGCGAAGGGCCTGCTCCTGAATTCCGGCATGACGGCGAACCTGACCTTGCAGTCGCTCGGCCAGCATACCCGCCTTGGCTATCTCGATCCCACGAGCGAGGCCGCCGCGCTCGAAAAGGCCCGCCGCCGCTTCGACATCCGCGTGCGCGACCGCGACTTGGTGGCAAGGCGCATGTCTGGCGGCAACCAGCAGAAGCTGCTGCTCGCCAAGGTGATGGAGACGGAGCCCGAGATCATCATCATCGACGAGCCGACGCGCGGCATCGACGTCGGCACCAAGCAGCAGATCTATCACTTCATTTCGGCGCTGGCGCGCGACGGCCGTTCGATCATCGTCGTCTCGTCCGAGATGCCGGAAGTGATCGGGCTTTGCACGCGCGTCGCCGTGATGCGCGAGGGACGGATCGTCGGCATGCTCGAAGGCGACGAGATCTCCGAGCAGGAGATCATGCGCTATGCAGCGGGACTGAAGAGGATGGCTGCCGCCTGACGGTGCATTCCACCGGCCACAGGCTGTCACAGCAATATGGAATTCCCCGGGCTCCGGGGCGGGAGGTTGGTCTGAACATGAGCGTTAACGAGGAAAGCATCCAAAGCACAAGTCATCGCCGCACCTGGCGCGACGTCGATCTGAGGGCGGTGGCGCCGTTTGCCGCACTTGCGCTGCTTTTGATCGTCGGTGCGATCGTCAACCCCAACTTCATCGGCCTCAACAATCTCGCCAATGTCGCCACCCGCTGCGCCTTTATCGCCATCATTGCAGTCGGCGCGACTTTCGTCATCTCGGCAGGAGACCTCGATCTCTCTGTCGGCTCGATGGTCGCTTTCGTGGCAAGCTTGATGATCCTGTTCATGAATTCCGGCGTCATCGCCGATCCGACGTTGATGCTGACGGCGGCGGTCGTTTTCGCGGTAGCTGCAGGAGCGGCCTGCGGCCTCGCCAACGGGCTGATCACCACCGTCGGCAGGATCGAGCCTTTCATCGCTACGCTCGGCACGATGGGCATCTATCGCGGCCTCACCACCTGGCTTTCGCAGGGCGGCGCGATCACGCTTCGCGAGCCGGAGATACAGGAGCTCTACCGCCCGGCCTATTTCGGCAGCATTCTCGGCGTGCCGGTGCCGATCGCGATCATCCTCGCGGTTACCGCCGTCGCCGCCTTCATCCTCTATCGCACGCGTTACGGCAGGCACGTGGTCGCCGTCGGCTCCAATAGCGACGTTGCCCGCTATTCCGGCATCGCCGTCAACCGCGTGCGCACCATCGCATTCGTGATCCAGGGCCTCTGCGTGGCGATTGCCGTGCTGCTCTACGTGCCACGCCTCGGCTCTACCTCGGCGACGACTGGCATCCTCTGGGAACTGCAGGCCATCACCGCCGTCGTCGTCGGCGGCACCGCGCTCAAGGGCGGCGCCGGCCGCGTCTGGGGCACGATCTGCGGCGCCTTCATTCTCGAATTGGTCGGTAACATCATGCTCCTGTCGAACTTCATCAGCGAATACCTGATCGGCGCGATGCAGGGTGCGATCATCATCATCGCGATGCTCGTCCAGCGCTCGCTGGTACGCAAATCGTGACAATGCCGGATCTTATGGTCCGGCCACATCAGCGAAGACCCTGACACATTGGGAGGAAAGAAAACATGCGAAAGGGATTAATGGGCATTGCTGCCGTCGCGATGATGGCACTGACGGGCGTGGCCCACGCGGAGGAGAAGAAGGTCACGATCGGCGTCTCGATCCCTGCGGCCGACCACGGCTGGACCGCCGGTGTTGTGTTCCACGCGGAACGCGTCGCGAAAACGCTCATGGAACAGCATCCGGGCCTCAACGTCATCGTCAAGACCTCGCCGGATCCGGCAAGCCAGGCCAATGCCGTGCAGGACCTCGAAACTCAGGGCATCGACGCGCTGGTGATCCTGCCGACCGATCCCGATCCGCTTGTCAACGCCATCAAGGAGGTCAAGGGCAAGGGCACGTTCGTGGCGCTCGTCGACCGCGCGCCGTCCGTCAACGACAACAGCGTGCGTGATCTCTATGTCGCCGGCAACAACCCCGCACTCGGCCAGGTCGCCGGCGAATACATCAAGGCTACGACGCCGGAGGCCAAGGTCGTCGTCATTCGCGGCCTGCCGATTCCGATCGACCAGCAGCGTCAGGACGGCTTCGACCAGGGCATCGCCGGCTCGAAGGTCGAAATCCTCGACCGCCAGTACGGCAACTGGAACCGCGACGATGCCTTCAAAGTCATGCAGGACTATCTGACCAAGTACCCGCAGATCGACGTCGTCTGGTGCCAGGACGACGACATGGCCGTCGGCGTGCTGCAGGCGATCGAGCAAGCCAAGCGCACCGACATCCAGTATGTCGTCGCCGGCGCCGGTTCGAAGGAAATGATCAAGAAGGTCATGGACGGCGACAAGATGATCCCGGTCGACGTGCTCTACCCGCCGGCAATGGTCGGCACCGCGCTGGAAATGACGGCGGCCAACTTCTACGGCCAGGTTCCGGTTCGCGGCACCTACACGATCGACGCGACGCTGGTCACCAAGGACAATGCGCAGGACTTCTACTTCCCCGATTCCCCGTTCTGATCGGACGCATCGACGGTAGCCTTGCCTCGACCTGCCTGCGGAGTTCGCGGGCAGGTCTTTTGCTTTCTGGGACCGTGATCCCAGCGCATTCCGATCGGATTGCAGCAGCGGGCGCAGGCGGATGGTGGTCCCCCCGCCCTGCCGGGCATCTCCCCCACAAAGGGGGAAGATCGGCAAGCGGCGACGTATCACTTAACCAATGACGCTGCGCGCGTGTCGAGAATTCGGTGACAACGGCGCGCGCCGGCTCGCTGTCGGGCAGAGCTTCGCTTCTGGCCAATCTCTCCCCTTGTGGGGGAGATACCGGGCAGGGCAGAGGGGGTGCGGCCCCCGGCAGTTCGCCCTCTCACGCGCCCTTGAGCAACAACCGGATCAGGTGCCCCTGGCCTTCCTCCCCTCACCCCCGGAAACCCCACCACGACCTTCAATCCGCGCCCGCCCTCGCCGTCCTCCAGGCGCGTCGTCCCGCCGTAGAGCGTGGCGATTTCCTCTACGATCGGCAGGCCAAGCCCAGTGCCGGGCGCCTCGTCGCCGCCGCGCCGGAAACGCTTGAGCACCGCCTCGCGCAACTCCGGCCGGATTCCCGGGCCGTTGTCCTCGACCTCAAGCACGACGGCCTCGTCGCGCCCTTCGACGCGCACCGTGACCTCGGCGCCCCGTCCGGCATAGAAAAGCGCGTTGCCGATCAGGTTCTTTAAAAGCTCGCCGACGAGCAGCGGCTCGGCGCGGATCCAGTGTTCACCTTCGCCGGCAAAGCCGAGGTCGATGCCGGCGTCGCCGGCCGCCGGCACATGATCGGCGGTGATCTCGCGCGCGAGCGCGGCAAGTTCGATGCGCTCCGAACCGCGCGCCTCGTCCCTGCCCGCCGCGTCGATTTTCGCCATCAGCAGCAGTTGCGCGAGAATGCGCTCTGCATTCGCCACCGCTTCGTCCGCCTTGCGCGCAGCCGCCCGCGTTTCCTCAATCGTTCCAGCTCTTTGCGCGAGCGCCAACTGCGTGCGGATGATCGCCAATGGAGTCCGCAACTGATGACTGGCATTTCCGGTGAAATGGCGCAGCGCGTCGAGCGCCGATTGCAGTCGCACCATGAACGAGTTGACGGTGTCGACCAGCCCCTGAACCTCGCTCGGCACCCGCTCGCCGATCGGATGCAGGTCGTCGGGGCTGCGTTCGGCAATGGCGTCGCCAAGCCGATAGAGTGGTCTCAGCGAAAAGGTGACGGCGATCCAGACGATCATGGCCGCGCCGGCAATCATCAGGCTGAGGCGCAGGGCCGAGCGCAGAAGGATCGTCTGCGTTAGCTGCCGCCTCGCGATCGTCGTTTCGGCAACAGTGACGACGAAGGGAACGGAACTGACACCGGTCGAGGCGGAACGCCGGAGTGCCGCAATGCGAATGCGTTCCCCGCGGAAGACGGCGTCGCCGAACGTCGTCGACTGATCCTGACCTTCGGTGAGCGACGGCAGCGTCTGATAACCGGTGATGAACTCGCCGGGCGGCCCGTCCACCCGGTAGAAGACCCTGTCCTGCGCCGCGGACGTCAGCATCTCCAGCGCGACATAGGGAATGTCGACCTGAAGCGAGCCGCCCTCGGCGACGACAACGCGCTCGGCGATCGCGAGCGCCGAACCGGCAAGAACGCGGTCCGAGACGACGTTCGCCGTCTTGACCGCCTCCCGGTAGGTGTCGGTCAGCGCCACCACGCCGATCACGGCGGTGGAGATCAGGAGCCAGCCGAGCAGCCTGCGCCGCAACGAATAGACGACGGTCCTCATTCGGGGCTGGCCGTCTTGTCGAGGTAATAGCCGATGCCGCGCGCGGTGCGCACCGTCAGGCCATAGGGCGCCAGGCGCTTGCGAAGCCGGCTTACATATTGCTCGATCGCATTGGGGCTGAGATCGTCATCGAGACCAGTGAGCGACTGGACGATCGCCTCCTTGGCGACGACCTTGCCGGCGCGCATGAACAGAAGTTCGAGCAGCCCGAGCTCCCGGGCGGGAATTTCGATCGGTACACCACCGGCAGAAAAGCTGCGCGCCGTGAGGTCCAGCGTGACATTGCCATAGCTGACGACAGAAGTCCGCAATCCTGCCTGGCGGCGCAGCAGCACCCGCACCCGCGCCTCGAACTCGCCGATGTCGAAGGGCTTGATCATGTAGTCGTCGGCGCCGAGATCGAGGCCCTTCACCCGCTCTTCCGGGGTGCCGCGCGCAGTCAGGATCAGGACCGCCGCCCGGTTCTGCCGCGCCCGCATGGCGCGCAGCACGTCGAGGCCATCCATTTCCGGCAGGTTGAGATCGAGGATCACCAGATCGAAGCTTTCCGCAGCGGCAACGGCATGGGCCGAGGCACCGTCGCTGACGACGTCGACCGCATAACCGCTTCCGCGCAGGATCGCGGATAGGCCCTCCGCCAGGGCCTGATTGTCTTCAACAAGCAAGATTCGCAACGTCGCTCTCCCCCGATCACTTTATCGGCCGCAAGCTTGCTTGTGAACGGCTGGCGGCTACTGCATAATTCCTTAAACCGGAATTGATTTAGGGAGAAAAACATGCAGCACTTCAAGCTGTTACGGCGGCCTTTGCGTGTCTGAACAGGCGCGCGGCGCTGTAAGGCATTGTGGAATTATGCGATACCTGATCTCCCTGCTTTTCTGTCTCATCCTTCCAGGGCTGGCGCATTCGGCGCCCGTGTTCTTCCCGGCCCTTTCCGGGAACGACGCGGCCCCGGTTCTCGTCGTCTATTCCTCGCTCGACGAACCGCTCGCACGGCCGATGATCCTCGGCTTTCAGAAGGCCAATCCGGACGTAGCGGTTCGCTACGAGGATATGCTGACGGGCGAGATCTACGACCGGATCGTCAAGGAGACGGATGCTGGCCAGAAGACGGCTGACTTCGCCTTCTCCTCGGCCATGGACCTGCAGGTCAAGCTCAGCAACGACGGCTATGCGCAACGCAGCGACCTGCCGATGAGCGGCCGCTGGCCGGTCTGGGCGAACTGGCGCAACACCGCCTATGCACTGACCTTCGAACCGGCCGTCTTCGTCTACCATAAGCCAAGCTTCAAGACCGAGCCGCCGCCTGCAACACGCGCGGAATTCGTCGACTATCTGAAGCGGAAGGGCAGCGCCGTCTTCGGCCGGATCGGCACCTATGATATCGAGCGCTCGGGCGTCGGTTTCCTCTTCATGTCGCGCGACCAGGAGCAGTTCGGCGACATCTGGAGCGTCATCCAGGCGATGGGGTCCGCGGGCGTAAAACTCTATTCGACCAGCCAAGCGATCGTCGAACGGGTCGCCGACGGCCGCTTCGTGCTCGGCTACAATATCCTCGGATCCTATGCCGCCGACTGGGCCTCGCGCCATCCCGATGTCGGGATCGTGCTTCCAAAGGACTATACGGTGGTGATGTCGCGCATCGGGCTGGTGCCGCAGGCGGCCGCCTCTCCTGACCTCGGCCGCCGGTATCTCGAATTCTTCATGTCGAAGGAAGGCCAGACCATCATGGCGCGCGAGCTGCAGATCCCCGCAGTCAGCCCGGATGTCGCAGGCGAGAACACTGCCAACACCATGCAGGAGATGCTCGGCGGGCAATTGCGACCCGTTCCGGTCAGCCCGGGATTGATGGTCTATCTCGACCAGGTCAAGCGCGCCCGCCTGATCGCGCGCTGGAACGAGGTGCTGAGGCTCCACTGAAATTTCGGCAGGCAGAACAAACCATTTACGCAATGCCGACTTGATGTCAGGTTAATGTCAGCTTTCTATGGTGGCTTAGGGATCGCTGATGATCCGTGGAGGCGGGCCGTCAGCAGCGCTTCGGGAGGAAATCACCACCACGGTCAGCGGCTGGCGCGCAAAAAACCAGCCACGCGCTTCTCCCGTACGCGACGATAATCAACGCACGCGCGATTGAACGCGCCCTACGGAGGACCGACCTTGAAACACTTCTTCCTGGCATCCATTCTCGCTGGCGCCCTGGCGCTTCCGGCATATGCCGCCGACTATACGATCATCGCGCCGGCCAACCCCGGCGGCGGCTGGGACCAGACGGCCCGTTCGCTGCAGACCGTCATGCAGCAGGAAGGCATTTCCGGCAATGTCCAGGTGCAAAACGTTCCCGGCGCCGGCGGTACCATCGGGCTTGCACAGTTCGCCAGCCAGCAGAAGGGCAACCCGAACGCCCTCCTCGTCGGCGGCTACGTCATGGTGGGCGCCATCCTCACCAACAATTCGCCCGTGACCCTCAAGGACGTGACGCCGATCGCCCGTCTTACCGGCGAGTACGAAGCGATCGTCGTCCCGGCCGCTTCCGAGATCAAGACTATGGGCGACCTCGTCGAGGCGCTGAAGAAGGATCCGGGCGCCGTTTCCTGGGCTGGCGGCTCCGCTGGCGGCACCGACCACATCGCCGTCGGCCTGATTGCCAAGGCGGCCGGCGTCGATCCGACGAAGATCAACTACATCGCCTATTCCGGCGGTGGTGAAGCGCTCGCCGCCATCCTGGGCAGCCAGGTGACCGCAGGCATTTCCGGCTATGGCGAATTCGAATCGCAGGTGAAGGCTGGGACGCTCCGCCTTCTTGCGGTCTCAAGCGCCGAACGCCTCCCAGGCATCGATGCACCGACGCTGAAGGAATCCGGTGTCGACGTCGTGGTTGAAAACTGGCGCATGGTCGCAGCCGCTCCCGGCCTCACCGATGAGCAGAAGGCAGCCGTTTCCGCCGACATCGAAAAGCTCGCCAAGTCCGCAGGCTGGCAGGAAGTCCTGAAGACGAAGGGCTGGCAGGACACCTACCTCGCCGGCGACGCCTTCAACGAGCAGCTCGCGAAGGACGTTTCCGCAACCGAAACTGTCCTCAAGGACATCGGACTGGTCAAATGAACAGGGGAAATCACCCTTCCGTCGAAACGCGCCGCCCTGACAGGGCGGCGCTCATCATCGCCGTCGTTCTGGCGCTCATCGCCGGCCTGATCTTCTGGGACGTTTCGCGCCTGGCCGGGCTCGCCGGCTATTCACAGATCGGCCCGACGACGGTTCCCTATGTGATCGCCTGCTGTCTCATCGGCCTCGCAATCTGGACCGCCGTCGAAGCAGTGAGGGGCGACTTCGGTCACGAGCGAGAGCACCAGGAGTTCGGCCCCGTATTCTGGATCGTCGGTGGGCTGGCCGCCCAGATGCTGCTCTTGAACACGCTCGGCTTTTCGATCGCCACCGGCATTCTCTTCGGTCTGACTGCACGCGGCTTCGGCAAACGCAAGCTGTGGCTCACAATTCCGGTTGGAATTGCCTTCAGCTTCATCGTCTGGCTGATCTTCGCCAAGCTCCTGCAACTGTCGCTGCCCGCAGGGCCGCTTGAACGCCTGTTCTTCTGAGGGGGCCGACGACCATGGCTACTTTCGACTTCCTGCTCCAGGGGCTGCTCGTCGCCGCCCAGCCGATGAACCTGCTCTACGCGCTCATCGGCGTGACGCTCGGTACCGCCGTCGGTGTACTGCCCGGGATCGGACCGGCGCTCACGGTCGCGCTCCTCTTGCCCGTCACCTACAGGCTCGATCCGGGCGGCTCGCTCATCATGTTCGCCGGCATCTATTATGGCGGCATGTATGGCGGCTCGACCACCTCGATCCTGCTCAACACGCCGGGCGAAAGCTCGTCGATCGTCACCGCACTCGAGGGCAACAAGATGGCGCGCGCCGGACGCGGCGGCCCGGCATTGGCGACCGCTGCGATCGGTTCCTTCGTCGCCGGTCTCATCGCGACCCTCGCGCTCGCCTTCATCGCCCCCTATATCGTCAAGCTCGCGCTCGTCTTCGGTCCGCGCGAATATTTCGCGCTGATGGTGCTGGCCTTCGTCACGGTTTCGTCCGCCTTTGGAGACTCGACGCTTCGCGGCCTGACCTCGCTTTTCGTTGGCCTCACCCTCGCCTGCATCGGCATCGACCAGTTGACCGGCCAGACGCGCCTTTCCTTCGGCGTGCCAGATCTGCTCGACGGCATCGAGGTGACGACGCTTGCGGTTGCCATGTTCGCGATCGGAGAAACCCTTTACATCGCTGCCCAGGGCGATCGCGGCCCGGACAAGGTCGAAGCCGTCAAGGGCTCGGTCTGGATGAGCGCGATGGACTGGGCACGCTCTTGGAAGCCCTGGCTTCGCGGCACTGTCATCGGCTTCCCGATCGGGGCGATGCCAGCAGGCGGCGCCGAAATCGGCACCTTCCTCTCCTATGCGGCTGAGAAGCGCCTGACCAAACATCCGGAAGAGTTCGGCAATGGCGCGATCGAAGGCGTGGCCGGACCGGAAGCGGCCAACAACGCCTCGGCCGCCGGCACGCTGGTGCCGCTGCTCACCCTCGGCCTGCCGACGACGGCGACGGCGGCAATCATGCTGGCCGGCTTCCAGCAATATGGCCTCCAGCCCGGACCGCTGCTGTTTGCCACCAACCCGCAGCTCGTCTGGGGTCTGATCGCGAGCCTTCTGATCGCCAACTTCATGCTGCTGGTCCTGAACCTGCCGCTGATTGGTCTCTGGGTGAAGCTCCTGACCATCCCGAAGCCTTGGCTTTATGCGGGCATTCTTCTGTTCGCGACGCTCGGCACCATCGGCGCCAACCCGTCGGTATTCGAGCTCGGCATGCTGCTCGCCTTCGGACTGCTAGGTTACGTCATGCGCGTCTTCGGCTACCCGATCGCCCCGGTCGTGGTCGGCCTGATCCTCGGGCCTCTCGCCGAACAACAACTGCGCCGGGCGCTTTCGATCAGCCAGGGTGACTTCACCGTGCTCTTCACCTCGCCGATCGCGGCCGTGCTTCTGGTGATCGCGGCCCTCGCCCTTATCGTGCCGCTCATCCTGAGAGCGCGTGGGCGCGGCCAGGTGCTTGCGCAACTCGCCGCCAGCGAGGACTGACCCTTTCGCCTCCCAAGGCGGTTCACGGAGCGGGAAGAGGGAGGGGCAGCCCTCTTTCCGCTCCACTTTTCTTCTTCCCCAACCTTTAAAAGCGCTCCCCTCATCGCGGTCTTGCTTGCGCTGCATGGCTGGGGTGAGCTTTTGTGCATTGCAAAGATACCCGCTCGGACCCATCTTTTGCTCATCGGATAGAAAACGAAAGCGAGCAAAGAGATGATTGCCACCAGCAAAAACCGCATGGGTTTCATTGGCCGCGCCTTCGCCGTTCTGGGTGCTGCGAACGCTGCCGCCGCCGCCGTCGAAGGCCACCGCCGCCCGAACGCGCGCGACCTGCGCACCCTCGGCATCGACCCGGCGAACTTCCCGGATATGCGGCGCGGCTAACGCGCGCGGTACAAGATCTTGGCTATCCAGGCGACTACTGGGTAGCTCGCTGCCGTAAGGTGCCCGCCGCTTACGGCGCCGCCTCCCTCGCCAATCCGCCCCAATGGTGATCAAGGCGGGGTTGCTTAAACGCTTCGGTATTCTGAAGCGCGTCGAAGAGCTTCCTAGAACCGAGCCGTCGCGCGAGCGCGAACGGTGCGCCCTGGGGCAGGCAGCCCGTCCGCCATATCAATCTCGGCATCGAAAATATTCAACAGTTGCAGCCCAAGCTCCAGATGCCCGCTCTCCGATTTCCAGGTGATAGCGGCGTCTGTTGTCCTATAAGGCCCTAGCTCAGGGGCAACAGGATCCCAGTTGTCATCGTAATATTGTGAGCCTACACGGTCACCGACGAAGGACTGCGCAATCGTCGCCGACACCCGCGATGGATGCACATATGTCAGGCCGACCTGGGCGACATAGTCCGGCACGAGGGGCACACGGTAGTCAGAATTCCAAAACAGGCTGGTGTCTTTGCTTTCGTTCCAAGTGAATGACGCAAAAGCACCGAGACCTCCACCGATCCAGTAGTTGGCACTGAGATGCACTCGGTCAATCTCGCCGTCACTCGTCAGGAACGTGGTCAGAAGGTCTTCCGGCGCCAGCGTCAGCCCGTTGAAGCGTTGATGCTGGTACTCGATCGCAGTGAAAAGGCGCTCGTTCCACTCCGCGTCCCACCGCATTGCCGCAGTTTGCGTTTGCCCGCTCGAATAGAGCGGCAGTTCAAGCGGAGCAAGACCGACGGTGGTGATTGGCGATAAGGTGTGGTTTGTGGCGAACTGCGTGTCCTGCCGGTAATAGGCCCGCAACCAGTGACCTTCGATCGGCGACCATGCCACACCGATACGCGGATCAACGGGTCCCCATAACCCGGTGTCACCGTCGAACCTAGTGACGTATGCTCCACCCTGAAACTGGAGGTCTTGGGAGACGTCCAGCGTAGCATCGATATACGTGCGCGTAGCGGAGCCATCCCCGGAAAACTCGCCGAGGTCATCAATGATGTCTGTGCCCAGGTCGGTGGCAGTCTGCGAGATCCCGTATTCGGTTCGAGCAGCCTCTGCTCCATAGCGGACTGTCAGAGGTCCGATGCCGAAGAGATGGCTCACACCAAACGTGACCGAGTCATCTCTCGACGTCTCGTCGATGCGATAAACTATCGGCGGATCAACGCTGGAATCCGTGGCGCGAAATTGCCGTCGGGTGTCGATGTCGCTCGACACAGCAAAGGCCTGGATGACATTGCGGTCGGAGATCGTATGGCTCCAGGCGACGCCGAGTGTATTGTCGCTTGCTTCGACAGCGTTAAATGGCGCCGGATTCCAGACTTGTCCGGGGTAGCCGATGTCCTGCTGCGATGTATTACCGAACAGCAAGACACTGTCGGCGAGGCTCGGCCGCAAGCCGAGTTGGAAACGCGCGCCTTCGAAATCGTTCGCATCGTTGTCCCGCCGACTCTCCGGCCGCGATATTTCACCTTGGATGTAGTAGCTGAGAGGAATTCCGGCGTAGCTGGTTCCCTGTAGGAGTATGTCGCTCGTCCAGCCGGCTCTCGCGCCTTCATCCAACAATCCTGACCCGACCGCCGCCTCGAAAAAGCTGCGTCGTTCCAATGAATTGCGTTTGGCTTCCGATGCCACGGCTAAGGGATCGAAGAGAAGGCCTTGCATCTCCAAGGAAGGCGACGAGCTACCGAAGGGGAAGCGATCGAGGCCGGAGAGCGGCTCTCCCACGAAGGGAGTGAAACGCCCGCTTGCGGCTTGGTCAATATAGCTAGTCGACTTAAACGGATCGTAGGAGCGATCCGCATAGTATTGACCCCACTCGTTCAATCCGAGGTTCTCGAGAGTGACCCCGAGGAAGGAGGAAGCCTGTCGGTTCGCGTCGTAGCCGGAATAAAACCCGCCTCGCGCCTGCCGGCGCCGCAGCGCCTCCCGCGCTTCCAGGATCGCGTCATCGGCCCGGAATTCATCCAGCGCGATGCCGGAGCGGATCAGGGGAATGGAGGCGTTGTCCGGATCGAATCTGTCGGCGTTGTCTAGCGCCTGAGCCGCCTCCTCGTCAGCACCCAGTTGATAGCTGCCAATCGCCAGACCTATGAGGCTGTCCCCGTAAGTCGGGTTGACGGCGGAAGCTTCGAGCAGCGCCTTCTCGCCTTCCTCGGTCCTGCCGATCCGCAAGAGATAACGCCCCTTGGCTGCGAGAACAGCGTAGGAACGGGGGTCTAGTGCCTCGGCTCTGTCGAGCGCGGCCTTGGCCGCCGCGATCTGGTCGTTGTCCATCAGGAAGCGCGCGTAGTTTGCATGGAGCACCGCATTTTCCGGGTTCAGCTCGATCGAGCGGCGATGGGCAGCATCCGCCTCTCTGATCGCGCTGCGATCGCTTTGAACGATGCCCAGCTCGTTCCAGGCGGCATCGTCTCCGGGCGCGATCTTGGTCGCACGCTTCAGATCCGCGAGCGCGCCGTCGAGATCGCTGGATACGGTCGCGCGGAAGCGCGCGTTTGCGAGGAGATAGGCTGGCTCCTCCGGATCGATTGCTTTGGCGCGGGCAAGAGCCTCCCTCACCTCGTCTCGACGATCGAGCTGGAAAGCGAGATCGGCGCGCATCGCCGGCAGTCGCGCATCGTTCGGGAAACGCTCTTCGGCCGTCTTCAGGATCTTGATCGCTTCCGCCTGTCCAAGGATGTGGGCGGCGGCGGTGGCGCGTGCCATCACAGCCACCGGGTCGTCGGCATAGGCGCTGGTCGCCGGCGGTGGCGTCTCTCGATCCGGATGTTCCAGGGCGCTCGCAAACCATCGGCCGAAGGCTGCGGCCGCCCGGCGGTTGCGCGGCAGGTGCGGCATGGCGGCAGCAAACAAGCGGCTTGCCTCGGCGTAGCGCAGCTCCTGTCCCGCAATCATCGCTTCGACGAGTTTCGCCCGCGCCTCCAGCCCGGCCGGCAAAGGGCGGCGGAGATGCGCAAGCGCATCCTTTGCGGCCGCGCGCCCATCGCTCGAAAGCATTGCTTCGGCGAGCGCAATCCAGTCCTCGCTGCTTCGCTGCGCGGGCGCGATGGCCAAAATGGCATCACGCCTGGCACGCGTCTCGCGACCGCCCACACCACTCAGCGGCAGAGTGGCAAAAGCGCCGCGCAGTTCCGTGTACAGCAGGATCTGCTCGCGCTCCTCCAGATTGACGAGGATGTATTTGCGCGGTGCCTGTCCAATTGCTGCAAACGCGCCCTCGCCCTGATTGACGGTCACCGATCCTTGGGCGTTCTTGAGCTCCACTCTGCCCTCGAGCACGGAGAGCGTCGTATCGCCGTTACCGGTAACCCGAAGCGTCCAATCCGTGCCGCGAATGGCCGCGGTTGCCGCCGGCGTGTCGATGGTCAGTCCGCTGCCGCCACGCTTGGCACGCGCCCAGACGACGCCGGATTGAAGGCTGAGTTCGCCGTCGGAGTTTTCACCTATCTTCTTGACGAGCAGTGTCGTGTTGCGCCCCATGCGCATCTGCGTGTCGTCGGCAAACAAAAGCGCCAAGCTGCCGGTTGCATTGGTGCGGAGCACATCGCCGGCAAGAAGGTCCTGGTTGATCTCTACCGTGCGCCAGTCATCCACCTCAATGAAGCGAATTTCCTCGCCGGACTTGCGCGCAATGACCGAGCCCTCTGGAGACGACGCGCGCGAAAACACCTCGGCTGCCGACGGCAACACGCTTCCCAGCACCGCGAACGCGGCAACCGCGAATTTCAGTTTGCGCATGGTGACTTGCTGATCCCCTGATCCCCACCGCACTATGCGTGCGACATGGAACCGAAGTCAATTTCTGGTGGCTCGAAATGCCACAAGAAAATGCGCGCGGAAACGCGCGGATAGTGGCAAGATCGCCGCTTTACGACAGTGAGCCCCAACGCACCGTCGGGAGCCACACAGCTTGCGAACTTGACCCCGCGCGCCTCCGTGTCATCCTGCGACGATGATCAGCGGTGTGCTTCTGGATCTCGCTGGCGTCATCTATGACGGCGACGTGGCTGTGCCTGGCGCGACGGAGGCGGTTCTGCGCCTGCGCGACGCCGGTCTTCCCATCCGCTTCGTCAGCAACACCACCCGCTCGACGAAGTCAGCCGTTCTTGACCGGCTTGCCCGGCTGGGCCTTTCCGTGACAGCAGACGAAGTCTTCACGCCGGCTGAGGCAGCGCGCCAATGGCTTGCCGAACATGGCCGATCGCCGCATCTGCTTGTCCATCCCAATCTCGTGCAGGAATTCGACGATCTGAGAAGCGGTCTGCCGAAGGCCGTCGTTGTCGGTGACGCGGGCGAGGCTTTCGATTACCGGACGCTCAACACGGCGTTTCGTGAATTGATTGCCGGCGCGGAATTGCTGGCGCTCGCCCCAAACCGGACTTTCAAGGATGCCGATGGAAAACTCAGCCTCGACGCCGGAGCCTTCGTAATCGGACTGGAATTCGCCAGTCAGAAGAGCGCGATCGTGCTCGGCAAGCCGTCGCAGGCCTTCTTTCGGTCTGCGCTCGCGACGATGAGTTGTGCGGACGCTCAAGCCGTCATGGTGGGTGACGACGCCGAAACAGATGTGGCGGGCGCGCTGGCGGCAGGCTTGGCGCACGCCCTGCTGGTGCGCACTGGCAAGTACCGCGAAGGCGACGAGAAGCGTTTCGAGCCCGCACCGACGGCGACGGTTCGCGATATTTCCGAAGCGGTCGACTGGGTCATCGACGCAAGCAAACGGTGAAGGCGGGAATGGGAGCCGCTGACGGTGGCAACAGCCATCGGCGTCCGCGAATTCCCGGGAGGATCGTACAGACCAGGAAAAGGGACACGGCGCCGACATTCGCGTCGGCGCCGCGGGGAGTGTTTATGCGACTTTCGCGACGCTGCCTTCGGTCGGAACGGTCGAGATGGTCTTCAGCACCTGCGAAGCGATCTGGTAGGGGCAGCCTTGGGAGTTCGGGCGCCGATCTTCGAGATAGCCGCGATAGCCGTTGTTGACGAAGCTGTGCGGAACGCGGATCGATGCACCGCGGTCGGCAACGCCGTAGCTGAACTTGTTCCACGGTGCCGTCTCATGCTTGCCGGTCAGGCGCATGTGGTTGTCGGGGCCGTAGACGGCGATGTGCTCGTGCAGGTTCTTCTCGAAGGCAGCCATCAGCGCTTCGAAATACTCCTTGCCGCCGACTTCGCGCATGTAGGCGGTCGAGAAGTTGCAGTGCATTCCCGAACCGTTCCAGTCGGTGTCGCCGAGCGGCTTGCAGTGCCACTCGATGTCGATGCCGTACTTTTCCGTCAGGCGCTGCAGCAGGTAGCGAGCCAGCCAGACTTCGTCGGCGGCCTTCTTGGAGCCCTTGCCGAAGATCTGGAATTCCCACTGGCCCTTGGCGACTTCGGCATTGATACCTTCATGGTTGATGCCGGCAGCCAGGCAGATGTCGAGATGCTCTTCGACGATCTGGCGTGCGATGTCGCCGACGTTCTTGTAACCGACGCCGGTGTAGTAGGGGCCCTGCGGTGCCGGATAGCCCTGCTCCGGGAAGCCGAGCGGGCGGCCGTTCTTATAGAAGAAGTATTCCTGCTCGAAACCGAACCAGGCGCCCTCGTCGTCGAGGATCGTCGCGCGGCTGTTCGACGGGTGCGGGGTCTTGCCGTCCGGCATCATGACTTCGCACATGACCAGTACGCCGTTGGTGCGAACCGGGTCCGGATAGACCGCGACCGGCTTCAGCACGCAGTCGGAGCTGCGGCCTTCGGCCTGCATCGTCGAGCTGCCATCGAATCCCCAGAGCGGGAGCTGCTCGAGCGTCGGGAATGCATCGAATTCCTTGATCTGCGTCTTTCCGCGCAGGTTCGGGACCGGGGTGTAGCCGTCGAGCCAGATATACTCGAGCTTATACTTTGTCATTGCGAATCTCTCATAACGTGGTTGCGAGGCTTTGAGCAATCCTGACGGACCGACACGCTTCAAGCGCCGACCGCCAAGGGATCCGGAACTGCTCAAGCATTTTGCGTGCCAGTTCGGCCATTACGGCCCGCCGATAGCGGAATAATTGACTGGCTGCCGGTTCCTCGTCCGTGCGCGCAAACCATCCACCCGCCGCTGGTGCCGCTCGAACGTTGCAATAGAGTCAACCGGTTAGTTGATTGCGGTACAGGCTCCGCCCCGCAACAGGCAACTCACCCGCCGCGCCAAACGATGCCGTCAAAAACGCGTACACCGGGACCCCGGGATCAACATGGGATTGGAGTGCATGGCCGTAAAATTGCGACGACGCCGTCTAAATTTTCATCGCGCGAAAGCGCGTGCCCACAAATACGGCACGCAATTGATTGCGTTTTCATCATTTCGCGCAAACCATGTGCAAACCGGATGCGATGCGCTATGCTCCCTGACAGAACTCAAGGGAGACCAGACGATGGCCGAGAGTTTATACCGCAGGTCGGCGACGATTTATCCTTTCCCCGTGAAACCCTTCAAAAGGGTGGAGAATCGCCGGGAAGAGAAGCCGGGACCCGGTGCGCAGGAGGTTTGCGCGGCCGCAATAGACGGTTGCTGGTACCACGAAGAGGCCGTTCGCGCCGAAGCCGAAGAGCATCCGGGCATTCCGGGCAAAATGAATTAGCGCGAACGCAACGCCTATTTTTTGATCATCTGCATGAATTGCGGGCGATGCCCGCTTGTCGCCGACACGACTACCCTTTGACGGCACCCGACGTCAGGCCAGCGACGATCTTGCGCTGGAAAATCAGTACCAGCACCAACAGCGGCAACGTGACGGTCACCGACGCGGCCATGATCTGGCCGAACGGATATTCGTAGCGGCTGCTGCCGGTAAGCAGGCCGATCGCAACCGGCACGGTCCGGTTCTCGTCGGTCAGGATAAAGGTGAGCGCGAAGAGGAATTCGTTCCACGCCAGAATGAACGAGAGCAGCCCGGTGCTGGCAATCGCGGGCCCCATCAGCGGCAGCAGCACATGCGTCAGGACCCTCAGCCGCGAACAACCGTCGATGAGCGCCGCCTCCTCCAGCTCCGTCGGCAGATCGCGGATGAAGCTCGTCAGGATCCAGGTGGTGAACGGCAGCGTAAGGATAAGATAGGAAACGATGAGTGCCGACGGGCGGTTATAGAGCCCAAGCCAGCCGATCACCTCGAACATTCCCGAGAGCACGACCACCTGCGGGAAAATCGAGATCATCAGGACGGCGATCAAAATAATCCGGCCTGGCGAAAAATGCAGCCGCCCGAGCGCATAGGCCGCGAGAATGCCGATCACCAGCGAGATCATCGTGCTCGCGAAAGCGACGAGGCCAGAGTTGACGAGCGCGCCCATGAACACGGGGTTGTGGAACAGCTGCCAATAGTTGCTGAAGTCCGGCGATGGCAGGAGACTGAACTGATAGAGCGCCTGGCCGGATTTCGTGGACGATACGATCGCCCAGTAATAGGGGAATAGCATGTAGACGAGTACGGCCGCCACGCCGACATAGAGACCGAAAGTCCTCACACGCCGGATCGTGCGATAGGTGCTGTTGGAATAGCGTCTTGCAGGGGCAGTCGTCGTCATTGCCATTATCGTCACCCTGTCGTCCGATCGAGGCGCAGGGCGCCAACAATGACGATCGCGATCAGCCCGATGATCATGAACACCCAGGTCGAGGCCGCCGAGCCGAGGCCGAGGTCCTGGAAGCTGATCAGCTGGTCGCGTGCATAGATCGACATCGTCATGGTGTTTTCGTTGTTGGCGGCAAGCACATAGCTGAGGTCGAACATCCTGAGCGCATCGAGCGTGCGAAACAGCATCGCAACGCCGATCGCGGGTGTCGCGAGCGGCAGCGTTATCGACCAGAAGCGCTTCCAGTGCGGCACGCCGGAAACTTCCGCGGCCTCGTAAATCTCCTCCGGAATCAACTGGAGCCCGGCGAGGATAAGCAGCACCATGAACGGCGTCGTCACCCAGACATCGATGAAGATCACGGTATAGAGGATGAGCGAGGGTTCGGCCGTCCAGGCGATGCCCTTCTCGACGAGGCCCAGCGTCACGAGCAGCTCGTTGACGAGGCCGAACTGGTCGTTGAGCATCCACTCCCATATCCGTGTCGAGACGACCATGGGCATCGCCCAGGGAACGAGAATGGCAGCCCTGACGATGCCCCGGCCGACGAAAGCCCGGTGGAGCAAAAGCGCGATCGCCAGCCCCAGAAGCGTCTCCAGGCCGACGGATATGACGGTGAAAAACAGCGTGTTCTTGACCGCGCGCCAGAATACCGGATCTTCGGCGACGGCTATGAAATTGTCGATCCCGACAAAGCCGTAGTTCGCCGGCGCATCGAGAAAGGCGTCCGTGAAGGAAAAGAAGATGCTGCGCGCGAGCGGCCAGATGGCGACACCAAAGAGCGCGATTATCAGTGGCAGCAGAAACAGCCACGCGGTTCGGTTCTGCTGCCGTTGCATCCTCTCGGCCGCACTCACAGCGAAGCTCCCGATGCCAGTTGTACGGCGCCGTCGTGCTCGATCCGTCTCCCGTCTTCGCCGAAGAGATAGAGATTTTCGGGCTGCCAGCCGAGGCCGACCACCTCGCCCTCTGCGAATGCAGGCGGGCTTCCGGTCGAGCGTACCGTCCAGACCAGCGTCTCGCTGAGCCGCACATAGCAGACATATTCGTAGCCGAGGTCTTCCATGCGCTCGAACGTTCCGCGGATCGTGCCCTTGGTCTCGGCGCTGACCAGCTTGAGGGCTTCGGGCCTGAGTCCGATCTCGACGGGGATGTCGGCGCCGGCAAACTCAGTGGCATGATAAAAACCGCCGACGCCCCGGAGCACGCCGCCCGACGAGGCGGCGCGGTCGAGCGGCGCGAAGTTCATGCGCGGACTACCGAGAAAACCGGCAACGAACCTGTTTGCTGGCCGGTCGTAAAGCTCCCTCGGCCGGCCGACCTGTTCTATCCGCCCCCAATTGAGGATGACGATCCGATCGGCGAGCGTCATCGCCTCGGTCTGGTCATGCGTCACATAGATCATCGTCGTCTTCACGTCGGCATGCAGCTTTGCGATCTCGAAGCGCATTTCCATGCGCAGATCGGCGTCGAGATTGGACAGCGGTTCGTCGAAAAGGAAAACCTCGGGCTGGCCGACAAGCGCGCGGCCGATCGCCACGCGCTGCCGCTGGCCGCCGGAAAGCTGACGCGGACGCCGATCGAGCAGATGGCTGATTTTCAGCATCTCCGCGACCTTGGTCACGCGGCGGCGGATTTCGTCCTTGCCTAGGCGCGCGGTTTCGAGCGCGAAGCTGATATTGCGCGACACGTTCATATGCGGGTAGAGCGCATATGACTGGAAGACGAAGGCAAGCCCGCGCTTCGACGCCGGCACGTCGGTCACCTGCTCGCCACCGATGAACACGTCGCCTTCGGAAACCGGGACAAGCCCGGCGATCAGGCGCAAAAGCGTCGACTTCCCACAACCCGACGGGCCGACGAACACCATGAACTCGCCGTCCTCAATTTCCAGATCGATCGACCGGATGACATCGTAGGCGCCGAAGCTCTTGCTGACGTTTTTCAAGGTGACTGAAGCCATTACGCTGTCCTTCAAAGGCCCGCCGCGGCGCGGTCGGCCAGGATGTCTCTGTCGCTGCATTCGAGCACGATGGCCGCGGACCAGTCGGCGTCAAAGTTGCCAGCCGTCACTCTGCGCCTCAGCGCTTCCTGCTGCCGCCCCTCAAATGTAGCCTGCACTTGCGCGCCTCGCTGATCGTCCTGAGCCCGACACTATCCCTTGCGCCGGCACCTCGTCGCTTCACCATCGGAAACGCGTCGCGTCGAACCGCAAATTTGCAAAAAGGCACCTCCGCGGGATCCCCTCGGAGGTGCCGCTTTGATCATTCGCCGGCTCTCACGTCGCGCTGCAGGCGTCGTTCCAGATCGGCAAGTTCCTTGGCCACATCGTCCTTGCCGGAGATGATGTCATGAACGGCCCGGTAGAACGTGCGGGAAATGCGATTGTAGTTCTTGCCGGTGGCAGCGGAGGGACGGGCAACCGACTCCTCGAAGGCCGTCTTTGCCATGCCGAGGAAGGGGATTTTCGCCAGCACGTCGGCATCCTCGTAAAGCGCCGCGACGGTCGGATTGTAGCCGCCTTCGATGGCACGCATCTTCTGGTCCTCGAAGCCGACCATGTAGCGCAGCAGGTCCGCCGCAAGCTCCTGCTTCTCGGAATATTTGGAGACCCCGAGATAGGCCGTGCCGAGCGTTCCGCTCGACTTCTGCCCTTCCGCACCGAGCGGCAGAGCGGAAACGCCGACCTTGCCGACGAGCTTGCCGCCTTCCGCCTGCGACGTGCCCCAGACATAGGGCCAGTTGCGGTGAAACACGGCATTGCCGCTTTCAAAAAGGGCTCGTGAATTTTCCTCGTCGTAGTTGAGCACGCCCTCGGGCGAAATCGTGCCGATCCAGCCGCGCGCACGGGTCAGCGCCGCTTCCGTCACGGGGCTGTTGATGGTGACCTCGCCGTTGTCGGAAATGATCGTGCCGCCGCCGGCCGAGGCGATCCATTCCAGCGCGTCGCAGGTCAGGCCCTCATAGCTGCGGCCCTGCCAGGCATAGCCCCACATGTCCGGGTTTCCGGCCTTGCGCTCCGCGTCCTGGATCTCCTTCGCGGTCGCCGTCATTTCATCCCAGGTCTTCGGCGGCTCTTTGCCGTATTTTTCGAGCAGGTCCTTGCGATAGAACATCAGCCCGGTGTCGATATAGAAGGGCATCGCCAGAAGCTTGCCGTCGAGGCGCGCGGCGTCTGTCGCGGACGCAAAATGCGCCTTCACCTCGTCCTCCGGGATCATCGATGTGACGTCGAGCAGATGATCCTTGAACATGCCGAGCCAGATGACGTCGATATAGAGCACGTCGATGTCCGACGATTGGGCGGCAAAGAGCTGCTGGTAGATCGGGATCGCATCGTCGAGGTTCTGCGGCATCCGGTTGAGCTTCACCTCGTTGCCGGTCTTCTCCGACCACTTGGCGACTGCCTTTTCACACAATTCGTAGTCGGTCGCGGAGCAGAACATCGAGACCGTTTCGGCTTTTGCCGGGAGCGCCGATGCGAAGGCCACCACGGCCATGCCGGCCAGCATTTTCAGTTTATGTTTCATGTCGTTCCCTCATTCGTTCTCTTGTGAACGTCGCTATATCGCGGCCTCCCGCCGCCGATATTTCGTAAGATCTTTTTGAAAAGGCAGATTGCGGCCGCCATAGCCCGTGACCGCGAGCGATCCACAGATGACGGCGATTTCGATCGCGCCGCGCAATTCCGGCTCGGTGAGCAGCCCGTGGACGAAGCCCGCGTTGAAGCAATCGCCGGCACCGGTCGTGTCGAACACGTCGACGGCGAGCGCCGGCACGCGGCAGATCTCTCCCTTCGACGTGGCGATGGCGCCGTCGGTGCCGCATTTGACGACGACGGTCGGGCAGAAGCGGGCGATCGAGACGAGCGCGCGCTCGACGTCATTCTCGCCCGTCAATGCCTTCGCTTCGGAGGAATTCGGCAGGAAGACGTCAATCAAACTCAGCATCTCTTCGATGCCGGGCGTCGAAAGCGTGTAGTCCACGTGCTGCAAGTCGGAGCAGACCATGATGCCGAGATCACGCGCCGCCTGGATGAGCGCGCGCCGCTCCTCGTCGAGCGAGAACCCCTGAAGCAGAAGAATGCGCGGCCTGAGGCGCTCGAGATCCTCCGGCTTCGGCAGCGGGTCCGGCTGCTCGGCATAACTGATGAAGCCGCGGTCATGCGCGAACGAAAATGCCGCGCTCACCCGGCGCAACGGTTTGTCGAGATGAATGAAGAGGCCGTCGTCGATATTCTCCCGCCGCGCCTCGTCGATGATCATGTGACTGAAGATGTCGTTGCCGAAGGTGCACCACCACCCCGCTCTGGTGCCAAGCCGGGCAAGTGCCAGCGCGGTCGAATAGGCAGCGCCCGGCACCCACTCGAACTCTTCGGCCCAGAGGTCGGCACTGACCTTCGGCACATCCGGGAGACCGCGAAAGATCAGGTCGAAGTAGTACTCTCCGACCACCATCACGTCGTAGCGGGAGCCGGGCGCCTCACTCACGACCAGTCACCTGCATATTGTGCGTGCGCCGCCAGATATTCGTCGACCAACGGCACGGCACGCGAGTAGGAGAGCACAAGCGGATGCGCCATCAGCGCCTCGACGGCGAGCTCGCGGCTCCGCTCCTTGATCGCGCGGACGGCCAGCCGCTCGTAGCGCTTGACGTTCTGGACGAGCTGCGCCTGGGCCTCTGGCATGGCGCCCATCTTGAGCGGCCTGATGCCGCTCTTGTCGACCACACAGCTCACCTCCACGACATCGTCGGCACGCAGCCCGTCGATCGCGCCCTCATTGCGGACGTTGAGACCCGTGTAGCAAGGCTTTCCGGTCTGCAGCGCATCGACGAGGTTGAGCGCGACCCCGGCATAGCCTTCCCCTTCTTCCCCGGTCTCGCCGGCCGCGACGCTTTCGACAAACTTGTCCGCCTCTTCCATGCTTGGCGCATCCGCCAGCGCGTAATGCATGTAGGTCGCGTTGCGCCGCCGCTCATAAGCATAGTAGGCCGCCAATGCTCCCTCGGCATCGGCATCGAGATCGATCGTGGCGAGCTTGGCGATCAAGGCGGCGTTCAGGTCCTTCACCTCTTCGCCGCGGGTGCGCTCGTCAGACTTGAGCGCTTCGACGGCCCTTTCCGCATAGTAGTAGTAATAGAGATATTCATTGATCCAGTTGCGCTGGTGGCGGATCAGCTTGCTGTCGAACATGCGCTGCGACGTCGCGCGGATGAAGGCGTCGTCGTCAAGCAGCGGCTGAAGCACTTCCTTGCCGTCGATCTTTGCACTCCTGGTAAAGGAGAGGTGGTTGAGGCCATAGACCTCGGCATGCACATCATTCTGCGGCACCTTGTACCAGCGCGCCAAGGCTTCCTGCGCGCCGTTCGCGCCATCGCAGATGCCGACTGTGCGGTGATAGCCTTCGTTCTGCAGCGCTTGCGCAACCAGGCCGGCCGGGTTGGTGAAGTTGAACAGCCAGGCGTCGGGGCTGACCTTCTTCAGGATTTCCGCGTATTTGAGGATGACGGGAATGCTGCGAAGCGCCATCGCAAAGCCGCCCGGACCGGTGGTCTCCTGACCCAGCACGCCATGGGCGAGCGCGATGCGTTCGTCCTTGATCCGCCCTTCTTCGTTGCCGGGCCGGACCGTGGTCACGACGTAGCTTGCCCCTTCCAGCGCCCGCTCGGCATCGACTGACATCGTGATCCTGACCGGGGACTGCATGCGCCGCGCCAGTTCCTGGCTGATGCGCCCGAAAAGATCGAGCTTCTGCTCATTGATGTCCTGCAGGCAGATCTCGCTCAGACCGCTTCTTTCCGCGCGCCGCAGGGCAGATCCGACAAACAGGGGTGCCCGGACACCGCCGCCGCCAATCAAGGTCAGTTTCATTCTTTACTCCGCCGTTCCGATTGTGATATCGCTACTGGATATAACCAGTTATGTCAATTCGATCTGGAGACGCTTTTCTCACGGTCCACAAGGCGGAGCGAAACCGATGTGCGGGGGGCCGAGCCAAGTGTATGTCCCCAGAAAGTGCACACCGGTTTCGGGCGACGACATGCATGAAACCAAAGACCTAAAGCGCGTCGCATCGCTCCGATTGAATGCGACGCGCTTTAGCTGGAGCGGGCTCTTGTCTTCAATCTTGCCAGGTGCAATGCAGAAGGGCATCCGGCAACTGGCCGCTGAAACGAACGACTGATGGCACGACACGCAAATCTTCCGGACGAGAATTCCATCGACCGCAACCACCCGGATGCGCTCTACGTGCAGCTGCGAAACCTGCTCAAAGGCATGATCGAAAGACGGGAACTTGCGGTCAATGACAAGCTTCCGTCAGAGCGGGAGCTTGTCGCGGCTTATGGCGTCAGCCGCATTACGGTGCGCCAGGCCGTGAAGGATCTCGAGAACATCGGCTATCTGCAGACGCGGCCCGGCAAGGGCATCTATGTCACCGAACCGAAGCCGATCTATGAACTCGAGGTCGTGCGAAGCTTCACCCAGACGGCCTACGCCAACAATCGCAAGCCCGGCATGCGCCTTCTCGCCGGCAAGATCATCCGCGCCGACGCCGAAGTCGCGCGGCCGCTATCCCTGCCGACCGGCGCGGACGTCGTTTTCCTTGAAAGATTGCGCCTCCTCGATGACGTACCGGTGGTCATCCAGCGGGACTGGTTCTCCGCCTCGCTCGCGCCGGGCATTCTCGACATCGACTGGACGGTCGAGAACCGATCGCTCTATGCGGAGTTCGAGAACCGCTACGGCATCATTCCGTCGCGCGGCCAATCGACCGTGAGTGCCAGGCTCGCCACCGATACGGAGGCGTCGTTCCTCCAGCTCGATGTTCCTGCTGCGGTCCTGACGCTGGACCAGATCGCCTATGACACGCACAACCGCACGGTCAATGTGAGCGCCGCTGCCTACCATCCAGCCCGCTATCCGCTGTCGTTGACCCAGTCCCACAGACGGCTGTGATTCGTCCTCATCCGGGCGCCTTTCCCTGCAACCATAGATCTGTTTATCGATCCGGGAATCTACCCGTTTGGTCTGTTCCCGCGGAAACACAAAACGCTCTCGGACTCGTCAATATATGGCAGCGAGAACGGCAGGGAACGTTCTTCAGGTCACGCAATACCGCGTGACTTGCGAGGGGTTCGACTGGGGAGACACTCCATGAAACGGCGCCGCATTTAGTCTATTCGACGCCGTGTCGCTCGCGACGATGAGCGACCGCCCGCCATGGGCGCTCTTCCAAAAAAACCATCCATCACCACGCCGAGGCAGCCGCCTCTGCGAACAGCGACGCATGTCCCGATGCACAAAAACAAGGAAACACATATGGCGAATATTTTCGGAACTGTCGGCAAGGACATTTTGACCGGCAGCGATCTTGAAGGCGATTTCATCATGGCGCTTGCCGGCGACGACATCGTCGATGGCGGCATGGGCAGTGATACGGTGAACGCCGACGAGGGCAACGACACTGTCAGCGGCTCGTTCCAGAATGACAGCCTCATGGGCGGCGACGGCAATGACACGCTGAACGGCAACAGCGGAAGCGACATGCTGAGCGGCGGAGCCGGACAGGACAAGCTCAACGGCGGCAGTGGTCGGGATATGATCACCGCCTTTGAGCTCAGCGAAGTCTCCGGCGATGTGGTCGACGGCGGCTCCGGCACCGACATGGTCATGCTTGATTACTCGGATCATGGGGCAAAGCTCAATATCGCGATCAAGGATTGGATCGCACCGCAAACACTGACCGGAGGCATCCAGACGACAAATGTCGAGTCGTTCAGCATCACCGGAACGGCCTTCGATGACGTCGTTACCGGCGGCAACTATTCCGACATGTTGACGGGGGGATTGGGCCATGACCGACTTTCGGGCGGGCGCGGCCATGACATACTCCAGGGCGGAGACGGTAACGATACGCTCATCGGCGGCTACGGCCTTGACTTCGTGAACGGCGACGCCGGCAATGACACCCTGTACGGTGACGCCGGCAGCGACTATCTGAGTGGCGGTGACGGCGACGACAAGGTCTACGGTGGCGACGACGCGGATTCCCTCGCGGGGGATGCCGGCAACGACCAGCTTTCCGGCGGCAACGACAGCGATGTCATTTCCGGTGGTGCGGGTATCGATAGCCTGGCAGGCGACGCCGGCAATGACTCGCTCGATGGCGGCATCGGTGACGACAGGCTTGAGGGCGGCACTGGCGACGACACTCTCAACTACACCTACGGCCAAGGCAAAGACACGATCACCGACGTGAGCGGCAGCGATCGACTGATCGTCCGCAACTTCTCCGGAAACTTCACCGCGAAGGCAGCCACCGAAGTCAATACGCTTGCCGGCGGCACGACGTTCAAGGGCATCGAGCACTACTCGATCTACGCAACCGGTTCGACGGTCAACAAGGTCGTGACCGGCAGCGGCAATGATTATGTCGACGCCGCCGGCGGCGATGACTTCGTCGATGGTGGTGCCGGTAACGACACGCTTCTCGCCGGAATTGGCCGGGACACCGTCAATGGCGGCATCGGCAACGACGCCGTGACCCTGGGCGACGGTGGCGCAGACAAGGGCGACGGCGGCACCGGCACCGACTCCGTTGCGGTCGACCGGCGCTCGCTGACAACCGCACAGACCTTTTCCGCGACCGGGGCCAACGCAACGCTATCGGACGGAACAAGCCTCAACAACTTCGAGCGTTATCGCGTCGAATTCGGCTCCGGCAATGACGTGGTGAAGTCTGTCGGTTCCGCACTGAGCGTTGCCTTCTACGGTTACGGCGGCAACGACACGCTGATCGGCACCAATGGCGGCGACACGCTCGATGGCGGAGAGGGAAGCGACACGCTCAACTCGGGCGCCGGCAACGACGTCATCCGTGACTTTGGCGGCAAAAACTCGATCAATGCCGGCGACGGCAACGACGTGGTTAGTGTCGGCGATAGCGCCACGGGTGCTGCCAGCTACAACACGGTCAACCTCGGAACCGGCGACGACAGCTTCACGCGCACCGCCTCGACCGGCACGCTGGTCGTTGACGGCGGCACGGGCACCGATTTCGCCTCCATCAACTTCAGCAAGTACACCCAGGGCATCACCTTCAAGCTTGCTGCCTCGGTGACGGCCACGAACGCGCCCGTCACGGTGAAAAACGTCGAACGCGTTGCGCTCGTCGGCGGAACGGGCAACGACATCTTCGCCGGTGGAAGCCTCAATGACGATCTGCGCGGCGGCGCCGGTCACGACAGTCTCAGCGCCGGGGCGGGCAACGATCTCCTGTCCGGCGATGCGGGCAACGATACGATCCGTGCCGGAACGGGCAACGACACCATCTATGGTGATACTGCGACCACCACCGGCGGCAGGGATGTGATCTACGCCGAGGATGGCAATGACAAGGTCTATGCCGGCATCGGCGACCGTTCCGACGGTGGCACGGGCACGGACGTGATCAGGCTGAACGTCTCCGAGCAGACGAAGGATATCGCCTTCAACTTCTCGACCGGCACGGTCAATGCCGATACGGCGACATCCTTCAACGCCTTCGAAGTGCTCGACTATGTCGGCAGCAAGGGCAAGGACACGGTTACGGGCGGTACCCTCAACGACATCCTCGACGGCATGTCCGGCAACGATGTTCTGAGGGGCGGCAACGGCAACGACACGCTGCGCGATGGCGCCGGTGACGACCAGCTCTTCGGCGACGCCGGGAATGACGTTCTCACCCGCACCGTTCATTCCGGCAAGGACCTCTTCGATGGCGGCGTCGGTATCGATACGCTGAGCTTCGCGGAGGGGGCGACGTCGGTCGTGCTCGACCTGACGACCCAGGCCAAGAACAAGGGGCTGGCGCTCGGCCTCACCGTCAAGAATTTCGAAACCATTATCGGCAGCGCAGCCGATGACGATATTCGCGGTGATGCGACCGCCAACACGTTCTATGGTAAGGGCGCCGACGATACCCTTGATGGCCGTGACGGCAACGACACCCTGATCGGCGGCGCAGGAGACGATTGGTTGACGGGCGGTACCGGCAACGACCGGTTCGTCTTCGACCGCGAGGGACGTGACGGTGAAGGCGATGTCATCACCGACTTTGTCCGAGGCCAGGACAAGCTCGTCATCGATCGCGCCGCCTTCGGCATCGCCGCCAGCGACGCGACAGTGACGCTGGTCACAGGCACGGACCCGGTCGCGACAAGCAGCAAGGGCACGTTCCTGTTCGAGACCGACAACGGCCGCCTCTGGTACGATGCCGACGGCAATGCCGCGACGGCGGATCTGGAACTGGTCGCTATCCTGCAGAACGTCAAGGCTCTCTCGACGAGCGACTTCTCCTTCCTCTAAGGTAGGGTGTCGCCAGGATGCGCCCGTCCCGCGAAAGCGGGGCGGGCGTTTTACTGCGTCCGAGCTAGACTATTTGCGCCGTGTCGATGCTGGTTTTCCGGTTTGGCACCCGGTTTTTCGATCCCCGGGATGAGGCCGATTTGCTCGCTGAGAAAGTCGACCAGCAGCCGCACCCGCGCAACGCCCGCCCTTTCCGGAACGATCAGCATGCTCAGCGGAACAGCCGAAAGCGAGTAGTCGGGCAAGATCGCGGTCAGCCTTCCTGTCGCTAGGAGATCGTCGACCAACCATTGATGCGCGGGCGCAATGCCGCGTCCGGCGACAAGAGCTTCGCGGGTTGCAAGCCCGTGATCGACCCGAAACCGTCCCCCAAAGGGCACGGAATAGGGCTCTCCGCTCTGCCCCTGCAAGGTGAGGATTTCGCTTCCTGCCACATTCGACATCCGGATACCCTCATGGCCTGAGAGATCCTGCGGGACAGCCGGTATACCCCGCACCGCCAGATAGCCCGGCGCTGCCACCAGCAGTCGCCGGGACTGGCCGAGCGCTCTGAGTTTGATGGAGCTGTCGGCGAGCGGACCCAGGCGAAGCGCTATATCGACCCCCTCGCGCACGAGGTCGACCCGCTCGTCGGTGAGGCTGAGGTCGACCCCGACATCGGGATAACGATCCTGGAAAGCGAAAATCAGCCGGCTGACATGCATCACGCCGAAGGCCGCCGTGCAGGATAGGCGGACCGTGCCGGCTGGCGCGCCACGCGTGCCGCGCGCCTCGTCGACGGCCTGTTCAACGAGGCGAAGCACGTGAACGCTGCTCGCGTAATAGCGGCTGCCCTCATCGGTCATGGTGACGCGCCGCGTCGTCCTGCTGAGCAAAGGCACGCCGACGGCCTCCTCGAGTTCTCTGAGATGCCGCGTAACCGTCGACTGGCCCACTCCGAACTCTCGCGCAACAGCCGACAGGCTCCCGCGTTCGGCCACCCGCACGAACGTGCGCATGCGTTCCAGCGTGACGTCCGACTTATCCATAATTCGGCAAAATCATATCCATTATCTACATCTACCGGATCATCGGCGCGTTGGCTACCTGAGCATCGATTTTGCTATTGGAGGCTGACCTCATGAAAGTTCTGCTCGTCTTCGCCCATCCCGAACCGCGTTCGCTGAACGGCGCGCTCCGCGATATCGCCATCAAGGAACTGGAGGCCCAAGGCCACGAGGTGCGGATGTCGGACCTTTATGCCGACCGCTGGAAATCCGAGGTCGATCATGCCGACTTTCGGTCGCTCGCCCCGGACGCACGATTGAAGGTTGCCAAGGCCTCGGGGGAAGCTTTCGCCACCAACGCTCTGACCGAAGACGTAAAAGCCGAGCACGAAAAACTCTTGTGGGCCGACGTCCTGATCCTGCAGTTTCCGCTGTGGTGGTACAGTATGCCGGCGATCCTCAAAGGCTGGGTGGATCGCGTTTACGCCTACGGCTTCGCCTATGGTGTCGGCGAGCACAGCGACAAATATTGGGGCAACCGCTTCGGCGAAGGAACTCTTGCGGGCAAACGCGCGATGTTGCTCGTGACCACCGGCGGCTGGGAGGAGCATTACTCCGCCCGCGGGATCAACGGGCCGATCGACGACCTCCTGTTCCCGATCAATCACGGGATCCTGTTTTATCCGGGCTACGACGTGCTCCCGCCGTTCGTCGCCTATCGGGTCGATCGTCTCGACGAGGTCGGCTTCCGTGCCGTCGCCGAGCGCCTGCGCGAGAGGATGCGCACACTCGGCTCCACGCCGCCCATCCCCTATCGGCGGCAGAATGGCGGAGACTATATGATCCCGAGCCTTCAGCTTCGACCCGGTCTCGGCGATCCAGCTGCGAACGGCTTTGCTCTTCACTTGAACGGCACGGACATCGCCGACTAAAGCGCAAACAAGAAAGTGCTACAGCGACCTTTGCGTGTCCGATTGGACGCGCGGCGCTGTAAGGGCCATTTGCTGCCGTGACCAACTCGTACGACACCGCAAGACCGGCGATGTCGTACGAGACAGCGATCGACTACTGCATGTTTCCTTAGATCGTGCCCGACTTAAGGACAAAACACGCAGCAACTCAAAGTGCTGCAAATCCTTTGCGCGTCTGATGAGACGCGCGGCACTGTAGTTTTCAAACGCCTGCGGTCGTCACGTTCGGCCCTAACCCAACAAGCGGTCAGTAGTCCCACCAGGCCGGCACCCAACGAAAGAGATTGCCGGCGGCCGCCACATGCCCGACGGAGGGGAACGGTATGTGCGTGGACACCAGTGACGAGCCGGTCTCCGCCAGCTCCCGCATAAGACGGAGCCGAACACGGGTCGCCTCCTCCGGGTCGTGTTCGAAGCCGTTGTGCCACTCGGGGTGGTCGAAAGAAACCGGAAACAGGGCGTCGCCGGCGAACATCAGCCGGTTGCCGCCAGACTTCATGCGGACAACGCTGTGCCCAGGCGTGTGGCCACCGGTGCGAGTGACGACCACGCCCGGTGCCACCTCGGACTCCTCCGCGAACGTCCGCAGATGGTTGCGGTACTCGTCGAGGAATTGCAGGGACGCTCGTCGGGCCAAATCCGCAAGCGCCGGCGGCATGGCGGTGCGGGAGAAATCAGGCGACTCCCAGAACTTGGTCTCTGCGGCGGACACGTGGACCCGCAGGTCCGGGCGCAGCCGTTCCTTCACGCCGTCGACGAGCAGCCCGCCAACGTGGTCAAAGTGCATGTGGGTCAGCACCACGTCGGTCACGGACGCGAGATCGACGCCGGCGGCCTCCAGTCGATGGACAAACTGCCCGGCCCGCGGGAAGTCCGGGTACTCCTCCCCTAGACCACTGTCGATGAGTATCGTCTGGCCGCCGCTGCGCACCACGACCGCGTTCAGTGCCCAATCGAAAGCGTCCTGCGACAGGAACATGTCGTCCAGCCAGGCCGCGCGGATGGCCGGGTCGGCGTTGGTGGCCATTGACTCGGCTGGCGGCGTTAGCACTCCATCGCTGATCACCAGGACGTCAATCTCGCCGACCGGCACCGCATAGCGCGACGGAACCAACTCGTCTAGCGCCGGTCTACCTGAGTGTGAGGTATTGTCCAAGCTCATGTTTGTCTCCTGCTCACCAATCCTAGGGGATTTGCTTCTGCCTGCGACATGATGCGCTCGCGTTCTGCGTGATCCGGACGTGTCGGTCACGAGCCACGTCGCGGACTGTATGATGAAGCAGGTTGGCGATCGAGCTACACCTAAGGATGGGTAGCCTGTGGACCGCAGCGAAGATTTGCCCTTGAAGAGGCTGGTATGAGAGCAGGCGCTCTCGCCCGCCGAACGGTGCGCACCGCGCTCGGCGTTGACTCGAAGCCGCTCGGCGGTCTCGATATCCACGACACCCTCGAGGCGCTCTTTCGAGCGGGGACGGACTGCCATTCAACGACGTCGACCGCCTACCGCGGCCGGGGCTCGTGGTCGGCACGCCCCGCCGAACTCGGAACTACAGCGCCGCGCGTCTTATCAGACGCGCAAAGGACGCTGTAGCATTTTGAATTGCTGCATGTCTGTCCTTAGTCGAGTACGATTTAAGGAAACATGCAGTAGCTTGCGCCGTGCGCAACCAATTCCGGATGGAAAATCGTTGCGCACTTTCCCTTGAATCGCGCCGGACTAATCCTCCCGGAATGCATGCCGCATCTGGTCGGTCAGCGGCTTCGTCAGGTAGGAGATCACCGTGCGGTCGGCGATCTTGATGAACACCTCGGCCGGCATGCCGGGATAGAGCGAGAGCCCCTTGAGCTTGGCGAGGCTCTCTTTCTTCGGCCGGATCCGCAACGGGTAATAGCTGGCGCCGGTGCGCTCGTCGGTCACGAGGTCCGGCGCGATGGTCGCCACCTCCGCCTCGACCTCGGGCGTCGTGCGCTGATTGAAGGCGCTGAAGCGGATTTCGACCGGCTGGCCGACGTGGATCTGGTCGATGTCGTGGGTCGCAACGCGAGCCTCCACCGTCAAGTCGTCGGCCTGGGGCACGACGAGCATAAGCGTCTCGCCGGGATTGACCACGCCGTTTACCGTGTGCACGGCGAGCTGATAGACGCGGCCCGAAAGCGGCGCGGTAATGTCGAGCCGACGCAATTGGTCGGATGCGGCGGTCCGCCGCTCCTCGTATTCGGCGATCTTCGCCTCGACATCCGTCAGATCCTTGGAGATTTCCGTCCGCCGATCCTCGTCGAGCTGGAGGATCTGCAGGTCGATCTCGCTCGACTTGCCGCGTGCTTGGGCGCGGGCGGCGATACGCTGTCCGCGGTCGCCCTCCAGTTCCGCACGCTGGCGCTTCAGCGTCGTCACGCGCTGCATCGGCACCAGGCCCTGCCCGTAGAGCGAGTCGACGCCGGTCAGTTCCTCCGCGATCAGCTTGAGCGCGTCCTCGATCGCCTGCAATTGGACGGTGAGCCCCTCGATCTCGTCGCCCAACTGCGCCTTCCGGGAGGCAAGCTGGTCCTTCATGCCGATGAGGGCCGACCGCCGGCTGGCAAAGAGCCTCTCCTCGCCATCGACGAGCTTCGTCGCCGCGGCACTGGAGATGAATGTGTCGAGATCCTTGTCGACCTCGAAAGAGTCGGCGCCGATGCGTTCGGCCTGAAGCCGGGCGCGGCGGGCATAGAGCTGCGCCAGCGTGCTTTCGACAATCGCCAGGTTGGCGCGAACGGTGGTGCCGTCGAGACGGATCAGCACCTGCCCGGCATGGACCCGGTCTCCCTCGCGCACCAGCAGTTCGCCGACGATCCCCCCGGTGAGGTGCTGGACCTTCTTGACATTGTCGTCGACCACGACGACGCCGCCGGCAACGATCGCGCTCGACAGCTCGGTCGTTGCCGCCCAGCCGCCCACGCCGACGACAAGCGCGATAGCCAGCGTGGAGACCGCAATCATATGGCGCCCAAGCGAGCGGCGGGCGCTCAACATCTGCTTCTTCGCCTCGCTCACTTCGCCACCTCCTGGCCGTCACCGACGATCTTGAGCGGCGCCGGCCGCTCCGCCTGCTGCACGCGTTCCCTGCGCAATACTTTGCCGAGCACCTCATCCTTCGGACCGAAGGCCTGCATGCGCCCGTCCTGCATCATCAGGACGAGGTCGGTGCTCGCAAGCGCACTCGGCCGATGTGCGATAACGATGACGACGCCGCCGCGCGCGCGAACACCCATGATCGCTTCGCTGAGCGCATGCTCGCCTTCGGCATCGAGATTGGAATTGGGCTCGTCGAGCACGACGAGGAAGGGATCTCCATAAAGCGCCCTGGCGAGCGCTATGCGCTGGCGCTGTCCGGCCGAAAGCGCTGTGCCCCCCTCGCCGATCTCGGTTTCATAGCCGTTCGGAAGGCGAAGGATCAGGTCGTTGACGCGCGCCGCCGCGGCAGCCGCGACGATCGCCTCGGGCGTCGCATCGTCGGCGAAGCGGCTGATATTCTGCGCAACCGTTCCCGCGAATAGCTCCACGTCCTGCGGCAGGTAGCCGATGTGCTTGCCGAGAGCATCGCTGTCCCACTGGTCGAGAGCCGCGCCGTCAAGGCGCACGGAACCGCGATAGGCCGGCCAAACGCCAAGGATGGCACGGGCGAGCGACGACTTGCCCGAAGCGCTCGGACCGATGACCCCGAGCGCGCTGCCGGCACGAACGGTGAAACTGATATCGGTGAAGATCAACCGCTGGGCCGCCGGCGGTCCGCTCGCCAGCCCCTCGACGCTCAGGCGGTCGCGCGGGGCCGGCAGTGCCAGCGGTGCCACGGCCTCCGGCAGCGCCTTGAGCAGTTCCCTCAGCCGTTGCCAGCTCTGCCTCGCGGCGACGAGACCACGCCAGTTGCCGATGGCGAGTTCCACGGGCGCAAGAGCGCGGGCGGTCAGGATGGAGCCGGCGATGATGATGCCGGGCGAGGCCTGGCCCTTGATCACGAGAACTGCGCCCGCCGCCAGCACACCCGACTGCAACGCCATGCGGAAGACCTTGGAAACCGCGCCGTAACCGTTGCCGATATCGGAGGTGCGACGGTTCTCCAGGCGGAACTCCTCGTTGCGCCGCTCCCAGAGGTCGGTGAGCCGCCCGGCCATGCCCATGGCCTGAACGACCTCGGCATTGCGCTGCGACGCCTGGGCGAAGGCATTGCGCAGGCCTCCTGCCTCCGCCGCTTTCTTGGCCGGCGCCTGGGTGCCGCTATTGGTGAGATAGGTCAGAAGCGTGAGGATCAGCCCTCCGCCGATCGCTATGAAGCCGATGACGGGATGAAAGAGAAAGCAGATGGCGATATAGAAGGGCAGCCACGGCAGGTCGAAAAGGGCGGCCGGACCGGCGCCCGAGAGGTAGGACCGAACCTGGTCGAAATCACGCAATGCCTGCAGACCATCGCCTTGGATCTTCAGCTTCAACGGTGCCTTGACCAGCGCCCGATAGATCCGCCCGCTCATGTTTTCGTCGAGGGCGCCGGCGATGCGCACAAGCATGCGGCCGCGGATCAGCTCGAACGCGCCCTGGAAGCCGTAGAGCAGCAACGCCAGGAACGAGAGTGCGATCAGCGAGGGAATGCTTCTGCTCGGAAGAACCCGGTCGTAGACTTCAAGCATGAAGAACGACCCGGTGAGATAGAGGACGTTGACGAGCGCACTGGCGATACCAACGCCGATGAAGGCCGCGCGACAGTCGCGCAACGCTTCCGCGGGATCGATGCTCGTTCGATTTGATGATGCTTTTGAATTAGGCACTGACTGAAATCTCCGCGCCGGCCCATCGGGGCCGCTTAAATTTTGCTGCCCGATCTATCCAGAGCCAGCAATGTAAAGTTGTTCCCCGGGAAACAATAATCCCTTCGAAAGCTTAAATATTGACTGCTGTCGAGCCGGGCGTGTTTGTCCGCGCCGCTCCACCGCAATCACGCGCACCCAGCCACCAGAAGGCCGTTCCCTGGCCCTGACAGATACAACCTGGCATCGCCGACAAAACGCCCCTTCCTTTTTTCCGCACGCAGTGCACTCCTCGGCATGTCCCCGTTGCGCATGCACGCTGATAACATCATACCAAATGCGAGGTTGGACGGACAGCGGCACCGATCCTGTGCTATCGGATGAATCGCACGTCCCATCTGCCAATCCGACACTTTTCGGAACCATCGACCGAACATGAAATACTATCTCCGCAACCTGACCGCAAAGGAACGCAACGAGGCGACCGACCACCATCTCGCTTTTTATCTGACATTCGTCGCCGGGGCTGCCAATGCCGGTGGCTTCATGGCTGTACATCAATATACGTCGCATATGTCGGGCATCGTCTCGGCGATCGCGGACAACATCGTCCTCGGTAATATTGCATTGGTTGTAGTCGGCCTTTCCGCGCTCTTTTCGTTCGTTGCCGGCGCCGCCACCTCCGCCATCCTCATCAACTGGGGCCGGCGGCTGGATCTGCAGGCGGAATATGCGCTTCCGCTGCTGTTCGAGGCAGTTCTGCTTATCTGCTTCGCAATAACCGGGGACCACCTCAGCGAACGTGTCGCCGTTTCGGCGACGATCATGCTTCTCTGCTTCATCATGGGGCTGCAGAACGCCATCATCACGAAGCTCTCCGGCGCAAGAATCCGCACGACCCATGTGACCGGCCTAGTGACCGACACGGGCATCGAGATCGGCAAGCTGATCTACTGGAACCGCGACAGCGCCAAGAACTCCAGGCTGCATGTCCGCGCCGATCGCCGGAAGTTGCGCCTTCTCACGTCCTTGATCGGCCTTTTTCTGGTTGGCGGCGTTTGCGGCGCCCTTCTCTTCAACAAACTGGGCATTTCTGCGGCGCTTTTTCTCGCCGCTCCCTTGATGCTCATCGCCGCGCTCCCCGTGATCGAGGACGTCCGGTCTGCCTTGAACCGATGAGGTGATCGCCCCGCTGCGCCGCGCATCGTGCAAAGGGGCACTTCAATCCAAGGACAATTGGAAATCCGGAAATGGGACGACCTTGGCCGTAGCCGCTTCCAACGCAAGCTGCTGGCTTTCGATGTTGCCGCCCCTGCCCCAGGTCGCGGCAAGGCTCATCAATTCATCCATCTCCTTCCTCAGCTTGTGCCACGCCAGAATGTCCTCGGCGTGGGTCGCATTCGTGCGCGGGTCGTAGAACCGGCTGATGTCCTCAGCAACGTCCTTGCGCGCGGCCTCCAGACGGGCCTTCAGGGCATTGACTTCGTCTTTCACCAGGAAATAGCGCCGCATCACTGCAAGAAGCGCAAGATCATTTGGATTGACGCTCAAGGACATCCCTCCCCGCCGTGTCATGACTGCCGACCTACAGCGCCGCGCGTCTTGTCAGATGCGCAAAGGACGCCGTAGCACTTTGAGTTGCTGCATGTTTTTATCCTTAAACATGCAGCAGGTCGGACGGATCGGTACCCCCGCAGCCGTCCTCCGGGCCCGCACTCCATCACGCGAAACTTTGACGCTTTTCCGGCAGCGGACAAAAAAATCCCGGCGTGGTGACACGCCGGGCCGAAAACCTGCTGGAAAGCTGGAGAAAATCGTGTCGCCTTGACCGCTCGCTCGCTACTTTTTCCTGTAGATGAGCACGGGGATCGTCGAATGGGTCAGCACCTTCGCGGCGACGCTGCCGAGCACCAGGGCGCCGACGCCGCCACGGCCGTGCGACGCCATGATGATGAGATCGGCGCCGATATCGTCCGCTTTCTTGATGATCGCACGATAGACCTCGTGGCTGCGGGCGTGATCCGTTTCGCACGGCACGCCGGCACGCTCAGATTTCACCACGGCGGCAGCAAGTATTTCCCCGGCGTGCTGACGGGCCAGCGCTTCATAATCTTCCCTCGTGCTGGCGAGTTGTTCCGTGTCGGTCGAAAAGAGGTGGAACGGCTCCGTCACGGTCAACACCGCGATCTTCGCTCCGGCCTCCTTTGCAAAGGCGATACCGGCGTCCAAGGCGAGTGTGGCAAGCGGCGAACCATCGGTGGGAATGAGAATGTTGCGGAACATGAAAACCTCCCGTTGACTTCGCAATTCAAGCTAACCGCACCTCCGCCAGTCACATTGACCCAGATCAATGGTGTAAGCATCGCTCGTTCAAATAGCATCAGGCCACAGCAAGACGGCCCGGCGGAAATCCCGCCGGGCCGTCTCTGTTCTAACGCTTGGCCTCGCTCTCAGGCCTCGACGCGAAACCGCGCGTCGGGCTCATCCTCACCGGCCTCCGCCTTGCGCCGGTTGTGACGGATCGACGACCAGAGCGACAGGCCGATGAGGCCGGCGCCGCCGAGACCGGTAATGACCTCGGGAATGTGGAACAGCGTCTGGAAATACATCACCACCGACAGGATCAGGATCGCATAGAAGGCGCCGTGCTCCAGATAGCGATATTCGTTGAGCGTGCCCTTCTCGACGAGCATGATGGTCATCGAGCGGACATACATGGCGCCAATGCCGAGACCAATCGCGATGATGAACAGGTTCTGCGTCAAGGCGAAGGCACCGATGACGCCGTCGAACGAGAAGCTGGCATCGAGCACTTCCAGGTAGAGGAATGCACCGAAACCGCCCTTCGCCGCCGCGCTCATCGTCTGCTGCGAAGCATCGAGCAGACCACCGACGACCTCGACGATGAGGAAGGTGAGCAGGCCATAGATGCTGGCATAGACGAAGGTGTGCACGTGCTCGGTTTCGAGCAAGGTCGAGAACGCCAGGATGACGCTCAGGACGAGAGCAATTTCGATTCCCTTGATCGTCGCGAAGCGCGCCATCTTGCGCTCCAGCCAGGCGATCCAGTGCACATCCTTCTCCTGGTCGAAGAAGTAGGTGAGACCGACCATCATCAGGAACGTGCCGCCAAAGGCGGCGATCGGCAGATGCGCGTCGTTCATGATGCGGGCGTATTCTTCGGGGCGGATTGCCGCAAGGATGACCGCGTCGATCGGCCCGATATTGGCGGCGATCACGACGATCAGCAGCGGAAAGACGATACGCATGCCGAACACGGCAATGATGATGCCCCAGGTCAGAAACCGATGCTGCCAGACCGGCGTCATGTCCTTGAGCTTGTTGGCGTTGACGATGGCGTTGTCGAAGGAGAGCGAAATTTCGAGCACAGCGAGCACCGCACAGATGAAGAAGACGGTCATCGTGCCGCTGAATGTACCGGTCGACTGCCATCCGAGCCAGACGCCAAGCAGCAGACCGAGGGCCGTCACGATGAAGGCCCACCTGAAATAACCGAGTGCGGTCGTGTGCGAACGGGGCTGGATCATGGGCGATCCTCCCCGGCACGATGTGCCTCGGCGACTACGAACGAGAGATCCTCAGTAAGGAAAAAGCGCACAGCCGAAGAGGCACATGCGTTGGGCATGAGTTGGGTTTTCATGGTAGCTAATCCGCCGGCTCATTTGCTGGCGGTACCGACATCACGAGAGCGCCGTAAAACTCTCGCCAGAGGGGCCCGGCACCAAAGTTCATCCCGCGGTTCGATGTCTAAAAGGCGGGACGCCTTTTTACTTAGCGATGCGAAACGTCTCGTCAAGGGTGGACGCACAGCCGGCGCGCGCTGTGCCGCCCCGTAACAAGGCGTGCACGCAGTTCTTGAGTACGCGACAATATTCGCGCCGTTCCGAAGTCTGAATGGAACCAAAGGCGGCTCGAACGGGTTTGAATTCCAGCAATAACAATCCTGTGAGGCAATGCCATGCACAGCTTCTGGTGGGACAAGAGCGTCCAGTTGGAACTCGGCAACGCAGGCAAATATCGCGACGTGAAGAGCACGCGCGAGGCCGTCGAGTGTCTGATGCTGCGGTGGCCCCATCAGGACGGGCGCGCCCTTGCCGCCGCAAAACGCGTCTGCCTGCAGGCGCTTGAGGGCAAGGTCAAGACCGAGAAAGCCCGAAGAGCATTTATCAAGGCAGCCGAAGAGGCGCACCTGTCCATCCGGAGCCAATAGGCCTTCGCCACCCGGAAGCCTGTGGCTCCGTCACACAAGAGCGTCAGCCCGAAAGTCGGATTCGACCCCTCGGAAAACATGATGCCACAAGTTATTAAAAGTCGTTCGGCGTAGTCCGGCAGCAGCCGGTCCAAAGGCATTCGGCCCCGACGGGCCAAACCATTTCCAGCACGCGGGATGCGCGGAAACCCATACGCTCGTTCCTCACCCCGCGCCTATGCCCCGCTCGGGGCAGGAAAGGAAAGCGATGTACGAAATTCCGTGGAAGGCGCCGGTCAGTATCAGCATGCTGGACGGGAAATGTCGCACGGTCATCGGTCCGCTCGACGCAATGAAGTGTCTGCAGAGCGAGTGGCCCGTTCGAGGCGGCGCCTATTACAGCTATGCGGTGCGCACCTGCGAGGCGGCACTTAAACGCCAGAAAAGCCCAAGCGAAGCACGCGCGGCCTTCATTTGCGCCTCGCGGGAGGCCTTTCTGACGATCCTCGCAGGTCAGGCGCCGGAGGACGGAAGCAGTGAATACCGGCCCTTGGAATGAATGCGCTCCCATCGGCTCGCCCAATGAGACGGTGCAAATCCCCTGAACTGGGCCGCCTGGATCGTGAGCGGCTTACCCTGCTGCAACGCGAGGGGGGACCAATCAGGCCGGGTGATGCAGGACGCTGAGGCCGCCATCCACCGTCAGGCAGGTGGCATTCATGAAGGTGCACTCGTCGGAAATCATGAACAGGGCGGCGCGGGCAATTTCTTCGGCCGTGGCGATGCGGCCGCCCGGATGCAGCTTCATCGTTTCCGCTTCGGCCGCTGCCGGATCGGGGAAGCTGTTCCAGTAGTCGATCACCTTCCGGGTCCGCACGTAGCCCGGAGCCAGAGCGTTCACGCGGATTCCCTTCGATGCATATTCGATCCCAAGCGACTTCGTCATGCCGATCAGTGCGTGCTTGGCAACGGGATAGGGGAAGGTTTGCGGGATGATGGTGAAGGCATGCGTCGAGGCGATGTTGAGGATGACCCCACCGCCCGCCTCGATCATGCCCGGGAGCGCGGCCTTGCAGCAATTCCAGGCGCCTTTCAAGTTTACGTCGAAGCAGCGCTGCCAGTCCTCCTCGCCCGTCGCCAGCGGTTCCGCGAACACGTTGACGCCGGCATTGTTGACCAGCGCGTTGGGGCGACCGATGGTTTTCTCCGCCCTGGCAAACGCGGCGGCGATCGCATCGGCATCGGTAATATCGGCGACCGCCGATGAGACCGTGCCGCCCTCGGCCTGGAGCCTTGTTGCCTCCCTTTCCAGGAGCGGCCCATCACGATCGATCAGGAACAGGCTGGCACCCTCGCCCTGGAAGACCTCGGCCATGGCAAGGCCAATACCCTGGGCGGCGCCCGTTATGACGATGCGTTTGCCAGCGAGCCGGTTGCCCATGATCGTTCCTCCTTCCTGTCGATCTGGCCGTTGTCGCGTCACCATTCGGCGACGCTGCCATCCTCGTGGCGCCAGACCGGATTGCGCCAGCGATGGCCTTCACGCGCACGCTCGATGACATAGGCCTCGTCGACCTCGACACCGAGGCCGGGCCCCTGCGGGATCGACACGAAGCCATCCTGGTAGCGGAACACCTCCTTGTTGGAGATGTAATCGAGGATGTCGTTGCCAGCATTGTAATGGATGCCGAGGCTCTGCTCCTGGATGAAGGCGTTGTAGCTGACGGCATCGACCTGAAGGCAGGCAGCAAGCGCGATCGGCCCCAGCGGGCAATGCGGCGCGAGCGCCACGTCATAGGCTTCCGCCATCGCCGCGATCTTGCGGCACTCGGTGATGCCGCCCGCATGCGAAAGATCCGGCTGGATGATGTCGACATAGCCATCGGCCAGGACAGACTTGAAGTCCCAGCGGGAATAGAGGCGCTCGCCCAGCGCAATCGGTGTCGACGAATGATTGGCGATCTCCTTCAGCGCTTCCCGGTTTTCCGACAGCACCGGCTCCTCGATGAACATCAGCTTGAACTGCTCGAGTTCCTTGGCTAGCACCTTGGCCATCGGCCGATGCACGCGACCATGGAAGTCGACGCCGATGCCGACATGCGGGCCGATCGCGTCGCGGATGGTGCCGATGGTCGAAACGGCCTTGTCGATCTTCTCGTTGCTGTCGACGATCTGCAGTTCTTCGCAGCCGTTGAGCTTGATCGCCTTGAAGCCGCGGGCGACGACGTCCCTGGCATTGCGCGCAACGTCGCTCGGCCGATCGCCGCCGATCCAGGAATAGACCTTGATCCTGTCGCGGCATTGGCCGCCGAGCAACTGGTGGATCGGCTGGCCGAGAGCCTTGCCCTTGATGTCCCATAGCGCCTGATCGATGCCGGCAAGAGCGCTCATGTGCAACGCGCCGCCGCGATAGAAGCCACCGCGATACATCACGTTCCAGTGGTCCTCGATCAGGAACGGATCCTTGCCGACAAGATAGTCGGCGAGTTCGTGCACCGCCGCCTCGACGGTCAGCGCGCGGCCTTCAACCACCGGCTCGCCCCAGCCGACAATGCCCTCGTCGGTTTCGATCTTGAGGAACAGCCAGCGCGGCGGAACAATATGGGTGGTGAGCTTGGTAATCTTCATGACGTGATGTCCATTGGAGGAAAGGCAAACGGGCGGGCTGCCCGTTTCAGGGGTTGTTCAGGGGGCGGCGCCTGAGGATCGGTGCCGTTTGACGGCCGCGGCGAGATCGCGCGCCGCAAGATCCAGCATGCGCATCGAGCAGTCGCGCGCGCCCACCTTGTCGCGCATGCGCAACGCCTCCACGAGTTCGCCATGTATGTCGATCGCCTCGTCCCGGCGTTCGGCGGCCTCGTTCGAAGCGTGCAGCGCGAACTTGAGCGCCGTCTGGATGATGCCGACGAGTTGCAGGAAGACCTGGTTGTGGCTCGCCTTCAGAAGGCAGGTGTGAAACGCGACGTCGGCCTCGGTGAAGCCCGCGACGTCGCGCTCGCCGTCACGCATGCCCCGCCAGGCGCGTTCGAGATCGGCGATTTCCTGTACCGTCGCGCGCTCGGCGGCGAATTCGGCCGCCGCTGGCTCGATCGCCCGGCGCGCCTCCAGGATGCAGTTCAGCAGATCGAATTCGAAGATGCGCTCGCCGATCCATTCAAGAACTTGCGAATCGAGAATGTTCCACTCTTCCTTGTTGCAGACGACCGTGCCGACGCGGGAGCGGCCGCGCACCATGCCTTTCGATTCGAGGATCTTCAGCGATTCGCGGATCACGGTGCGGCTGACGCCATAGCGCTCGCACAGATCGTTTTCGCGAGGCAGGAACGTGCCGACAGGAAAGATCTCGGCGCAGATGTCGGAGGCAATGGCGCGCGTGATGTTCTTCTGGACGCGCGGACGGCGTTGCAGCCGTTCTGCCACAATACCCTGGTGCTCCTGCCCTTCCGCTGCCATCGCCATCCTCACGCTGATCAAATCGATGCTCCATAGCGCAGATCGCCGCAGCCGGCGACAGCGCGCCGAAGCACGCGTTTATAGTCATACATCACTATCTCATTCATCATACAAAGGCAATTGACGAATATGATGATTCATCATACACAAATGCCAACTGCAGGAGGCAGTTCACCAGGGAGACACATCATGCGCTTCATCAAGGCAGCCATTCTGGCTGGTACCGTCGCCGTATTCGCCGCCACTTCGGCATTGGCCGCCGACGTCAAGATCGGCTTCATCGTCAAACAGCCCGAGGAGCCGTGGTTCCAGGACGAATGGAAATTCGCGGACGCCGCCGCCAAGGAAAAAGGCTTCACGCTGGTCAAGATTGGTGCAGAAGACGGCGAGAAGGTTCAGTCGGCCATCGACAATCTCGGGGCCCAGGGCGCACAGGGCTTCATCGTCTGCACGCCTGACGTCAAGCTCGGCCCGGGCATCGTCGCGAAGGCTGCCGCCAACGATCTCAAGCTGATGACTGTCGACGACCGCCTGGTCAACGCCGACGGCACCCCGATCGAAGACGTTCCGCACATGGGGATTTCGGCCACCAAGATCGGCGAGGCCGTCGGCCAGGCGATCGTGGACGAGATCAAGAAGCGCGGCTGGGACATGAAGGAGGTTGGCGCGATCCGTGTCTCCTACGACCAGTTGCCGACCGCGGTCGACCGCGTCGAAGGCGCCCTTTCCGTTCTCAAGGCCAACGGCTTCCCTGAAGCCAACATCTTCGACGCGCCGCAGGCAAAGACCGATACCGAAGCCGCCCTCAACGCCTCGACGATCGTGCTCAACAAGAACGCCGGCATCAAGAAATGGGTCGCTGTCGGTCTCAATGACGAAGCGGTACTCGGCGCCGTGCGCGCAACCGAAAGCGTGGGTATTGCCGCCGACAGCGTGATCGGCGTCGGTATCGGCGGCGCGGAGTCGGCGATCAACGAATTCAAGAAGCCGGCTGCGACCGGCTTCTTCGGCACCGTCATCATCTCGCCGAAGCGGCACGGCTACGAAACCGCGCTCAACATGTACGACTGGATTGCCAACGACAAAGAGCCGGAGAAGCTGATCCTGACCGCCGGCCAGCTGGCGCTCCGCGACAACTACGAAGCCGTCCGCAAGGAACTCGGTATCGAGTAATCGTCTCTGACGACGACATCGAGCCCGGCGGCCTTCATCCGCCGGGCAATTCTCTTCGGAGCAGCGCATGCAAGATTTCCTCGAATTCCGGTCGATTTCGAAAGGCTACCCCGGCGTCCAGGCGCTATCGAATGTCTCCTTTGCTGTCCGCAAGGGCGCCGTTCACGGGCTCATGGGCGAGAACGGCGCCGGCAAGTCGACGCTGATCCGCGTTCTGTCCGGCGATCAATCGGCCGATGAGGGCGAGATCCGCATCGATGGCGAGGTTCAGCAGTATCGCTCCGTGCGCGACGCCTTCCATGCCGGCGTCATCGTCATTCACCAGGAACTGCAGCTCGTGCCGGAGCTGACGGTTGCCGAAAACCTTTGGCTCGGCCATTTCCCCGGCAAAGGCGGTGTGATCGACCGCCGCAAACTCGTCGGCGTCGTCTCTGAAAAGCTGGCCGAGATCGGCATCGATGTCGACCCAGCCGCCAAGGTTGCGTCGCTTTCGATCGGCGAGCGCCAGATGGTCGAGATCGCCAAGGCGGTGATGCTTGACGCGCGCGTGATCGCTCTCGACGAGCCGACCTCCTCGCTGTCCTCGCGCGAGAGCGAAATCCTCTTTGCTCTCATCGATCGCCTGCGCGCGAACGGCACCGTCATTCTCTACGTCTCGCATCGCCTCGACGAGATCTTCCGGCTTTGCGACAGCCTCACGGTGCTGCGCGACGGCAAGCTCGCCGCCCATCATCAGGAGATTTCCAGGGTTACGCGCGACCAGATCATTTCCGAGATGGTCGGGCGCGAGATCGCAAATATCTGGGGCTGGCGGGGGCGCAGCTTCGGCGCCGAACGGCTGCGGGTCGAAAGTATTGCAGGGCCAAAACTGAAGATCCCGTTGAGCTTCTCCGTCAGGCGCGGCGAGATCGTCGGCTTCTTCGGCCTGATTGGTGCCGGCCGCAGCGAGATGGCGCGGCTCATCTATGGAGCCGATGCGCGCAGCCAGGGCGACGTGTCGGTCGACGGCGCAATCGTGCCGGCAGACAGCCCGCCGAAGTCGATCCGGGCCGGCATCGTCCTCTGCCCGGAGGACCGCAAGTTCGATGGCATCGTTCAGGGCCGGTCGATCGAAGAGAACATGACGATCTCCTCGCGCCGCCACTTTTCTCGCCTCGGCATCATCAATCCGAAGAAGGAAAGCGAACTCGCCGACAAATTCATCGCCAGGCTTCGCGTGCGAACACCGTCCCGCCGTCAGGACATCGTCAACCTCTCGGGCGGCAACCAGCAGAAGGTCATCCTCGGGCGCTGGCTGTCGGAGGAAGGCATCAAGGTTCTCATCGTCGACGAGCCGACGCGCGGCATCGACGTCGGCGCGAAATCCGAGATCTACGAAATCCTTTACGGGCTTGCCGAGCAGGGCATGGCGATCGTCGTCATCTCCAGCGAGCTACCGGAGGTGATGGGCATCGCGGACCGTATCATCGTGATGTGCGAGGGTCGGCTGGCGGCCGACATGCCGCGTGTGGAATTCGATGAGCGGCGGATCCTCGCGGCAGCCCTTCCCGACATCAAGAACAGCAAAGAGCTTCCCCTCACGCAGGTATGGTGACGATGACCCATCTGAAAAAAATTCTTCTCGGCGAACAGGGCCTCGTCGTCATCTTCGCAGTCGCCTTCGTCATCGTGTCGATGACGGTTCCGAATTTCTTGAGCGAGCGCAATATGCTCGGCCTGCTGCAGTCGGTCGTCACGATCGGCATTATCGCCTGCACGATGATGTTCTGCCTCGCCTCGCGCGATTTCGACCTTTCAGTCGGCTCGACGGTGGCATTTTCCGGCATGGTGGCGGTCATGGCCTCGAACGCCTCGGGCTCGATCCTGCTCGGGCTGCTGGCTGCCGTCATTTGCGGCGCGGTCGTCGGCACCATCAACGGCGTCGTCATCGCTCGTTTCCGCATCAATGCGCTGATCACAACGCTTGCGACCATGCAGATCGTCCGCGGTTTCGCGCTGATCGCCTCGGATGGTCGCGCCGTCGGCATCAACGATCCCGGCTTTTATCAGCTCGCGTTGTCGCGCTTTCTCGGCGTCCCGACACCGATCTGGGTGATGGGCCTGTTCTTCATCGTCTTCGGCTTTGTGTTGAACCGAACCGTCTTCGGCAAGAACACGCTGGCGATCGGCGGCAATCCGGAGGCTTCGCGTCTTGCGGGCGTCGACGTCGCCCGCATGCGCGTCTGGATCTTCGCGCTGCAAGGCATCGTCTGCGCCGTCGCAGGCGTGCTGCTTGCCTCGCGCATCACCTCCGGTCAGCCCAATGCCGCGACGGGACTCGAGCTTTCGGTCATCTCGGCCTGCGTGCTCGGCGGCGTATCGCTTGCCGGCGGCCGCGCGGCGATGACTGGCGTCATCGTCGGCGTTTTGATCATGGGCATCGCCGAGAATGTCATGAACCTGCTCAACATCCAGGCCTTTTATCAGTACGTGGTGCGCGGCCTGATCCTGTTGCTGGCGGTGCTGCTCGACAATCTGCGCTCGGTCGCGGGCCGACAGCGCGTCTGACCGGCAATGTCAAACGATGTCCTGCACCTTAAGAACAACGAGCTCTCGGTCGAACTGAGCCGTTTCGGCGGCTCGCTCCTCGCTGCCACCTGGCGCGGCATCCCGTTCCTGAAGCCGACTGCGACCGCCGGGATCGCGACGCAGCGCTTCGGCGCCGAAGCGAGCTTCCCGCTCGTCCCCTTCGGCAACAGGATCGAAGGCAACAGCTTCACCTTCGAGGGGGAGCGCTTCACCCTCGAGCCGAATACATCGGGCGATCCATTCTGCCTGCATGGGGATGGATGGCTCAGCGAGTGGGAGCTGAAGTCGCACAGCGGGGAACGGGCGACCCTTTCCTATGTGCACGCCGAGCGGGCGGGAAGCCCCTATGCCTACGAGGCCGTGCAGGATGTGCGGCTGGAAGGCAGCACGCTGCTTCTCTCCCTGGCCGTCACGAACACGTCGACTCGTCTGTTACCCTTTGGATTGGGGCATCATCCCTACTTTCCACGCACGGCCGGGACCCGGCTCAGAGCGAGGGCGAAACGCATCTGGGGTGAGAGGGCTGGACATCTGCCCGACGCTCCCGGCGCGATTCTCCGAATGGTCGATTTCGCCGAGGGCAACAGGCTCCCCGCTCGCTGGATGAACAATGCCTATGACGGCTGGGACGGAGAGGCTGCAATCGAATGGCCCGAACGTCAGCTTGCCTTAAGGCTTGAGGCCGAGGGTTCGTTCGAGTGCTTCATGATCTACTCACCGGGTGCGGATGCGGACTTCTTCTGTTTCGAGCCGATGACGCATCTGCCCAATGCTCACAACATGCCGAACGAAGCCGGCGGCCTCGTTGCGTTGAAGCCCGGTAAGAGCCTTGCAGGCACGATCAGGTTCCGTCTGGCGCCATTGAGCCCAGGCTTTTAATAAGTCAGGAGCGAACGGCCGGTTCTCGACGCTTACTGCATGATTCCTTAAATCGGAATCGATTAAGGACAAAATCATGCAGCAATTCAAAGTGCTACAGCGACGTTTGCGCGTCCGATTGGACGCGCGGCGCTGTAGGCGCAAAGAAAAAGCGCCCGCTGGGAGGTGCAGGCGCTTGAACAGACCTACGTCAGTTCTGACGTGGCGTACTCGTCGATCGAGCCTTTAGCGGCCGACAGCGGCGCGGGCGACGCGATGGATGTCGGCACGGGCGATGCCGAGATCATCGAGTTCACGGGTCGACATACGGCCCAGTTCGGTGACCGTCTGACGGTACTTGCGCCAGTTGTTAAAAGAGCGTGCTACGTTCATTTTGATCCCCCTTTCATGGGCTTTCGAAGCCTGGCTGCCAGTCCGTGGCGCCTCGTTGCTTCGATGCGCAACATATAGTGCCGAACTTCGGGGGATTGCAGCGCTCATATGTCAGCGCACCCATGCGTCAAATGCATGGATGCGGGCGGTCATGGTAAGCCCTCCGGCGCGTGGAGGGCGGGAATTCAGACTAGCCTTGCGGCTATGAGGGGCCGACCACTCACCGCCGACCGGCAGAGGCGGAGATTTGCGCCGCCGACCGGGGAACGGAGCCGATCTCGTCCTCGAAAAGCTCGGGCATCAGATCGGCAAGCCGGACCAGCTTGCCCGTGCGCGAGCTCTGGAGTGCCGCGATGCCGCAGAGGACCGACATCGCCCCGGCGCGCGCGCCTGCCCGCTGCCCCAACGGGTCCGTCGCGCCCGGCTTGAAAAGCATGTTCCGCAGGCGGTCGTCGCCACCGTAGTGGCCACCGGAAGAATGGGGCACGGCGATGCGCTCGACTCCCGGGCGCCCTTTCGGGAAATTGCGGACAAGCAGAATGACGTCTTCCTCCGGCATCTCCCATGGCTGGTCCTCGTGCTGTCGAAGTTCGATTCTGCCCTTCGTTCCATTGAAGGCGACGTGGTGCCCCTCGATCGGCTGGAAGGTGTTCAGCGAATAGGAGACGTGGACATTGTTGCGGTAGCGTATGTTCGCGACCATCGTGTCGGGAATATCGATGTCCTCGCGGAAGACGCAGCCGTCGCGGAAATAGCCGTCGATCTCGGAGGGGTCCTCGTAGAGCGCGTCGAGGAACGGATCGGCTTCCAGATCCAGGTAGAAGTCGCATTCATTCTTATGGGGACAGAGCTTGCAGCGCGGCGCGCGGAAGGGACCCTTGCGCCCGTACATCTGCAGGTCGGCGAAGGCCGTGACGGCATCCGGATCACTGTCGAGATACCAGTTCAACAGATCGAAATGATGGGTCGCCTTGTGCACGAATAGGCTGCCGGACTTTTCCGTATAAGCGTGCCAGCGGCGAAAATAGTCGGCGCCGTGTCTGGTATCGAGGTACCAATGAAAGTCGACGGAAGTCACCCGGCCGATTTCGCCCGAATTCAACAGTTCCTTGATGCGCGCCGCAGTCGGCGCAAAGCGGTAGTTGAAGGAGACGTCCACCCGCCGACCGGTGCGCTTCTCGGCGTCCAGAATGCGGCGGATCTTTTCGACGGTGGTTGACATCGGCTTTTCGGTGATGACATCGGCGCCGGCCTCAAGCGCGCGGACGACGATATCGTCATGGGTGCTATCCGGTGTGCAGACGATCACGAGATCGGGCCGCGCTTCGGCAAGCATCATGTCGACATTGCCGTAGATGGGCGCATTGGTGGCAATCATCGTGCGGGCGCGTTCGGCTCTGAGCGCATTCGTGTCGGCTATGGCGATGAGATCCACCTGGCCGCGCCAACCGGCGAGCAGATCCTTGCCCCACATCGTGGTGCCGCGGTTGCCGGTTCCGACCAGCGCAAAACGACGTTTGTTATCCATCTTCCTCACGCAATCCTGTCTGGAGTGAAGCCGCGCGACCGGCGGCAATGACTATTACAACATGTAAACTCACCATACATGCTAGTGGCTGAAATCCGCGAGCGTCAAGGTATTTCCCACCCGCTCTTGTCAACCACTTGTAAGAACCATGATCGAGCAACCCATCTCAACAGCAGCTTCGATAGCGCTCCACGCAAATTGCGATCACCTCCTCGGCCGGCCGCTTCCACCAGTTCTCGGCCGAGAAGATTTCGACCTCCTGCGCCCCATAGAAGCCCGCTGCCTCGATCCGGCGCCGGATTCCCTTCAAATCGATGACGCCATCGCCCATCATGCCGCGATCCGTCAGCATGTCCTTGGTCGGGACCAGCCAATCGCAGATGTGATGGGCGAGGATCGCCTTCATTTCACCCGCCCGCGCGATCTGGTTGGCGAGATCAGGGTCCCACCAGACATGATAGACGTCGATCGCGACGCCGACGCCGGGGCCGAGCGCCTCGCACATGTCGAGCGCCTGGCCGAGCGTGTTCACGCAGGCCCGGTCGGCGGCATACATCGGATGCAGGGGCTCGATCGCAAGCGGCACGCTGGCAGCGCGCGCATGCCGCAGCACCGTGGCAATGCCGTCCTCGACCATCCGGCGGGCGGCATCGATATTCTTCGAGCCTCCCGGCAGACCGCCGACGACCAGAACCAGGCAATCGGCACCGAGCGCCGCCGCCTCGTCGATCGCGCGCCTGTTGTCGTCGATGGCCTTCTCGCGGCCCGCTGCGTCTGCCGCCGGGAAGAAACCGCCACGGCAGAGGCCGGTGAGCTTCAGCCCGTTGGACTTGACGATGCGGACCGCCTCATCGAGCCCGACCGCCGCCACCTGATCCCGCCAGGGAGCGATCGCCGTGATGCCGTGTTTCAGGCAGAGGTCCACGGCCTCCGCAAAGCCGCATTGCTCGCGGATCGTCGCGAGATTGATGGAAAGCCCCTCGACCTGCATGTTGTCCTCCTCCCACATTCGTTTTGTGCATTGGGCGAGATGCACTAGCTCGCCGTCATCGACGTCCAGTCCGGCTCGACTGATGAGCCAAGGCCGATCGCTCTCAAGGCAGTTTCAAAAGTGAGCTCGCCCCCCTTGATGGCGAGCCGCGCCCGCCCGGATGCCCCGTCGTAAAGATCGCCATGCGCGGCCAGATAGGACGCCTGCTCGCCCGCCGGGGCCTGCGCCATGCCGTCAACATAGTGGTGGCCGTTGCGTTCGACATGGCCGGCGCCGACAAGCGCCGCCAGAACGAGGTCCTGCTGGAGCGCCAGGCCCGATTGTGTCGTCAGGTCCTCGGCGGACATGAAATAGTGGGAAGCACCCGTCTCGCGGTTCCATTTCTCGACGCGCGCGCGGTTGATCAGAGCCCGGTAGAAACCCTTGCAGGATTTCGAGGAGATGCCGGCATAGCCGAGTTCGCGGGCGCGCGGAAAGGCGCCGACATCGCCGTCGGACTCGTCGATTTCGAGCGCCATGCGCTGCGCGAGACTCGCGACCGATTTCGACAGCGCCTCAGCACGCGCGATCGGCTGTTCGAAGAAGAGAATGGACCGGCGCAGCCGCGCGAGGCGCGGCTCCTTCTGCAGGCGATCGAGAAGGTCGGCCGCCGCATCGGCGCTTTCGAACTGTTCGTTGCCATCGAGCGTCGCGCGATAGCCGTCAGTCATGCCATCGAGCACTGCGGCGATGGCTATCAGGCGCTCGAGGTCTTCGGTGGGGCGTCCGGAAACCTTGATCTTGAAATAACGGTGACCGTAGGCGGCAATCACCTCTTCAAGCGTCTGCGGCAGGCCGTCCTCGAGCCGCTGGTCCGGCGCGAGCTCGGCGGCCGTCAGCGCATCGGCGAGCCCGATCGTATGGCGTACGGCAAGCCGCGGCGAAGGCTCCAGCCTCGCGAAAAAGCCAGCGAAATCGAAGCCCGCAAGATCCGGTGCGGTGGCATCGGCGATGCCGAGCAGACCGTGCCGGACGGCGTCGGCGGCGCTCACGCCTTTCATTCGGCACAGCGCATCGATGATGGCACGATCGATGAGCGCCAGCCCGTAAGACGCCACGAGCGGCGGGAGGCCTCGGCCCGCAGCCGCCCGGTGATGATCGGCCTCAGCGCGGGCATGCAGCCCGAAGGGCGTCGCCGCCCCCGTCGCCCGCAAGCCTTCGATCGCCAGATGCAGCGACGCGCGAAGTTGCGCAATGTTGTCATCCGGCGAAAGGGCGGGATTCTTGTCGAACCATTTCGGCATCATCATCTCGGCCGACCAGCCGGTCGCCTCCTGGCCGCCTTCGTCCGCGATCTTCACCCGGACGAAGGCCTGCGGCGCGCTCTCGACGCGCGCCGCCCCGAACCGGAAGGGAAAGCGGAAGCCAACTTGCCGCTCGAAGATGTCCGCCTCTATGAGCCTGACGATGGGAGCCTCGGTCATGGCGGCCTCAGTCGATGCCGTGGACGGCAAGAGCACGCCGCATGCGCGAGACCGCCAGTTCCGGATCGGCAAGGGCGCCGGCCCTGTCCGCCAGACGGAAGAGTTCGGCGATATGGGCAAGCGAGCGCGCGCTCTGTTGTCCGCCGATCATCACGAAATGATCCTGCAGGCCGTTCAGATAGGCGAGAAAGACGACGCCGGTCTTGTAGAAGCGCGTCGGTGCCTTGAAGATATGGCGCGACAGCGGCACAGTCGGCTCGAGCAGCTCAAAGAACTCCCCGTTCCGCCCCTCGCCGAGCGCCTCAAGGGCCGCCGACGCCACCGGCGCGATCGCATCGAAGATGCCGAGCAGCGCGTCGGAGTATCCTCTTTCATCGCCGGCGATGAGTTCGGCATAGTTGAAGTCGTCGCCGGTATACATGCGCACGCCTTTCGGAATCCGGCGCCGCATTGCGATTTCTTTTTCCTTAGAGAGGAGCGATATCTTGATCCCGTCGACCTTCTCGGCATGCGCCTCGATGACCGCAAGTGAGGTCTTCATCGCCTCCATGTGGTCGCCGTTGCCCCAATAGCCTTCGAGTGCCGGGTCGAACATCTCGCCGAGCCAATGGATGATCACCGGGTCCTTCACCTGCGAAAGGATGCGATCGTAGACGCGGATATAGTCTTCCGGCCCTTTCGCCGCTGCCGCGAGCGCCCGGCTCGCCATCAGGATGATCCGCCCACCTTCCGCTTCGATCGCTTCGATCTGGCTCTCATAGGCCTTGAGAATATCGTCGATCGAGACATCGGGGCCTGGCGCCAGGTGATCTGTGCCGGCACCGCAGGCGATCAGCGCGCCGGAGCGCCCGCGCGCCTCGGCAAGCGCACGGCGGATGAGCTCGCGCGCTTCCGGCCAACCGAGGCCCATGCCGCGCTGCGCCGTGTCCATCGCTTCGGCGACGCCAAGGCCCAGATCCCAGAGCCGGTGGCGGAAGGCGAGCGTGCGCTCCCAATCGATCGCCGGCGTCAGCCACGGATCATTGTCCGCGAGCGGGTCGGCGACGACGTGCGCCGCCGCAAAGGCAACTCTGGAAAACGCTGCCGCCTCGCGCTGCTTGAGCGGGACCGGCCGGCCCGTCAGTTCGTAACGGGCGAGCCGGCCTTCCCGGGGGAGATCGATGCTGACCATGGCTCAGAACTCCAATGCCGGGACATCGAGCCAGCGGCGCTCGGCCCAGGATTTCAGCCCCAGCTCGGCAAGCTGCACGCCCTTGGCGCCGGCCTCCAGTCCGTAGGGCCAGGGGCTGTCGTCGGCAACATGGCGCAGGAACATTTCCCACTGCGCCTTGAAGCCGTTGTCGAAGACCTGCGTGTCCGGCACCTCGTCCCAGGTCTTGTAGAAATCGATGGTCTGCGGCTGATCCGGGTTCCAGACCGGCTTTGGTGTGTTGACGCGGTGTTGGGTCCAGCATTTCGTCAGCCCGGCAACGGCCGAGCCGTGCGTGCCGTCGACCTGGAAGGTCACGAGATCGTCGCGGCGCACCCGCACGGTCCAGGAGGAATTGATCTGCGCAATGATGCCGCCGTCGAGCTCGAAGGTCGCATAGGCCGCATCGTCCGTATCGCAGTCATAGGCCCGACCCTGCTCGTCGACGCGGCTTGGAATGTGGGTGGCGCCGAGGCAGGAGACGGCGCGCACTTCGCCGAAGAGGTTGTCCAGCACGTAGCGCCAGTGGCAGAGCATATCGAGAATGATGCCGCCGCCGTCGCCCTTGCGGTAATTCCATGAGGGACGCTGGGCAGGCACACCCCAATCGCCTTCAAAGACCCAGTAACCGAATTCGCCACGCACCGAGAGGATCTTTCCGAAGAAGCCGGAGTCCCTAAGGAGAGCCAGCTTGCGAAGCCCGGGCAGGAACAGCTTGTCCTGGACGACACCGTGCTTGAGGCCGGAAGCGCGCGCCTTTCGCGCCAGCTTCACTGCCGTCCTGAGATCGTCGGAAATCGGCTTCTCACAATAGACATGCTTGCCGGCGTCGAGCGCCCTGCCTATGAGCTCGGCGCGCATCAGCGTCGTACCGGCATCGAAAAAGATCTGGTCGTTCGGATCGGCAAGCGCGGCATCGAGATCGGTCGACCAGCGAGCGATGTTATGACGTTTCGCCAGTTGCTCCATCTTATCGCGGTTGCGGCCGACGATGATCGGGTCGATCTCCAGCCGTTCGCCGGACCTGAGCGTGATCCCGCCCTGATCGCGAATGGCCAGTATCGAGCGCACCAGGTGCTGGTTGTAGCCCATCCGGCCCGTGACGCCGTGCAATATGATCCCCAAACGTGGCATGCGGTCTCCTCCCTGCCGGGCCTCGTGGGAGCGGACCAGCCCTCCCAAGCCAGTAACTAAACAGTTACTTTGTGGCAGACAAAAAGCGTACCTGTCAACAAAAAAAACGACATGTCGAAGATTCAGCGCCTGATCGAAGCCAAAGTCACATGAACGATGTGGCGCTCCCAGCCCTCGAGATTGTCTCTTTCCGCGAGATCACGGCCGAAGATCGTTGAGAGCGTGTACTGGTTCGAGAGGTAGAAATAGCCGAGTGCGGCCATCGTCAGATAGAGGTGCAACGGGTCGACATCCTCCCGGAAGAGGCCCTTTGCCCTGCCTCGCTCGAGCAGGTCGGAAAGCTTGCCCATGAGTTGCGAATGCAGCTCCTTGAGCCGGGTCGATTGACGCAGCCAGCGGGCGCGATGAAGGTTCTCGGTGCCAAGCAAGCTCAGGAACTCCGGATGCTCAAGGAAGTATCTCCATGTGAACATCGCCAGCTCTGCGATGCCCTGCTCCGGCTCCAAGTAACTGAGATTGATCGATTTTTCCGCCGTTCTTATGCCGATATAGGCCTCTTCCAGGACCGCGAGATAGAGCTGCTCCTTGTCGCCGAAATAATGATAGAGCATGCGCTTGTTGATGCCGGCGCGTTCGGCGATGGCATCGACGCGCGCGCCGCCCATGCCGTTCTCCGCGAACTCCTTGGTGGCGGCCGCGAGGATGGAGGCACGTGTCCGCTCGGGATCGCGCTGCGCGGAGCGCTCGGCACGCTCGCCGCTTCCATTCCTTCCTCTCGCGCCCGCCTGCCCCTTCTCCATCACATCACCTCCGGCACCTCTTGCCTTCGGCGGCATTCGATGCGAAATCGTAAAGATAATTTACAAGACAATGACAGCATTTCACACAACTGCTTGACACGATCTTTGCTTGCCCCTAGTTTGTAACCAATTAGTTATTTAATGCAAGAGGACTCAACAAGACGACGATGACACGGAGCGTTGTGGAGGCGCTCCCGAGGGAGGAGGAACAAATGACGCATCGCATCAGCAGACGCAGTGTGCTTGCAGGAGGAGCAGCACTTCTTTCATATGCGGCCTTCGCGCCGCGCGCCTTTTCCGAGGAGGCGCGGCTGCGCTTGCTATGGTGGGGATCGCAGACCCGAGCCGACCGCACCAACAAGGTCAGCGAGCTTTTCAAGGCAGCCAATCCGGGGGTTTCCATCAACGGCGAATTCCTCGGCTGGAGCGACTACTGGCCGCGCCTTGCGACCCAGGTCGCAGGGGGCAACGCGCCCGACGTCATCCAGATGGATTACCGCTACATCGTCGAATATGCCCGACGCGGCGCGCTTGCGCCGCTCGACAGCTATCTCGGCTCGGTGCTCAAGGTCGAGGATTTCGACCAGGTGCAGATCAAGGGCGGCAGCGTCGACGGCAAGCTCTACGGCATCAGTCTCGGCGCCAATTCGACGGCGATGATGGTCAACACGGTCGCCTTCGAGGAAGCCGGCGTCGACCTGCCGACGCCAGCCACCACCTGGGACGAGCTCGCTCGCATGGGTATCGAGATCACCAAGGCCGGCAAGCGCAAGGGCTATTACGGCCTTTCGGACGGCAGCGGCGTGGAGCCGCTCCTCGAAAACTGGCTGCGCCAGCGCGGCAAGGCCCTCTTCACCGCGGACGGCAAGATCGCCTATGACGCGAATGACGGGGCCGAATGGTTTGCCATGTGGCAGAAGATGCGCGACGACAAGGCCTGCGTGCCGGCGGATATACAGGCGCTCGACCAGTTCAATATCGAGACGAGTCCTTTGTCGCTCGGAAAGGCGGCGACGTCCTATGCCCATTCCAACCAGCTCGTCGGCTATCAGGCGATCAACAAAGACAAGATCGTGCTGAGGAGCCATGCGCTGATCGGCAAGGATGCCAAGGGCGGCCATTACCGCAAGCCATCGATGTTCTTCTCGGTGTCGGCCAAGAGCAGCGATCCGGAACTCGGCGCGAAATATGTCAACTTCTTCGTCAAGGATCCGGACGCGGCCAAGGTCCTCGGCGTCGAACGGGGTGTGCCGGAATCGGCGTCCGTGCGCGACGCGCTCGCACCATCGCTCGATGACCTCGGGCGGGCAGCGCTCGAATATGTCTCCGGGCTCGGCGCGCTCGCCGGCGATCTGCCGCCACCGCCGCCGTCCGGCGCCGGCGAGGCGGAGCTGGCCCTGCGCAGGGTCGCCGAGCAGGTAGCCTTCGGCCAGCTCGACGCCAAACAGGGCGGCGAGACGCTGGTAGACGAGGTCACACAGATCCTGTCGCGAGGCTAAGGGGATGGCGGCCGTGCAGGATAGCGCTGTCGTCGTCGGTGCGGGCGCCAACGGGCGCCCCGCCGCACAGGGCCGATGGGCCTCCATCTGGGCGAAGCACGGAGCCGGCTACATGTTCCTGTTGCCGTGGCTCATCGGCTTCTTCGGCCTGACGCTCGGGCCTGCGGTCGCCTCGCTCTATCTCTCCTTCACCAGTTTCGACCTTATCCGCGCGCCGGAATGGGTCGGGACCGCCAACTACGTGCGCATCGCGACCGCCGATCCGAAATTCGCTGCCGCGATCCATGTGACTTTCCTCTATGTCGTGCTTTCGGTTCCCTTCAAGCTCGCCTTCGCGCTGCTCGTCGCCATCCTTCTCAATCGCGGCGTCCGGGGACTGACCGTCTATCGCGCGATCTTCTATTTGCCGTCGCTGCTCGGAGGCAGCGTCGCGATCGCCGTGCTCTGGCGCCAGCTCTTTGCCGGCGACGGCCTCATCAACAGCCTGCTTGGCCAGTTCGGCATTGAGGGCCCGAGCTGGATCTCGCATCCGAATTATTCGATCTGGACCCTCGTCGTGCTGAGCGTCTGGCAGTTCGGCTCGCCGATGATCATCTTCCTTGCCGGCCTTCGCCAGATTCCGACCGACATGTATGAGGCTGCGAGCCTCGACGGCGCATCGAAGTTCCGGCAGTTCTACAAGATCACGCTGCCGCTTTTGACCCCGGTCATCTTCTTTAATGCGGTGGTGCAGACGATCGATGCCTTCAAGGCCTTCACCCCGGCCTTCATCATTTCCGGCGGCACCGGCGGACCGATCAACTCGACGCTCTTCTATACGCTCTATCTCTATCAGGAAGCCTTCGGCAATTTCCGCATGGGCTATGCCTCGGCGCTCGCCTGGATCCTGGTGCTGATCATCGCGCTCTTCACTGCCTTTTCGTTCCTCACCTCTCGCTACTGGGTGCACTACGATGACTGATGCGACCATGAGCTCCGTAACCGCCCCACCATCGGTACCGCTCGGCCGCCGCGGCCCCTTGGGATCGGTTCTCGTCCACGGCGGCCTGGTCGCCGCGTCGATCGCGATGCTCTATCCGCTCTTGTGGATGATTTCCGCATCGGTAAGGCCGGAGGACGAGATCTTCGCCTCGACCTCGCTCTGGCCGTCGTCGATCGATTTCGCTTCCTATTTGCGCGGCTGGTTCGGCCTCGACGTCAGCTTCGGCCGCTTCTTCTGGAACTCACTCGTCGTGTCCGTGCTGACGGTGATCGGCAATGTCGTCGCCTGTTCGCTCGCGGCCTACGCCTTCGCGCGGCTTCGCTTCGCCGGGCGCAATTTCTGGTTCGCGATCATGCTGGGGACGCTGATGATCCCCTATCACGTGACGCTCATCCCCCAATATGTGCTCTTCCTCAATCTCGGCTGGGTGAATACCTTCCTGCCGCTCGTGGTGCCGAAATTCCTGGCGAGCGACGCCTTCTTCATCTTCCTGATGGTCCAGTTCTTCCGCGGCATCCCGCGCGAACTCGACGAGGCGGCAATGATGGACGGCTGCGGCCCCTGGCGCATCTACTGGAAGATCATGCTGCCGCTCTCCCTGCCGGTGCTGGCAACCGCCGCGATCTTCTCCTTCATCTGGACCTGGGACGATTTCTTCGGACCGCTGATCTACCTCAACGACATGAACACCTACACTATCCAGCTGGGCCTCAGGACCTTCGTCGACTCAAGCAGCACCTCCGACTGGGGCGGACTCTTCGCCATGTCGACGCTGTCGCTCGTGCCGGTGTTCTTCTTCTTCCTGTTCTTCCAGCGCCTTCTGATCGAAGGCATCGCCACCACTGGCATGAAGCGCTGATCAAGAAAGCTGGAGTTTACCAATGGACGAATTGCGTTTTGCCGCGGTCGGGCTCAACCACAACCACATCTACGGCCAGGTCAATTGCCTTTTGAGAGCCGGCGCCCGCCTCGTCGGCTTCCACGAACCGGACGACGCATTGGCCGCGGAGTTCTTGGCCACGTACAAGGATGTGCCGCGTATCGCGACACTCGACCGGATCCTCGAGGACGAGAGCATCGGCCTTGTCACCTCGGCTTCGGTCTCTGCCGAGCGGGCGGAGGTGGCGATCCGCGCCATGCGCCACGGCAAGGACGTGCTCGTTGACAAGCCGGGGATGACGAGTCTCGACCAGCTCGCCAGGGTGCGCCGGGTCCAGGCCGAAACGGGGCGCATCTTCTCGATCCTCTTTTCCGAGCATTTCGAGAGCCCGGCGACGGTTAAAGCCGGCGAACTGGTCGCCGCCGGTGCCATCGGCGAGGTCGTGCACATGGTCGGCCTCGGGCCGCATCGGCTGCGCAAGGAAAGCCGCCCCGGCTGGTTCTTCCGCCGCTCGGATTACGGCGGCATCTTGACCGACATCGCTTCGCACCAGTGCGAGCAGTTCCTCTTCTTCGCCGGCGCCGCCCATGCCACCATTCTCTCGGCGAGCGTCGACAACCGGAGCGTTCCCGAGAGCCCGGAACTGCAGGACACGGGCAACATCCATCTTTCGACGGACCGGGCCACCGGAATGATCCATGTCAACTGGCTCACCCCGGACGGCATGCCGACCTGGGGCGACGGCCGACTTTTCATCGTGGGCACGACCGGCACGATCGAGGTGCGCAAGACGGTCGATCTCGCCGGGCGCGCAGGAGGCAACCACCTGTTTCTTGCCGATCGCAGCGGCGTCGAGCACATCGACTGCTCGGACGTCGACCTTCCTTTCGGCCGTCAGCTCCTCGCCGACATCCGCGACAGAACCGAAACCGCCATGCCGCAGCAACGCTGCTTCAATGCCATGGAGCTTGCCCTTTCAGCGCAAGCGATCGCCGAACGTAACCAGGAAAAGAACTGATATGAGCGTAAAGACAGTTGCCATCATCGGCTGCGGGATCGGGCGGTCGCACATCATCGAAGGCTATCTGCCGCATCCGGACAAGTTCCGGGTGACCGCGCTCTGCGACCTCAACGTGGAACGGCTGAACGAAGTCGGCAACGAGTTCGGCATCGAGAAGCGCACGACCTCGTTCAAGGAACTGCTTGCCGACGACAGCATCGATATCATCGATATCTGCACCCCGCCCGGGATTCACCTCGAACAGGTCCTCGACGCACTGGCGTCCGGCAAACACGTGATCTGCGAGAAGCCGCTCACCGGTTCGCTCAAGGGCGTCGACCGGATCATGGAGGCGGAGAAAGAGGCCAAGGGCGTGCTGATGCCGATCTTCCAGTATCGCTACGGCGACGGCATCGAGAAGGCGAAGCGCATCATCGAGGCCGGCATTGCCGGCAAACCCTATGTGGGCTCGGTCGAAACATTCTGGCTGCGCACGCCGGAATATTACTCCGTTCCCTGGCGCGGGAAATGGGAGACGGAGCTTGGCGGCGTGCTTGTGACCCACGCCCTGCACCTGCACGACATGATGCTTCACCTCCTCGGCCCCGTCGCACGAGTGTTCGGGCGCGTCGCAACGCGTGTCAACGATATCGAGGTCGAGGACTGCGCCTCGGCAAGCCTGCTGATGGAGAACGGCGCCTTCGTTTCGCTCTCCTGCACGCTCGGCTCGCTAGAGCAGATCAGCCGTCTTCGCCTGCACTTCGAGAATGTCACCCTCGAAAGCAGCCACGAGCCCTATGCTCCCGGAAAGGATCCCTGGAAGATCATTGCTGCCAACGAGATCGTGCAGGCTGAGATCGACGAAGTGATCGGCGACTGGCGTCCCGTCTCGCCGCGTTTCACCACGCAAATGGCCCATTTCCACGCCTTTCTCAGCGGCGACGGACCGCTCCCCGTCACCACCAGGGATGCACGGCAGGCATTGGAACTGGTGACGGCGATCTATCAGTCCGCCGACACAGGTCGCGAGATAACGCTTCCGATCGGACCGGAGAGTCCGAAATATGCCAATTGGCGCGCGAATACGCGGTAACGGCAGAGGCCGCAGGGAGGAATTCGAAATGGCAACCAGCGTCGTTCTTCAGAAGGTCGAGAAGCGTTATGGCGCGCTCGATGTGATCCACGGCATCGACCTGACCATCGATCCCGGCGAGTTCGCCGTCTTCGTCGGCCCCTCCGGTTGCGGCAAGTCGACCCTGCTGCGCATGATCGCCGGTCTGGAAGAGATTACCGGCGGCACGCTGATGCTCGACAACGACCGGATGAACGAGGTGGCGCCGGCCAAGCGCGGTATCGCCATGGTGTTTCAGTCCTATGCGCTCTATCCGCATATGTCGGTCTACAAGAATCTCGCCTTCGGCCTTGAGACGGCAGGCTACAGAAAAACGGAGATCGAGCCGAAAGTGCGTCGCGCCGCCGAGATCCTGCAGATCGAGAAGCTGCTCGACCGCAAGCCGAAGGCGCTCTCCGGCGGCCAACGCCAGCGCGTCGCGATCGGCCGGGCGATCGTGCGCGAACCGCGCATCTTCCTCTTCGACGAACCGCTTTCCAACCTCGATGCGGAACTCCGCGTGCAGATGCGCGTCGAAATCTCGCGGCTTCATCGTGATCTCGGCAACACGATGATCTACGTGACCCACGATCAGGTGGAGGCCATGACCATGGCCGACAAGATCGTCGTCCTGAACTCCGGACGGATCGAGCAGGTGGGAGCACCGCTCGATCTCTACAACAACCCCGTCAACCGCTTCGTCGCCGGGTTCATCGGCAGCCCGAAAATGAACTTCCTCAAGGCGCGCATCGCTGCCGTCGGCGAAGCGGAAACCGCGATCCAGGTTTGCGGCGGCACGATCCGCCTGCCGCGTGTCTTGGATGGCGCAGCGCCGGGACAGGACGTGACCTTCGGCATCCGGCCGGAACATCTTTCCGCACACGAAGATGGCATCGCGCTCGCCCCGATCAATGTCGAGCTGGTTGAAAACCTCGGCGGCGAAACCATGCTCTACGGCATCACCCCTGACAGTCAGCACGTCACGGTCGCGCTCGAGGGCCAGCAGAAGGTGGAGCGCGGCACCAATCTCGCCGTTCACTTCGATCCTTCGCGCTGCCACGTCTTCGGCGCCGACGGCAAGGCGATCTAAGCGCGGCACCGCCTGCGCGGATGGAACGTAACCGATGGGGTCGCTCCGCCGTTTACCGCTTGCTCATGGGCCAATGTGGGGCCATGCTATGGGGGTATACCCTGGCTGTAAGGCCGAACGCCATTTCGCCCTGGGACGCCAGCTCGACCTCGAAGCACTTGCAGTGCTACCTTTTCTCGACTGCCCCGGGGAAGGAGGTTGCCCATGTCTGCGCCCTATACCGACCATCCGTTGCAACCGGGCGACCGGGCGCCAAACATCGTGCTGGATGCGATCTCGCGCGACGGAACGATTGCACTTGATGATTTTCGCGGCCGCAGCCCGTTGTTGATCGGTTTGTTTCGAGGCCTGCTCTGTCCATTCTGCCGGCGCCATGTCGCCGCGATGGCACAGCTCAACCCGGCACTGCGTGAGAAAGGCGTGAACTCTCTAGCGGTGGTAAACACCCCGGTCGAACGCGCGCGACTCTATTTCCGTTATCATCCGATACCCGGCCTTCTTGCTGCATCCGATCCGGAGCGAGCTTCACACCGCGCCTTCGGCTTACCTCTCCTCGAGTTCACGGAAAATGAGACCGACTGGCCATACAAGGTCGGAATGGATGTGGTCACGACAATGCGGGTCGATCGGCCCGGGGAGTTGCCTGAACCGATGAATCCGGACGCAGCAGGCGACCTTCTTAACACGAGGGATGGGTACGAAATTACAGACGCCGATCAGAAGGTGAGGATTCCCGGGCACATGCAGCTCGTCGGTCATTTCCTGCTCGATCGAGAAGGTGTCGTGCGCTGGAGCTTTACGGAAGTTGAAGACGAAGGCCAGAATATGTGCCGGGCGCTCAATCCCGAAGAGTTGATGTCGGCAGCTTCCGAAGTCGTCCCTTAACAGCGAAAACGGGGTCAGTAACTACTCCGGCAGTGATTCCACAGGGGTACTCAAGCGCGTCGGCCGAAGTCCGCCTGCCTGCGGAAAAGCACGCACCGATAAGAAATTTCTGTCCTCATGTCACACTCGCAGATCCTGTCTCGTCATGGTGTCGGAACCAACAGAAGGAAACTGAACCATGACTCCCAAACTCGACCCGTTCGCCGCTGCGCCGTCGCTGATGAAGAACTGGATGGGCACGACGGTTGCCGTCACCGCGAGCCTGGAGCCGAGCCTCATCGAACTGGTGAAGATCCGCGCCTCGCAGATCAACGGCTGCGCCAACTGCATCAACATGCATACGGTGGAAGCGCGGGCAAAAGGCGAGACGGAGCAGCGTATCTACCTGCTGTCGGCCTGGCGTGAAGCCCCCTGCTATTCCGATCGCGAGCGCGCCGCGCTAGGCTGGACCGAGGCACTGACGCGGTTGTCAGAGGGTCATACGCACGAAAGCGCCTATGACGCCCTGAAGGCTCAGTTTACCGAGGAGGAGCAGGTGAAGCTCACGCTCATGATCAATGTCATCAACGGGTGGAACCGCCTTGCGGTTGGCTTCAGCCTTTGGGCCGATCCGGCCGCGGCCAGGGCCGCCGCCGAGGCGGCCGCCTGATGACGGACACCCGTCACGAGGACGCAGCGGCGGAATTCGATCCGCTGCGTCCGAGGCTCATGCGCGTCGCCTATCGCATGCTCGGCTCCGTCGCCGACGCGGAAGATATGGTGCAGGAGGCCTTCATCCGCTGGATGGGGGCCGATCGCTCGGCGGTGCGCGAGCCCGAGGCGTTCTTGCGCCGTACGGTGACGCGGCTCTGCCTTGATCAGCTCAAGTCGGCAAGACGCCAGCGCGAGACCTATATCGGTCCCTGGCTTCCCGACCCGGTCGTGGAAGAGGAGCAGGAGGAAGACGTCACTCTGCCCCTGATGCTTGCCCTGGAACGCCTATCTCCACTCGAACGGGCGGCCTTCCTGCTGCACGACGTTTTTGGGCTGGGATTCGAGGAAGTCGCGGCGACCATCCAGCGCGACCCGGCTGCCTGTCGCCAGCTCGCCAGCCGCGCGCGCACCCATGTCCGCGAGGCGCGGCCTCGCTTCCAGATCGAGAAACAGAAAAGCCTCGAGATCGCTGAAGCCTTCTTCACGGCCTCGCGCAGCGGCGACATGAAGGCGCTCGGTGCGATGTTGGCGGCCGACGTCAGCGTCCATGCCGACGGCGGCGGCAAGCGTCCGGCAGCGATGAAGCCGATCTTCGGATTCGATGCCGTGATGAAGGTTCACCAGAGTTTGGCGGTCCTGTTTCAGAAGCACGGCTCGAAACTCGTGCATGCCGGCTTCATCAACGGACTGCCCGGTTTCGTCACGCTGGAAGGCGATGGCGAACTTCAGACGACTGCACTCGATATCGAAGACGGAAAGGTTACCGCGATCTATGTCGTGCGGAACCCCGACAAGCTGAAACACTTGCACTAGGCAAGTCGCGAATCGGACGCGAACTGCTGCATTGACGCTGTCTGCTCGCGCTTGGCAAACGGCAGGTCGAGGTCTACCATGCGCGCAACCTATGGAGACTTCGATGACCTCCAGCTTCAATGTCCATGACGCGGCCGGCTACGAACAGCTTATGGGACGCTGGAGTCAGCGACTTGCGCCGCTATTTATCGAGTTCTCCGGGCTTGCCGACGGCGAAAAGATTGTCGACGTCGGCTGCGGCACCGGCAGCCTCACTTTTGCGCTCGCAAGGACCGCGGATCTCGCACAGATCGCAGCGATCGACTATTCGCCGGTCTTCGTCGCGGAGGCGAGCCGGCGCAACACCGATCCGCGTATAAAGATCCAGCAGGCGGATGCCTGCGCCCTGCCCTTCGCAGATGGGACCTTCGACCGCGCCCTGGCGCTGCTCGTGCTCCATTTCGTGCCCGACGCCGACAAGGCGGTCGCCGAGATGCGCCGCGTCGTGCGGCCGGGCGGCGTCGTCGCGGCGGCTGTGTGGGACCATCTCGGCGGCATGCCCGGCATGCGGATGATGGTCGACACGGTGGCGGCACTCGGCGAAGGCGGTCGCCAGCTCCGCGCGCGCTATTGCTTTCAGCCGATGATGCAGCCGGGCGAAATGAAAAGGACTTTTGTGGAGCAGGGTCTCGTCGACGTTTCGGAAACCCAGCTCATGATCCGCATGGACTACCAGAACTTCGACGACTACTGGGCGCCGATTGCCGCAGGCGAAGGACCGCTCGGTAAATATGTAGCGGCGCTCGGGCCCACAGAACGGGCACGCACCGATGCCGCCCTGCGCGACGCCTACGAGGCCGGCCGGCCGGATGGTCCGAGGTCGTTTGCGAACGTTGCCTGGGCCTGCCGCGGCATCGTTCCCTGAACTTGCGGCCAAAGAGACCTCAAAGCCGGCGGTCATCGAAGCGGTGCACGGCGACGCCCGCGACCGGGCTTCGGGCAGCGAAAATGCCGCCGGCCCGACTGTCCTCAGACGAATCGGCGTGACGCAGGGACGTGACGAGCAGCGTCTTGCGATCCGGTCCGGCGAAGCAGGGCATCGTAGGTGCCGGCACCGGGAAGCGATGCGTCCTGATCAACTCGCCTTCGCTTGAGAAGCAGTTGAGGACGCCGGCCGAAACGCCGGCGCTCCAGTAATTGCCCGCGACGTCGGTTGCCGCTCCATCGGGACGGCCGCTTGCCTCGTCGAGAACGGCGAGCCTGCGCCGTTCGGAAATCGCACCCGTCGCGGGGTCGAATTGCCAACGGTCGATCCAGGGCCCGCGCGAATCCGAATGAAAGAGAACCGAGCCGTCCGCGCTCCAGGCGAGACCATTGGAACAGATGATCTCGCCGACCCTACGCTCCACCGTGCCGTCCGGTATAACGCGGTATAGCGAAGCGACCGGCTGCCGTTTGGCCGCCTCATGCATCGTCCCCACCCAGAACGCTCCGTCGGGCCCAACCTTGCCGTCGTTCAGGCGTGTGTCCGGCCTTTCCGCTTGGATCGAGGCGATCTGCCTGACGATAGCGCCGCTTTCGGGGTCGAACAGAACCACGCGATCCCGTTGCGCGAACACGAGCCTTCCGGAGTGGGCAAGCCCGACGCAGCAGGCCCCGTGGTCGAAGGTCCATGCGATGTGGCCCGCCCCGGTAAGATCTGCACGATGGAGGGCGCCCTTGCCGATATCGACGAAAAACAGGCAGTTTCGACGGTCGTCGTAGACCGGGCTCTCAGCCACCGTGCAGCGCAAATCCAGCACGCAGTCAAATGTCAAGTCGAAAGACATGTCTGGAACCATCGTCTGACAGGTTGTCGGATTGGCCGAGGGAACGGGCGTCTCTCGCAGGCCACAGTTTTTCGAGCATTATCAGCTGATGTTTTCTCTAACATTGCTATTGCCCTTGCTCAACTTGTAAATTAAAAATACAGGAAACCTGGCAAGGAGATTTCCATGAAAACAACCCCCGTTGATGTCGGCGCCCTCAGGTCTTCGGTCCTTTCCGTGCCGCCGCTGGCCCGTCAGGCGAATGGCGAGCCGAGCACGACGGAAAATCGCAGACAAGTCGATTGGCTGCTCTCGGGCGGGGTAACCACCTATCTCTATGGCGGCAACGCCAATCTCTACAATTTCGGCGTGACGGGATTCGGCAGCCTTCTCGATATGCTCGAGGACATTGCCCCGCCGGACGGCTGGATGATCCCCTCGATTGGCGCCGACTTCGGCAAGGCGATGGACCAGGCGACGATCCTGCGGGGGCGAAATTTTCCGACCGCCATGGTGCTCCCCCTCACCTTCCCGACGACTTCGGCGGGCCTGGTCTCGGGATTCGCCAAGCTGGCGGATGCCGCCGGCCGGCCGTTGATCGCCTATGTCAAGAATGACGGTTTCCTTAATGCCGGCGATGTCGCGCGTCTCTTCCGCGATGGCGCGATCGCTGCCTTGAAGTACGCCGTCGTGCGGCCCGAACCCAAAAACGATGCCTATCTTTCCGCCATCCTCGATGCCGTCGGCTCGGGCGAGCGGATCGTCAGCGGTATCGGCGAGCGTCCGGCGATCGATCACGTCGAAATGGGGCTCACCGCCTTCACCTCCGGGTCGGTATGCATCGCTCCGCACCTCTCGACCGCGATCCTGAAGGCGTGCCAATCCGGTGAGTTCGCTGCCGCAAGGACGCTTCGCGAAAGCTTCCTTCCGCTTGAGGATCTGCGCGACGCCCATTCGCCGATCCGCGTCCTGCACGAAGCGGTGAGACTCGCCGGTATCTGCGATACCGGTCCGATCGGGGAATTCCTGTCGAATCTCGACGGCGCCGAACGGCTCGATGCCATCGCCGCGGCAGCGCGCGCGCTCAAGGCGAAGAGCGAAGCCGCGGCCCGCGGGGCCCGGCCACTTTCGGCGAGCGCCTGACATGGTACCGGAGATGGCGCGAGTAAGGCGCCGCGCTCTTCGGCAACTGTCCCTGGAGCGGGATCCGAACAGCCTGCAGTGGCGAAAAGCGAAGACATTGGTGTCGATACCCCCCGCCGACCGCAGTAACGACTTGATCAGACGGCGTATCGCCCTAGAGATCCCCGTGGGATCCGGTGATGCGCGCCCTGGATTCCGTCAGGTGGTAGCGCATGTAGAGCCGCGCGAGCTCGCGGTTCTGGCCGGAAATCGCCGTGAATATCTTGCGGTGCTCCTCGAGAACGCGGCGCCGCCGGTCCTCCGAGCCTTGCCGTGTCAGGCTGAGCGCCATGCGCATCGAGCCGCGCAGAATATCGCCAAGCTCTTCCAGGAGGCGCGGGAAAAGCTCATTGCCCGCTGCCGCGGCAACGGCAAGATGGAAGGCGAAATCCTCCTCCCAGCCCGTCTCGCCGCGGGCAAAGGCGCCCTCGAGCGCCGCGAGCGCCTCACCGATCTGGTTGAGTTGGGCCCTGGTCCGGCGCATCGCGGCCAGTCCCGCACACTCGGTTTCGAGTGCCAGCCGCGGCTCGAAGGCCCTGAGATAGCTGGCGATCTCAGCCGAGGCTGCAAAATCGGTCAGCTTGTTGGAAGGGCGCGACTTGACGAAGGTGCCGATGCCCTGCCGCGAAACCACCAGGCCATCCGCCTGCAGCCGCATCAGCGCCTCGCGAACGACCGGCCTGGAAACCTGGAAGTCGCGGCAGATCCGGGCTTCCGACGGCAATTTCGCCCCCTCGGCCATCTGGCCGCTCGCGATCTGCTCGAGGATCTGGCCGTAGAGAACATCGGCGAGCCGCTCCCGCCGCGCCGGTTTCAGTTTCAACATCACGTCGTCCAAGGGTCCGCCTTCACCTGTCATTTTTCTGAACAGGTGCAATCTAGCCGACCTGCCCGGGAATGCAAAGGAGGTGACCGATGACCGGACGCAAGAAACCGGAAGAATTTCGAAGCTTTCGCTGGTTCGGCGTCAGGGACCTGCGCTCCTTCGGCCACAGGTCCCGGCTTTACCAGATGGGTTATGACAATGCGGAAATCGCCGGCAAGCCGGTGATCGCGATCATCAACACCTGGAGCGACATCAATCCGTGCCACGCGCATCTGCGCACCCGGGCCGAGGAGGTGAAACGCGGCGTGTGGCAGGCGGGCGGCTTCCCGATCGAGCTGCCGGCGATGTCGCTCGCGGAAACCTACGTGAAGCCGACGACCATGCTCTACCGCAACTTCCTTGCGATGGAGGTGGAGGAACTCATCCGGTCGCATCCGGTCGACGGCGTCGTGCTGCTTGCCGGCTGCGACAAGACCACGCCGGCGACGATCATGGGCGCGATCCAGGTCGACCTTCCAACGATCTTCGTGCCGGCTGGGCCGATGCTGCGCGGCAACTATCGCGGCCAGGCTCTCGGTTCGGGCTCCGATGTCTGGAAATACTGGGCGGAAAAGGAGGCGGGGCGCATCACCGAGCACGAATGGGGCGTGATGGAGCGAGGCATCGCCCGTTCCTTCGGCACCTGCATGACCATGGGCACCGCTTCGACGATGACGGCGCTTGCCGACACGCTTGGTCTCTCACTGCCCGGCGCCTCGGGCATCCCGGCCGCCGATGCCGGCCATTCGCGGATTGCGGCGCTTTCCGGCGCGCGCATCGTCGAGATGACCTTCGAGGATCTGAAACCTTCGGACATCCTGACGGTCAAGGCGTTTGAAAACGCATTGACTGTGCATATGGCGATGGCCGGCTCGACCAATGCGATGATTCATCTGATTGCCATGGCGCGGCGATGCGGCGTCAAGCTGAACTTGGATGATTTCGATCGCATGTCGGAAAAGGTCCCGGTCCTCTGCAATATCCGTCCGACCGGCGAATTCCTGATGGAGGACTTCTATTATGCCGGCGGGCTGCCGGCGCTGTGGAAGCAGCTCAAGCCCTTGCTGCATCTCGAAGAGCGCAATGTCGTCGGCAGCATCGGTGAAGCCATCCGCGAGGTCGAGGTTCATTTGCCGGACGTGATCCGGCCGCTCGACAATCCTGTTGCCGCGCGCGGCGGCACGGCGATCCTGAAAGGAAATCTCGCGCCGCAGGGTTGCGTCATGAAGCCTGCGGCGGCTGACCCCGCCCTTCTCAAGCATCGCGGGCCGGCGCTCGTCTTCGACGATTACGAGACAATGATGGAGGCGGTGAACGACGAGGATCTCGACGTCACCGCCGACACGGTCCTGATCCTGCGCAATGCCGGTCCCGTCGGCGGGCCGGGCATGCCGGAATGGGGAATGCTGCCCATCCCGAAGAAGCTTCTGAAACAGGGCGTGCGCGATATGGTGCGCATCTCGGACGCTCGCATGAGCGGTACCAGCTACGGCGCCTGCATCCTGCACGTCGCGCCTGAAGCTTACGTCGGCGGGCCGCTGGCAGCCGTCCGCGATGGCGACATCATCGCCCTCGACGTCGCCTGTCGGACGCTCACGCTGGAGGTCGGCTCGGCGGAAATCGAGCACCGGCTTTCCGAATGGCGACCGCCGGAGCGCGATTATTCGAGAGGCTTTCTGAAGATGCATGCCGAGCATATCCAGCAGGCCCCCGAAGGCTGCGACTTCACCTTCCTGCAATCGCCCCATAAGCTGCCCGAACCGGAAATCCATTGAGGACAGGTGAACCGGATGACGACGCGACTGTTGGTGACGGGAGCGGGCGGTGCGCTCGGCCGCCATGTCCGGCACGGCTTGAAAGGCAGTGCGAAGGTTCTGCGGCTATCGGATATCGCCGATCTTGGCCCGGCCGAGGATGGCGAGGAAGTGGTCCGGTGCGACCTCGCTGACCGGCAGGCCGTCGAGGAACTTGCGCGTGGCTGCGATGCGATCCTGCACCTTGGCGCGATCCCCGTCGAAGCCGATTTCGACGGGCTGCCTCAGGCCAACATCCTCGGCACCTACAATCTGTACGAGGGGGCACGAAAGGCGGGCGTCAGCCGCATCATCTTCGCAAGCACCAATCATGTGACCGGATTCCACCGCATCGGCGAGACGCTTGACCACATGGCTCCCCGTCGGCCGGACAGCCTGTACGGCGTCAGCAAGTGCTTCGGCGAGGATCTTGCCCGGCTTTACTTCGACAAATTCGGCCTGGAGACGGCTTGTCTCAGAATAGGCAGTTGCTTCCCGGAGCCGAAGAACCGGCGCATGCTTTCCACCTGGCTCAGCCCGCGCGATTTCCTGTCGCTGGTGCGCAGGCTGCTCGAGGCTCCAGACCATCGGCTACCTGGTGCTCTACGGCGCCTCGGCGAACCGGGATGCCTGGTGGTCGAACACGCACGCCGATTTCCTCGGCTGGCAACCGGTGGACAGCAGCGAGCGTTTCCGCGAGGCAATCGAGCGACACGAGCCCGGACCCGCGGATCGCGGCATGTACCAGGGCGGTCGCCTCGCGACGGTCAAGGCGTGCCGGCGATTAGAGGCAGATCGGACTGCGTAAACACCCCCCTCTGCCCGGCAGGGCAGAGGGGGGTACCACGGCAACCAACTCGCAGGTGGACTCCGGCGCTGAGCGCAACGATCCAATAAGCATGCGCTCAGCCGGCGCGGACGGTCGCTTTCCCCTCCTCGACGAGACGTGTCGCAGCATCCGCGATTGATAGGCGGTCGAAGGCGAGCTCGTCGGCAATCGGGCGAAATACCCGATGGTCGAACTCCGTCGCTCCGAGCGGTGCAGGGGGTGGATAGCTGCCGACCTGGTTCTTCAGCGCGTTGATGTATTTGACCGTTTCGGCTTCCGTCGGGTTAAGCTGTGGCAGTATCGCTTCGCGAACTTTCGGTGACATCGGCACGCCGCGTTCGACCCCGAGGATCTTGCCGGCTTCGACGTCGTTGACGAAGAAGCTGATGAACCTGGCGGCTTCTTCGCCATGCTCCGTGGTGGCGCCGACGCTCCAGATCAGAGCGGGACGATAGTAGTGGCCGGAAGGGCCGCCCTTCTCGCCCCGCGGCAGCATGCCGATGCCAAGCTTGCTCTTCATGATGAGCTGGTAGCCGATCATCTGGTTCGAATAGGCCATGCCGATCGCCGAATAGCCGAGCGCCAGGCAGTTGGTGTCGATGGTATTCTGGTCAAGGGTCTGGATGTCGGCTCCCACAGTGCCGCCCCGCTTGCGCAGATCCTCCCAGTAGGCATACCAGTCCTTCGCCTCTTCGACGCCGAAGCCCAATCCGCTTTCGTTGAAAAGGCTGCTGCCGCGTTGCCTGAGCCAGGCGTCGAAGACATAGGTGTAACGAGCAGCATACGGCCCGCCGCCCTTGCCGGTGGCCTTCGCCATCTCGACAGCGATGTCGGCGTATTCCGACCAGGCGGTGTCAAGCCCGGGAGGGGTAATGCCTGCCTTTGCGAAGGCGTCGGCATCGTAAAACAGTGCAAAGGAGTTGAGGCCGAGGCCAATACCCCAAAGCTTGCCGTCCACGGTGGTCAGCTTCAGCACATCCTCGCCAAAGCCTTTCACGTCCAGCACCGAAGCGAGGAACGGATCGAGGGCGAGGCAGGCGCCGCGCTTCGAGTAGTCCGAAATCGTGTTGGGCTCGAGCTGGAAAATGTCGGCGATGGAGCGACCGGCCATCTGTGTCGCGAGCTTTGTCCAGTAACCGTCGCCACTCAGGCTCTCGCCGACAACGGTGATGCCGGGGTTCTTCTCCTGGAAGAGCTTGGCAACGCTCAATGTCCGCTTCGAGCGATCATTGGAGCCCCACCACATGGCGCGCAGATTGACGTCTTCTGCCGCAAAGGTCGGCCGGAGGCCGCCGGGGCCAAGCGCAATGCCAGCAGTCGCGCCGGCTGCGCCGAGCATGAATGTGCGTCGATTGATCAGCATGCGAGTCCTCCTCTCGTTATCTGCCTCGCGCTCTCCTCCAGCGTCCGGCGGACCAAAGTTCCGCAACAGCATTATGCAAAAATCAAAATCGTGCAAGAAATTGTTTTCCGTCTTGCAAATTTGCATAATTTGCGTAATATTTGCGATATGAGTGACACGCCCGCAAAACGATTCCGCCAATCCGACATCGCCGCCCGCGCCGGAGTTTCGGTTTCCACCGTCTCGCGCGTTCTCGCGAACGAACCCGGCATCAGCGAAGACGTCCGCCGACAGATTCTCAAGGTTGCGAGCGACCTCGGCTATCCCCTGAAGGCTGGCCCGAAGACGAACCCCGGGACCTTGGCGCTGATCGCGAGCAATGGCGTCACCGGGGTGTTGAGCATTTTCTACGAGGGTATTGTCGAGGGCTTGCGTTCAGAGGCGGCCCTCAAGGGCATTCCCTTTGACATCCGCCTCGTCAGCGAGGCGAAGGCGACGCCCGAGACTGTCCGGGATCTGATGAACTCCGTCGGCGCGCACGGGCTGTTCCTGGTCGGCATCGATCCCGGTCAAGCACTCAGCGAATGGCTGATCGAAAGCCGCACGCCCGTGATCCTCGTCAACGGTACCGACCCTCACCTGCGCTTCGACGGCGTCTCGCCGTCGAACTTCTTCGGCGCCTATGCCGCAACGCAGCGGCTCATCGATGCCGGCCACCGCCGCATCCTCCACCTGACCGGATCGCATCGCCAGACCATCCGCGAGCGCATACGCGGTTTCGAAACGGCAGTCGCTTCGGTCGGAGGCGATGCGCGTGTTATCCGCCTACCGTTCGAGACCAATGCGAGCGTCGAGGCGCATGCGGCGACACTCGCCTCACTCAAGCAGGACCCCGGTTTCTCGGCTGCCTTCTGCATGAACGACTTTGTCGCCGTCGGCGTGCTTGAAGCGGTGACCGAGCTCGGCCTCAGGGTGCCCAAGGATTTTGCCATCGTCGGCTTCGACGACCTGCCGTGCGCCGAGATGTCAAGCCCACGTCTGGCGACGATGCGCGTCGATCGCTTAGCCCTCGGCCGCGAGGCTGTCGGCATGATGCATTTCCGCTTCCGTCACCCGGAAGCCCCCGCCCGGCATGTGTCCCATTCCGTCATCCCGGTCCGTGGCGGCACGCTAGACGAAGGACAGCGCTCATGACCTATGATCCTGCCAGTGCCAATCCGCTTGGCTCCAATCCGCTGGCAACGCGCAATGACATGCAGCGCGCCCTGACCGACCTCTTCAATCCGCTGCTGCCATATTTTTCGGAAGGAAACGCCCGCGTTCGCCTCGACGCGGCCGCTGCCCACTTCGACCGCGCCGCCGCCGATCTCGAGGGTTTGGCAAGGCCCCTTTGGGGGCTCGCGCCTTTCGGCGCCGGCGGCGGCCATTTCGCGCACTGGGACCGTTATGCGGACGGGATCGCCAACGGCACCGACCCGAACCATCCCGAATACTGGGGCGCCGTCAACGGTCGCGACCAGCGCATGGTCGAGCTCGCCGCGCTCGGCTTCGCGCTTGCCCTGGTGCCGGAAAAAATCTGGGATCCGCTGAACTCGCGGGCGAAAGACAACCTCATCGCCTATCTCATCCACGCCCGGCAGTTTGACTATGCCGACAACAACTGGAAATTCTTCCGCATCTTCGTCGACGTCGCCCTCGATCGTCTCGGCGTCGAATACGACCGGAGCCTGACCGAGCAATATCTCACCGAACTTGAAGGTTTCTACATTGCGGATGGCTGGTATCGCGACGGCAACGTCCGGCGTATCGACCATTACATCCCCTTTGCCATGCACTTCTACGGCCTGATCTATTCGCGGCTCGTCGACGACGACTATGCCAAGCGCTACCGCGAGCGGGCCCTCGCCTTTGCGCAGGACTTTCGCCACTGGTTCGCACAGGACGGCGCGACGCTTCCCTTCGGCCGCAGCCTCACCTACCGTTTCGCCTGCGCGGGCTTCTGGTCGGCGCTCGCCTTTGCCGATCTCGAGGCGCTGCCCTGGGGTGAGATCAAGGGCCTTTGCCTGCGCCACCTCAGATGGTGGGCTGACAAGCCGATGACCCACCGCGACGGCGTGCTGTCGATCGGCTACGGCTATCCGAACCTCCTGATGTCGGAAAGCTACAATTCGGCGGGCTCGCCCTATTGGGCGTTCAAGGCCTTCCTGCCGCTCGCGGTCGGCGAAGACCACCCGTTCTGGACAAGTCCCGAAGCACCTCCGGCGCCGCTCGACAAGACGGTCCCGCTTCGTCATCCGGGCATGGTGATGATGCCTTGCAAAGGGGACGTGGTCGCACTTTCCTCCGGTCAGGAAAACCGGCAGATGCGGTTCGGTTCGGAGAAATACGCGAAGTTCGCCTATTCGACACGCTACGGCTTCAGCGTCGAGAGCGACGAACGGGCTTTTGCCGGCGGTGCCTTCGATTCCATGCTGGCCTTCAGCGACGACGGCATTCACTACCGGGTGCGCGAGAGCAATGACGAGGCCCGCCTCGCCGGCAATGTACTCTACGCGAAATGGTCGCTCTGGCCGGACGTCGTCGTCGAAACATGGCTGCTGCCGTCGGCGCCCTGGCATGTGCGGGTGCATCGGATCACGACACCGAGGGAGCTCGAGACAGCCGAAGGCGGCTTCGCGATCGCCAGACGCGACTTCGAGGCCGACACGCTGTTGGCAGCATCCGGTTCGGCCCATGCGATTGGTGCCGAGGATTTCAGCGGGATCCGCGATCTCGGCTCGTCCGTTGCGCGCGAGGGCCTCGCTCAGAAGGCTCCGCCCAATACGAACCTGATCTTCGCAAAGACGCTGGTGCCACAACTGCGCGCCACCATACCGGCCGGCGAGACCATTCTGCGCTGTGCCGTATTGGCCGTTCGCCACACCTCCGCCGTGTCGGGTGATTGGACGAGGCCGCCGGCCGCCCCGGACATTGACGCGCTGCGTGCCCTCGCGAAGCAGGGCGAGAGCGTGAGCGCGATGGACGCGCCCGGACGAATGCCATGACGCGCCCACCAATTGCCTTTGCGATGCAGCCCGAAAGGACGCGGTACGTCCTCACACCGGAGCTTCTGCTCAAGTTCGACAGTCTCGGGCGTGTTCTCGATCAACGGCCGATGACGGAGTTCGGCGATGGCCGGGCAAAGCGGCTGCTGGCTGAAACGGAAATCCTGGTCACCGGCTGGGGTGCGCCCCTGTTCGACAGAGCGGCGCTCGCAGCGGCACCGCGCCTTCGCCTCGTCGTGCACGCGGCCGGGACAATCAAGGGCGTGATTGACGAATGCGTCTTCGACGCAGGCGTGGCCGTCAGCCATGCGGCCGAAGCCAATGCCGTGCCGGTCGCCGAGTTCACACTTGCGGCGATTATTTTTGCCGGCAAGCAGGTGTTCCAGTTCCGCGACCTCTACGTCACCGACCGTGACCGCACCCGCACTTATCTCCTTCAGGGGCAGCCGATTGGAAACTATCGCCGCACGATCGGGATTGTCGGCGCGTCACGGATCGGCAGGCGGGTGATCGAGCTTCTTCGTCCGTTCGACTATCAGGTGCTGCTCTATGACCCGCTCGTCGGGCAGGATTCGGCGTCCGCCCTCCATGCCGAAAAGGTCGATCTCGATACCCTGATGGCACGTGCGGACATCGTGTCGCTGCACGCGCCATCGCTACCCGAGACCGAGCACATGATCGACGCGCGGCGCCTGTCTCTGATGAAGGACGGCGCGACGCTGATCAACACGGCGCGCGGTGCGCTCGTCAACGAAGCCGCGCTGATCGACAAGCTGAAGACCGGCACGATCAATGCCGTCATCGACGTCACCCATCCCGAGGTGCCGGAAAGAGGCTCTCCCTTCTATGACCTCCCGAACGTGTTCCTGACCCCGCACATTGCCGGCGCTGTCGGTCTTGAACGGACGCGCCTCGGCGAGATGGCAGCCGATGAGATCGCACGGTTCATCGAAGGCAGGCCGCTGCGTTACGAGATTCGCAAGGCCGATCTGGAGCGCATGGCATGAGCACCTTCGAACCCGGGCTCTGCACGGTCACGTTCCGCAGCCTTCCCGCAAGCAGGATCGTCGAGCTGGCGGCGGAAGCCGGGCTTGCGGCGATCGAATGGGCGGGCGACGCCCATGTCCCTCCGGGGAACGGGCCGGTCGCCCGGGACGTCGGGCGCCTCTCGGAAGAGGCGGGCCTGGCGACGTCTTATGGTTCCTACGTCGCGCCGCCCACCGATGACCTTGCCGCGTTCCGGCGTGCCCTCGACTGTGCGCTTGCGCTTGGAGCCTCGAATATCCGTATCTGGCCCGGTACGCGGCAGCGCGATTCCAAGGACTACAGCGCCAGTGAGCGACTCGCTGCAGCGGCTGCAATTCGCGACATGGGTGCGGAAGCCGCGCGGCATGGGGTCACCGTGTCGCTGGAATATCACCCACAATCCTTGACGGATGAGACGGATTCGGCGCGGCGCCTGATCGATGCGATTGCGCACGACAATGTCTATCTCTATTGGCAGCCACGGCCGGGGCTCCCTCTTGCAGAAGCTCTGGCCGAGATCGCTCAAATCGGCCAGCATGTCTCGCATCTTCATGTCTTCGCCTGGGATGCCCATCGCAAGCGCCTCCCCCTGAAATCGGCGTCCGATTACTGGCGGACGGTTCTTGCCGCCATGCCCCCGTCGCGCTGGACCGGGCGGCGATACGCCATGCTGGAATTCGTGGCAAACGACGACCCGGCGGCGTTCTTCGAAGACGTCGCAACGCTCAGGCAATTCCTGAAAAGGTAAGGGCATCCGAGGCAACGGCGCGGAAGCTGCTTTCCTGACACGACTCGCAGGCTCGGCGCCTCGTTCCGCCACATGGGGTCGGGCTCGTGGAACTCTTTCCCGCGCTGGAGTGTTATCGGAATCGAATGACCGCCGGGGTATCTCGAATGTCCAAAAAGATCAATGCGTTCACCAAATTCTCGACCGCTGTTGCGGAATATTCCGGGCGTCCCGTTACCTTTGCATTGGCCGTCGCCACGATCGTCGTCTGGGGCATCACCGGGCCGCTGTTCGGTTTTTCCGAAGCGTGGCAGCTGGTCGTCAACACCGGTACCACGATCGTGACATTCCTCATGGTTTTCGTGCTGCAAAACTCCCAGAACCGCGACGCCAAAGCGGTCCAGGCGAAGCTTGACGAGCTCATCCTGACGAGCTCGGCAGAGAACGAATATATCGGCATCGAGGAGCTCGAAGAGGCAGAACTGAAGCGCATTACCGAGATCCTCAAGGAGCACGGTCAAAACGAGGACGATCGCGCCCTGCACGAGAAGGTGTCGCGCGCAGTCGAGCGCCAGCCCACAGGAAAAGCATAACGACAACGGCGGCGATCGTAAGCACAGCCGTGGCGTCGCTGGAACCAAACGCCACTGAGGCCCGTTTGCGTAACAAACCCAAGTTGCCAGGAGGTCACGCATGCATCTCGTTGGAACACAGGTCATCCCCGAACAGGGCGGCCGATCAGGTTTCACGGTCGAATTCGTCGGTGAAGGTGGAGAGATCGTTTCCGTTTCGATGCGCAACGACGCATCGCGGAGCATTAACCGGCTAAACGCCGTCGAACGGGCCAAGGCGGTTATGCTGGAGCTTGCACACGCCGATGCGCCGGACAGCAGCGATGCCGACGTAGAGCGTAACGTGAAGGCTGCACGGACCGCAAGGGCAGCCAAGGACGCGGCCGAGATGGAGCGCCAGCTCGACCAGGGCCTGGAAGATACCTTTCCTGCCAGTGACCCCGTTTCCGTCACGGGTTCAACCATCGCCAGCGACCATAGGAAGAAGCATTAGGCCATGGCGGATCGGTCGTCCGTCGCCCTGGTCACTGGAGCGGGATCCGGCATCGGCCGCGCCACCGCCCTTGCTCTTGTCGCCGACCGAGTGAAGGTCGGCCTGCTCGGTCGCACCCGCGCGGAGCTCGAAGATTGCGCCTCGGCGATCGGTGCTGCCGGGGGCCAAGCATTGGTGCTCGAAGCCGATGTCGCGGATGAGCTTGCGATGCGAAACGCGGTGAAGACACTCGTCCGTGAATTCGAGCATCTCGATGTCGTCGTCGCCAATGCCGGCATCAACGGCGTCTGGGCGCCGATCGACGACTTGAAGCCGTCTGAATGGGACAAGACCATTGCCGTCAATCTGCGCGGGACGTTTCTGACGCTGCACACGACGGTTCCCTATCTCAAGCAAAACGGCGGCGGTGCAATTGTCATCGTATCGTCGATAAACGGCACCAGGACCTTCACCACACCTGGAGCAACCGCATACGCCGCTACCAAGGCGGCGCAGGTGGCGATGGTCCAGCAACTCGCCCTTGAATTGGCCAGGCACCGCATTCGGGTGAATGCCGTGTGCCCGGGAGAGATCGAGACGCGGATCGACGAGAACACCAACCTGCGCAATGCGGACGAAACCGCAATACCGGTAGAATGGCCGGACGGCCAAATCCCGATCACCGGCGGCAAACCCGGCCGCAGCGAAGACGTTGCGGAGGTGATTCGATTCCTGGTTTCGGATGACGCGCGACACGTCACTGGCAGCCCCATCTGGATAGACGGTGGTCAGGGCCTGCTCAGGTAAAGCTAGTCGCCCTTGGTCTTACCCGCGTCCGACAGCTTGCCGCGGTGCGGATCTTTCAGATTTTCCCCAGCCGCATCCCTGCCCCGCTTGGGATCATCCTTGGCGGGAAGGTAACCCCGCGGCCTCGTCTCCTCCGGTCCTTCCCAGCGCGGCGATTGTTCTGTCGTGCCGGGTGCACCTGATTTTGGCTTTTTCATCATTGCTCTCCAGAATGTTCAATGGAAAAACCTGAGCGGGGGAAAATCGTTCCTGACTTTCGAGTATCGCGCCCAAGAAAAGGGCCCCACCGATTGGTGGAGCCCGATCTGCACTGTTGTTTGGGAACGCGCGGATCCGTAGGGGCTTGCGGAGAGGGGACTTGTTCCACGCGGTCCGACACATAAACTGGATGGGCGGCGATTTGTTCCCGATCGGCCTGAGAAAAGCTCGCGCGGCGCTATATCAAAGCGACCAGAACCTCTGGCTGCGCGCGGGAGTGGCCGGCGTGCCGCCCATGACATACCCGGCGACGAACGCCAGGGCGGCGACCATGAGCACAGTGCCGCTCAGCGCCGCCGGATGATCGCGGGCCGTCCCGGCAACCACCGCCGCCTCGTCGCGGACGTAGCGCGCAACATCCTGTGTTTTCGTTTTCAGATCGGGTTCTGCTGGTTTGCCGGTGAAGCCGGCTCTCGGCGTTTTCAGTGCCATCATTCCGCTCCTCATTCCTGGTCTTTCATGCCCGGCGTCGGATAGCGTTGATCCGCATCCTCGAGATCGGACTCCACGAGATAGTCGTCCCGCTTTTGCCGCGCGGCCTCGCGCATCGCGCGATGGTTTGGCAGATCGTCCGGCTCGACAGGTTGCGTTTTCGAGCGCGGATGCAGGTCGCTATCCTTCTCGGCCGGTCTCTGTCCGGCCGCGCCGCGCTGGGCGCCCTTGGCGTCCTTGCGCTGCTTTTCCGTCGTTTTCACCTCTTCCTCCTGAGCGTTGCTGGTGAGTCAACGCCATGCCGGATGAGAAGTTCCGACCGAAATCCTTTCCAACAACCCTGAGTCATCCCCAGGGCAGGAAGGTGCCCTCGTGGATCGGCGCGGAGAGCGTTGCCGCCATGGCGCGTGGTTTCGTTACGCCTATCCCGAAAACGAGGAAACGCCGCCCGGGCATGTTCTGCTCAAATCGGCACGTTCGACGAAATACCTCCGGAACAAAGCATGTGTGGCTCGGGTTACGTCTGCTGCATGATTCAGCGACCTTCGCACGTCCACAACGACGCGCGGCACTGTAGTCGATACGCGACGGACTCTGCGAACGGCTGCCTGATCCAACACGGAGTTTTTGGAAATGGATACCTTCCCTCGCCCTCCCTTTGCGCGGCAGCCTCAAGCCATGCCCGGAACGACGGAACGAATGGAGCCAATGCCGGATCACGGTGAGAATTCCTATAAGGGTTCGGGCCGGCTGGAAGGAAAGAAGGCGATCATAACCGGGGGCGATAGCGGCATCGGCCGGGCTGTGGCGATCGCCTACGCCAGAGAGGGCGCTGACGTCCTCATCGCCTACCTCAGCGAGCACGAGGATGCCCGCGCGACGAAGGCGCTCGTCGAGGAAGCCGGGCGCAAGGCCGTACTCGTGGCGGGAGACATCCAGTCCCCCGATCACTGCCGGCGGATCGTCGACACGGCCATCGAAGAGCTTGGCGGCATAGACATTCTCGTCAACAATGCGGCTCACCAGGCGTCCTTCCGGGCGATCGAGGACATAACGGACGAGGAATGGGAATTGACCTTCCGGGTCAACATTCATGCCATCTTCTATCTGACCAAGGCAGCGGTGCCGCATATGCGTGAAGGCAGTGCCATCATCAACACCGCTTCCATCAATGCCGACAGTCCCAACCCGACCCTGCTCGCCTATGCCGCCACGAAGGGTGCAATCCATAACTTCACGGCCGGCCTTGCGCAGCTATTGGCTGACCGCGGAATCCGGGCGAATGTCGTGGCTCCGGGCCCGATCTGGACGCCATTGATCCCCTCGACCCTCCCGGAGGATTCCGTCGTCGATTTCGGCAAGCAGGTGCCTATGAAGCGTCCGGGCCAGCCGGTGGAACTGGCTTCGACCTTTGTCATGCTGGCGGACCCGATGTCGAGCTACGTATCGGGCGCGACGGTCGCCGTGACCGGAGGCAAGCCGTTCCTCTGACAACGGATGAGAGAAGCGTGAAATAAGCTGGAAGCAGCCGCGACGGCCCGGCGATCCGACATGATCCGGTCGCCTATGCTATCGGCCCGCAGGCCCTGCCTCGCCGGAACGCTCGCGCCAATCAGGCACCGGTCCAGCTGTTGACGCGGAATTGCGCTTCCTCGGCCGCCTTGATGAAGGCGGAACGCGCGGCGTCGGGTTCGTCATTTCCCTCGATCACGCGATCGCATGCAGCCAATGCTTCGCTTTTTGCCTTTCCATCGGCGAGCGGCCAGTGGTTCTTGAGACATAGAAAGGCGTCGCGCGTGCTCTGCACCCGCAGCACCCGCCTTGGCGCCTCCAGGATGACCACCTCGCTCCACAGGCGATCCTGCATCAGGCTTGGCATATCGAGGCTCCTTCAAGCGCATGGGATTGGGGCTCCTGACGGCTCATTCCCTCCAACACGAGCCCCCCGAGTTCCGGGCTGGCGCGCGTGATGTCGGCCAGGGAAATGATGCCGGCCGCATGCTTTTTTTCGTCAAGGACGACGAGGCGGCGTATCTTGAACTCATGCATCTTTTGCGCGGCCAGCAGGATGCTGTCTTCCTCCTCGCAGTACTCGGCTGAAACCGTCATGAATTCGAACACAGCCGTCGATGTCGATAGTCCCTGCGCGACCACCGAAGCGAGGATGTCGCGTTCCGTGACGATCCCGAGGATCGTTCCGACGCCCGGAGCCTCGACCGGCAACGCGCCCACCTCTGCCTCCTCCATCAGTCGCGCAACCGATTGCGCCGTATCGCTGGGTGAAACTGTAAAGACCTGTTTGGACATCACGTCCCGGACGCGTATCGATCTGTCCTCATGGGCGGCCATTGACGAGACTCCTGCCATTGATGGATGCAGGCACCCTGACTTCCTCATCTAGCGGTTTCTTGAGTGTAAGATCGACGCGGTATGGAACAATCACCTGGGGCTGCCACGTGTTTCGCTGCGTCTTTTTGAGACTCGGATTTTCAGGCGGCCGAAGGAATCTCGGTCGCTTTTGCTTCGATCTTTGCCGCACGATATGCTCCCTTCTGCTCGTGTGGACATGCACCGGATGCTGCATGATCCCCCTAAAATCGGAACCGATTTAAGGACAAAATCAGGCAGAAACTCAAAGCTCTACAGCGATCGTTGCGCATGCGTTGACGCGCGGCGCTGTAGGCCGCAATGCTTCCTTAACGCACCAGCAGGGGAGCGGTTCCCCCGTGCAGCAGGCTATTTCGTATTTCTGAACGATCTCAACGATCGCTTTTGGGCGCGGCAGGGCTGGCGCCGCGGGCTGCACGTGCGCTTGCGTCCTGAAGAATGGATGAGATTTCCGCCGTCACCGCGTTCTGCCGGGCAAAGGCCTCGGACGGAACGATGCCCGGATCTTCCTCGTGATCCTGCACGATCAGTTCTTCTTCCAGGATACGGTTGATCTCCCGCCAGGCGTCGTCATTTTTTGCAAGCGCGGAAAGAACGGCCACGAGAATTTCGCGCTGCGCAGCCAATCGAAATTCGGTGCTTTCCACGCGTTTTCCCATCTTGCGTCCCCGAACATTCATCGGGACTACAGCGCCGGGCGTCCAATCATACGCGCAAAGGACGCTGTAGCACTTTGATTTTCTGCATGATTTCGTCCCTAAATCGATCTCGGTTCAAGGAACCATGCAGTGGCGCAGCTATTCAAGAACCTGCACGACCGTATGCGTCTTCGGGTTCACTATGACCCGCTTTTCGTTGACGACCGCGTAGGCGAAATCAGGCTGTTCCGGAATGGGGTAGACTTGCACCACGTCAGGCACCGGCTGGCCGACGACAATATCGCCCTCATATTGAACGGATGGCGTATTCTGTTCGAGCACATAGGTTCTGACTTCGCCGGGCAATACGACAGTATCCTGGGCAATCGCCGAGGAACCCACAGCCGTCAGCAGCGCCGCAATCGTCATGGCAAATTTCTTCATTGATATGCTCCTTTCTTGAGACACCTCCACAACCAGTTCCTTGAGAGACCCAACCAGCGGTAACGCAATTGGTTCCCAGGCACTCGCAGGCCTGGCTTGGCTCTTGGCTGTGATCTCTCTAGGCTGTGATCTCTCTGGCTTCGATCTCTCTCGGGTCTAAGGTGTCCGCACGAAAGCGGCACGTGCGCTTTCGTCGCAACGGCCGATTGCAGACGGAATCACGTTTTGACGAACGGCACAAAAAAGAGGTCCTTCAACAAGAAGAACCTCTTCAGACCCCAGTCGGGGGTTACATAAAGCGCGTCGCGTTCAACCGGACTGATGCGACGCGCTTTAGCTCATTGATTTTATGCACGTCGTTCAGGTCAGATTTGCCGCCCTCAATCGCCGCCACCGCCCGACGCGCCGCCACCGGTGCCGGTGCCCTCACCGCCGCTGCTGGCGGAACTGTCCCCGCCGCCGGTGCCTGCACCATCGCCGCCTGTTCCGCCATTACCGGTATCCTCGGGACCACTGCCGGAACCCACGCTATCCTGCGCACCGCTGCCGCCGCTGCGGCCGCTGTCGTCACTTCCAGTTCCTGGTATGATAATCACAGCGTTGTCTGCGTAGGCATTGCTTGACGAACCGCTATCGCCACTCAGGGGAATGAGCGGCATTGCCGTCCCGGACGCGAGCCCAAACAGCGACAAAGCGATCATTCTGGGAAGCTTTTTCATTGCGTACCTCCTTTGGCGGGCAAACACCTGCCTCCGGCCAACCTTCACGAAAAGAAAGTAGGCGCCTGGCCCCAACCATGTTCAAGGATCGCATCAGACCGAGGCATTTTAGAGATTGCGATGGTTGGAGATTTGCGATGGCATTTGCCCGGTTAGCGGCAGCTAGCGAGCTGCGCGCGGCGTGACCGGCGCCTCGACGCGCAATCGCATTTCGCGCATTGAAACCGAAGGGAGCCAAGTCGCCATCCGGCAGCGTCGGTCGAAAAAGGGCCGCCTCTCCAGGGGGATCACCCGGACCTAGTAACGGGACGTCCCTTCGCTCAGCAAATATCGTCGATGGAACCAAAAGGCCAGCTAGGCATTGTTCGACATTACCAATCTTCTGTTCGTGCAAAGGGCAGTATTCGATATGCCTGCCACCGGCATTCATGCGCTTCACAAATCGCATCATCACATAGAAGAGCAGGTCGTCGACCTGATGCCTGCTCTGCGGGCGTTTGCCCGGACTTTCACCTCGGTACCCTTCGAGGCGGACGACCTCCTGCAGGAAACCCTGTATCGGGCGCTAAGAAGCATCGGTCAATTTGAACCGGGTACCAGCCTGAAGTCCTGGCTGTTTACCATCATGCGAAACACGTTTCGGACGCAGTACAAGATCCGGACGCGCGAGAGCCCTGGAAACACCAATTGCGCCGAGCTGCCAATTCCCATGGCACCTCCGCAGGAGTGGTCGGTTCTGAATGGCGAACTTCGTGATGCTTTGGCGTCACTGACCCCCGAGCATCGGGAGGTTCTCGTCCTCGTCGCCGGTTTCGGCATGAGTTACAAGGAAGCGGCCGACATCTGCGATTGCGCTATCGGCACCATCAAGAGCCGCCTCAGCCGCGCACGCGAAGAATTAATAGTCCAGATGCATGGAAATCCTTTGAACTAGCCGCAGCGGGGAGGAGCATTCCCTCAGCGCTTGCGTGCATTGAGCGCATCCTGCAGTTGCCGAGCCAGTTCCAGGAGCCGCTCCGGCACGGCTTCCTTCTGTATCTTGTCCATGAGAGCGGCGATCCGCTCATCGACGGCCTTGTCGACGTCCGGCCCAGCGCGTGCCTTGGTTTCTTCCATCCGTTTATCCTTCGTCATGGCGAGGATCTCACGATAACGTATTGCGCCGGGTTCTTCATGTAAATCGCCAGAACGGGACAAGGAAAAGTGCGAGCGCCGGCGGACGCGCCCGACGTCGGAGAAGACTACCAAACGTTCGGGCATCAGCGCCGCGACGGTCGTGTCGGCCAGGCGGACGGCATCCACAGGAAGCCGCCCACTGAAAGCCTATGACTTGGACACGTGCTCCTTCTTGCCTTTGCGCTTTGTCGAGGCCATTTCCTCAAGCTCCTTTTCGGTCATGGATTTTTCCATGCTCCTCGAAGGACCCTTGAGTTCGCTCTTCTTCTGTTCTCCTCGCTTGGCGGCAAGCGCGGCACCTGCGGCCTTTTGCTGTGCTTTCGATTTTGCAGGCATCTCTTTTCTCCTTCGGACGACAGATGGCGCCGCATCGATTCCGACACTCCCGGAACCGGCGATAGTCAATTATGTTCCCTATGTGGAAAGGCTAACGGACGCCACCGGTGGGGAGGCGCTCTCCTCCTACTTGCCGGTTTGCCACGTGGGAGCGGCGACGCCCTTGGATTCCGGCGATCCGCGAAAGCGGAGAAAGATGGAAAGGACCACGAGGACCAAAGTGGAAAGAAATTCCGATTGCCAGTTCTGGAAGCATTCGAACCAGAATTCAGAACTGAAAAGGTGATTCCAGAGGTCCGAAGCTGCTTCGCCATGGGCAGAAGCATTGAGATTTGCCGCGGCCGCGCTTGCGCGCAGGTGCAGTACAAAGGACAGCACGAAGAGGCCGCCGAGGGCAACGCCAAGCGAATAGGAATAGAGCGCCTTAAGCACACCACCACGCCGAACCGGCCATGGTGCCGCCGGATTACTTTTTTTGCAGATCGGATCATCATCGTTCGATCCGGCATCCGGGTCCTTCGATTCTGCCGAGCCGCGTTGAAAGAGGAACGCCGTGAGGCAAACGTAAGCGGACATCTGCAGAAATTCGCTTTCCCAGTTCTCGAAGAGAGCTGAGAGAAAATGACCCGACAAGATGTACGAGGCGACGGTTAGTGTCGTGCCATCGTGCAAGGCCGCATCGTGGTTGTAAGCATACAAGCCGCTGACCACCATGCCGGCGATGGTCGCAGAGGTCAGTGCGCACAGCGCGATCGTCAATCCGTTGTTACGCAGAAACGACATCAGTTCACTCACTCCACCTTGGGTGATGGGCCAGTCGCCATCGGGTGGCTTGGTCTCGCACCCTTCGCGCCCTCAGGCGCCGTAAACGCTGAAATCATGCTGGTTCCCTGTACCAAGAGGGCTAGGGCATTCCTGTAATGGTGTCGATCAGCCACCGATGAGCCAGAACAGGGACGCAGAAATCAAGATGAAGAGCGCGATCGCACCGAAAAAGCGGGCCATTCCGGCATTCGTGTTTTCGCCGAGGGCCTGATTCCACGTCTTTCCCCCGGTGCCATCATCGCTCTGCTCGGCGTCACCCCCAAGCATCACGTGGCCACCACCGGACTCGGATCCAGAAACATCCCTCACCGAGCTGCGTATGTTCTCACCGTAATCACGGGGGCGCGGCTTCGGCGGGTCTGCCGGGGTCGCCTCTTGATCGGTCGTGCTTGGCATCCATCCCGCGGCGTCCCCGGCATCGGCAATGTGTCCGCCGGACGGGGCCCTGTCCTCCGCCTCGGGCAGGCCCTTTTCCGCCGCCTTCCATGCCTCTTGCGGTCTTCCCGTGTTCAATGATCTGCCCGCATGACCTTGTTCACGCGAGCCCGATTGTGCGCGACGCGGAACTGCACCGCTATCGCTGCCGTATTGCTTCCCTGGCATCTCCGGGACTCCTTTGTTGCAAGAAAAGCGCGAGGCAGGACTTTTGTTCCGCCTCGCGCTCGCCTGCGCCATACCCAAGGATCGGCCGGAGCCTAGTGGGTACGTTTAGCCGCTTCGTCCGGCCTGGTTGTGGGATCCGCCGGGAACAGTGACGCCCTTAAGGCCAGTACCGGCCGTCGCGGGCTGCTCGCGGGCAGCGTCGGCAAGCGATACGATGCCGACCAATCGCTTGTCGCGGTTGACCACGGGCAGGCGCCGAACCTGGACGTCGCCCATATTGCGCGCGACCTCATCCACTTCTTCGTCTTCGAAGCAGTACTTGACATCGGTCGTCATGATGTCACCAACCTTCGATTGAAGGTCGAGGCCGTCTGCGACACCGCGAACGACGATGTCCCTGTCCGTTATCATGCCGACCAGCCGGTCGTGGTCTCCCACCGGCAGGAAGCCGATGTCGTTTTCCGCCATTTGCCTTGCGACGTCAGTGATGGTGTCGTTCGGGCTGACGAGGTGAACGTCCCTGGTCATGATTTCCGATACGTGCATGATCTTGCTCCTTAGTTTTTGATGCGAAACTGTGACCGACCGGCATCCGCCAGCCGCTCTCACAAGTCTCACTGCCCCGCCGAGCCGGCCTTTGGGGATTTGCTCTCGGAGGGTGGTGACGTCGGCGTTGAAGTTGCGTGCGTCGTTCCTTCCGTTTCGAGATCCTCCTTCTCGCCGCTCCTCGACTGGTTTTCTTCCCTCTGCATCTCTCGTGATGCCTGCTCCCAGTGCCTGCGATCCTGGCCTTCAGGGCGACCTTCCTGCTCCCAGATCGCATAGGCTCTGCGCCGGATAAGCTCTTCCGTGTCGTTGTCCATGTCCCTTCCTCACCGATGAATTCCTTCGATGGCAAAATCCAAACGGCGCGACCGCTCAATTGTTCCGCCGGCTGAAACGCGGTCAAAAGTGTCTGGGAGGCTCCGGACTTTCGTCCGGATTGGGGACTGGCACTTCATCCGGAAGTCGCTCGGGATCCGGCTCTTCGATCGGCGGCTCGGGGTCCCAGGGTGGCGGTGGCTTGGGTGTAGGCGGTTTTGGCTCTGGTTCGCGCGGGTTCGGCATTTTTCTCTCCACTCCTGAATGCAATACGGTCCCGAGTGCGTGGTGCGTTGCGCGTTCCCGGGTTCCATTTGAAATCCCGCTCGCCCACGAATGTTCCAGACACAGTGCGTGCCGCAGGCTGACAGGCCTTCGTCCGCCGGAACCGATCCGCGGCTGGGCGGTTGGAATGGCGTTGACACAAGAATGGAATGCAAGGAGGAGCCAATGGCGAGAAAAAGGGAATCTGACCGGTCCCGTGAAGATTTTAGCCGGTTCCGCGAAAGCGAGCGGGATCGCTATGGCGCACCCTATGACTACGAACGGGAGTGGCGGCGTGCACGTGAACGCTTTGGCGAGGCCCCGCGAGGCGCTGACTACGAAAATTCCATGTATTTCCCGAACCCCGAAACGCGCTACGCGGGCCGCTATCGCGGTATGGAAGAAGACTATGATCGGTGGAATCGCGAAAGGGCATTCGGCGACTACTACGGCTCCGGCTATGGTTATCGCGGTCAACGCCCGTACCGTAGCCACGAGGCGCCGTGGGAAGGCAGGCGGCAACGCGGTTTTATCGATCGAGCAAGCGACGAAGTCGCCTCCTGGTTCGGCGACGAGGAGGCGGAGCGGCGACGCGAGATGGATCAGCATCGCGGCAAGGGCCCCAAGGGATACACCCGCCCTGACACCCGTATCCAAGAGGACGTGAGCGACCGGCTGAGCGACGATGGCGCTCTTGATGCCTCCAACATTGAGGTCTCCGTCTTGAATGGAGAGGTGCAACTCAGCGGTTTCGTCGACTCGAAGTGGGCCAAACGCCGCGCTGAAGATTGCGCCGACGACGTCTCGGGCGTCACGCACGTGCAAAACAATATTCGGGTGCAGCCGTCGGCTGGGACATCGACAGGGACGATAACTTAGCCGACCGGCAGACTGATTACGGCCAAATGGCTCTGCGGAGGTCCAGTTTGCCGCAGAACTCGCCGTTCAGTCTTCGGAGAGCTTCCGACGCCTCATTCGTTCGGCGCGCACCAGAAAACTGAGCATGCGCGCCTCTTCGGCGCGCAATTCTTTGTTCGCGCGGCCGCGCGCGTCGAGCGTTCTGGCCGAAACGGAGGTGTCGCGAGCGAGTGCAATGATCTCCGGATGGATATAGCTTGTGCGCGCGATCGCCGGGGTGTTGTGCAGAACGGATGCGGCTGCCTCGCTCATCTTCTTCACGGTCGGCCGCTCTCCCCTCCCGACGGCCGCGCGCGCAACCGTAAAGGCCGCAACGCTCCCGGCCCAGGTCCGGAACGTTTTTGCGGAAATCGGCGCTCCTGATATCTCTGCGAGGTAGCGATTGAGACGCCCCGAATCGATCGGCCGCACAGTGTCATTGTCGTCCTTCCAGACAAAAAGCTGCCGCCCCGGCAAGTCCGCAATCTCTTCGAGCAACCGCTGCAATCTTGGATGACGCAGTCTGCGCCTCACCCGCTTGCCGCCTTTGCTAATGAAGCTCAGTTGGATGCAGCCATCCGAAAGCTTGAGGTGGCGCTTGAGCAAGGTTGTCGCGCCGTAGCTCGCATTGGCCTCGACATAGGCCGGGCTACCGACACGCAGGTGCGCTTCGTCGAGGAGCGCCACGAGCGCCGCGAGAACCGTGCGGCTGTCTTCAGGAGCACCCTGCATGTGGCGCCGGATCGTGCGGCGGATCCTCGGCAGCACCTTTCCGAACATCGGAAGCTGTCCGAACTTGTCGCCACTTCTGAGCGCTTGCCATTTCTCGTGATAGCGATACTGCTTTCGACCGCGCGCGTCGTAGCCCGTCGCCTGGAGATGTCCGCTCTCATCCAGGCAGATCCAGACGTTCTCATAGGCGGGGGGCAGGCCCAGGGACGATATGCGCGCTTTCACCACGGGGTCGCAAAGTACCGAACCGTCCGGCAGACGGTAGACGAAGCCCCGACCTTTGCGCTGTCGCCTGATGCCCGGCTCCGTGTCGCTCACGTAGACGAGCCCGTTTTCCTCGAGCGCGGGCTCACCGTTGCTAGCCATGGTCCCCCGGAAGGAAGACGGTGACGCTTTGTCCTGCGACAACCTCATGGTCTTGCGCCGCGCGAGGGCCGGGCTCGTCACTTGCCGCATCGAAACTGGCCGTATCGAGCACGCGCTGCCATCGCTCCGTTTCATTCACGCGGGGAAGCGAGATCTCGCAATCGGCGCCGGCATTCAAGACCAGGAAAATGCCGTTGGCTGGCGTCGTGTCCGCGACGCCGTTGCGGCTGAAGTAGACGCCGACGATACGCAACGTTTCATCATGCCACGCTTCTTCGTCCATCGGGCGGCCGTCGGCCTTGTACCAGGCGATTTCGAGGTGACCGCCCTCGCCCGGTTCGCCGTTGAGAAACCGTTCCTGGCGGAGCGATGGATTCTCCTTTCGGAACTCCACCATCTTTCGGCAGAAGGCCAGGAAGGCTTCGTCTCCGGAAGCCCAATCAACCCAACCGATCTCGTTGTCCTGGCAATAGACGTTGTTGTTGCCGCCTTGGCTGTTTCCGAATTCGTCGCCGCCAAGGATCATCGGCACCCCCTGGCTGACCATCAGGGTGGTAAACATTGCGCTGCGCCGGCGTGCGCGCGCACTGTTGATCCGCTCGTCATCGGTGGCACCTTCGGCACCCATGTTGTCGGAATGATTTTCGGCGTGTCCGTCGCGATTGTCCTCGCCATTGGCTTCATTGTGCCTGTCGTTGTAGGAAACCGTATCCATCAGCGTGAAGCCGTCGTGTGCGCTGATCAGGTTGATCGACGCGGTCGCACCACGGTCGGAGTGATTGAATTGTACGGGCGAGCCCGCGATACGCTCGGCAAGCACCGGCACGATACCGTCGTCCCCCTTCCAGAACCGCCGGACATCGTCCCGGAACCGATCGTTCCATTCGCGGAACGGATGCGGGAAGCCGCCGAGTTGGTAGCCGCCGTCGCCGATATCCCAAGGCTCCGCGATGAGCTTGACGCCGGCGAGGATCGGGTCCTGCCTGATCGCGTCGAAGAAGCCGCCTTCCCGATCGAATTCCATGTCCTCACGGCCGAGCGCGCTCGCGAGATCGAAGCGGAAGCCGTCGATATGCATCACCTGCACCCAGTAGCGAAGACTGTCGAGCACCATGCGCAGCACCATCGGATGGGCGACGTTGAGCGTGTTGCCGGTGCCGGTCATGTCGAAGGTGTGACGCGGGTTTTCCGGAGATGGCCGGTAGTAGCTGAGATTGTCGAGGCCGCGAAAACTCAAGGTCGGACCATGCTCCGAGCCCTCGGCCGTGTGGTTGTAGACGACATCCATCAGGACTTCGATGCCGGCGGCATGAAACCGCTTCACCATCGTCTTGAACTCGGTGATGCGGTTGCTCTTCATGTAACGCGTCTGTGGCGCGAAGAAGCCGAGGGTCTGATATCCCCAGTAGTTCCTGAGGCCGCGCTCGAGCAGATGGCGGTCGTCGAGGAAATACTGCACCGGCAGGAGTTCGATGGCGGTCACGCCGAGTTTCGTCAAATGGTCGATGATCGGATCGCTTGCCATGCCGAGGAACGTGCCGCGCAGGTCTTCCGGCACTGCCGGGTGCGTCATGGTCATGCCGCGAACATGGGTCTCGTAGATGATCGTGTCCGTCCAGGGGCGGCGGATCGCCTCCTCACCGGCCCAGTCGAAAGCCGGATCCTGGATGACGCCCTTGACCATGAGAGGCGCGCTGTCGCGCTCATCGAAGGAAAGGTCGTTGCCGGTGCCGTCGATCGTATATCCGAACAGTGCGTCGTCCCAGACAAATGTGCCGGCGACTTGCTTGGCATAGGGGTCGAGCAGCAATTTGTTCGGATTGAATCGGTGTCCGCTGTGCGGGTCGTAGGGCCCGTGCGCACGGTAGCCGTAGAGCGTCCCCGGCCCGATGCCTTCGATATAGCCCGACCAGACATCACCTTCACGCTTCGGCAAGGGCAGGCGCGCCGTTTCCCTGCTGCCATCCTCCGAGAACAGGCAAAGTTCGATCATCTCGGCATGGGCCGAAAAGACCGCGAAATGCGTACCCTCGCCTGTGTACTCGGCACCGAGTTCCGGCTTCAGGAAATTAAGTTCGGAAAAAGTGACGTTCATCGCCGTTACCACCCGCGCCCGCTCGAGGCGATGGTGCAACGCGGAAGACAAGAAATTGTTCCTACCAGACGCCTTTCGCCCTGCGACAGGCTGTGGAACTTTCGCCGGAGCCGGCCAGTTTCCTTTCATTCATCAAAGGATCATGCCGATGCAGCAACAGCAATCGCCAGGACTTTTCAGAAGAACCTGGGGCGCCAGTTTGATTTCGGCGGATGCCGGATACTTCAGGTTGTGGGCGCCCGATGAACGAGCCGTCCGCCTCATCCTCAACGGGACCGCGCATGAGATGAAGGCGCTCGACGACGGATGGTTCGAGCATTCGCTGACAGCGCGTGCGGGAGACCTGTACTGTTTTCAGCTGTCGGACGGATCGCTGGTTGCCGATCCGGCATCCTCGGCCCAGCAGAATGGACCTTCCGGTCCCTCGATCCTCGTCGATCAGGCGGCATATGATTGGAAGGAAACCTCGTGGCGCGGCCGGCCGTGGGAAGAAGCAATCATCTCAGAACTGCACATCGGCACCTTCACACCGGAGGGTACGTTCCGCGCGGCGGGCGAACGCCTTGCCCATCTTGCCGATGCCGGCATCACCGCGATCGAGATCATGCCCGTTGCGGAAGCGCCCGGCATGCGGGGCTGGGGCTACGACGGCGTGCTGCACTTTGCGCCCCACCATGCTTATGGGACGCCGGATGAGTTCAAGGCCCTCGTCGATCGGGCCCATTCACTGGGTCTCATGGTTCTGCTCGACGTCGTCTACAATCACTTCGGCCCGGAAGAAAATGCCTTGCCGCGCTATGCGGCCGACTTCTTCAACAAAGACAGCGCGACTCCGTGGGGAGCCTCGATTGCCTTCGAGCAGGAACCCGTCCGACGCTTTTTCATCGAGAATGCGCTCTGTTGGCTGGGCGATTTCCGCTTCGACGGGCTGCGCATAGACGCGACCGAGCAGATCCGAGATAGCCGCAAGCCACACATCCTCGTCGAGATGGCGCGCGAGATACGCGAGACATTTCCTGAACGCCATGTCCATCTCGTCGTCGAAGACGCTCATCGCCGCAGGAGCCTTGTGGGGCGAGGACCGGAAGGGATTGCAGAACTTTTCACCGCCTCGTGGAACGACGATCTGCATAACGCGCTGCATGTGGTGGCCACGGGAGAGACGAAAGGTCACTACAAACCCTTTGCCGCGGAGACTTGGCGGAAAATTCGCGAGGCCATGGCCGAAGGCTTCGCTCTACCCGCCAAGGGAACGGAGATTTCGTCGCACTGGACGGGCGACCGGCTGCCGCCTGAGGCCCGTGTCAACTTCCTGCAGAACCATGATCAGATCGGAAACCGTGCCTTCGGCGAACGCCTCATCTCGCTCGTCGGAGAGGATCTGATGCGGGTCCTGACCGCGACGCTGATGCTCGTTCCGCAGGTTCCGCTGCTCTTCATGGGCGAGGAATATGGCGAGACCCAGCCGTTTTGCTTCTTCGCGGACTACGAGGGCGAGATCGCCGAGGCCGTTCGCTCAGGACGCCAGGGGGAGGCCGAGAATTTCGGCGGCATGCCGCGCGGCAAGACCATAGCGGATTTGCCTGATCCGCTCGATCCGCGGACGTTCGCCGCATCGAAATTGCGTTGGGATCGCGCGGAAAGTCCAGCGGGCAGACGGCACCTTGCCTTCATCCGCGAGCTTGCCGACATCCGCCAGCGGCACATCGCGCCGCTGCTCAAGCAGCCCGGCGTACCCGACCACCGTATACTTCCGACCGGCGACGGACTCGTCGCGGTCGACTGGCTGTTCGGAAGCGCCGTTCTCGCGCTGCGGATCAATCTCACCGACCAGGCAAGGCCCGTTCCCGCATACAGCGGAGCGCCGATCTTCACGACCATGGCAGCGGGTGATTGCTCTCTCACGGCGGGTGAACTGCCGGGACCGGGCATCGTTGCCGCCGTTGCACCGCCTTAACGGAACATGATTCCGACCTTGCGGTTAGAACGTCGACGCAGCCGCGGCGGCAGGCGTGCATGGAAGCGAGGAACAAGGCTCGACAACAGATGTCGCGAGTGGCAGCAAAAACGGGTCCAGCCCTTTCCGGCGAGCATGCGGATGCGCGCTCCATCGCGGCCTTGCGAAGACAAGCGGAAAGCTGCGAACGGTGCGACCTCTACAAGAACGCGACACAGCTCGTCTTCGGCGAGGGCCCGGTCGACGCCCGCATTGTTCTGGTCGGCGAACAGCCCGGTGATCGAGAGGACTTGGCGGGACATCCGTTCGTCGGGCCGGCCGGCCGGGTTCTCGACGAATGCCTGCACGAAGCCGGTGTCGATCGCTCGAGCTGCTATCTGACCAATGCGGTCAAGCACTTCAAGTTCGAGCAGCGCGGCAAGCGGCGCCTGCACTCACGGCCGAATGCGGGCGAGATCCAGCGTTGCTCCTGGTGGTTGGGTGCCGAGCTGGAACAGCTTCGTCCCGACCTCGTCGTTGCGCTCGGCGCTACGGCGGTAATGACGCTTCTTGGTCGGAGCGTCGCCGTTACCAAGAATCGTGGCGATCTGATCGACACGCCGGCCGGCTATCCGGTCCTTGTGACAATCCATCCATCCTATCTTCTCAGGATCCGGGACGGGGGCGACGCGGCAAGCGAACGTGCGCGTTTTGTCAAGGACCTGGCAAAGGTCGCCGCCTTTGAAGCGGATCACAGTGCACGCGGGCAACGCCGTTCATGAATGCTGGTCAAGCTCCGGATAGTGCCGGAAAATTCCCGCCTCATTGAAGGAAAGCCGTCGTTCCGAAGCGAGGTAGTTGCGGATATTCGGCCGCATGGCGACCGCGTCGTGGAGGGCAATCAAGCGCGGGATGTTCGCCTCATAGCTGCGCATCGCTTTCGGAAAGGCGTAGCGAAGCCCTTCGACGAGCTGGAAGAGCGAAAGATCGACATAGCTCAACCGGTCGCCGACGATATGTCCTGCTCCCTTCGCATTCTGGCGCAGGACCCGTTCGAAATAGCCCAGGAACTTCGGAAGGCGCTCCGACAGGAAGTCGGACGATCGCCGCAACGCTTCCGGCTTCTGGTCCTCATAGTAGAGGGAGACGCCGATCGGGTGGTGCGTGTCGTGGATCTCAGTGACGAAATCGGTGATCGTCAGTTGCAACCCGTTGGCGACGAAACGGAGGTCCTCTTCCTCAGGCGCCAGGCCGAGCTTGGGACCGAGATAGAACAGGATATTGGCGACGTGGGAAATGAGAAGGTCGCCGTCTTTCAGGAACGGCGGCGCAAAGGGGATCGCCGCTCCCTCGCCGTCCATCAACAGCTTCAGCATCGCCGTCGTGCCCCCCTCCTGCCCGTCCGGCTCGCGGGCGACGTCCACATAGTCCGCTCCGGCCTCCTCAAGCGCGAGGCGAACGAATTCGCCGCGCCCGGGGATCCCGTCCCAGTAATAAAGCTTGTAAGCCATTGAACGATCCCTCACTTGGGCTGGCGCCCGAAATCTTTCCGCAACTCGACCTTCGCCTCTTCGAGGACGTGCCTCTGCTTTTTACTCAGGCCCGCGCCCGCCCTGTTAATATAGAACGTCAGCATCGACATGGCAGAGCGGAACGGACTCGACTTGCGCCGATCGCTGGTCTCGGCCGACCGCTTCAGAGAATGGGCAATCTTCGCCGGGTCCTTCGACTTGAATATGCCCTGCTCGAGATCGAGCGCGTCGCTGTTCTCGGTCACGTCCTGCGACCATTTCTTCTTCTTGCTCTCGTTGCTCATAGCCGTTTCTCCTTGGTGACCTATCTCCAACGGGAGCGGACGGAAATCGTTCCGGGAGAGAGCTAATGCACGTCGATGATCTGATGTTTGCCGAAAGCGAGGGCATACCGAACAACCCGCACCTGCCTGTTCTCGTCTATCACGCCGCTGTCGACGTCAGCGGAGACGGTGCGACACGCATCGAAGACAGGTTCCACGCCAATGGCTGGAGGGGCGTGTGGCGAGACGGCGTTTTCGACTTCCAGCACTATCATACGCGCGCCCACGAGGTCCTGGCCGTTGCGAGAGGCAAGGCGCGCCTCCTGATCGGCGGGCCGGCGGGCAAGGAGCTGGAAGTCATGGCGGGAGATGTCCTCGTGCTGCCCGCCGGCACGGGTCACTGTCGTATTGCCGCGAGCGCCGACTTCCTGGTCATCGGCGGCTATCCTCCCGGGCAACACGCCGACATTCAGCGCGGACCGGTGAGCAATGCGGATCGCCAGGCGATCGCCTCGGTGCCGCTGCCCCAGTTCGATCCGGTCTTCGGCACGGATGGTCCGGTGGTGACGCTCTGGCAGCGCGCGGCGCATTGAGCGGGATCAGATATCAATCAAGGCAATTCCAAGATCGGAATGATGCTTCCGCCGGAGATGCGCGGGCGTTTCGGACAAGGTCACTTCGAGGGTCGGCTTGACGATTCCTTCAAGAAAATGCCCGCCGCGCGTCGTCCCGTCGCTAAGGCCGAGCACCGCGTGGGCATGCAGACTGCGTTTGCCATCCTCGCCGAGCGCAATGTCGCCGATGAGGCTCAACACTTCGCATTGTTCATCGATCAGGATGCGGCGATAGTCTCGCTTTTCGAGATCGTACCAGCCAACGACTGCTCTCTCGAATGCGCCGATCGCCATCAGCGAAGCTGCAGTGACCTTCTGCGCTGCAGCGAACTCCGAAATGGCGGTGAAGGCTTCCTCCCCAGGGTCGAGTACGAGGAGGTATATCTCCTCTGATGTCTCTCTTGAAAGAAGTCTCCACCTCATCGGCTGGTCCACATCTGACGTTTGGATCGTTTCATTGTTTCATTGAAACAGTGAAATGATCTAACTCATTGAAACTACGCAATTCCGGACGGAGAACCGTTCCGCACTTTTCCTGGAATTGCTCTAGCGCAGCCAGACCGGAAGATCCGAGGCCTGGGCGCATTCATGGGCACGGTCCTTCAGCCCGAGCGTTTCCCATGCGAATTTCTGCGCGGCGATTTGGGCCATTTCCCTGGTCGGATAGCAGTCCGGCAGCACGTAGTCGTGGCCGCCGCATGAGAGCAACGCCCGGTGGCTCAGGAGATCGAAATGAAGCTGCAGGTTTTCCTCCGATTGCATCAAGCCCTCCCTCGTTCAGCTTCAGCAAGAACGGCCGTTGCGGGCAGAAGTTCCAGCCGCCCGACGAAAAGTCCACGGTCTCGAAAATCTGTGCGGAACATACGCCGCGATCAGGAGTTTTGTGCCCTACGGGAGATCAAGCCAATGACCAAACGCGGAAATCAAGGATCGCGTGCGATCCATGCTCGCCCGCTCGACCATCCCGGCGTTGATGAGCCGATCGATGCCTTGGGCGCGGGTTCTCGCAGCAATCCCGATCGAAGCGTCCGCCGCCAGCTCGAGGAGATGCGCGGGCGCATTGCCGAGCTCGAAACCGAGATCGATGCGATCGCCACGGAGGCCCACACGGCAGTTGGAACAGTTCCGGGTGCCGACAGGCTGGAGACGGCGAAGGATGTGGTTGCGGAGAAGCGGGACGAAATCCAGCGTCTGAAATCGCGCCTGCAGGAAATCGAGCGATCGATCGCTGCCGAGTAGGGCAAACGGTTACTTAAAGCTCCGATGCGTGGGTCGACGCGACCGGGGAGAGGCTGCCTAATGCATGTCGCCCAAGAGGCGCAGCGGTTTTCGGCAACGACATGCATAAAAGCAAATAGCCTTAGAACACAGTCATCCAGATTCCGCGCCAAAGGAGTGACTCCCGATCGCGCAGGTTTTCCTCATCGGCGCGCACCCATAGCTTATTGCGCGTTTCTTTGCGCTTGTCCTCTCGGTCTGCAACTGGCTTTTGACGCCGCTCGGTCCTGAACTTGTCAGCGTCCGTCGCCTTGCTGATAGGCATCGGCATCTCCTTCCTTGCGATCAAGAGGAAACTGACCGACGGCGCGACGGTTCCGTGGTGATCGGTCGGACCGGCTGACGCTGCGGCTTCAATGGCGATGGATGAATTTGCAGAAGCGACTGGTCTGGCCGTCTTCGGTCAGGTCCTGATGCAGAAAGGCCAGGTTGTTCTTCTCGAAGATCTCGAAGAACTCATCCCAGGAAATTTCCTCCAGCGTGTCTTCCGGTGTGCCGAAATCGATGCGCAGCAGCCCGCCGTCGGTTGCGCCTTTGACGCGTGCCGGGTGGCCGCTGCGGGCCTCGGCCCAGTTGCGGATGGTGTCGTGGTCGATCGTGGTGTTTGAAGCGCTCATTGGAAGCTCTCCCGCTGTGGCTTGTTTGCACCTCTAATCCATCGCGCCCGCGATTGTTCCGAACGGCGGCCGCACGGTTACGGACAGCGGGGCTTGTCTTCCTGCGAATGCGCTACTGGCCGAACGTTCCGACGATTGCGGCTTCGTCGATCAAGTGCTTGCGCGCCCTCTTCCAGGCTTCCTCCGCCCCGACGTCTTCCGGAATCGAAAGATTGGGGGCGTCAAGTGCAGCAAGCCTGAACCAGTAGTGGTGGACGCCGGTGCCGGCCGGCGGCTGCGGTCCGTCGTAGCGGGCATTGCCGAAGTCGTTCTTGATGAACTTTATGCCGTGCTCCGGTCCGGTATCGACCGCTTGCGGCAGTTCCGTCCAGCTGCCGGGAATGTTGATGATCGCGCAGTGACGAAACATTCCTCGCGGCGCGTCCGGATCCTCGACGATAAGGGCGAAGCTCTGCGTTCCCTCGGGCGTGCCCGTCCACTTCAGCGGCGGGAAGAGGTTTTCGCCCAGTCGCGTATATTTCTGCGGGATGAGTTGCCCATCTACGAATGCTGGGCTGATCAGGCTGAAGGTCATCCACGTGCTCCTTTCTTGCTGCGCACCGAAAGGCTATGGCGCCACTCCACCTCGGACACTGTCGAAAAAAGGAGCCTCGTCGAGACGAGGCTCATAAGACGAACCAGCATAGGAGAGACCGCCGAGGAGCCTCCAGATTTTGGGTCGGAGAACGCGCTCCGTGCGATCCACACATCAAACATTATTCCCGAAGGAATGTTCCACGACCGCGGATAAATTTTGCGCCATCCCTGGCTGTGTCGCAGACCCCGCGGGGGCCGAATTCCGCACCCTGGGCTGGCTTCGCGGCGCCTCGTTCAAATCCGCGCATCCACGCATCGAAATTCTCGACATGTGGCGGAACTTTGGTAGCTTGATTGTGTTGAAGGGAAGCAGACTGCGGCTGCGCTTCACCCCCGGCAATGACATGATCTCCGGAAAAGACGCGATGAACATTCTGTCCGTCACGGCTGAGATTTTCCCGCTCGTAAAGACCGGCGGCCTCGCCGATGTCGCCGGCTCGCTGCCAAAGGCGCTGATGGCGCACGGCATCCATACGCGCTCCCTGGTTCCCGGATACCCGAGCGTCATGCGGGCACTTACGGCGGCATTACCGGTCGCACAATATGATCGCCTGTTCGGCGAACGCGCCACCCTTGTCGCAGGACAGACCGGCGGTCTGGATCTCCTGGTGCTCGACGCCCCCGGCTTCTTCGACAGGCAGGGCGGCCCCTACGCCGACGATCACGGCAACGACTACCCGGATAACTGGAAGCGTTTCGCGGCCTTTTCTTTCGTCGCCGCACAAATCGCCGAGCACGGCGTGGCGGACTGGCGGCCAGACATCATCCACGTCCACGACTGGCATCCGGCGCTGAGTCTGGTCTACCTCAAATTCTCCTCTCGCGTCGAGATTCCGCGCGTCTTGACCGTTCACAACCTCGCCTTCCAGGGTCAATTTCCTGCCCATCGCTTCACCGAATTGGGGCTGCCGGACGAGGCCTATTCGGTCGAAGGCCTCGAATATTATGGCGACCTCGGCTATCTGAAGGGCGGGTTGCAGGCGGCCGACGCCATCACCGTGGTCAGTCCCACCTACGCGCGCGAGATCATGTCGCCGACCTTCGGAATGGGCCTCGAGGGGGTGATGAATGCGCGTCACGACGACGTTATCGGCATCGTCAACGGCATCGACATGGAGGTATGGAATCCCTGCTCGGACCCGTACATCGAAAATCACTTCTCGACCCGCGCGCCGTTGCGCCGACTGGCGAACAGGCAAAAGCTGCTCGATCGGTTCGGCCTGTCGGACACAGCCGGACCGGTTTTCGCGGCGGTCAACCGGCTGACTTGGCAGAAAGGCATGGACCTCCTGGCAGGCGTGGTCGACGAGATCGTCAAAGGCGGTGGCAAGCTGATCGTGCATGGACAGGGCGACGCCGCGATCGAGGACGCATTCATGGAGGCCGCGCGGCGCTTCCCGCACAGCGTCAGCGTCGAGATCGGCTACGATGAGCCACTCGCCCATCAGATTCACGCCGGAGCGGACGCGATGCTCGTTCCCTCGCGCTTCGAGCCTTGCGGCCTGACACAGCTCTACGCTTTGCGCTATGGCTGCGTACCCATCGTCGCCCGTACAGGCGGATTGTCGGAGACGATCATCGACGCCAACGAAGCCGCGCTGCATGCGCAAGTGGCAACCGGCATACAGTTTTCGCCCGTCGACGCGAACGAATTGAGGCTGGCTCTCCGCCGAGCCTTCAGGCTTTTCAAGCGCCGGCGCGTGTGGGAACGTCTGCGCAGACAGGGGATGAGGACGGATTGCTCCTGGCACCGAAGCGCCGCCCAATATGCGGAGCTTTACGGCAGAGTGCTGACCCCCGATATACGCTTAGCGGGATAAGGCAATTCCAAGGAAAATCTTATCGGCCGCCGTGGTTTGCGGCTCCCATTCGCATTGCTGATGAATTGATCAGAAAGGGAGCATGGATTGCGCCGCGGGAATGTGCCAATGGCAGGGTCCCAAGACGAAGGCCCGAGTCATGACTGCAGACGCTGCTACTCCCTCCTCCCTTTCCCACGCCTCCGGCACCGCCCGCACCGGCGTCCTGTTCATGCTTCTCGGCATGCTGATGTTCTCGCTGAACGACGTCATGGGCAAATGGCTGGTCGCGACCTATTCGGTCGGCCAGGTGGTGCTGATCCGCAGTCTTGCCGCCGCCGTCCTGCTTGCGCCCTTCCTCTGGGCCGGCGGATTGCGAAAGCTTGTCGCAGTCGAACGGCCATGGCTTCAGCTTGCGCGCGTCGTCGCCTCGACGGCGGAGGTCATCGCCTTTTATTTCGCCGTGGTCTATCTGCCGCTTGCAGACGTCATGACCTATTGGCTGGCGGCACCGATCTACGTCGCGGCGGTCTCGCCGCTGGTCCTCAAGGAACACGTGGGCTGGCGGCGCTGGACCGCGATCGCCATCGGCTTCGTCGGCGTCGTGATTGCGCTCGAGCCCTCCTCCGAGGCCTTCACCCTGCCGGCGCTGATCTCCATCCTCGGCAGCATGTTCTTCGCCTTCATGATGGTTTCCGGTCGTTCGCTGCGCGGTACCCCGGATACGATACTGGCCTTTTGGCAGATCGTCGGGGCGGCGGTCGCAGGCCTCGTCTGGGCGCCCCTGGACTGGACACCGTTGAACTCGCTCGACACGGCGCTGCTGGGCCTGCTTGGAGTCGTCGCCATGCTCGCGCACGTGCTCGTCAACAGGGCGTTGAAGCTCGCCGAAACCGCGACGGTCGCACCGTTGCAATACACGCTGCTCTTCTGGGCGATCGTCTTCGGCTGGCTGATCTTCGGCGACGCGCCACGCCTGTCGATGGTCCTCGGCGCCGGCCTCATCGTCGCCTCCGGCCTCTTCATCTTCTTCCGCGAACAGCAGCTCAAGCGGCAGGGGCGGCTGAAGGGCTAAGCCGTCGGAGCGCCTCTTACGGTCTCGGAGGCGCTCCGCGATCTGGTTCAGTCGTCCGCAACAACCTTCTGCTTCTGCGTGCCGAGCCCTTCGATGCCAAGTTCGATCACGTCGCCGGCCTTCAGATACTGCGGCGGCTTGAAGCCCATGCCGACGCCGGGAGGGGTGCCGGTCGAAATGACGTCGCCCGGATGCAGCGTCATGAACTGCGAGAGGTAGCTCACGAGATAGGCGACGCCATAAACCATGGTTTCGCTCGTGCCGTTCTGCTTCGTCTCGCCATTGACGGTCAGCCACATCTTCAGGTTTTGCGGATTGCCGATCTCATCACGGGTTACCAGCCATGGACCGATGGGGCCGAAGGAATCGCAGGATTTGCCTTTGGTCCACTGGCCGGAGCGCCTCGCCTGGAAGTCGCGCTCAGAGACGTCGTTGACAACGCAATAGCCGGCGACGTGATCGAGCGCTTCGGCTTCGGACACGTACTTCGCGGTCTTGCCGATAACCACGCCGAGTTCGACTTCCCAGTCGGTGGCAACGGAGCCGCGCGGAATGATCACATTGTCGTTCGGACCGACGATCGCCGAGGTCGCCTTCATGAATATGACCGGCTCGGGCGGAACCTCCAGACCGGATTCTGCGGCATGATCGGCATAGTTGAGGCCGATACAGACGAACTTGCCGGTGCCGGCAACGCAGGCGCCAAGCCGTGGCGTACCCTCCACCACCGGCAGGCTTTCGAGGTCGAGCCCGCTCGCCCAGCCAAAATCCACGATCGCGGCGCCGCCGACGTCGGCGATGACGCCGGAGAGATCGCGAATCCTGCCCGCACCGTCAAGCACGCCCGGCTTCTCGGCCCCTTCGGGTCCATAACGCAACAGCTTCATCCTGCTTCTCCCAAGCCATCGAAAAATCACTGCGATTGACAAATCAAACAGCGTCGCCGATGTAAAGCCGTTTCCGCCGCCCCGGCACGAAAAAACCGCAGGCAACTGCCGGTGGGCGCTGATCAGCCTGCTCCTTTGCTTCGCGGAATATCTGATAAATTGAAATAATACCGATTATCGCGTCTATCTATTTCGCTTATGCAGCGTATGCCCATAGAGTTCGACCGAAGCCCTGGCAAAGGGACAAATTCCAAGGGGAACCAACAATGAGAAACCGGATTCTGACATTGGCGCTCGTCTGCGCCGGACTGCTCTCTTCGACGGCGCAGGCAGCAGAGAAACTGAAGATCGGCACCGAGGGCGCTTATCCGCCCTTCAATTTCGTCGATTCCACCGGAAAGGTCGGCGGCTTCGACGTCGAGATCGGCCTTGCGCTTTGTGAGCGCATGAAGGTCGAATGCGAGGTCGTCGCCCAGGATTGGGACGGCATCATTCCGGGCCTGCTCGCCAAGAAATACGACATGATCATCGCCTCGATGTTCATCACCGAGGAACGCAAGAAGCAGGTGGCGTTCACCAACCCCTATTATCTTGCTGCAATGACCCATGTGGCCCCGAAGGGCGCAGGACTCACCGAGTTCAGCAATGAGGCGTTCAAGGGCAAGGTGATCGGCGCCCAGTCCGGCACGACCCAGGCCGACTATATTGCCGCAGTCTATCCGGACGCGGAGATCAAACTCTATCCGACCCAGGACGAGGCAAATCTCGACATGGTCAACGGCCGTCTCGACCTGCAGGTCGGCGACATGCTGCCGATGCTCGATTGGGTCACCAAGAACGAAGACGGCAAGGGCTGCTGCGAACTCATCGGCGAGCCGATCACCGACAAGAAGTTCGTCGGCGACGGCGTCGGCATCGCGGTGCGGCAGGAGGACAACGACCTGCGCGAGAAGCTCAACAAGGCGCTCGAAGAAATCCGCGCCGACGGCACCTATCAGAAAATCAACGACAAGTACTTCACTATCGACGTCTATACGATGAAGTGACCAGCCGGCAGGCTGCGACTTAGAGCGGGTTGAGGAAAAGTGTGAGCGGTTTTCCGCCCGCATCCCGCTCTAACTTATTAGAATCGATCACGTTTATGACTCTAGGTCGATTCGACCTAAAGTTATCGTGATTTAAAACGCCGGTTGCCGCTTGCGCGGTGGCCGGCTTTTTCATTTCCGGCGGCATCACCGACGCTTGCCCATGGCTGACGTTGCGGTAAATCTCTGCGAACGACCTACAGCGCCGCGCGTCTTAAAAGACGCGCGGCGCTGTAGAACTTTGAATTGCTGCATGTTTTTATCCTTACATCGGCGACGATCTAACGAAACATGCAGTAGCGACGAACGAGGAAGCCATGTTTGATCTCAACGGCAAGACCGCACTGGTGACTGGCGGCGGGCGTGGGCTCGGCCTTGAAATGGCGAAGGCTCTTGCACGGGCCGGCGCCTGGACCGTGATCAACGGCCGCAATCTCGATCGCCTCGAGGAGACGAGGACCAGGCTTGCCGATGACGGCATCACCGTCGCGGTGGCGCCGGGCGACATTACGCGGGATGTCGACGCCATTCTCGTCGATGCCACCGCAAAGACCGGGGCGCTCGACATCCTGATCCATGCCGTCGGCGAGCGGGATCGCCGCAGCACGGAGGCGATGGAGCCGTACGAGTTCGCAGCGCTCCTCAATACCGATCTCACGGCAGCTTACGCCATGGCGAAGGCGGCATTGCCTTATCTTACGCAGTCCACCGCCGGCCGGCTCATCTTCGTCACCTCGATCGCCGCCTTCGCCGCACGCTCCGGAGATCCGGCCTACACGGCGGCCAAGGGCGGGCTTTCCGCGCTGACGCGGTCGCTCGCCGTCGAACTCGGCGCCGACAACCTGACCGTCAACGCCATTGCGCCTGGCTGGTTTGCGACCGAGACCAACGCACATCTCGCCGCCGACCCAGCGCTCAAGGCCTTCGTCGATGTTCGCATCCCGCTGAAACGCTGGGGACGACCGGAAGAAATCGCCCCGGCCGCCGTCTTCCTCGCCTCGCCAGCCGCAAGCTTCGTCAACGGCATCACGCTCACCGTCGATGGCGGCATGACGGTGCAGATGTGATGGGCCGATCAAAGCGGGAGCCGGTTCTGATCGGGCCGTTGCGGCGCATATCCGAGTTTTCCACAAGGAGGCACCCCCCCCTCTGCCCTGCCGGGCATCTCCCCCACAAGCGGGAGAACGGCAAGCGGCAACCTCTCGTTCAAGCAATTGCCTTTTACTCCACTGCCAAACTTTGTGGCTACGGCATTTTCGAGTTCACTGTCGGGCAGGGCTTTGCTACTGGCCGATCCCCCCCTTTTTGGGGGAGATGCCCTGCCGGGCAGAGGGGGTTATCAACCCGTCCCCTATCCCGCCGTCGCCTCCTCGTTGCCGCGCAGCAGGCGGATCAGGGCAGAAAAATCCTCGCCGCCGTGGCCGAGCTTTTCGAACAGGCTGTAGAGCTGCGCCGCTTGTGCCCCCATCGGGGTCGCAGCGCCGCTGGCGCTTGCGGCCTGCTGCGACAACTTCAGGTCCTTCAGCATCAGGCTTGCGGTGAAGCCGGGCTTGTAGTCGTTGTTTGCGGGCGACGTCGGAACCGGGCCTGGAACCGGGCAATAGGTCGTCAGCGACCAGCATTGGCCAGACGAAGTGGAGGCGACGTCGAAGAGCGCCTGGTGTGATAGCCCCAGCCGCTCGGCAAGCACGAAAGCCTCGCAAACACCCGCCATCGAGATGCCGAGAATCATGTTGTTGCAGATCTTCGCCGCCTGGCCGGCGCCGACATCGCCGCAATGGACGATCTTCTTGCCCATCGACTCGAGGATGTGCTTGCCGCGGGAAAAGGCGCCGTCGCTGCCGCCGACCATGAAGGTCAGCGTGCCGGCCGCGGCTCCCGCCGTGCCGCCGGAAACCGGCGCGTCGAGCGAGGGGCAGCCGGCCTTGTCGGCGAAGTCATGCACCTTTCGCGCGCTTTCGACATCGATCGTGGAGCTGTCAATGATGAGCGTACCCGGATCGACGAAACCGAGCAGTTCGTCCCAGACATAGAGGACATGCGTGCTTGCCGGCAGCATGGTGATGACACATTGCGCCTCGCGCACGGCTTGCGCGATCGAGCCAGCGACGGAAACGCCGGTCTTCGCCGCGGCATTGCGAGACGCTTCCGACAGGTCGAAGCCGGTGACGGCGTGGCCCGCCTTCACCAGATTGGCGGCCATCGGGCCGCCCATGTTGCCAAGCCCGATAAAGGCGATCTTCGTCATGTGCCTCTCCTCCTGCACCTGCGTGTTTTCGTCTGATGGCTGTCTTCACCCGAAGAGCGGCGCACCGTCGTGCGTCTCGAACCGCGCGAGCACCTGTGGCGTCACCTCCGAGAGCCCGACCGACCATTTCGGATTGCGATCCTTGTCGATCACCGCAGCCCGCACACCTTCGTAGAAATCCGGATTGGAGAGCATGCCGATTGTGGCGGCATATTCCCGCTCGAGGCACTCGTTGAGCGAGGCGCTCGCGCGCCCCGCCCGCAACAGCGAGAGCGTCAATTTCAGGCTGATCGCGGAGCGCGTCCGCAGCATTTGCAAGGTCTCGAGCGCAAAATCCGAGCCGTCGCGTCCGAGCGCGTCCAGAATTTCTTCAACCGTGTCGAAGGCAAAGCAGCGGTCGATCAGCGCAAAATGGTCGTGCAACGGTGACGCGGGCGGCTCGCCGGAAACGCTGCGGATCGCGGCGGAAATATCATCCGCCTTCGCCGAAGCAGGAAGCGTTGCGAGCGCGGTGATCAGGTCGCCGAGCCTGTCCGTCGGAACAAAACTGTCGGCAAGGCGCGCGTGGATCGCGTTCGCCGCGCCGATGTCGCGTCCGGTGAGCCCGATATAGGTGCCGAATTCGCCGGGCGCGTGCGGCAGGAGCCAGGTCGCGCCGACATCGGTGAAATAGCCGATTCCCGTCTCCGGCATGGCAAGCCGCGTCCTCTCCGTGACGATACGATGGCTGCCGTGGGCGGAAACACCGACACCGCCGCCCATGACGATGCCATCCATGATAGCAATATAGGGCTTGGAATAGGCCGAAATTCGGCTGTTGACCACGAATTCCTCGCGCCAGAATTGCGCGCCTTCCTCCGGCCGCTCGCGACCGCTCTCGTAGATCATGCGGATGTCGCCGCCGGCGCAAAGCCCACGCTCGCCTTCGCCGCTGACAAGCACCGCGGCGACCGCCGGGTCGCCCTCGAAATCGGTTAGCGCCGCGTCGATCATGCGGATCATCGGCAGGTTGAGGCTGTTCAGCGCACGCGGCCGGTTGAGCCGGAGCCTGCCGATCGCGCCGTGGCGCTCGACGATGACTTCCGGTTGAGCGGTCTGCATCTCCATGAAATATCCTTCCTACTTCCGTCCCATGATCGCGCGGGCGACGATCAGCCGCATAATCTCGTTGGTGCCTTCGAGTATCTGGTGCACGCGCAGGTCGCGGACAATCTTCTCGACGCCGTAATCGGCGAGATAGCCGTAGCCGCCGTGGAGCTGCAGCGCGTCATCGGCGACCGCAAAGCAGCGATCGGTGACGAAGCGCTTGGCCATGGCGCAGAGCTTGGTCGCTTCCGGATCTCCGGCGTCGAGCGCGGCAGCCGCCCGCCAGAGGAAGGTGCGGGCAATCTCGAGATCGGTCGCCATGTCGGCCAAGCGGAACTGCAGCGCCTGGAATTCGCCGATCGCCTTTCCAAAGGCGCGCCGCTCCTGGACATAGGCAAGCGCCTTGTCGAAAGCAGCCTGCGCGCCACCGAGAGAGGCGGCGGCGATGTTCAGCCGGCCGCCGTCGAGCCCGGCCATGGCGATCCGGAAACCCTCGCCCTCCGCTCCCAGCCGGTTTGCAGCCGGAACGCGGACATTGTCAAGCATCACGGCGCGGGTCGGCTGGGCATGCCAGCCCATCTTCTTCTCGTTGACGCCGAAGCTCAGACCGGGCGCTTCCTTGTCGACGACAAACGCCGAAATGCCCTTCGGGCCCTCGTCGCCGGTACGCGCCATGACGATATAAAGGCCGGACTCGCCGGCACCGGAGATGAACTGCTTCTGGCCGGTCAGCACATAGCTATCACCCTCGCGCACCGCCTTGGTCTTTAGCGCCGCCGCGTCCGAGCCGGAGCCGGGTTCGGTCAGGCAATAGCTCGCCAGCGTCTCCATGGTGAGGAGCTGTGGCAACAGCCGCTGCCGCTGTTCGTCGGTGCCATAGCGGTCGATCATGCCGGCGCACATGTTGTGGATCGAGACGAAGGACGCGACTGCCGGGCAGCCCGTCGCCAGCGCCTCGATGATCATCGCCGCGTCGAGACGCGTGAGCCCCGTGCCGCCGACGTCATCACGGACATAGATGCCGGCCATCCCGAGCGCCGCCGCAGCGCGAAGCTTGTCGATCGGAAAGTGCTTCTGCTGGTCCCAGTCGATGGCATTGGGCGAGAGTTCGTCCCGGGCAAAATCGAGCGCCATCGCGCGGATGGCCTCCTGTTCCTCCGACAGGCGAAAATCCATATGCATGCCCTCCCTGACCCGCATACTGACGATGTGGCGCACTGCATGTTTCCATAAATCGAAGGCGATTTATCGATAAAAACATGCAGCACTCAAAGTGCTACAGCGACCTTTGCGCGTCTGAGAAGACGCGCGGCGCTGTAGTTACACCAAATTTCGCACAGGCACAGACGCAACTTCTCACAGACTCTGTTCAAAAACGAACAGAGGGAAGGATTCAACTCTCGCTTAGACGATACGGCAGAGAGCCGCGCATGTCATGGTCGACGATCAGCTTGCGTTTCAGCGGCGGCACGGCGCGGCTGGCGCATTTGGTGCGCTCGCAGATGCGGCAGGAGATGCCGATCGGATCGAAAGCAGTGCGGTTGCCGAGGTCCATGTCGTCGGCATAAACGAAGGCGTCGGCATAGGAGATCTCGCAGCCGAGCGCGAGCGCGTAGCGCGGATGGTTGGCACGGTAACCGCCGCCGCCCTTGGTGATCTGGGTGGCGAGGCAGAGATAGCGCACGCCATCCGGCGTTTCGGCGAGCTGGCGAATGATCCGCCCCGGCGTCTCGAAAGCCTGATGTACGTTCCAGAGCGGACAGGCCGCGCCGAAGCGGGCGAATTGCAGCTTGGCGGCGCTGTGGCGCTTGGTGATGTTGCCGGCCCGGTCGATCCGCGCAAAGAAGATCGGGATCCCCTTCTGCCCGGGGCGCTGCAGGGTCGAGAGCCGATGGCAGACCTGCTCCAGCGAAGCTCCGAACCGGGCAGCAAGCAACTCGATGTCGTGCCGCAATTCGCGCGCCGCCTTGAGGAAATGCTGGTACGGCAGGATCAGGGCCCCGGCGAAATAGTTCTGTAGGCCGAGCCGGCAGATTTCGTAGGCCTCCTCGGTGCGGAAGCCTGCACTTCCGACGATCCGGTCGATCTCCTCGCGAGCATGGAACTGGGCGATCTGCAGCGCCAGTTGAAAATCACGCGTGGGCGCCGGCGCGTATGGGTTCAGCGTCAGGATGCGGGCACGCGGATCGAAGCGGCGGATCGCCTCGTCGCCCGCGACGCCGCGCACGACGCGCACGCCATGGCGCTGCTCGAGGTGCGCCGCGAGCGCCGTGTGATTGTCCCCCTCCCCGAGACCGAGTTCGGCGGCGAGCGTTTCGGCGAGCGTGTCGATCTCATGAATGTAGTTGTCGACGAAGTGGAAGAAGTCGCGTACCTCCTCGTAAGGCGTCGTCTCGACGAAGGAGGCGCCGCGGCCGATCGTGTCGTCGATGCTGGCAAGCTGTTCGCTGTTGCGGCGATAGGCCTGATGGCAGGTGATCAGCGCATGCGCGAGGCCAGGGGCGTTCTGGGCGACGAGCTTCAACTCCTGCAAACTCGGCGAATAGGTTTCGAACAACGGATCGTTCAGCGCCTCCGACAGGGCCGACAGGAGCCGGTCGCCCTCCCCTGTCGAGAGTTCCGCGATGTCGATCTGAAACTTCTCCGCAAGTGCCAGCAGCACCGCCGCCGAGACCGGCCGCTGATTATTTTCGATCTGGTTCAGATAGCTCGTGGAGATCCCGATGCGCTCGGCGAACTGCCCTTGCGTCGCCCGGTTTGCTTCCCTGAGGTCGCGGACCTTTCGGCCGATATAGAGTTTGCCGATCGCCATGTTCGCAACTTTGCAATTTGCATTTCACGATTTTCTATATTCCACATTCGCACATGATCGGGCGTTTTACCACCCGACCTTCGACGCTATTGCGAAGCCTCAATCGCCTCTGCACAATCGAGCAAAAGCTCGGCGAGAAAGACTTTCGGGAGGAGACACATGCGCGCCATACTGGAACAGGTGGAGGCCCGCCGCGCACAGGCACGCGCCGGCGGCGGCGAGCGCCGCGTCGACGCGCAGCACGGCAAGGGCAAGCTGACTGCGCGCGAGCGCATCGATGTGCTGCTCGACGAAGATTCCTTCGAAGAATACGACATGTATGTCACGCATCGCTGCGTCGATTTCGGCATGGCCGAGCAGAAGATTGCCGGCGATGGCGTCGTCACCGGCTGGGGCACGATCAACGGCCGCCAGGTCTATGTCTTTTCCCAGGATTTCACCGTGCTCGGCGGCTCGCTCTCCGAGACCCATGCGGAGAAGATCTGCAAGATCATGGACATGGCAGCGAAGAACGGCGCGCCCGTGATCGGCCTCAACGATTCCGGCGGTGCCCGCATCCAGGAGGGCGTGGCCTCGCTCGCCGGTTATGCGGAAGTCTTCCGCCGCAATGCGGAAGTCTCGGGCGTCATTCCGCAGATCTCGGTAATCATGGGGCCGTGTGCCGGTGGCGCGGTCTATTCGCCGGCGATGACCGACTTCATCTTCATGGTGCGCGACAGTTCCTACATGTTCGTGACCGGACCGGATGTGGTGAAGACGGTGACGAACGAGATCGTCACCGCGGAAGAGCTGGGTGGCGCCCGCACCCATACGACGAAATCCTCGGTCGCCGACGGCGCCTATGAGAACGACGTCGAGGCGCTGGAACATGTGCGCCTGCTCTTCGACTTCCTGCCGCTCAACAACCGCGAAAAGCCGCCGGTCCGGCCCTTCCACGACGACCCGGCGCGCGTCGAGATGCGTCTCGACAGCCTGATCCCCGATAGTGCTGCCAAGCCCTACGACATGAAGGAATTGATATTGGCGCTTGCCGACGAAGGCGACTTCTTCGAGCTTCAGGCGAGCTTTGCCCGCAATATTGTCACGGGCTTCATACGCCTCGAGGGTCAGACTGTCGGCGTCGTCGCCAACCAGCCGATGGTGCTCGCCGGCTGCCTCGACATCGATTCCTCCCGCAAGGCCGCCCGCTTCGTCCGCTTCTGCGACGCGTTCTCGATCCCGATCCTGACGCTCGTCGACGTCCCGGGCTTCCTGCCGGGCACGAGCCAGGAATATGGCGGGGTCATCAAGCATGGCGCCAAGCTGCTCTTTGCCTATAGCCAGGCGACGGTACCGATGGTGACCCTTATCACCCGCAAGGCCTATGGCGGTGCCTATGACGTCATGGCTTCGAAACACATCGGCGCCGACGTCAATTATGCCTGGCCGACGGCGGAAATCGCCGTCATGGGCGCCAAGGGTGCGACCGAAATCCTCTACCGCTCCGAGCTCGGCGATCCGGAAAAGATCGCCGCCCGCACGAAGGAATACGAGGAGCGCTTCGCCAATCCCTTCGTCGCCGCCGAACGCGGCTTCATCGACGAGGTGATCATGCCGCACTCGTCGCGCCGCCGCATCGCGCGCGCTTTCGCGTCGCTCCGCAACAAGCAGGTGGAAACACGCTGGCGCAAGCACGACACGATTCCGCTCTAAGCGAGGCACGCCATGAAATCGGAGCCGGGCCCCGTTATGACGCCTGAGGCAGCGCGCAGCGATCACTCGCAGATGCTGCGCTATCTGGCGACGAACGCCCTTTACGGCGTGCTCGTTGGCGCCGCGAGCGCGGGCGCGCTGATCTGGCTGAATATCGGCGCGGTCGGCACCCATATCGCGCGCTCGGCAAACCCGCTGCTTGCGGCGGCCATGGTGGTTGCCCCCTTCGCCTTCCTCTTCGGCGGCGCGGTTGCGGCCTCCTCCATCGCGCTTCTACCCTACCGGCGAAAGTTCAGGCGCTGACGCGACAGAAAGGATTTGAGAGAGAAACGCATGTTCAAGAAAATCCTCATCGCCAATCGTGGTGAAATCGCCTGCCGCGTCATCCGCACCGCCAGGAGGCTCGGCATCGCCACTGTCGCCGTCTATTCCGATGCCGATCGCGATGCCATGCATGTGCGCATGGCGGACGAAGCGGTGCATATCGGCGCCTCGCCCTCCAGCCAGTCCTACATCGTCATCGACAAGATCCTCGACGCGATCCGCAAGACCGGTGCCGATGCCGTGCATCCGGGTTACGGCTTCCTCTCCGAAAACGCCGCCTTTGCCGAAGCGCTGGAGAAAGAAGGCGTCGCCTTCATCGGGCCGCCGGTCGGTGCGATAAAGGCGATGGGCGACAAGATCACCTCGAAGAAGATCGCCGCCGAAGCGGATGTCTCAACCGTTCCCGGCCATATGGGGCTTATCGAGGAAGCCGAGGAAGCCGTGCGGATCGCCTCTGCCATCGGCTATCCGGTGATGATCAAGGCGTCGGCCGGCGGCGGCGGCAAGGGCATGCGCATCGCCTGGAACGACATCGAGGCGCGCGAAGGCTTCCAGTCGTCGAAGAACGAGGCGAAAAGCTCGTTCGGCGACGACCGCATCTTCATCGAAAAATTCGTGACCGATCCCCGCCACATCGAAATCCAGGTGGTTGGCGACAAGCATGGCAACACACTCTATCTCGGCGAGCGCGAATGCTCGATCCAGCGCCGCAACCAGAAGGTCATCGAAGAGGCGCCGTCTCCGTTCCTCGACGACAAGACGCGGCGCGCCATGGGTGAGCAGGCGGTCGCGCTCGCCAAAGCCGTCGGCTACCACTCCGCCGGTACGGTCGAATTCATCGTGGACGGCGAGCGCAACTTCTACTTCCTCGAGATGAATACGCGTCTGCAGGTGGAGCACCCGGTGACCGAACTCATCACCGGGCTCGACCTGGTCGAGCAGATGATCCGCGTCGCCGCCGGCGAAAAGCTCTCCTTCGGCCAGGAGGACGTGAAGCTCAATGGCTGGGCGATCGAAAGCCGGCTCTACGCGGAAGACCCCTACCGCAACTTCCTGCCCTCGATCGGCCGACTAACGCGCTACCGTCCCCCTCAGGAAGGCAGGCAGGACGACGGCACCGTCATTCGCAACGACACCGGCGTCTTCGAGGGCGGCGAGATCTCGATGTATTACGATCCGATGATCGCCAAGCTCTGCACATGGGGGCCGGATCGCGCCACGGCCGTCGAGGCAATGGCGAGCGCACTCGACGAGTTCGAGGTCGAGGGCATCGGGCACAACCTGCCCTTCCTCTCCGCGGTCATGCAGCAGCAGCGTTTCCGCGAAGGGCGTCTCACCACCGCCTACATCGCCGAGGAATTCGCCGAAGGCTTCCAGGGCGTTGTGCCGGACGAGGTGGACGCCCGCAAGCTCGCGGCCGTCGCAGTGACAATCAACCAGGCGCTGCAGGAACGCGCGAGCCAGATCTCGGGCACGATCGGCAACCACCGCCGCGTCGTCGGTCACGACTGGGTAGCAAGCGTCGGCGACCGCGACTTTCGCGTGACCGCCGGCAACTCGGCCGATGGCGCCTTTGTTCGGTTTGCCGACGAGAGAGCCGTTACGGTCGCAACCGATTGGACGCCCGGCCGTACGCTCGCCACCTTCAACATCGACAATCAGCCGATGAGCGTGAAGGTCGATCTCGTCGGCACCGGGATCCGGCTGCGCTGGCGCGGCATCGACGTGATCGCTCGCGTCAGGACCCCGCGCGTTGCCGAGCTCGCGCGGCTGATGCCGAAGAAGCTGCCGCCGGACACGTCGAAGATGCTGCTCTGCCCGATGCCGGGAGTCGTGACCTTGATCGCGGTCAAGGAGGGCGACACGGTCGAGGCCGGACAGGCGGTCGCCGTGGTCGAGGCGATGAAGATGGAAAACATCCTCCGGGCCGAGAAGCGCGCGACGGTCAAACGCGTGGCGATCGTCGCCGGCGCCAGCCTCGCGGTGGACGAGCTGATCATGGAGTTCGAGTGATGGCGGCGGAACTCCCCGAGGGAGCGTTGATACCCCCCTCTGCCCTGCCGGGCATCTCCCCCACAAGGGGGGAGATCGGCAAGACGCAGGCTCCGCACTCCCTCTCTTCGACAACAGTAACCTCGTTGCATAGGGTAGGAGTGGGGCAGGACGGCGCCTCTGCCTGGCAGAGGGGGGCCCCGCAAGCCCATGCGCTTTGAATGGAGCGGCCAATGACCGAGAAGACGATCAAGGACTGGGAAGGCCTCGCGGAACGCGAGCTGAAAGCCTCGCCCGAAAGCCTCACCTGGCACACGCCGGAGGGCATCGACGTCAAGCCGCTCTATACGCGCGACGACCTCGCCGGCATTGGCCACCTCGACGCGCTGCCCGGTTTCGAGCCCTTCGTGCGCGGCCCCCGCGCTACCATGTATGCGGGCAGGCCCTGGACGATCCGGCAATATGCCGGCTTCTCGACGGCGGAAGCCTCGAACGCCTTCTACCGCAGGAACCTCGCCGCCGGCCAGAAGGGTCTGTCGGTCGCCTTCGATCTTGCGACCCACCGCGGCTATGACAGCGACCATCCGCGCGTCGAGGGCGATGTCGGCAAGGCGGGCGTGGCGATCGACTCGGTCGAGGACATGAAGATCCTCTTCGACGGTATTCCGCTCGATCAGATGTCGGTCTCCATGACCATGAACGGCGCGGTGATCCCGATTCTCGCTTCCTTCATCGTCGCCGGCGAGGAGCAGGGCGTTGCGCGTGCCGATCTGTCGGGCACGATCCAGAATGACATCCTGAAGGAGTTCATGGTCCGCAACACCTACATTTACCCGCCGGAACCCTCGATGCGGATCGTCGCAGACATCATCGAATACACGGCGAAGGAGATGCCGAAGTTCAATTCGATCTCGATCTCCGGCTACCATATGCAGGAGGCGGGCGCGACGCTGGTGCAGGAGCTTGCCTTCACCCTTGCCGACGGGCGCGAATATGTGCGGGCGGCGCTCGCCAAGGGCCTCGATGTCGATGACTTCGCCGGCCGCCTCTCCTTCTTCTTCGCAATCGGCATGAACTTCTTCATGGAAGCGGCGAAGCTTCGCGCGGCGCGGCTCCTCTGGACGCGGGTCATGAAGGAGTTCGAGCCGAAGAAGGCGTCCTCGCTGATGCTGAGGACCCACTGTCAGACCTCCGGCGTCTCGCTGGCCGAGCAGGATCCCTACAACAACATCATCCGCACCGCCTTCGAGGCGATGTCGGCGGCGCTCGGCGGCACGCAGTCGCTGCACACCAATTCCTTCGACGAGGCGATCGCACTGCCGACGGACTTTTCTGCCCGCATCGCCCGCAACACGCAACTGATACTGCAGCACGAGACCGGCGTGACGAAGGTCGTCGATCCGCTCGCAGGTTCCTACTACGTCGAGAGCCTGACCAACGAGCTAGCGGAAAAGGCCTGGGCGCTGATCGAGGAGGTGGAAGGGCTCGGCGGCATGACCAAGGCCGTCAATGCCGGCCTGCCGAAGCGGCTGATCGAGGAGGCGGCGACACGCCGCCAAGTGGCGGTCGACCGCGGCGAGGAGGTGATCGTCGGCGTCAACAAATACCGGCTCGAAAACGAGCACCCGATCGACATCCTCCAGATCGACAATGCCGCCGTGCGCACGGCCCAGATCAAGCGGATCGAGGAGACCAAACGCCGCCGCGACTCGCAAAAGGTCAAGGAAACGCTCGAAGCTCTTGCCGAGGTGGCGCGAAGCCGCAAGGGCAATCTGCTTGGCGCCGCGATCGAAGCCGCGCGGGCGCGCGCCACGGTCGGCGAGATCTCTGATGCGATGCGCCAGGCCTTCGGTGACTACACGGCCGTCCCCGAAGTCGTCACCGACATCTACGGCAAGGCCTATGAAAGCGACCCCGAACTCGGCGTGCTCGCCGGGCGGCTCAGCGACGTCACCAAGCGGCTTGGCCACAAGCCGAAGATCATGGTCGCCAAGCTCGGCCAGGACGGGCACGACCGCGGCGCCAAGGTGATCGCTTCGGCCTTCGGCGACATCGGCTTCAATGTGGTCGCCGGGCCGCTGTTCCAGACGCCGGACGAAGCCGCCGACCTGGCGCTTGCCGAAGAGGTTACCGTCGTCGGCGTCTCCTCGCTTGCCGCTGGGCATAAGACGCTGATGCCGCAACTGGCCGAGGCGCTGCAGAAGCGCGGCGGCAAGGATATCATCGTCGTTTGCGGCGGCGTTATTCCGCGACAGGACTATCAATACCTGATGGACAACGGCGTTGCCGCCGTCTTCGGCCCCGGCACACATGTGCTCGACGCCGCACGCGCGGTGCTCGACCTGATCGAGGGCAAACGACGGAACATTTGAGCGGTGGTGCGGGATCTCAAACGACGACGAGGATGACGCCGGTCGCGACCAGCGCCAGCGTCCAGATGAGGTCGAAGTTGATCCACGCGGTACGCAGGACTCCAAGACCGAGCCATTCAACGATGGCGAAGGCTACCGCCGCTGTGACCGCGAGCGTCGCTGCGGTATGGAGTGCGACGGCCGCCACCGAGATCGGCAGGGAACTGCCGAGAGGGATGGTGGTTGATGGGTCCGCGAGGCAGAGGCCCAGCACTGCAGGCATCAGCATCAGCCCCGCGCCATGCCCCGTCGCCATCAGGAAGGACCAGAGGGCGAGCCCGGCCATTCCCGTCCGCATGCCGACCCGGACCCGGTGGCGGTGCCCGTAGAAAGCATAGTAGCCGGCGAGGCCAAGAATGAGCGCGGCTGCGAAAAGCTTGAGGCTCCGCAGGTCGACGACCGTGCCGAAGGCTACAAAAACCGCCAGCACCACCGCGATGGCGGCGGCATGCCCGGCGGCGATCGGCAGAAGCGACAGCCAGACGATCCGAGAGCTTTGTCGATGAAGCCCCAGCGCCACGGCAAAGAGCCAACCCATTGCCGGGTTGATGCCATGGAAGGCACCGAGGCCGGCGAGAGAAAGCCACGGCCAGAGGTCCGTCATTTGCCCCGGTGCGGCCGCACAGCCCCGCACTCCTCAGGGATAGCAATAGGAGTCGGAGGAGCAGTCGCCGCCTTCCAGCCGAACCTGATGGGGACGATGGCCCTTTGGCCAATTGACGAAGAAGTTCTCGTCGAAGGAAATTCCGCCGTTGTCACCGACATCCAGTTTCACCATCCACCCGTCGATACCGTCCGGATAGAATTGCGGGTCGATCGCGCCGTAGAGCGAGTTGGTGAAATAGACGCGCTTGCCGTCGCGGCTGATTTCCACCATCTGCGGCCCGCCATTGAGCGCGCCGTTCGACGCTTTCGGATGTGTCGCGCGGGAAACGATCCCGCCGATCCTGACCCGGCCGGTCTCCTTCGGCGCGAGCGGATCGGAAACGTCGTATTGGATCATATCGCCGGTGCCCCAGCAGGAAACGTAGAGGAACCGGTCGTCCATCGAGAGGTCGATGTCGGTCACGAGCGGTGCGACCGCCTTGAAGCCCTTGAGCACCGGCGGCAGGAGGTCCGGGTCGGCGGGCTCGGCTGGAATCTCGATGACTTTCTTCACGGCCCATTGATTGCCGTCGCGATACCAGGTCCAGATCGAGGCGGAGAGGTCTTTGAGACTGATGACGCAGCCGACGAAGCCATAGGCCTTGGTCGGGTCATGGGCGGGACGCAATTCGAAGACGAGTTGGTGCTCTTCGCCGAGATCGATCTCCTGCACGTGCTTGCGCTTGTTGAGATCCCAGAAATGCAGCCTGCGGCCGTATTTCGAGCCGAGCAGCACCTCCGGGACAAGGCCGTTTTCAAATGTCTCCGGCGTACCCCACTCGCTGGTGATCATCGTGTCGTGACCGAGATGCCACCAGAAATCATAGGCGAGCTTCTGCGGTCCGCGATCCATCTCCCATTGCCCGAGGACGTCGAAGCTGTCGTGGTCGATGAGGAAGATGCCACCAGGGGCGTTGCCGTCTCGGTCGGCGAGCGCGTTCACATAAATGCCCTCCGGTCCGCAATGGATCGTGTGCAGTCGGGAGTAGTTTGCCTTCTCGGCAATTTCCGCCGGATCGATCACGCGGATGATACGCGGATTTTTAGGATCCGGCTTGGTGTCGATGATATGAAGCCGCGACGACCTCAGCCCGGGCACGACCAGATAGCGGCGCTCGACATGCGGGTGCGGCGCATTGGGGCAAAGGCAGGATGAGCAGGCATTCCAACCGAAATGATGCAACTCGTCGCCGACGTTCGGCATATCGACCTGCCCGACGATCTGAGAATAGCTCGCGGAGGTCGGATCGACATCGACCACCGCGATCGCATCCGGTCGCTGTCGATCCGGATCGAAGGCCGCCACATAGGCGATGGTTTCCTTTGGGGCCTTTGCCGCCATGCGCGGTGATGGATAGAAGGAAGGATCGGGTCGCCACGTCGCCATTTCGTTTCTCCCCCAGAGAAGACAATGCGTGGATCCTGATGGAAAGCTTAATGCATGTCGCCCAAAAAGTGTGCAGCGGCTTTGGGAAACGACACGCATCAAAGCAGCTTAGTAGATGCGGCAAAAACGCGTCGGAAATGCGGCATCATCGCCTTATTCGGGCGACGAAGCAGGCGAGGCAACAGATGGAAGCATTCGAGTTCGATGCGGAGCTTTGGCTCTATCCGGGAAGGGGCGGTTGGCACTTTGTCACGCTGCCAAGGGGCGTCGCCTTGCAGATCAAGTTTCTGGCCGAACCAGGAAAGCGCGGTTGCGGCAGCGAAGCGGTGATCGCACGTACGGGCAAAACCGAATGGACAACGTCGATCTTTCCCGACAAGGCCTCCGGCTCATTTCTACTGCCCGTGAAGGCGGACGTTCGGCGGAAGGAGAAGCTGACCGCCGGCCAGACGATCCGGATTGTGTTGATGCAGGATCGTTCCCGATGATCTGGTCGCATCGACTCTCGACGTTGCCCCTCACCCTAACCCTCTTTCGCACGGGGGGAGAGGGGACTTTGGGGGCAGAACGTCGCAGCGAGTCTCCTTCGCCCCGCTTGCGGGGAGAAGGTGGCCGGCAGGCCGGATGAGGGGCGCATACGGGCAGCACCGCCGGCTCAACCCGGAAATCATCCCCTCCGGCCTACGTCTCAATCCTCAGCTTCATCCGGTCGGCGGCAAAGCGTGTGCGTGAATATTCGACCGGCTTGCCATCGAGATCGGCGTTCACCGATAGTGCTTCCATCACGATCGCGCCGGGCGACAGCTTCAACAACGAAAGCTCGCCTGCATCGGCATGCCGCGCGACGAGTTCCGTCGAAACGCGAACATAGTCGTCGAGTCCATGCGCGGCAAAAGCCTTGGTAACGGAGCCGAGACGGGAATATTCCTCGGCCATCCTCGGAAAGCGCTCGGCGGGGTAGTAGCTGACCGAGGTTGAGAGTGGCCGGCCGTCGCCGCTGCTCACCGTCCTGAGTTCTATGAGGAGGGAGCCGGGGGAAACAGCCAGGGCCGCCGCGATCTCGCCGCTTGCCGGCACTTCCGCATGGCCAAGCAGCCGGGTGGCGATCTCCTTCACCTGCCGGCCGAGCCCCTGCGAGAAACGGGTGCGCCGCGAGATCGGATAGCTGACGCGATCCTTGCGCTCGATCATGGTGCCTCGCCCCTGCACGGCGCGGACAAGCCCCTCCTCCGCAAGCGCGGCTAGCGCGCTGCGTACCGTATGTCGGTTGACGCCGAATTCCTGCGCCAGCGCCGTTTCCGGCGGCACCATGCCTGTCGTGTCATAATCGCCGTTGCTGATCGAAAGCCGGATGCGGTCGGCGATCTGCCGCCAGAGCGCCACGCCGGTCTGCCGTTCGACGATTTTCTTCAACGCCATTTCTCTTCGTCCCCGTCTCTCTACCAGTTTCTCCGGCCCAACTTTTCCGTCCAATGTCACAAGCCTGTCATTTGCGGAGGTTAAGGAAAGGTATAAGATGTATGGTTGTCTAGATCAATAGACATTTTGGAGTGAACGATGGACGCAATCCAAGAACAGGCGCTGCCGGAGGCCGCCGCACGACGCCGAGAAGGCATGCGGCTTCTCGCCCGCGCCACGCTCGCAGAATTTTCCGCGGCCTGGGAGGCAATCGCCGACAGGCCGGACGTCGCGCCGGTCCGCGGCCCGGAAACGGGTCTCGTCATGGTGCGGGGCCGGATCGGCGGCGGAGGCGACGCCTTCAATCTCGGCGAGGCAACCGTGTCACGCGCTACTGTCAGGCTCGCCAGCGGCGAGATCGGCCATGGCCAGATGCTCGGCACCGACAAGGACCGCGCCCGCTTTGCCGCGATCTTCGATGCGCTCTTCCAGACCGAAAGGCACCGTCCCGCGGTCGAAGCCCTGCACCGGCTGATCGCCACCCGCATCGATGCCGAAGATCGTCGCAAGGCGGAAGAGACCGCCGCGACCCGCGTCGACTTCTTCACCATGGTCCGGGGGGACGACTGATGGCCGCACAATCGCAAATCTATGCCGGCGCCTTCGCCGACCCGGTGTTTCAGGCGCAGTCCGTATTTCGCACCCTGATGGATGGCTTTGCTCGTCCAGGCACGATCACCAGCCTCGCGGCAACTGCCTCGCCGCCTTTGCCCCTCGGCAAGGCAAGCGGCGCCGTCGCGCTGACGCTCTGTGACCACGATACGCCCGTGTGGCTTTCCTTGGCACTCACAAAGTCCGCCGTGCCGCAATGGATCGCCTTCCACACCGGTGCGCCGGTGACCGAAACGAAGGACGATGCCCGCTTCGCGTTCATCGAGAAGGGCGGCGCCGTGCCGAGTTTCGATCAGTTCGCGCTCGGCACGCAGGAATATCCCGACCGGTCGACGACGCTGGTGATCGAAGTGGAAGCGCTGACCGGAGGCTCGAAGCTCATCGCAAAAGGCCCGGGAATCAAGGACGAAACCATCGTCGCGCCGCAAGGCCTTCCTGATCCCTTCCTCGATTTCTGGACTGACAACAGGGCGATCTTCCCGCGCGGTATCGATCTCATCCTGACGGCGGGCGATGCGGTGCTCTGCCTGCCGCGCACGACCAAACTCTCCGCCAGGGAGGCATAATCATGTATGTAGCCGTCAAGGGCGGGGAAGCCGCCATTGCCAATGCCCATCGCCTGCTCGCCGATCGCCGCCGCGGCGACCGTTCGCTGCCCTCGATCACCATCGAGCAGGTCGTCGAACAGCTCGGACTCGCCGTCGACCGAGTGATGGCCGAGGCCTCGCTTTACGACCGCTCGCTTGCGGCCCTTGCCGTGCGCCAGGCGCGCGGCGACATGATCGAGGCGATCTTCATCCTGCGCGCCTACCGAACGACCCTGCCGCGCTTCGGCTATTCCGAGCCGGTCGACACGGCGAACATGAAGGTCGAGCGCCGCGTCTCGGCAACCTACAAGGACCTGCCGGGCGGCCAGCTCCTTGGCCCCACCTTCGACTACACCCACCGCCTGCTCGATCCTTCGCTGATCGCGGACGAGGCGGTCGCAGAGCCGGCTGTGAAAGAGCCCGGCGAGCATGTCATGCGCGTTTCCGACATTCTCGATGGCGAAGGCCTCATCGAGGGCGACGGCCGGATGCCGGAAGGCCACGTGATGGGCGACCTCACGCGCGAGCCGATGGAATTCCCGATGGCGCGCGACCTTCGCCTGCAGGCGCTCGCCCGCGGCGACGAAGGCTTTCTGCTGGCCCTCGCCTATTCCACCCAGCGCGGCTACGGCCGCACCCACCCCTTCGTCGGCGAGGTGCGGATCGGCGAGGTCGAAGTCGAACTGGACCTGCCGGAACTTGGCTTCGCCGTCTCTCTCGGCGTCATCCGCGTGACCGAATGCCAGATGGTCAACCAGTTCAAGGGCTCGGCCAAGCAGCCGCCACAGTTCACACGCGGCTATGGCCTCGTCTTCGGCCAGGGCGAGCGCAAGGCGATGTCGATGTCGCTCGTCGACCGGGCGCTCCGCACCGACGAGTTCAGCGAGGACATCGTCGCCCCGGCGCAGGACCAGGAATTCGTCATCTCGCATGCGGACAACGTTCAGGCGACCGGCTTCGTCGAGCATCTGAAGCTGCCGCACTACGTCGATTTCCAGGCGGAGCTCGATCTGGTGCGGCGCATGCGCCGGGAATACGAGGCCGCCCGCACAGGCGGCGAGGACGGCATGAAGGAGGCCGCCGAATGAACGACCTTGCCACCTACAATTTCGCCTATCTCGATGAGCAGACGAAGCGGATGATCCGCCGGGCGATCCTGAAGGCGATCGCCATTCCCGGCTACCAGGTGCCGTTTGCCTCGCGCGAAATGCCGATGCCCTATGGCTGGGGCACCGGCGGCGTACAGGTGACCGCCTCGATCCTCGGGCCCGACGACGTGCTCAAGGTCATCGACCAGGGCGCCGACGACACGACCAATGCTGTCTCGATCCGCGCCTTCTTCCAGAAGGTCGCCGATGTCGCCGTCACCACCAAGACGAAGGAGGCGACGATCATCCAGACCCGCCACCGCATTCCCGAGGAGATGCTGAAGGAAGGCCAGACGCTCGTCTATCAGGTGCCGATCCCGGAGCCGTTGCGCTTCCTCGAACCGCGCGAGACCGAGACACGCAAGATGCATGCGCTTGAGGAATATGGGCTCATGCATGTGAAGCTCTACGAGGATATTGCCCGCAACGGCCATATCGCCACAACCTATGCCTATCCGGTCAAGGTCGAGGGGCGTTATGTGATGGATCCCTCGCCGACGCCGAAATTCGACAATCCGAAGATGCACAAATCGGAGGCGCTGCAACTCTTCGGCGCCGGCCGCGAGAAGCGCATCTACGCGGTGCCGCCTTATACCGAGGTCGTCAGCCTCGATTTCGAGGATCATCCCTTCGAGATCCAGAAATTCGACAAACCCTGCGCGCTCTGCGGCGCAGAGAACGTCTATCTCGACGAAGTGGTGCTCGACGACAAGGGCGGGCGCATGTTCGTCTGCTCGGATACCGACCATTGCGAAGACCGGCGCGCACATGGCCATGCCGGACACATGCTCGCCCGCCCAACGCAAGAAAGCCAGGAGGCCGCAGAATGAGCGCCGTTCCGCTTCTCAAAGTCAACGACGTCTCGAAGTTCTACGGCAGCCGCATCGGATGCCGAAACGTCTCGTTCGAGCTCTATCCGGGTGAGGTGCTGGCGATCGTCGGCGAATCCGGTTCCGGCAAGACGACACTTTTGTCGTGCCTCTCGACCCGGTTGATGCCGACTTCCGGCATCGTCGAATACCATATGCGCGACGGCCAGTACCGCGATCTCGCCCGCATGGGAGAGGCCGAGCGGCGCTTCCTGATGCGCACCGACTGGGGCTTCGTGCATCAGAACCCGGCCGATGGCCTCAGGATGACGGTATCTGCCGGCGCCAATGTCGGCGAGCGGCTGATGGCCGTCGGCGACCGTCACTACGGCAACATCCGCGCGACCGCAAAAGACTGGCTCAACCGTGTCGAAATCGATGAGGATCGGATCGACGACCAGCCGCGCGCCTTTTCCGGCGGCATGCGCCAGCGCCTGCAGATCGCCCGCAATCTCGTCACCTCCCCCCGCCTCGTCTTCATGGACGAGCCGACCGGCGGCCTCGACGTGTCGGTGCAGGCCCGCCTGCTCGACCTTGTGCGCGGGCTCGTCCACGACCTCGGGCTTGCCGCGATCATCGTCACCCACGACCTTGCCGTGGCGCGGCTCCTCTCTCACCGGATGATGGTGATGAAGGACGGCGCCGTTATCGAGCAGGGCCTGACGGACCGCGTGCTCGACGATCCCCGCGAGCCCTACACCCAGCTTCTCGTTTCCTCGATTCTGCAGGTCTGACGCATGATCCCGAAAATTGGAATCCGGCTTTCGGAAAAGATCATGCGCAAAGGAAAGTAAAAGTCATGGCTACTCCCCTTGTTGTTTCAGAAGTCGCCAAAAGCTTCACCATGCACTTGCGCGACGGCGTCCGCCTGCCGGTGGTCGCCAATGTCTCCTTCTCGGTGAAGGCCGGCGAATGCGTCGTGCTCGGTGGCCCCTCGGGCGTTGGCAAGAGCTCGATCCTCAAGATGCTCTACGGCAATTACGGTGTCGACGAAGGCCAGATCCTGATGGAGCATGACGGCCGATTGGTGAACCTTGCGACGGCGGAGCCGCGCATGGTGCTCGAGGTGCGGCGCACGACGCTCGGCTATGTCAGCCAATTCCTGCGCGTCGTGCCGCGCGTCTCCGCCCTCGACATCGTCGCCGAGCCGCTGCAAGCGCGGGGCGTTACCGCCACGGAGGCGCGGGAACGGGCAGCGGAACTGCTTGCGAGGCTCAACCTGCCGAAGGAGCTCTGGGCCTTGCCGCCGGCCACCTTCTCCGGCGGCGAGCAGCAGCGCGTCAACATTGCCCGCGGCTTCATCACCGACCACAGGATCCTGCTGCTCGACGAACCGACCGCTTCGCTCGACGCGAAGAACCGCACCGTCGTCGTCGAAATGATCGCCAAGAAGAAGGCGGAAGGTACCGCTCTGATCGGCATCTTCCACGACGAGGAAGTGCGTGACGCGGTCGCCGACCGCATCATCGACGTCTCCGAATTCTCGCCAAGGAAGCAGGCGGCATGAGCGAGAAACTCGGGATCGAACCATTCATCCACCCGACCGCGAGCGTCGTGAATTCGACGCTCGGCCGCTACACGGAGGTCCAGGAGCGCTCGCGTCTCGCCGAGGTCGACTTCGGCGACTATTCCTACATCATGCAGGACGGCTCGATCTGGTGCGCGACGATCGGCAAGTTCGTCAACATCGCTGCGGCTGTGCGCATCAATGCCACCAACCATCCGACCTGGCGCGCGACGCTGCACCATTTCACCTATCGCGCGCCGAACTATTGGGAGGACGCCGACCTGGACCACGATCTCTTCGCCTGGCGGCGGCAGAACCGGGTCACGATCGGCCATGACGTCTGGATCGGCCACGGCGCGACGATCCTGCCGGGGGTTACCGTCGGCAACGGTGCGGTAATCGGTGCCGGCGCCGTTGTATCCAAGGACGTCGCCCCCTATACGATCGTCGGTGGCGTTCCGGCAAAGCTCATCCGCGAGCGGTTTACCGCCGAGGTCGGCCGAGGCATGGATCGGCTCGCCTGGTGGGATTGGGACCACACGCGGCTGCGCCGCGCGCTCGACGATTTCCGCCACCTGAGCGCCGAGGAATTCCTGGTTCGGTACGGTTGACCTCAGCAATTCCCGGAAAAACGTGTTTTCCGTCCGGAATTGCGTCGTTTCAAAGAGTTAGATCATTTCGCTGTTTCCGTGAAACAACAAAATGATTTAATGCCCGTTCACCAGCTTGAGTATGAGCTGGTGGACATTGCCGCCGTCGCTCATCTCGACCCGGTCGAAATCGCGGCTGCGCTGCCGTTGGGCGAGAGAAAGCGCGCCGAGGCGCTTGGTCAGTTCGGTCCTGATTTTGCGGCACGTCGGATCATCGGGCACAGTCAGCCCGACTGACGTGTTTTCGATCTGGCGCACCATGTCCTTGATGAAATCGCCATGCACCCGCTCATGCTGGTGCACGCCGGCGATGAATGTCTCCCAGTTCTCCCGCACACCCGCCGGCAATGCTTTTGCGGGCTTCGGCAGCATATAGGTGATCGTAAGCTTGGGCCGAGCGGTAGAGAGGACGCAGGCATCGCCCTGCGGCTCGTATTTCCGCGTCCAGGTCAGCTTGAAATCCGTATGCGCGATCGCGCGAACGGGGCCGAGCTTCGGCCCCCGCTCGCCGATCGACGCATAGAGTTCGGCACCGGTTTCTCCCGAAATCGCGTAGGTCCGCACCTTCTCGACGGCCTGCCATTCGGCGCGCGCAACGGCAGGCAATGCCGCCACGCACGCCGCCAACAGACAAGAACGAACGGCTGCCCCCACGCACTTCCCCCTACAATCGATATGACATCTATCGGTCCGTGCCGGACGACACCGGTGCGCGTTTAGTTGACGGCGTTGAGCGTCATCGACGTGCCGGCAGCAGCGATATTGAGCCCGATCTGGCCGGTGACGCTGATCGCCTGCAGATGGATCGAGCCAGCCGTGCCGCCGATGAGCACATTTGCACCGACGCCGGCGCCGACGGTCGCTTCGGCCGACGCGCCCTGGTAGATGCCGCCCAGCGATCCGCGGTGGTAACCGGCGGTCGGCGCCAGCACCGCCCAGATCAGCCGGCTGCGCGTGGTGAACCCGAGATCGACGCCGAGTTTCCTGATCTCGCCCTGATAGTGATCCGAAGCCTCGCCGGCGAGGCTGGACCGGAAGACGCAATCAACCTCCTTGGCCGAGCCGAGAACGTAACCGGCGCCGCCGCCGACGTTGCAGTCGAGATAGCCGATCTTCACACCGCCACGCAGATCCGGCTCCAGCGCCGGCGCCGGTGCCTGAGCCGGATAGCTGGGGACGTCGGCGGCATTGGCGGCAACGGTCCCCGCGAGAACCAGCGCCGCGACGGACGCCTTCACGGCAAAACTCTTCTTCATTGATGGTCTCCTTTCGGGATCGGCAGCGGTGGCCAGCGCTCGTACGTCCAGCGAACAAAGCGCAGGTTGCAGATGGTAGGAGTCGCACCCTTAGTTCCCGATTGGGCTTTTCCAAGGCACGCCCGAACCCCGAATAACGAAAAGGCGCTATCGGCCTGCATGCAAGAGCGTTTTCCACAACGCCATCTGAGCTTGAGGAGGTGTTTCAATGCCAAGATCGGCGAAGCGATGGAACGGCTTGCGTGGCGGGGCTGGGACCCTGCCAAGCTGGGCCGCGCCACTCGACGACTTCTGCGCGCTGCCGGCGAAAGGGTTTCGCACGGCTGACTGCTGCCGACGGCGCGCGCCAGCCCCTCCCTTAAGCGGGAGGGGCTTCTCGACATGTCAGAACTTCGAATAGGCGTTCGTCACGGCCTTCGCGTTTCCCGCGCCGATTTGTTTTTGCAGGGCCAGAATCGTGTCTCTCGCGCTGGCGGTGAGTGCCGGACTGGTCGCAAGCTGAGACAAGCTCTTGCTTAGCTGATCGCGAGCGCTCGCGCTCAGCGGCACGCTTGTCAGAAGCTGCGATAAATTCTTGCTCTTTGTTCCCGCAAGCAAATTCCCTGCCCCGACGCCAAAAGCAGTCTTCGAGGACAAAATGGGGTTTATTTTCATGGACTGAAGCGAGAAGCTGGCAACATTGGTGATTGATTTGAACATCGAAGCTAATTCCTCAGGAATCACGGTTGCAGTTGCTGCGGCTGCGGTCTGTTCGTCCAGAGCAACCACCGCATGCACAACCATTACGTGCTATCGATTTCGAGTTTCCTATCGCGCCGGCATGCCTTTTATTCAAATTGCTTAAAGGCGGCCCGCGCGATCGCCAGGAAGTCTGCGCTAGCCCACCACTAACAGGCAGACATAGGCAAGCACCGTGACGAGCAATCCGCGGAAGGCGAAGTTGACGAATCGGTACTTGCTGCACGCGATTGCCGAAAGCGCATCGGCGTTCTCGACGTACTGGCGGAACAGGTAGGACGCGTCCCCATGCTCAGCAGCCTTCGAAAAGGCCTCGCGATGAGTGGACCACGCGCCCCAGAAAAGCGTGGTGGAAGTGGCGCCCTTGCGGGGCAGGACCACGAGGATCGCTGCTACCAGCGAAAAGACCGAGGCGAGCGCCAAGGCGCCGGATAGTATCACTGCGAGTATGTCCCCGCCGACGTAGCGGCTCCAAGTAAACACGCTCCGCCCTTCCTCCGAGCCAACAAGGAACGCGAACATAAATGTGAAAATATAGGCTGCTTTCTGATCGGACATCTTGATCTGATCATAGAAGACATCGTTGATCTTCTGGATATGATCGTAATAGGCGCCAGACGCGACACGCCGTTCCGCGTCCTCACTTGGCGGATCGAGCTTGTACAGACTTCCCCCTGTGTCCATGCGGTATCCCCTTCCCTCTCGTCACCTCTTTACTACACCAGGGCGACAATAATATCCGCCCAAAACTGGGCTCTTGACTTTTTTGCCCCAAAAATCCAGTGGATTCATTGTAACGAGGGGCATATCCGGAGATGCGGAGAAAAAGCACGGGGGCGTTGCTTGCCGCCATGGCGCTTTTTGCGCCGTGGTCGGTGGTTGCTGAGCCCTTGCCGCGCTCTGAGCCCGTTGCCGGCTCGGTCATCGCCCGCAAATCCGGCGAGGAAGTGCGATTCGTCGACGTTTCGAACTGGCGCGTGGTCGATCTTGCCCAGGACCTGCTTGCCGGCGACGTGTTGCGCACCAACGCGACCGGCGCGCTCGCCGTGCTCTTCCGCGACCACACCCAGATCCGGCTCGGACGCAACACGGCGCTCCGCGTCAAGCAGATCGGTGCCGGCGACACAAATCTGGAACTGCAGTCGGGCACCATCTGGGCTCGCGCCGAGCGCGGCGGTCAGGGCCTGGTCATCGACACGCCAGCCGCGGCGGCGGCGATCCGCGGCACCGACTGGACGCTGACCGTCGGCGCCGACGGCAAGACCTCGCTTGTCGTTCTCGAAGGCGTCGTCGAACTCAGCAATCCCTATGGACGTGTGACGGTGAAGCAGGGCGAAGGCGCGGTCGCCTCGATCGGCAGCGCCCCGACGAAGATCGTCATCGTCACGCCCAAGGACCGCGAACAGATGCTATTCCATCTGTCGTTGCGCGACGCCTTCGTTTGGATGCCTGCCACATCGCTTAAAGTGCCCGAGATGCGACGTCAGCGCGCACGGATCGAAGGCCGGCCGGAAGCCTCCCGCGCGGCCGAAGACTGGCTGACCCTGGCCGAAATCTATCTGGCACTCGACGGTCGGCAGAAGGCGCAGGCGGCGCTTGCGCAGGCGCGAAGGCAAGGCCTCGATCGAAAGCAGGCGGCACGTGCAACGCTTGTCTATGCGCTGATCGCCGGCTCCGAGAACCGCTACGGCGATGCTGCGAAGCTCTTCGCCGAGGCCGAGCGCGGCCTCGATGCCAAGCGCCGCTCCATTGCCGCCTATGGCGGTTACTTTGCCCGTGCGCTCGCCAATCCCGAACACGTCGAAAACCCACCTCGCCGGGCGGCGGGCGCTTACGGCGCGCTGGCCGAAGCCTGGACGGCGGGTTTCCGCACCGATATCCGCGCCGCCATCGAAACACTCAAGAAGGCGGAACGGCAGCACCCGGACGATCCGACGTTACCCGCCGCGCGCGCACATTTCGCCATGCTGCTCGATGAGCGCGAGGAAGTGCGCGACGGGATCGAAAGGGCGCTTGCGATCGATCCGGATGACCCGACCGCACTCGAAGCACGCGCCAATTACCGCCTCCACATCGACAACGATCAGGATGGGGCACTCGCAGACGTCGAGCGTGCCCTGAAGACAGCGCCGGGCTCTCCGTCTGTCTGGAACTCCCTCGCGCTCATCCAGGGTCACCGTGGCGACAATCGCTCAACCGAGAACGCACTGAAGAAAGCAATCGCGCTCGATCCGCAGGATCCGCTTTATCACGCCAACCTGGCGGTGCAATACATGGACGAATTGCGCCTCCAGGAGGCCAAACGCGAGCTCGATACCGCACTCGCGATCGATCCATCCTTCGATCTGGTGCTCGTCGCGCGCGGCCGCTATCACTTGCAAAACGGCGACGTGGATAAGGCGATCACAGATCTGCTCGCCGGCTCGACGGCTAATCCTGCCTATTCCAATGCGCAGCTCCTGCTCGCGGCGGCGCAGTATGAAAAAGGCGACCGGATACCTGCGGCGCAGGCACTCGACAATGCCGACAGACTAGATCCGAACGATCCTGTTGTCTCACAGGTGCGCACAATAATTGCGATCGATGAGTACGATGCGGATGCGGCCATCCGCTACGCTCAGGAAACCATGCGGCGCACCCGCGCCCAAGGTGGCGACACGGCAGCCCTGGGTGCCAATCAGGAAGCGGGCTCGACGCTGAATAACGCCTTTCGCCTGCAGGGCCTCGACGCTTGGGGGCAATATTACGGCGATGCAGTGTTCGATCCGTTTGCTGGTGCGGCCTATGTGGACCAGGCGATCCGCGGCAGCGTCAATCCCCTGTTCAATGCATATGACTTTGACGGCAGTCCGGTCGCCAATTCGCAAAACCCATCGAGCTTCTCCGCCTTCTTCCAGGGGCTTTTGATTGAACCGCATATGCTGGCCGACCGCGCACGCGCGGCCGACCTGTTTCAAACCCCCTTCTTCGAAGTCGACCTCGGCGGCGGTGTCGTGGCGGACGAGGATCACGCCGGCTGGATCGGTGAAGCCGAAGTCAGGGGTTTCACTTTCTCGCCATTCCCGATCAGCGTGTTCGGCAATTTGCAATGGACGGAGCCGCACGACACCGTCGACCTCGGAAGCAGCCTCGAGGTCGATCATGAGTCACGTCTGATCGGCGGCAGCGCCTATCTGACCGCAACCCCATCTCCCGACGATCGGGTGGTCGCCTTCTTGAGCATGGCGGAAGTGGATGACAGCCGGAATATTTTCGACATTCCGGATTCGGACCTGTTCCCACTTACCGCCGACCAGCTGAACAACGACAGCGGTTCGAGCCTGATCTCCGGGGTCGCCTGGAGTCATACGTTTGGATATCAAAATATCGCCAATGCCGCGTTCTTCTTCAGCGACCGGGAGATCGATGAAGCCTCGCAGCTGGTTTTCTCGGACATCCCCTTCCCCGATCTTGTGCACCTGAAGAGTGAGCAGAGGGAGACGAGCTACATCGGCGCGTTGAACCACCTTTACGGAGATGGTGACCTGACGTGGCGCTATGGCATTGAGGCCGGCGCCGTTAGATCGGAAGCGAAGGCGGAGTATTACGACCTTATCCCCCCTGCGACGCCGTTTAGCTCCACGAGTTTATCCGCCACCACAGGGGTCATGAAGGCCTATGTCGACGGCCTGTACGAGATCACGCCGGACCTGAAGGTCGAGAGCGCGCTCTTTGCCCGTTATATCGAGGACGTTAACGACGACAATATTCGGCTTGAACCGAAGCTCGGTATCGCCTGGGCGCCGGCCGACGGCCATTGGCTGCGCGCAGCCATTCAGCGCGAGGGCTATAATTTCGGCTCCGCCACCCTGGCGCCCATCGGCATCGTCGGCCTCCAACCGAACCAGTTCCTCATCGGTACGGAGGGTTATGCCGATACCCTCGCCCTGCGATGGGATGCGGAGTGGAGCGACTGGCTTTTCACCGCGGTCGATTATCAGCATCAGGAAATCCGTAACGGCTCAATCGCGATTCCGTTTTCCATTCTGTTCGCGCCGAACGCGTTCGATTTCGACAAGGCCAGAGTCGACCGCGTGGCGCTGACGGCCAACCTGGCGCTCGGACATGGCCTCGGCCTGTCGGCGACTGTTGCCCATACCGAAAGCGACAACCTCTCGGCAGGCACCAGTGGCGACCTCCCATTCCTGCCGGAAAGCTCGGGTCAGGTGGCGCTGACATGGGTTAGTACCGCCAACGTCAGGACGACCGTGGCGGCAAACTATATTGGCGAGCGCTTCGGCGGCGCGACAACCTTGGACGACTTCTGGACCCTCGATGCATCCCTCCTATGGGAGCCCTTCGACAAGCGGTTCGAGGTGGAACTCGCCGGCTTCAACCTGCTCGACGAGGAATTCGAGGTGCGCGACGGCCTTCCCGGCTGGGGCCCCACCGTCAAGGGCACTGTCAAAGTGCGATTCTGATGAACACGCCCGCTCCAGCGCTCGTCCCCCAGCGCTTCGCCGCGGCAGTCGAGCGAATTCGCCGCTCCACGCGACGGATGAAGCTTGCCGTCTTGACCGCCTTCGTCGCCGCCCTCGTCTCGCTTGTCTCGCTGACGGGCACCTGGTCGCTCGTCGATCTGCGCGCCTATGACTATCTTTCGATCATCGGCCGGCCTCCGCTTCCGGAAGATGGTCCGATCATCGTCGCGATCGACGAGCCGTCGATGGCGGAAATCGGCAGCCAATGGCCCTGGCCGCGTGCCCTGCACGCCCGCCTGGTGGAATCTTTGAGGCGCGCCGGCGCGCGGGCGATTGCCCTCGACGTCATCTTTGCCGAGCCGGCAGCCGCTGCAGAAAACGATACGGCACTGGCCGCAGTTCTCGGGCCCGACGTCGTGCTTGCGGGTGACCAGTCGGTGATCGAGACGCCGCAGGCCGACCAGTTCGTCCGCACCGAACCGCTGCCGCTTTTCACGGAAACGGGAGCGAAAGTCGGCATCGCCTCGGTCAATCTCAGCGGCGACGGTACGCTCAGGCAGGTTCCGCCCTATGCCGACGGCTTCGCGGTGACGCTTGCAGCTGTCGCCGGAGCTGATCCGGCGCCGCCGCCGTCGGGTGCGCTGGTCCAGACCTTCGGGCCGGCGCGCACCTATCCGACCGTTTCCTATTACCAGGCACTCGATCCGGAGAATTTCCTGCCGGCGGGTATTTTTCGTGATCGCGTCGTCATCGTCGGCCTGAGCCTGCAGAATGCTCCCACGCTCGCGGAGGGAGGAATCGATGCCTTTGCCATCTCCGACACCGTCTTTTCGCGCGGTCTCGTCGCCGGCGCCGAAGTCCAGGCGACGATCTACGACAATCTCGTGCACCGGCTGTTCATCAAGCGAGCCGGTGCGACGATCGCGATACCGGCGATCATCCTCGCCAGCTTGGCCGCGGCTCTGGCCGTCTCGAGATCGACAAGCTGGAGGACACTCGGCTACGGCGCCATTGCCCTCAGCCTGATCTCCCTGGCGAGCTATGTCCTGATGCGTCTCGGCCATGTCTTCGTGTCGCCGCTCGGTCCCGGCCTGGCCTTCTTCGGCGTTGCGGTCGGACAGGCGGGTCTCGACTATGCCGAGGAGCGCAGACAGCGGCGCGAGATCACGCGCGCCTTTTCGCAATATCTCTCGCCCGCGCTCGTCGAACGGCTGGCTCAGGATCCTTCGCAGCTGAAGCTCGGCGGCGAGAGGCGTACGCTTACGATCCTCTTCTGTGACGTTCGCGGTTTTACGACGATTTCGGAGGACATGAAGGACGATCCGGAGGGGCTGACGACGCTCATCAACCGGCTGCTGACGCCGCTGTCGGAGGCCGTGCTCAACCGGGGCGGCACGATCGACAAGTATATCGGCGACTGCCTGATGGCCTTCTGGAACGCCCCGCTCGATGATCCGGACCACGCCGTCCACGCCGTTCAGGCGGCACGCGACATGCTCACCGCGCTTGCAAACCTCAACGCGGAACTGGAGGCCGAAGCGAACGCGGCAGGACGCCCGCCAAAGACATTGCGCATCGGCATCGGCATCAATACCGGCGAATGCGTCGTCGGCAACATGGGGTCCGCGCGCCGCTTCGACTATTCGGCGCTTGGCGACGCGGTCAATCTCGCCTCGCGCCTCGAGGGAGCCTCGAAGGACTATGGCATCTCGCTGCTGCTCGGAGAGCGAACGGCTAAGCTTGCGGCCGCGAAATTTCCGACCGCCGAAATCGACCGGATCACCGTCAAGGGCCGAAGCGAGGTCTCGCCGGTGTTCACGGTCGCCGATGGGGCCAGCGAGTCCGCCCTCGAACACCACCACCGCTTCGTCGAAGCGAAGTATCGAGGCGCGGTTACCGCCGATGACCCGTTGTTCGAGCAGCTCAAGTCAGAGCTGCCGTCGCTTGAACGCTACTATGAACGCGAGCGGGAGCGGCTTTTGCACTAGCCCCCCGACGCGGTGCGATACGTTCACCGTCCCACGTAAACGGGCTTTCTCTTCTCGCGGAACGCAATCCGCCCCTCGCGCCGGTCCTCGCTGTCCCGGAGTACGCCCCAAGCGAGTTCCGAGAGCCGGAAGGCCTGGGCGGTCGTCATGTCGGCCGCCTCGGTGGCGAGCATCTTCACCAGTTGAACTGCCAGCGGACCGTTGCTGGCGATCGTCGCCGCCACCTTGGCAACGGCTGCCTCCAGTTCATCCCCGGGGGCGACCTCTGTCACCAGGCCGATGTCGTAGGCACGTGCCGCATCGATCCTTTCGCCCGTCAGCAGCAATCTCATTGCGATGTTCCTTGGAACCGCATTGAGGATGCTTGGCACGCCGCCGCCAGCCGGCAGGCTCGAAACCGCAACCTCGGGCAACCCGAAAGCTGCGTTCCTGGATGCGATTATGAAATCGCACTGGAGTGCCAGCTCGAGGCCGCCGCCGAGGCAAAAGCCATTCACCGCGGCTATCATCGGCTTGCGGATATCCAGGGATTTCAGATCAAACAGTTTTACATAGAGGCCGCGCTCGGCGGCCTCGGTGCGCGAAAGGTTAAATGCTTCCACGAAGCTATGCTCCGAGTCGATCGTGGCTCCCAGATCGGCACCGACGCAGAAGGCGCGCCCTGTTCCAGTCAAGACGATCACTCTGACGGATCGGTCTTCATTGGCGAGGCTCAGTTCCATCCGCAGATCGACGAGGTGCTCGACGTCCAACGCATTCAGTTTGTCCGGACGGTCGATGCAGATCGTTGCAACATGGTTTTCGATTGTCGTCTTGATAGCCATCTTCAGCTCACACGCTAGGACTCGACAAGGACCGGCCGCCGCACACGTAGAGCAACTGGCCTGTGATGTAAGAACTCGCCTTGGCGGCGAAGAACATCACGGCCTGGGCAATGTCGTCCGGCGTGCCGATGCGCTGCATCGGCACGCTCTTCTTCAAGCGCTCCTGTACGTCGTCGGCAAAGGTTTGAAACAGCGGCGTCTCCACGATCCCTGGTGCGACGGCGTTCACGGTAATGCCCTGAGACGCCAGCTCGATCGCAAGGCTGCGGGTCAGGCTGACGACGCCGCCTTTCGCGGCCGAATAATTGGCCTGGCCGAAACCGCCAAGCCAGGCCCGCGACGAGATATTGACGATGCGTCCATATCGCTGCTCGATCATCAGCGGAACAACGCTTTTGCAGGTCAGAAAATGGGACTTCAAATTGGTTGCGATGACGCTATCCCAGTCGTCTTCCTCCATCTTGACCAGCCGGCGATCGCGGACGATCCCGGCATTGTTCACGAGGATATCGATCCGCTCAAAATGCTCCTGCACGTTCGCGACCGCTTTTTCGACGTGCTCGCGGCAGGTGATGTCCGCCTGCACGCCGAGCACCTTTCCGTCTCCGTGCCTGCTCTTCAGGGCCGCCACAGTCGCCTCAAGCGTTTCAGCGTCGAAGTCCACAAGGGCGACGGCGTTGCCCGCCTCCAACAATTTCTCGGCAATGCCCAGACCAATTCCGCGGGCGCCGCCGGTCACGATGGCAATCTGATTGTCGCTCATCTTAAACCCCCAGGATGTGGACTGAGGATGCGGCGTGGTCGACACCTGCGATGCCGCCACCCGTGCACTGTGTCAGGCCGATTTTGGCATTTTCGATCTGTCGCCCGTCCGCGCGGTTCTGGAGCTGCCAGACGACTTCGACCATCTGGGCAACGCCTGTCGCGCCGAGCGGGTGCCCCTTCGCCAACAGGCCGCCGCTGGGATTTACGGGAACTCGGCCGCCGAGTGCCGTGGCACCGCTGCGAAGCAGTTCGCCACCTTCGCCGGGTTTGGTGAGTTGCAGCGCTTCGTAGTAGAGCAATTCAGCGATCGTGAAGGCGTCGTGAAGCTCGACGAGATTGACATCCTTCGGATCGACGCCCGACTGTTCGTAGGCGAGACGAGCCGTGCGGGCGGTGATCTCCGCATCGAGGATGTCGTCGCAACCGAGCTCCTGGTACCCCGACTGAACCGCGGAAGCCAGGATACGGACCGCCGCCGAATGCTGTGTCGGGCGACGGGTCGTGAGCACGACTGCCGCCGCGCCGTCGACCGCCGACGGACAACATTGCAGCAAGGTCAACGGCTCTGCGACAGGCCGCGAATCGAGCACCTCCTCAAGCGTCACTTCGCTGCGCTGCTGGGCGAGGGGATTGCGGGCGCCATGAGCCCTGTTCTTTACGGCAACGCGGGCTAACAGTTCGGCCGTTTCGCCCCTCTCGTGAAGGTAGCGCGTGCCTCTCATGGCGTAGACGGTCGGCAGCGTCATTCCGTGGGACGCATAGAGCTCGGTCTTGTAGTCGTTGCGCTGAAGCGGGATGGTGCCGCCGCCGAGCTGCGTCAGCTGCTCGACGCCGAAGACGACAACGGTCTCATAAAGTCCGAGCCTCAGCGCCTGGCAGGCGAGATGCACAGCCGTGGCGCCGCTGGCGCAGGCGTTCTCGACATTGTAAAGAGCCGGCCCGGTGATGCCCATGTCGCGCATCAGAACCTGGCCCAGCACCATTCCGCCGTAGACATTGGCGGCATAGATTGCCTGGACATCATCCTTCCGCACGCCGGCATCCTTCAATGCGCCGAGAACGGCGGCCTGCGCCAGATCCTGCATGGAAAGCGCGTTATGACGACCGAAGGGCGTCATTGCCGCCCCGGCGATATAGACTTGGCTGGTCACGATTTTCCTCCCTTGGCAACCGTGAAGAAATAGGCGGCGTTGGGGTCGGCCCCCTCGCCTTTGCTGCCGACGCGAAGCCGCGAACCGATCTCCGGCTTTTCGCCGTCGGCGAGCTCCAAGCGTCCGAAGACGCGCACGTCTTCCGGAAAATCGGCATAGACGAGGACGAACGGCTTCAAGCCGGTCTTCGGGTTCGGATGGATCGTCGTGTGGCTGTACAGGATTGCCTCGGGCGAGAGGCTGATCGGATAAAAACGATCCGCTGAAGGCGACGTCCCCGGTATGCGCGGAAACACCGCCTTCCCCGTGTCCTTCTCCCGTGATGCATCCAGGCACACTGCTTCGTCGCGAGATCCGGTTTCCACCCGGCTCGCCACCTCGATCGAGGTCATTGGGTTCCTCCACGTATTGAACTGAATTTCTGTAGGTGAAGGCTAGCCGAACTGCGGATTTTCTCAGAACGACAAAGGCTCTCGCTACCGTTGACTAAAAGGCAACAGTGTCGCTATCTTCTGCCATGGATATGCTGCCACCCCTGAATGCGTTAAGAGCCTTCGAGGCTGCCGGCCGCCTGCAGAGCATCCGACGTGCGGCGGAAGAGCTGCTCGTGACGCCTGGTGCCGTGAGTCGCCAGGTTCAACGCCTCGAGAGCTATCTTGGCGTCCGCCTTTTCCGCCGCGATCCGCGCGAGATCGTGCTGACGGCCGAGGGTGAACGATACCTCGCTGCTGTAAGTCGACACCTGGATGGAATCCGCGAAGAGACCCAGAAGTTGACGGGGCGGAAGTCCGTCGAGATTTTGCGGGTTCGGGCGTACACAACGTTCGCCATGAAATGGCTCATTCCACGGCTCGGCACGTTTCATCAGTCGAATGCGACGACCGAAGTGCGGCTGACGACCTCCAATGAAATGGTGGACTTCGAGCGGGAGAGCGTCGACGGAGCCATTCGTCTTGGCGATGGAAACTGGCCCGGCGTCGAGGTGGACCGGGTGATGAGAAACGAGCTGGTGCCCTTGTGCACGCCCTCATTCGCATCCGAGCATGGCATCAACGAGGTCGCCGACCTGAAGCAGGTGCCCCTGCTTCATTCGTTCGTCAGGCCGGATGACTGGCGATACTGGCTCGAAGCCGCAGGCGGATCGGACATCGATGCCTATGCCGGGGACAAGTACGCGAGCTCGACGCTCGCCTATCAGGCAACGCTCGAAGGCCAGGGCGTCATGATCGCGCAAAAGGCGCTGTTTGCGGATGACCTCCGTACGGGTCGGCTCGTTCAGCCCGTCGATTTCACCCTCGATCGCGGTGACTTCACCTACTACTTCATCTATCCCCGCAACCGGCTGAGAAGCCCGGCATTCAGGCGTTTCCGCGCATGGCTTCTCGAGCAGGCAGAGTCCGGCGACGGCTTCAGCCCGAAAACGGCCGAACTGGCCAAGGCGTGACAGCTCGGAGAACGTAAGAGGCGCGCGGCTGTCATTGGCCACGCGCCTCTTCCTGACCGTATCGAGAGTACAGTTATCGCAGCGGCCGGCCCTTCGTTTCGGGCAGGCTCGCATAGACGGCCGCCGCCACCAGGCAGACCGCTGCTAGATAGAGCCAGGTATAGCCACCGTATCCCGCCCCGTTCATCGCGGTGATGATGTAGGGGGCCGTGCCGCCGAAGAGGGTCACCGAGAGCGCATAGGGCAAGGCGACGCCCGTGACGCGGACCCGGGCCGGGAACTGCTCGACCATCAGCACTGCGGCGGCACCGGCAAAACCCGTCATGATCACCATCGCAATCGTCATCATGATCAGTCCTTCGATGAAGCTCATGCCTGGGTAAAGGAGAGCGAAGCTCGGCCACGCCCAGAGAGCGGACAACAGCGCAAAGCCAACCAGAACGGGCTTCCGCCCGATATTGTCGGCGAGCTTGCCGACGAACGGAATGATGAAGAGCGAGATCGTCACCGCGATGACGCCGATAAGCAGCGTGTCCGCTCGCGACATCTCGGTTACGATGTGAAGGTAGGACGGGTAGTTCACCATCCAGACGTAGTTCAGGAGGTTCCCCGACATCGCGATGCCGATAACGCGCAGCGCATCGCCGCGGTGCTTGAAGATCACGTCCTTCAGCGGGTTCTGGGGCACACCCTCGGCAGCGATCCGTTTCTTGAAGATTTCGGTCTCGCCAACGGAGAGGCGGATCCAGAGCGTGATCAATCCCAGAAGGGCGGCCACCACGAAGGCAACACGCCAGCCCCAGTCGGTCAGGCCGGTTTCGCTGCCGAATGCGGCAAGGACATAGCCCAGCACAAACGACACCAGCGTTCCCGCATTGATGGCGAACCATTGCCAGGAACCTGAGAATGCACGCCGCTCGGCAGGTGCCGACTCGACGAGAAACGCCGAAGCCGAGCCGAATTCGCCGCCGGCCGAGAATCCTTGCACCAGCCGCGCGATCACAAGGACGATCGGGGCTGCAATGCCGATGGTTTCATAGTTGGGGCAGACGCCGATCGCGAAAGAAGCAACGGACATGAGCAGAATGGAAAGCGTCAGGCCCGCTTTTCGTCCGTACCGGTCGGCGAATGCACCCAGCACTGCGCCACCGATCGGCCGCATCACGAAGCCGACCGCAAACACCGCGAACACCTGCAGCAATGCGGTCAAGCTGTCGCCAGCCGGGAAGTATTGCTGCGCCAGGATCGATGCGAAGGTCGCGTAGATGACCCAATCTGCATATTCGACGATCGTGCCAAGGGTAGCAGCGACGACCGCCTTCTTCTGTGCATAGGTCAGCGTGCCCGCAAGCTGCGTATTGTTGTCAATGCGCATATTCGATGTGTCACCAAGAGTATCTGACATCGCGCTCCTCCTTCGTGCTGTCAGTGAATGGTCGTCTCGACCTCGCACAACGATCCCAGAAAGCCCCGGCTGGTGTGAGCGAGTTTTCCGCCCCTGGCTGTTGACTAAAATTCAACAATGAGCCGGCGTTCGTACCGTTGAGTTCTAGTCAACAGTAGCCGCCGAATTCTCACTTGAAGAAACAGCCATTTACGGACCGTACTACGCGCCTGACCTGATGGTGGAGGAGACCATGGAAAGCCACACAACTCGCCCGTTCGTTAGAGACATTGGCTTCATTGGCCTCGGCGCGATGGGAGCGCACATGGCCCGGCACATCGCCGGAGCCGGCTTCAATCTTCACGTCCACGATACGAACCGCGAAACCCTCGAACGCTTCGCAGCACTGGGAGCGAGCGTGTGCAGTACTCCAAAGGCGGTCGGCGACGCCGCGGATGCGGTGCTCGTCTGCCTTCCGACACCGGATATCGTCGAGCGCGTTGCACTCGGTGAAAACGGCATCGCCCACGGCGCGAGGGCGAAGATCTATGTCGACCACTCGACGACGGGGCCAAGCGTAGCCCGAAAGGTGGCCGAGGCACTGGCAGAACGGCAGATAACCGCACTCGACGGCCCGCTCGCGGGCGGCATGAGGGGTGCGGAAGCCGGAACGCTTTCGGTCATGATCTCCGGCGAGGAAAAAGCCTTCAGCGCCCTGAGGGACGTCTTCGACTGTTACGGTCGCAACGTGGTGCATGTGGGAGATCGCGTCGGCCAAGGGCAAGCCCTCAAGTTGATCAACAACATGATCGTCGGGGCGAACCTGGTCGTTGCCGCCGAAGCTATCCTGTTCGGCATCAAGTACGGACTGGCGGCCGAGACGATCATCGAGATGCTCAATGCCAGCACTGCACGCAGCTTCGTTACCGAAGACCTCCTGGAAAAGCGCATTCTCGACCGTCAGTTCGACTTCGGTTTCCGTCTTGAGCTCATGTGCAAGGACCTCCGTCTTTGCGTCAGCGAAGCCGAGGCCGCAGGGGCACCGATGATGGTCTCGGCGCTCGCCAAGCAGTTTTACGAACTCGCGCACGCCCACGGAAACGCCACTCAGGACATGACGGTGGTCGTCAGGGAACTCGAGAAGGCATTCGGCGTGAGTATCGAGCGCCGGGTCTAAGCCCGTCGCGCGCTTCGGCGCTCAGCAGGACCCTATAGGCAGTTGAGGAGGTGGAGCCATGTTAAGCGGAGCATTGAGCGGACTAACAGTCATCGACTTCACGCATATCGGCGCAGGCCCGACATGCACGATGCTGCTCGCCGATATGGGCGCCAAAGTCATCAAGGTCGAGCCGCCTGAAGGCGAGTTGGGCCGCAAGCTCGGCCCGGCGTGGATCGGCAGCGACAGCGCACTCTTTCATGGCTTCAACCGAAACAAGCTCGGCCTGAAACTTGACCTCAAGTCCCCCGCCGGTCTGGACGCGGCACACCGATTGGCCGCCGAGGCAGGCATCGTCGTCGAGAGCATGCGGCCCGGCGTCATGGACAGGCTGGGGCTCGGCTACAAGGCGCTGTCGGCCTCGAACCCGCGGCTCATCTATTGTTCCATATCCGCCTATGGCCAGTCCGGCCCCTACGCTCAACGGCCGGGCGTCGACGGCATCCTGCAGGCCGACAGCGGCTTGATGAGCATGATCGGTACGGAAGACGCCGAACCCTCGAAGGTGCAGGCTCCCGTGATCGATGTCTTTACCGGCTATGTCGCGGCGATGGGCATCCTGGCGCAATTGCGCAAGACCGAGGAGATTGGCCTCGGCGCACAACTGGACGTCAATCTGTTCAACTCGGCAATCGCGCTTCAGCAGGTCTCGCTCACCAACTACCTCGCGGACGGCGAGGCTCCGAAGCGCATCGGGAGCGCGGCTCCCTACTCTGCTCCCAACGAGGCCTTTGAAGCGGCAGACGGCTGGTTGATGGTCGCCGCCTATAACGGCGGCCGCTGGGAGAGATTGTGCGACGTCCTCGGCGTTCCGGAACTCGCAGCCGACCCGCGCCTCGCGGATTCTTCGACGCGGGTCGCCAATCGCGCGCTGATGAGGGAGTTGCTCGGCCCGCGCTTCCGGCAAAAGAGCCGCGATGAATGGCTCGCGCTGCTGCAGCAGGCCGACATACTTTGCGCGCCCGTCTCCGATTACAAGGATTTGATGGATCACCCACAACTTGCTGCGAGCGGGATGTTGCTCAAGCTCCACGATCCGCAACATGGCGAGATCACCGTACCGGGCTTTCCGATCAACAGCGCTGCCATGAACGCCGGCAACCACAAGGTGGCGCCTGGACTCGGCGAAGACTCGCGCGCGATCCTGAGCTCCTATGGCTTCAGCGAACAGGCGATCGACGGCGTGCTGGAGAGCAACGTCATAAGCATGACCAAGAAGATCCCCGTCCCAATGAAGTCGGGGGAACAAGGAAACAGAACCAAGATGGCGAGGGACTGAGATGAGCGACCGGACTGTGAGTTACATCGGCGGCAGGGATGTCGACCCTGTCGACGGCAACTATTCCGTCAAGCTGGATCCGCGCACGAAAGCCAAGATCGCGGACGTCGGCAACGGCGGTGAAAAAGACGTCGCACTCGCCTGCGACGCGGCCTCCAAGGCACTGCCTGCATGGAGCGACATGCGTCCGTCGGAACGCGGCCGGATCCTCGTCGACATCGCGCGACGACTTCGCGAGGACGGCCAGCACATTGTCGACATCGAAAGCCAGGAAACCGGAAAGCCCGGCCGCGAGATGGCCTCGCTCCTGGATCTGACCGCCCAGTATTTCGAATTCTATGGCGGCATCGTCAATGTCATGGACGGGGAGGTCATCAATGTCGGCCCCGATTATCACGTCTATACCAGAAGGGACCCCTTCGGCGTCATCGGCGTGATACTTCCATGGAACGCGCCGCTGCACCAGGCGGCCCGCGCCATCGCTCCGGCGCTGGCCACGGGAAACACCGTCGTCGCCAAGCCGTCCGAGCACACTTCGGGTTCGCTCGTGGCATTCGCGAAGTTCGCAGTCGCGCACGGCTTGCCGGCCGGCGTCTTCAACGTGGTCGTCGGCAAGGGCGCTGCGATCGGACCCGCGATGGCGAACCACCCTGCTATCCGGAAAATATCGTTTACGGGCGGCCTCAAGGCCGGCCAGGAACTGGGGCGGATCGCAGCGGATCGTGTCCTTCCGCTGACGCTCGAACTCGGCGGCAAAAGTGCCAACATCGTTTTCGACGATGCGGACCTCGAGGCCGCCGCGAAAGGCTCGACGCGCGCATTCACCTGGAACAGCGGGCAGTGGTGCGCCGCGGGAACGCGATTGTTGGTCCAGGAAAGCATTCACGATGCGTTCGTCGAAAAACTCGTCGCCAACGTCGCCGAGCTTCGTCTTGGCCCGCAGTTCGACGCTTCCAATGGCCCGATCACCACGGAGGCGCAATTCGAGAAGATCAAGAGCTTCTTCGCGATAGCCGAGCGTGATGGCCTGACGCCGGCGATCGGCGGCAAAGTCGCGACCGGTTCCGAGCTCGGCAACGGAAACTACATCGAGCCGACGGTTTACACCGGCGTGCGAAATGAGATGGAGATCGCCCGCGAGGAGATTTTCGGTCCGATCCTGTGCGTCATTCCGTTCAAGGACGAGGCGGATGCCGTGCGCATCGCCAACGATTCCGATCTCGGCCTGGCCGCCGGCATCTGGTCCCAGAACATCGGACGGGTTCACCGCGTCGCCGCTCGCCTCGAGGCCGGGCGGATCGTCGTCAACGAATACAGCGGCGGCTTCGTGCAGACCCCGTGCGGCGGTTTCAAGTACAGCGGCTATGGACGCGAGCAAGGAATCGACGCGCTTTCACACTACACTCAGCTCAAATCCGTGATCATTCGTCTTTGAAGCCTACTGCGGTTCCTCACATCGAAGCCGATTTAAGGAAGGAACAATTCAAAGGGCTGCAGCGTCCTTTGCGCGCCTGACAACACTCGCGGCTCTGCAGGGGCCGGAACACACAGTCGGCCGCTCTCCAAGGTGAGGACGGCCACGATGTCATTGTCCTCGGTGGCAAAGTCGTGCTTTTGAGCAGGAGCAGCCCCGGACAGAGGATGATCAATGGCGAACGACGACCTCATTCAGATCGGAACGGTGGAGTACCAGCGCCTCGCCACGGCGATGGTCATGGCCGGTTTCTCCACCTTCTCGCTGTTGTACAGCGTCCAGCCGCTTCTGCCGGAGTTTTCCTCGACGTTCGGGATCTCGCCCGAGAATTCGAGCCTCGCCGTCTCGTTGGCGACCGGTCCGATGGCAATCGGGATTCTGGCTGCCGGCTGGCTCTCGGACCGGATCGGGCGTCGGACATTGATGATTTACTCGCTGATCTCCGCGGCGCTCTTCGGGACCCTGGCGGCGGTTGCGCCGACGTGGGAGAGCCTGCTCGTGTTGCGCTGTCTGTCCGGCATTGCGCTCGCCGGCGTGCCTGCCGTCGCTATGACCTACATTGCCGAAGAGGTGGAGCCCCCTGCTATCGGTCCCGCCATGGGACTCTACATCGCAGGTTCGGCGTTCGGAGGAATGATTGGGCGGCTTGGCGCCGCGGTGGCAACCGAGTGGCTCGGATGGCGCTGGGCGATTGCCTCGATAGGGCTCTTCAGCGCGGCAGCCGCGATCGTCTTTTGTGCCAGCGCCCCCGCATCGCGTGCATTTCAGCCACAACGCCTTTCCCTTCGGGGCTTCCTCGGCGGTTATGCATACGTGCTTCGCGACCGCGTTCTACTGATGCTCTATGGCACCGGGTTCCTCATGATGGGCGCCTTCGTCACGATCTACAACTACGTGCCGTATCGTCTGGCAGTCGAACCCTACGGTCTCGGTCATGCGGAGATCGGCGCGATCTTCCTGCTCTATATGCTCGGGTCGGCGAGTTCGGCCTGGTTCGGGAAGCTCGCGGGCCGGATCGGCGTGCGCCCTACGTTCTGGCGGCCCGTCGTCGTCCTGCTGATCGGCCTGCTGCTGACCGCACCCTCCCCGCTCTGGCTCATCATTTCAGCGATAGGTGTTGTCACGATGGGGTTCTTTGGGGCGCATACCGTCGCCTCAAGCTGGGTCAGCAGAAGAGCCTTCGACAATCGCAGCCATGCGAGTGCTCTTTATCTCTTCGGCTATTATGCCGGCTCGAGCCTGCTTGGCTCTGCCGGCGGGGTGATGTGGAGCAATTGGGGCTGGGAGGGGGTCACGGCGTTTACCGCCGGGCTTTGCATCACGGTCCTGGCGATAGCGTTCATCATCGCCCGCGCGCCGCCGCTCGCCGATCCCCGACAGCCGAAGACTGGTCAGCGGCTGCCGGGCTAGTCGATATCATGCCCGCAAAGTCGAAGCGATCGCGCTTGCCACGTTCTGCGCCTGGACGCGGATATCCGGAACCGCGGTGATTTCCCAGAACTGGCCCGCCGTCAAAGCGCCGACCGCGTAAAGGCCTGGCTGCGGCTCCTTGTTGAGATCAAGCACGCGGGAGTCCTTGTCGACAGAAAGGCCGAGTCCGAGTTCGGCGGGGCTGATCAGCCCCTGCCGCTGCATCTCCCGAAGCAGCGGCGAATGCGCGACGCCGGCCCGCTCCATGCCGGTGCAGTTGACGATCCAATCCGCATTGAACGATCGAGGTCGGTGGCTTTGTCTTTCCCGATAGGTGACCAATGCACCGCGCGGCCCCTCCTCGATCGTCTCCAGGAAGCCGGTGTGCACGGTGACGATGCCATCTCTTCTCAGGGCCTCGAAACGCGCAGATATCTGCGGGGCGATCCGATGGCGGTGCACGTTCCACCACGCCAGGCCGTGGCGGAGGAACCGGGCACGTTGCTCTTTCGCCAACTCCTGCCACAGCTTTTGCGTCACTGGCCTCAGGCCGTCCATCAGACCGCGCCAGTCGGCGCCCTTGCGAACCTGCCGGCGAAAGCCCGCGAGCAGGGCGCTGATTTCTCGCGAACATCCAAGCTCCGGCTCAATCGCCGGCGCCCGACGGTCAGCCGGCGGATGGGCATGCGGAAGCAGGCCACGGCGTGACAGGACGCGGAAACGCCCCCGGTGACCGTGAACCCGCAAGGCCAGCACCTGATCGATCATCGTCAATCCGGATCCGAGGATGCAGACCGTGTCGCTCGGGCCGACCTTCGATAGCCAGCTCAGCCGCCACGGATTGCGCACGATGCGACTTTCGACGCAGGTGTCGATTTTCCCCGCCGCGAGCGGCAGATCGGCATTGCCGATGCCGAGACAAAGCACGACGTTTCGCGCGCGGAGTTCCGCGCCGTTGTCGAGATGAAAGACAAGTCCGGCCTCGCTGCAATGGACGCAGTCCGTCGCCTTCGCCTTGACGAAATCAACCCTCGCGGGCCGCTCGTCGCCGCGCAACAAGGACGCCAGCCGGTCGCGCAAGTAAAGCCCGTAGTCTCCCCGTGACGCGAAGCCGTCCGCGGAAACCTGCCTCATATGCTCTGCGAGCCACTCGACAAAATCGTCGGGCTTTTCGGGAAAAAGGCTCATGCGCCCGGCAGGAACATTCAACCGGTGGATATAAAATTCCGTGCGATAGGCGGTGCCCCTTCCAAACCCTGGGGCATCGCCAACGACGGCAATCAAGGTGGAGGCTGGTAGCAGCCGGAGCAAGTTGATCGTCACCGCGATCGCTGAAAATCCTGAGCCGACAACAGCGACATCGTAAAGCAAACGCGTCTCCCTGATCCGTTGTCCCTTGTCAGTACCCGAATGCGTAAGGCGTCCGCCAAGACCGAACCGAAGTCACAAAACGTGCATCACCGGCAAAGGTTTCGTCGCTTGACTACTATTTCTACAGAAATTCTCAATTTTGGAAAGGCCCGGCATGGACTACATGAGAGTGACGGGCAATGCCGGTGATCGCGGCTATGATCACTCAAAAGAGGGTCGCCGGGACGGGAACACGTGTGATTCGCGGGCATTCATCCGGTTGCGCCGAAGCTCCAGAAATTCCAGCAGATGGAAGTCGTCCGAGCCCTGGCCGCGGGGATTGGAGAGGAGTTCGGCAATGCGCGCTGCATCTTCACAGCCCCAGCGGCGGTCGCGATCCCTCGTGCCCATTGACGGTCTCCATTGCTCTGGCGACCGTGTTACACTGACACGCCCCGACCCTCCTTGCGCCGCCGCAAGCATGGCGACGAGCATCGGGGGCTGATCGGGGGCTGAAAGAATACGCGAAGAGTCTGGAATCGTCCTACGACTCACGTTCCGCCCAGGCGCGTGATATTGCTCGCCAGTTGCGTGGCAAGCCTGGTAGCAGCCGCCGTCGCTCCGGCCATCTGCGGCAGGATCAACCATTCGAGCGTCCAGGCGGAGCCGGAGCGTTCCTGCTCATGCACGAGCGCCTGATGCACGCCCGCGAGCAGGGTTGCATTGAACCGGGCCAAGGTGACAAGCACTTCCGCCGCAACCGGATTCTGCTTGTGCGGCATGGCGGAGGAGGAGCCGCCGCCGGCGAGCACGATCTCCTCGCCGTTTTGCGCCATCAGCGCCACGTCCTGGCCGAACTTTCCGAGAGTGCCCGTAATGAGCGATAGCAGATTGGCGAAATCCGCCACTGCCGCGCGCTGGCTGTGCCATTGCGGACAGTCGACCAGCGCAAGCTCTTCGGCGAGCGTCTCGCGAACGGCCTCCGCCTTGTCCCCGAGCTTCTCGAGCGTGCCGGCGGCGCCGCCGAACTGCACGGCAAACAGGTCGCGGTCCATGGCCTCGAGGCGGTCCTGGTGATCGAGCAGCGGCTCGATCCAGGCACGCAGGCGATCCGAAACCGTGATAGGGATCGCCGCTTGCATGCGCGTGCGCCCCATCAGGGGACGAAACCCCCATTGCCGGTCGCATTCTTCAAGCACCGCCACGACATCGCGGAGACGGCAGCCGAAGAGTTCGGCGATCGCCTTCATGCGCAGCATCAGGCTGGTGTCGATGACGTCCTGGCTGGTGGCTCCGAAATGCACATGGTTTGCAGCCTCGGCGCCGACTGCCGCGCGCAGTTGCCGGACCAGTTCCGGAACGACGACGCCGTCCGACGCCGTCGCGCGGCGCAGTGCCACGACGTCCGGCGAAAAAGCGCGGCAGGCTTCGGTGATGCGATCGGCCGCAGAACTCGGAATGACCCCGTGTTCTGCCTCGGCCCGCGCGAGCGCTGCCTCAAAGGCAAGCATGGCGCGGATGTCGGCCGCGGCGGAAAATTCCGCCGCCACGGCCTCGTCACCGAGAAGACCGGAAAGATAGGGATGATCAAAGGCCGAGTAGGTCATTCCACATCTCCAGGATCCCGTCTTCCCGCGCGCGGCGGGAACGGCGGCGTCAAAGGCCAGAAGCAACACGGGCAGGCCGCCACGCGATGATCATATATCCAGGAAGACCGTTTCCTTCTCGCCCTGGAGATGAATGTCGAATGTATAACTAGGCGCTGTGCCCGCGGCGACAAGCGTCTCAGCGCGATGACGATGCTCTATCCGGGCAAGCAGCGGATCTTCGGCGTTCGCTGCCGCCTCGTCCGGAAAATACATCCGTGTGTGCAGACCGATATTGATGCCGCGCGCAACGATCCAGAAGGTGATGTGCGGTGCCATCAGGCGACCGTCCTTGAAGGGCACCCGGCCCGGCTTGACGGTCTCGAAGGTGAAGACGCCGTCCTCGGCACTCGTCGGGCACCTGCCCCATCCGGTAAAATTCGGGTCGGCGGTGCCGCGCATTTCCGCGGGCGAATTGTAGAGGCCGCCGGCATCTGCCTGCCAGATCTCGACGAGCGCGTCCTTGAGCGGCATTCCCGCTCCGTCGATCACGCGACCCCTGACGGTGATGCGCTGCCCTAGCGTCTTGTCGTTGACCATCGAGGTACCGAGGTCGGATTTGTAGACGCCCGCAATGCCGCAGAAATTCGGCGTCAGGCCGATATGGACGTAAGGCCCGGCGGTCTGCGAAGCGGTTTCCTTGAGGTAGCCAAGTTCCTGAACCATCGGTTGCCCCCTAGTTGCCTTCCGGCCGGTTTTCGAAGAACGTCGAGCGGCGGCCGCGCAGCACGATGTCGAACTTATAGGCCCTGGCGTCCATCGGGATCGTATTGGACCAATCGAGCGGCGCGATGAGTTGCTCGATCGCCGGGCGATCGGGGATCGTGTTGACGATCGGACATTTCCAGATCATCGGGTCGCCCTCGAAATACATCTGGGTTATCAGCCGCTGGGCGAAGCCGTGCCCGAAGATCGAGAAGTGGATATGCGCCGGCCGCCAGTCGTTTACGCCGTTCGGCCAGGGATAGGCTCCGGGCTTGATCGTCCGGAAGAAATAGTATCCCTCGTCGTCGGCGATGGTCCGGCCGCAGCCCCCAAAATTCGGATCGATGGCCGCGAGGTAGGTTTCCTTCTTGTGTCGATAGCGCCCGCCCGCGTTCGCCTGCCAGAATTCGAGCAAAGCACCCCGCACCGGACGGCCGCGCTCGTCGAGCACGCGGCCATGCACGATGATGCGCTCGCCGATCGCGCTTTCGCCGGGCTTGGCGAAATTGTGGATCAGGTCGTTGTCGAGTTCGCCCAGCATCGAATGGCCGAAAACAGGGCCGGTGATCTCGGAGATCGTGTTGTCGAGCGAAAGCAGTGCCTTTTGGGGCGAGCGCAGTACGGAGGTCTTGTAGCCGGGGGTGAAGGCCGGCGCGTGCCAGTCACGGTCACGCTGGAAAAACGCACCCGTCTCGGGCTTGTGGTTCTGTCGGTCCGACATTGTCGTTGCTCCTCTCAGGCCGCCCTGCCGGGATCCATGTCAGCCAAGACGTCCTTGGCGATCTTGATCGCGTGGTTCGCCGCCGGCACGCCGGCATAGATCGCCACGTGCAGCAGCGCCTCGCAGATGTCCTCGCGGCTCGCACCGGTATTTGCCGTGGCGCGGACGTGCATTGCCATTTCCTCGTCCTGGCCGAGCGCGGCCAGCAGCGCGATCGTGACGATCGAACGCTCCCGTTTCGTCCAGGTCGGGCGCGACCAGACATGGCCCCAGGCGGCTTCGGTAATCAGTTCCTGGAAGGGCTGGTCGAAATCGGTCGAAGCCGATTGCGCGCGGTTGACATGATTATCACCGAGAACGGCACGGCGCGTCGCCATGCCCTCTCGATAGCGCTTCGAGAGCGCTGTGGCGTCACTCATCTTTGTCTCCATGCATGACGAGTTCGAAGAATGGCCGGAGGATCGCGGTGAGGATTTCCGGCTGTTCGACGCAGGGGATATGACCGGCTTCGCTGATCACCTCGTAGCGTGCGCCGGGGATTAGCCTAGCCATCGAGAGCACGAGGTCCGGCGGCGTCGAACCGTCGTCCTCTCCGACGACACACAGCACGGGAACGGCAATCTTCTTGGCCGCCTCCGTGTAATCGGCATCGCGAACTGCAGCGCAGGTGCCAATATAGCCTGCCACCGGCTGTCGGATCAGCATGTTGCGGTAGCCGGCGAAAGCGACGTTCTCCGGCCGCCGGAAAGCCGGGGTGAACCAGCGCTCGAGGACAGAGTCGGCAACCGCCTCGATACCGTGGGCCTCAATCGCGGCGATGCGCGCGTCCCACATCTCCGCCGTGCCGATCTTGTGCGCTGTGTCCGAAAGCACGAGCGCACGCACCAGATCCGGTCGGCGCTGATAGAGCGACTGTGCGATCAGGCCGCCGACGGAAAGCCCGCAGACGATCGCCTGGCGGACGGAAAGCAGGTCGAGCAGGGCGGCAAGGTCGGTCGCATGATCCTCGATCGAATAGGGAACCTGGCCAACGTCGGAAAGGCCATGGCCCCGTTTGTCATAGAGCACGATCGCGAACTCGCCGGCAAGCCGGACGACGACATCGCGCCAGATGCGGAAATCCGTGCCGAGCGAATTGACGAAGACAAGGACAGGCTTTTCCCCCGTCGCACCAATCACCTGATAATGAATCGTGATGTCGTTGATGCGGGCGAATTGCACGGCAGATCTCCTCCGTCACCAAATTGGATGTTTGATCTGGTTAGGTAAAATGATATTTCATGGCTTTCCAATAACTCATAGGTTATGGGTTTCATGATCGACGCTCGTGTCAAGTTTCGCCATCTACAGACATTTGTCGAGGTCGCGCGCCAGAAGAGCGTGATGAAAGCGGCCGAACTCTTACACGTCAGCCAGCCGGCCGTTACCAAGACGATCCGCGAGCTCGAGGAGGTGCTGGGCGTTGCCGTGTTCGAGCGCGAGGGGCGCGGCATCAGGATCACCCGCTACGGCGAGGTTTTTTTCCGCCATGCCGGCGCGGCGCTGACCGCGCTCCGGCAAGGCCTCGACTCGGTCTCGCAGGAACGCTCCGGCAACGGGCCGCTCATCCGGATAGGTGCCCTTCCCACGGTTTCGACGCGGATCATGCCGCACGCCGTAGCGCTCTTTCTCAAGGAGGAAACGGGCGCCCGCCTGAAGATCATTACAGGCGAAAATGCGGTGCTCCTCGAGCAGTTGCGGGTCGGTGACCTTGATCTTGTCGTCGGCAGGCTGGCCGCGCCCGACAAGATGACCGGGTTTTCGTTCGAGCACCTCTATTCCGAACAGGTGGTGTTTGCGGTGCGCACCGGCCATCCGCTCATCGCCGGCAGGCAGTCGATCTTCGCCCATCTTGGGGACTATCCGGTGCTGATGCCCACCCGCGATTCGATCATTCGCCCCTTCGTAGAACGCTTCCTGATCGCCAACGGAATCGCCAGCCTGCCGAACCAGATCGAGACTGTCTCCGCTGCCTTCGGCCGCACCTTCGTGCGTTCGAGCGATGCGGTCTGGATCATTTCGAACGGCGTCGTCGCGACGGATATCGAAGACGGCCTCCTGGCGGCGCTGCCGATCGACACCAGCGAGACCAGGGGCCCAGTCGGCCTCACCGTGCGCACCGACGCGATCCAGTCTCTGCCGCTGTCGATCCTGATGCAGGCCATCCGCGAGGCGGCTGGGGTTGCGATGGCGAACGGCTGAACTCGGCGCTTTACATACGCGGATCGATATCGAGAATGCAGAACCAACCATTTTCACGCCGAACGTCATGCACCAAGCAGAACTGCAGCTTCAAGATTTTGCGAAAGAACATGCTCGGGAGCTGCCGGCCTGGTTCCCGACGCTGCAATCGCTCATCCAATGGGGCGGTCCGGACGTCCGCTTTCCGCTCGACACGGGTCAGATCGAGGCGATGGTCGCCGAGACGTCCGGCTCTGAGCCGAAGCGCTGGATCTTTTCCGGTCTTGTGAGAGGAGCCGTTGCAGGCCACGCGCAGGTTGCCCTCGACTGGCAAAACGGCGTCGCCCGGCTCAGCCGTGTCGCCGTCAATCCCCTGTTTCGCGGCCAAGGGCTCGCCCGCCCCTTCTTGAGGCTTGTTGTCCACCGCGTCTTTGCTGCTCCTGCTTTCGAGCGACTGGAACTCAACGTCTACACCTTCAACGGGGCGGCAATCCGCACCTATCTCGGCCTCGGCTTCATCGAAGAAGGCGTGCGGCGCTCGTCGGTGAAAGTCGGCGACGAGCGTTGGGACACCGCAATCTACGGCCTGCTGCGCAGCGATCTCGCCGAAAACTAATACCCCCTCGCCGCGCCTGCCCCGATGCGGCTGTCGACGGCGCCGTTGAAGCGGGCACCGCCGCCGGCCCCGATCTCCTCCAGGTTTTCGCCACCGACGAGGATACCGGTTGCCTGTCCCCAGATCTTCCAGCTTTCGTCGATCTGGACGTCATGCCCCATGGCCGCGAGAAGCTTGCGGGTATCCGGCGACAGCGCATAGGGCTCCATGAACACCTTGTCCGGCAGCCATTGATGGTGAAGGCGCGGCGCATCGACCGCCTCTTGGATGTTCATGCCGTGGTCGATGACATTGATGATCGCTTCCAGCGTGATCGTGATAATGCGCGCGCCGCCGGGGCTGCCGATGACCATGAAGGGCTTGCCGTCCTTGGAGACGATCGTCGGGCTCATTGATGAAAGCGGCGTCTTGCCGGGCGCGATCGCGTTCGCTTCCCCTTGGACGAGACCGTAGAGATTGGGCGCGCCAGGCTTGGCGGTGAAATCGTCCATCTCGTTGTTGAGGAGGATCCCGGTTCCGGGCGCCACCACGCCCGCGCCGAAGGAGCCGTTCAGCGTATAGGTGACGGCAACCGCATTGCCGTCGTCGTCAATGATCGAGTAGTGAGTCGTCTCCTTGCTTTCCGCAAAGCCCGCCGGCATCAGCGCCTGCGAGACGCCCGCCCTGAACGGTTCGATCTTGTCGCGGATTTCCTTCGCATAGGCCTTGTCGGTGAGTTTGCTGACCGGATTTTCGACGAAGTCCGGGTCGCCAAGCGCGGTATTGCGATCGACATAGGCATGCCGCATTGCCTCGATCATCGCGTGCACCGTCTCGGCCGAACCGTAGCCGAGATAGGAGAGCGGATAACCCTCGAGGATGTTGAGGATCTCGCAGATGATCACGCCGCCCGACGATGGCGGCGGCGAGGAAACGATGTCATAGCCACGGTAGTTGCACTTGACCGGTTCCAGCTCGCGGACGGCATATTGCTCGAAATCCTTCTTGGCGAGGATGCCGCCCTTCTCTGCACTCGCCTTGACGATCGCGTCGGCGATCGCACCCTTGTAGAAGGCGTCCGGCCCCTTCTCCGCGATGCTTGACAGCGAGGCGGCAAGATCGGCCTGGACCAGCTTCTCGCCGACTGCGAAAGGCTTGCCGCCGGGCTTCAGGAAGATCGCCGCCGCCGCCGGATCCTTCGCCAACCGCTCGGTTCTACCGTCGAAAGACTCGACATCGCCCTGCTCCAGCACGAAGCCTTCCTCGGCGAGCTTGATTGCCGGGGCGATCAGTTCCTTGAGCGGGCGCGTGCCATAGCGGCTGCGCGCGTGCTCGAAACCCATCACCGGGCCCGGCACGCCGACGGCGAGATAGCCATTGGTGCTCAAGCCTTTGACAAGATTGCCCTTGTCATCGAGATACATGGATTTGGTGGCAGCGAGCGGCGCGCGTTCGCGGAAATCGAGAAACGTGGTCTTGCCGTCCTTGAAGCGGATGGTCATGAAGCCGCCGCCGCCGATATTGCCAGCGGTCGGATAGACGACGGCGAGCGCATAGCCGACGGCAACAGCCGCATCGATTGCATTGCCGCCCTTCTTCAAGACTTCCACGCCGATATCGGAGGCGAGATGCTGGGCGGTAACGACCATGCCGTGCTCGGCCTTGACCGGCTCGGGCGAGGCCGCCTGCGCCGTCCACGGCGGAACCGTGCCAAGCGCGACAATCAAGGCAAAGGACAGGCTCTTCAAGCTCGGACTGCGCATGCTTTCCTCCTGCAACTGATTGCCCGCTAGACGATGCCCTCAACCGGCGACTGTAGCATCAAAATTCGCAGGTTGCATTTCCGAAGGTTTCCTCATCAATCGCCGGAATACCGCTCCTCAAGCCAGGGGTCCCCGCGCATGTGATAACCGTTCCGCTCCCAGAAGCCGGCCCTGTCGGCGGCGCAGAAAACGATCCGCGTCAGCCACTTGGCGCTCTTCCAGAGATAGAGGTGCGGCACAATGAGGCGCATCGGACCGCCGTGGGCCCGGCTGATCGGGGCCCTTTCCCAACTCGTCGCGAGGATTGCGTTCTCTGCGGCAAAGTCCACGAGCGGAAGATTGGTGGTATAGCCGTCATAGCTGGTCAGCAGGACATACTCTGCCTCCGGCTTCGGCATCACCCGGTTGAGCAGCTCGCGCGTCAGCACGCCATGCCAGCGATTGTCGTAACGCGACCAGGTCGTCACGCAATGAATATCAGAGAGACTGTCGCTCTGCGGCAACGACTGGAACGCCGTCCAGTCGAGTGACAAAGGCTTCTCCACGAGGCCGGTCAGGTCAAGCCGCCAGGTCTCCAGCGCAATGTGCGGCTGCTGTCCAAGATCCAGAACCGGCCAGTCGTTGACGAGATGCTGGCCGGGCGGCAGGCGGTCGGTCTCCGGGCGCCCGACCCGCCCCGTCAGAAACTTTCCACCCGCCGCCCATTGCCGCTTGGTGGACGTCAGTTTCGTTTCCGGTAGCGGTTCGTCATCGCCCATGATGCACCCGTCATCGTTCTTTTCGTGTGGGACCGATTTGAGGCTCGAAAGGCCGCGGCGTCAAGCAAGCGGTTCGGGGGCGGGGTTGATACCCGTTCGAGCTAGACCAAAAGGGTGAGCGACGATTGACTATCTGTTCCCGCCGTGACAGCCTCTGCTGCAGTGCAGCAATGCTGCACCCTGTCTCGCACGGTCAACCTGCTCGGTGGAGGACTGTTTTCTTGCGGCCGGATCGACACTTTTTCGGAAACACGCGCGCCTACGCGCCGGCCCCGTGGCCTTTGCTTAGGTGCGGCCTGACATCGCAGGTTGCGCCGCCTCAAAGGCGACCGACCCAACAATTGCCGTCATTCTGGAGTTGATGCCTTTCTCCTCACCGGTTCGGGTGAGGTGCCAGCCTACTGCATGTTTCCCTAAATCGGAGCCGATTTAAGGATAGGAACATGCAGCAATTCAAAGTGCTGCAGCGTCCTTTGCGCGTATTGTCAGACGCCCGGCGCTGTAGTGGTCACGGCGAAATGTCTGTATGAAGGAGAAGCGGTATGAAGGTTCTGTTTGCCGGCGGAAACGGTTATTATCCGGAGTTCAGCGGCGGCGTTCAGTCGAGCACGCACCACCTCGTCCAGCAGTTGCGTGACCGCGGTCACGAGGCCGGCGTATTGGCCGCCTTGTTCGGCGACGGCATGTTCGGCTTTAAGGCGCGCGTCAAGCTTAAGTTGTCCGGCGAGCGTGGCGTCATGGACAGCTTTCCCGGCTATCCCGTCGTTCGCGCCTGGCACCCCTGGGAAGCGGCAACCTTTGCCGTCAACAAGCTCCGCCCCGACGTCGCCGTTGTGCAGTGCCACAAATCGGTCCCGATCGGAAAGGCGCTCCAGGTGCACAACGTGCCGCTGGTGATCTATCTCAGAAATGTCGAATTTCACGAACTCGCGGGCGATCTCAGGGAACTGACCGCCGCCCATTACATCGCGAATTCGGAATTCACGGCCCGGACCTACAGGCAGAAATACGGCATCGACTCGGTGGTCATCCCGCCGACGATCAATCCCGAGACCTACAAGACGCCGACAACGCGGGAGTACGTGACTTTCATCAACCCCTATAAGGAGAAGGGATTCGAGCTGGCGGTCCGCATTGCCGAGCAATGCCCCGACATTCCCTTCCTGTTCGTCGAAAGCTGGAAGCTTGCCGACGATCACCGGGCGGAAATCGAGAAGATCATCGCGCCGCTGAAGAACGTGCGCCTCGAAAGCCGCACCAGCGACATGAAGACCGTCTACGGACGGACGAAAATCCTGCTTGCGCCGAGCAAATGGGAAGAGGCCTGGGGGCGGGTGGCGTCCGAGGCGCATTGCAGCGGCATTCCGGTCGTCGGATCGACGCGCGGAGGATTGCCGGAAGCAATCGGCGAAGGCGGCATCCTTCTCGACCACGATGGACCGCTCGAGGAGTGGACCGGCGCGATCCGCCGTCTGTGGAGCGACGATGCCGAATACAAACGGCTGTCGGCAGCGGCCTCGAAGTTCGCCGAGCGCCCGCTGATGCGGCCCGACCGTCAGTTTGCGGCATTCCTTGATGTTCTGGATCGCGCTGCCGCAAGCCGCGTCTCTGCTCTCAAGGCCTCTTGAGACCGGCAAGCATGCGCGTCGGTTTCATTGTCGGTCAGTTTCCGTCGCTTTCGGAAACCTTCGTCATCGGCCAGATGGCCGGCCTCTTGCGTCGCGGCTTCGAGGTCGATGTCGTCTGCAACGGGATATCGGATTACAATTTCGCGGATCGGCGGCAGGAGCCGCTCGCCACCCTTCTGGCACGAACCCGTGACTGGTGGGGTGCTGCGGCCCGCACGCGTCCGGCGATCGAGCGGCTGCCGGCGAAACTTCGCGACAAGGTCTCCACCGTGCTCGACATGTCGTCGGTCGGCCGCCTGAACGAGTGCGATGTCCTCGTCGCCCATTTCGGGCACAACGGCGCCCGCGCCGCTCGGCTGAAGAAATGGAAGCGGCTGAAGCCGCCGATCGTCACGATTTTCCACGGCTACGACGTCGGCGTGCCGCTCCACGAGCGGGGCCTCGGCCGATACAATGATCTGTTCGAATACGGCGCGCTCAACCTGACCGTGAACGGCTTCTTTCGCCGCGTCCTGGTGGAAGCCGGAGCGCCGGAAAACAAGGTTGCCGTGCACCACATGGGGATCGATCTCAAGAAGATCCCGTATGAGTGGAAATCCTGGCGCGGCGTGCCGCTGCAATTGATTTCCGTGTGCCGGCTGGCCGAGAAAAAGGGCGTGGAATACGCGCTGCGCGCGCTCGCGCTGCTGCGTGCCGACGCGCCGGACCTTGCCTGGCAGTACACGATCATCGGCGACGGACCGCTGCGGCAGGAACTGGAGGCGCTTGCCTCCAAACTCGGTATCGCAGAGCGCGTTTCCTTCCTCGGCAGCCTCGCCCATAAGGACGTCAAGGAGTGGCTGCGGCGCTCGCACGCCTTCGTGCTACCGAGCGTTACCGCCAGGAATGGCGATGTCGAGGGCATCCCCGTGGCACTCATGGAGGCTATGGCCGCCGGTCTGACCGTGGTGAGTTCCAACCATTCCGGCATTCCCGAACTGATCGAGGATCAGAAGACGGGCTTCCTCGCGGACGAAAGAGACGTCGAAACTCTTGCGAGCCGGCTGCGCTTCGTCGCGGAGCATCCCGAGCAATGCGAGGGCGTAGCGCGGCAGGCAAGGAAGAAGGTCGAGGCCGAATTCGACATGGAGGCGCTCGACAATGATTTCGCCGAGATCGTCAGCCGGTGCGCTACAGCGCCACCGCATTTATCAGATGCGCAATGAGGAAAGTGCGCGCGGCTTCCGCCCGCTTCCCGCTCTAACCAGTTGAAACGACGCAATTCCGGATGGAGTTGCCCCAGTCGAGGCAAGTCGCTTGAACGCAGAAAACATCCAATTCGGTCGGCTCGCACTGCGTGGCGGGCTGGTAACCGGTGGCGCCCAGGCCATTCGCATGGTCATCCAGTTCGTCTCCGTCGTCGTGCTCGCACGTTTGCTGGCGCCGGAGGACTTCGGTCTCGTCGCATCGGTCAGCCCGGTCGTCGCCTTCGTCGGGCTTTTTCAGAACCTTGGGCTCCAGCAGGCGGTCATCCAGCGCAAGGAAATCGGAGAGAGGGAGCTCAATCACGTCTTCTGGATCAGTACCCTTGTCGGCCTTATCTGCACGCTGGTCGTTATCGCGCTTTCGCCCGCCATTGCCGTTTTCTACGGCGACCAGCGCATGACGGCCATTGCGATTGCCGCGGCATTGCCGCTGCTCCTCGGCAGCCTGGCCGCGCTGCCGCTCGCCTTGATGAACCGGCACCTGAAGTTCGGGCAGTTGGCATTGAACGATGTTTATGCCGCGGTCGTGGGACTTCTCGTCACCGCCGGGGCCGCCTATCTCGGCCTCGGCTACTGGTCGCTCGTGATCGGGCCCGCGGCTTCCGCCGCAGTCGCCCTCCTGGCCGCATGGTGGGCCACACGCTGGATGCCGGGGCGGCCGGCGTTTGCAATCGACCGCGACATCATCTCGTTTGGTGCCAATCTCACCGGCTTCAACCTGGTCAACTTCTTCTCGCGCAATCTCGACAACGTCCTGATCGGCAAGTATTCCGGGCCGATCCAGCTCGGCTACTACGACCGCGCCTACAAGCTTCTCCTGTTCCCGCTGCAGAACATCACGCAGCCTCTGTCGCGCGTGATGATCCCGCTGATGAGCCGCATCCAGGAGGACAAGCCTCGGTTTCGCGACATCTACATGCGCACCAACTGGCTGCTCGCCGCCGTCACCATGCCCGGCATTGCGGCGCTGACCTTGGCCGCTGGACCGACCGTCAGCATTCTCTTCGGCGAGCAATGGCTGCCGGTCGCGCCAATCTTCGCCTGGCTCGGGATCGCCAGCCTGATGCAGCCGGTTTCGAGCACCACGGGCTGGATCTTCATCTGCCAGGGCGAGACGCAGACCATGTTCCGCTGGGGCATCTATTCGTCGCTGACGACGGTGCTCTCCTTCGTCGTCGGCCTGCAATGGGGCGCGATCGGCGTCGCGGCGGCCTATGCCATCAGCGGCTATGTCCTGCGTCTCCCGGTACTCGCCTGGCTGCTGCAGCGGGTGGGACCGGTTTCGGCGATGGATTTCCTTTACGTCCAGGGCTTGTTTCTCGTATCGGCCCTGGCCGCCTGGATCTGCTATCGGCTGCTGCCGGAAGTCCTGACCGGAAGCTCGGTCATCCTCGCCCTCGCTTCCGCAATCTCACTCAACTACGGACTGGCGCTCGTCTTCGCGCTGGTGCTACGCCAGCCGCGCCAGGTTCTGTTCGACATCCTTTCGAAGGCCGTAAGCGCCATTCGCCGATAAGGCTTCGACGATGGGACGGAGGAGATCCGCGGCAGACATCGCCGAGGCATGCTCCTCAAGCACCGCCTTGAGGCTCGTCTCGCGATAAAGGTCGAGGTTGCCGATGAAGCGGTCGAGCTTCGCACTCGCCTCTTGCGGCGTCACCGTATCGATATCAAGCAGGACTTCGTCGACGCCGACGCGCTTGGCGACTTCCTTGGTCTTGAACTCGTAGGCGATCGGCAGAACCGGCGTGCCGGTGCAAAGCGACATGATCATCATGTGCATGCGCGTCGCCACGACGAAATCGAGGTCCTTGGCGATTGCCATCAATTGCTCCGGCGTGTGGAACGATGCGTCGACGCTCACGTGCTCGGCGATCTCCGGCGCCAGTCCCGAGACGATCAGGTTCGCCGTCTTCGAATCGTCATGCGCATATTCCGGCACGCCCTGACAGGTCGAAATGAACGTGACCTTCTTGCCGTGGTTGCGCACGAGCTTCGTCGCCATCTCGCGAACGGAATCGATATATCGCCCCATGCCGCCGTCGCCGCCCTTGACGTAGTGCCAGTGCCGCACGGAGATGCCGACACGGCCGGTCGGTGCCGGACGGCCGATCATCAGCAGCGCCTTGATCCGCTCGACGTCCGCAAGCGCGAAGACGGAATCGGCAACCACGTGGCATTTCGACGGATCGTCGACGAGACCGAGGATATGGTCGCGTGAGCGGGCGTCGCGCAGGAGAATCAGCGGGCTGCGGGCGAAAATCGGCGGCAGCATCCTGAGGTTGTAAGGTTTCTCGAACGGGCCAAGCGACTGGGTGAAGAAAATCGTCTTCTTGCCGAGCATCTCACCGAGCTTGAACTGGTTGATGCGCCGCTCGAGCGAATAGTTCTCGACGAGATAGGTGCCGCCGGTAGTGATCACCAGATCGGCGTCCTTGTAGAGTGCAAGGCTCTTGCGGTCCTCGTCGCTGAAGAAGCGCCTGTCGAGATAGTTGCCGCTGCCGAGATGGCGGAGCGCCTGGAAGGCTGCCTGGTTATAGACCTGCTTCAGCGCATTCTTGACGGTGTTGTCGTCGTATTTGTACTTGAAGATCGATTCCGAGGGGAGTTTACGCAGTTCGATGTCGGGATACTGCTCCTTCGGATACAGTCGCGCCGCGACTTCCGGCTGGCTGTCGAACACCAGGAATTCGACCTTCTCGCCCAGTATCGATTTCAGGATATGCCTGATCGCGAAAAGAATGGCCGCGTCGCCCGTGTTCAAGCAGACGGTATTTTCGACTACAACTTTCATGTTCCGTCATCCCCGTGTGAAAGTCTCGCCAGACATGGGAGGGTAGTGTCGGCCGACTTGCCGCTCGCAGCGGCGCCCGTGTCCGACGGACAACCCGCAATGGCGTTCTGTCGCGAAGTTTTGGTGAATTCATGGCCGGGGAAGCGTTTTCTGCCGCAATGCAGCATAAGGGGTGGGCCTCATAACAAGGCGGCGGCCTGAGGCGCTAACGGCAACGGAGTCTGGCTCTGGGCAGCGACTATGAACTCGAAAGCAGCGGGAAATGGCTCTGGGCCGTTGCGGTGGCAAACCAACCGCTTAGTCTGGCGATCGAAATATTGGCCGGATCGAGCCTCACGGACGCCGTTTACGGGTCTGGGATTGCGGCCTCACTGCCTGCCGGTGCGTGGCAATCGGCGCGCCTGGTCGTGCCTTGGCAACGCGAGACCAAGCGGAACCTCGCCTTTGTATGGGAGGAAGGCATGCTCACTTTTGGAGACCTGATCCGCCGCAACGGCCTGAATTGGGGCGACAAGGATGCATTCGTTGAAATGGATCGACGTCGCAATTGGCGTGAGTTCCATGCGCGCACCGATGCGTTAGGTCACGCCATGCGTCGTCTTGGCGTTACTGCCGGCGACCGTGTGGCTGTCCTATCGACCGACCGCATCGAGGTTGCGGAGACATTCGGTGCCTGCATGAAGGTTGGGTGCGTGCGGATCGGGCTGAATCCGCGCCTCGCTCCGCCGGAGATCGCCGCGCTCGTCGCGGACTGCTCACCTGCCGTGATCTTTGCTCATTGCGACCATCTTCCCCTGATTGACCGGACGGCAAGAGCGGCGGTGCCGACCCCAGATGTTCGTGGCGAAATGCGCGTCATCGAGTTCGGATCGCTTTCCAGCGAATACGAAAAGCTCATCTTTGCCGAAAGCGACCAGCCAGAGCTTGTTCAGACGCCACATCCGATTGCGATGATTGCCTACACGACCGGCTCGACAGGGCTTCCCAAAGGGGCTGTCTACCCACACGGAGCCTTCCTTCAGTCGATCCTTTATACCGCTTTGTTGGAGGGGATCGATCCATCAAGCCGTTGGCTCCACGTGATGCCTGCGGCGGGAGCTCCCTTGATGCACATGATCCGCAACCTGTTTCATGCTGCCGCCACGGTGATTGTCGGCCCCTGGTCTGCAGAGCAAGCGCTTCTTCTGATCGAGCGCGAGCGTACCACCAATGTCGTCCTCGTGCCCACCATGCTGAATGCACTGCTCGAATCGAGCATGATCGGACGCACGGACATGAGTTCGATGCGGTTGTTTGGTTACGGAGGTTCTCCGCTTCCGCCGAAGACGCTCAAGGAAGCGATGAGAGTTTTTGCCAGGCCGTTTCTCCAGATGTTCGGCACCACGGAGTTGATGGGCATGTCGATGATGCTGTTCCCCTCAGACCACGAACTCGGCATCACCGCTCGCCCGGAGATCCTGGCTTCCGCCGGCAAATCCCTCCCGTTCGTCGATGTCAAGTTGGTGGATGAGAATGGCGGTCCTCTTCCCTCCGGCGAGACGGGTGAACTTATCGTCCGTAGCGACACGTCGTTCTCAGGTTACTGGAACGCGCCAGAAAAAAGCGCCGAGGTTGTAAAGGGCGGCTGGATATATACCGGGGATATGGCAAGGATCGACGAGACGGGCTACGTGTATCTCAGAGATCGCGTCAAGTTCAGAATTAAGACCGGGGGGTACAGCGTGTTTCCGACAGAAGTCGAAAATGCCCTGGCCGAGCATCCGGCAGTCAACGAGGTAGCGGTGGTCGGCCTACCGGACGAGCGATGCGGCGAGCGCATCCATGCAGTTGTCAGCATTGTTTCGGGAAGAACCGTCACGTCAGACGAACTGCGTGAGTTCTGCCGGGATAGGATTGCCGCCTTCAAGATACCGGAGTCGATCGAGGTCTGGGCAACGATTCCCAAGGGGCCGACCGGTAAGATTCAAAAGCGCGCGGTCATCGAGCATTACACGGCGAAGCCAGGAAGCAGACTTCATGATGAGTGAGATTTGCTGAGCGAGGTACCGCTTTCGTCGAAATACCGGAAGCGATGGAGTCCGTGAACGCAGTTTGCACAAGCTCGCGCTTTCCGTCTGTCGGACATGCCTCTGCGGCGGGCAGGTGTCCTTCCCGATTAACGCGGTCAGATCGGTCGATACGCCCATGGTGTTCGAGTGATGTCCCGTCGGACAAGACGTGCTGTCAATGATTGTCGCCCCGAGCGTCGCTTGCGGTCAGGATTACTGGCGTGACCACAGTCCCCTGGCCCTGAGTGTAAGCCAGCTGGATAATCAGCTCAGCCAACGGTTCGAGATACCGAGCGCATTCGATACCACCAGTGTCCACGGCATCGTATCCGATGTCGCGGACCAAAGCCGCCACCCGATTTTTTGACTCAGTATCGTCTCCGGCTAGGAAGACTTGAGGAGCAATGCTGCCGAACGACAACTCGGCGAACACGACATCTGCGAAGATAGCATTGAACGCTTTCACCACCTTCGAGCGTGGCGCAAGCCTTTGGCATGTTTCTCCGGCCGAATCAGAGTGCCCGAGTGTGAGCTGCATGTAGTCCGCAGTTAATGGGTTGGTGCAATCGACAATGATCTTGTCGTCCAGGTTTCCCAACCGGTCCAATGTTTCGGACAGATTAACAAACGGAACTGCGAGAAAAATCACATCTGCCTCGGCCACGAAGGAGTTTGCGGCCCCGCCTCGCACACCGAGTTCTTCGGCCGCAAGGCGGCCCGTCTCGTCGTCTCGAGATCCCAGCAAGACTTGATGCGACGTCTTTGCAAACCGCTTCGCTAGGGCGCGTCCGACATTGCCCGTACCCACGATCAAGAGTGTCAATGTTGGGCCGGACATAGCAGCCTCGCAATGATCGCTGAACATGTTGAAGATTGTTCGCTCCGCCATCGCCGGTCAAGTAGATTCTGTGACGGGCGCATCCGTTTTCGTACTATGCTGACTCCGTTTGTTAAGGCCCAAGGCTCCCAGTATTCCCGATTGGAGACGCCCATGCCGCTTACCCTCCGACAATGGCTCAAACAGATAGGTTTGCAGGAATATGCGGACCGGTTTGAGGAAAACAACATTGATTTCGGAGTGCTTAGCCAACTGACCAGCAGCGATCTTCGAGAGATCGGGATCAAAGCCGTCGGCGATCGGAGGCGATTGATCGCTGCAGCGAAGCAGTTCCGTGTCGAGGCGGCTGCGGTGTCCGCCGGGTCACATCGGAGGGATCAAGCAGAGGCGTCGCGCAACTGGACCGGTGGAGCAGAGCGACGGAACCTCGCGGTTCTCTTCTGCGACCTCGTGGGCTCGACACACATGTCGGAGCAAATGGACGCCGAAGAGTTGCGCGATATCGTTGCCGGCTACCAATCAACGGCCGTCCGAGTAGTACAGAAGTACGGCGGAAGGATAAGCCAGTTCATGGGCGATGGCGTGTTGGCCTACTTCGGCTGGCCCAGCGCGAGAGAGAACAACTCGGAAAGTGCGGTTCGGGCAGCGCTCGAACTCGGCAGAGCGGTCAAGGAATCAGGGCTGTCCTGCCGCATTGGAATTGCCACAGGTCCTGTGGTGGTTGGCGACATCGAAAGCGACAACCTCAGGCTGAAGGACCAAGTCGTGGGCCGGACGCCAAACCTTGCGGCCCGCCTGCAGGTGGAAGCGGAAGCCGACACGATCGTTGTTTCAAGCGAGACTCGGGAGCTGGCTGGCGAGGAGTTTGTCTATAGCGATCTCGGTCTTCGAACGATGAAGGGGATTGCATCGTCGGTAAGGCTTTGGCGCGTCGATGGGCTGAGGCTGGGCGGACCCGTGAAGCACTTCGCCCACTGGGACACGCCCATTTTTGGCCGCGTTGGACAGCTCGATGCTTTGATGAGGCTGTGGAACGAGGCAAAGTGCGGCGCGCGGCGCTCCGTGTTGGTGCAAGGGGATCCGGGCATCGGCAAGTCGCGCCTGGTCGCAGAGGTGCTGACGCACGCCGAACCGGGCCAAGACTCGGTGCTGTTGGAGTTTCAGTGCTCACCCTTTCACAGCCATGAGCCACTATTTCCGGTGCTGGACCAACTCCGACGCGCGATCCTTCCACAGGCATCTATTGGCACGTCGGCTCTGTTTCAGGCGCTGGTTACAGACACGAGCCAGGAGCGCCGGGACACGGCCCAGGCCCTCATCGCTCTCCTGTCGGGTGATCCCCACGGTCATTTTGCAGGGCTTACAGCACGTGGACGGAAGGAAAGAACGTTCTCCGCCATAGAGTCAGTGCTCGACACCCTCTCCCTGTTTCGTACGCTCCTAATAGTCGTGGAAGATCTCCATTGGGCGGACCCAAGCACGATCGAGTTCTTCCAGCGGTTCGTTCACGATCCGGCAAGACGAAACGCCCTCGCCGTGTTTACTTGCCGCAGCGAAGCTACGTCGCAACTGTCGGATATGCGCTTCGATGCGATCGTCGACGTCCCGCGCCTTTCAAACGGCGAAGTGAATCAACTGATCGAAGCAATCACAGGCAGCGCTGCGCTGCCTCGGTCTGTCCGGGCTGCCATCGCGGACCGGTCCGACGGCGTTCCTCTCTATGTTGAAGAACTGGCGAAATCGGTATTGGACGGCAAGCACCTGTCTGAGGCGAAACAGGAACGCGAAGTCAATCTGACATCTGTCCCGATGACCTTGCATGACTCGCTCATCGCGAGGATAGACCGCCTAGCGATAAAGATGGAGATCCCGCAGGCAGCCGCGGCGATCGGCCGGGAATTTTCTTCTCACGTGTTGAAGACCGCACTCGGATATCGTGGAAGCGAGGTGGAGAACGCACTGCGTCGATTGATCAGTGCCCAAGTCGTGAAGGCAGATCCGGGAAGGCCGGACCACTACATTTTCAAGCATTCACTGATGCGCGACGCTATTTACGAAAGTATGCTGTCGAAGGCGCGAAAGACAGTGCATTGCCAGATTGCCGTTGCCCTGGAGAACACACATTCCGCAGCCGGATCACCCCACGTCCTTGCACACCACTGGGCTTCAGGTGGAAACGACATCAAGGCCTTCGAGTACTACTCGCAGGCCGCCACCCTCGCAAAGGGGAAATTCGCAAACAAGGAGGCCATCGCGTACTTCCGTGCGTCGCTTCATCACTTGGGCTTGGCGGCGGATGTATCAGATTCTTCAGCCGCCGAACTGAAGACAACCCTGCTTGAGCAATTGAGCGAGGTACAGTTTCTTTCGCACAATATCGACAAAGCGGAATCGGCCTTGCGCGAAGCTATGGAGCTCGCGCCCAATGAGCCTCTCCAACGCGCCCGGCTGCTTCGGAAGCTAGGCGTCGCGCTTCAGCAAGACCGAGACCGGTCCCTGCAAGTTCTCGACGAAGCAGAGCAGGCGCTCAAGAAACTCGGGGATACGTCGACGAAGGACGCGCTCGGAGAGTGGATCGAAATTCAACTCTCAAGATGCAACGCAAATTACTGGAGCGGTAACGGCAACGAGATGAGCATTCTGCTGGACCAGATCGCGCCTCATCTGGATGACTGCTCGGCTGAGCAACTGGCAGAATTCTTCAACCAGTGCGTCCTTCGCGATCTGAGGCTTCAACGCTATCGTGCTTCATTGGCGACAATCGAGCATGCGCGAGACTACGTGAAGGCTGCCAAACGAACCCACAATCTGGCGACCATCTCATCTTCTAAGTTCATTCTTGGATTTACCTATCTTCATAGCGGCAGGTTGCGGACTGCCGCGCGCACGCTGTTAAGCGGGATGCAAGCTGCTCAGCGGTCCGGTCACAAGGCGATTGAACTTCGCTGTCGCGTATATCTAGGCTTGGCCTACCGACTGCAGGGCGAGGTCGAGGCTGCCATTGAAACAGCCAAGGAAGCGGCGGAGACAGCCAGGATCGAGGCGATGTCGGAGTATGTCGGACTCGCCAGTGCAAACCTCGCATGGGGTTACTGGAGGCGAGGTCGACTGGGGGACGCCCGCTCGGAAGCGGAACGGGCCATGCGGGAGTTTGACAAGTCCAAGATTGCCTACCCATTCGAGTGGACGGCGTTGTTGATCCTGCTGGCGACCGACGATCAAGATTGCGAGCGAGTATGCGATCGTCTCCTTAAGAGCACGCAACAAGAGCTGCCAAAAGTCGTACGCACGGGGTTAGAGAAGCTTGCGGCGAGTTCCGCTGCCAACCGATCATCTATACTTCAGCTATTGATTTCTGCGTGCAGAAGGCGGAACCTCCTATAACTTGCAGCCGGAAAGACTTTCGTCGATGCGGTGGCCGCGCAAGGGGATGCTTAAGTCAAAGACCAAACATTGAGGTGATATCGTAGAAGTTTGCAACCGGAGGGAGGGACGCCATGCCCCAAGATGGTAACAGCGAGGAATTTCGCCACGATCTTATAATCGCCAAAGACGATGGAACTATTCTCCACATCAAACGCGAATACTGGGATCACCAAGACTACGTCGTCGATGCGACGGAGTTCCAAAACGATGACGGCTGGAAGGTTGTTCGCCAGCTTCTGCAGTGCGGCGTAATGCTCGCAGCCGTTCCTCCTAAGCTTCCATCGCCACTGGACGATCCAAAGCCACTTGGCACCTGCTGGCTCGTGAACATAGAAGGGTTGAAGCAGTCTACGAAGTTCCATGTTCGGTGACGGCGGAAGACTTACAGGTCGAGTCTTGGCCTCGTTTCATTCGCGAGTTAAACCCGGCTGAGACTCTGACCAGAATGGCCCCCTTCCTGCGCGAAATCGGCGTTTCGCGCATCGCCGACATCAGCGGCCTCGATTCCATCGGATTGCCCGTCGCGGTTGCGTACAGGCCGAACGCTCGGTCGCTGACAACCTGCCACGGCAAGGGGGTGACGCTGACCCAGGCGAAAACTTCGGCTGTCATGGAGGCAGTTGAACGCCACTGTGCCGAAAACCCCAAATTGGCTTTGAGATACGCATCCTTCAATGAACTGCTGGAGGAAGGCCGCGTGGTTGACGTGGATATTCTCCCCAGGTTTGTTGAGGCACCCCCTTGCCGGACACGCCGAACGCTCTGGACGCGCTCAACGGGGATGATGACCGGCGAAGGCGTATGGGTCCCTTTTGAGGCAGTTCACCTGGACTATGCCCTTCCGCTGCCGCCAAACCTTGAATGCCTGCTTATCAATTCCGGCGGACTGGCATCCGGGAACACGATAAAGGAAGCTGCGGTCCATGCGATCTGCGAACTGCTCGAAAGGGACGCGCTCACTCTGTGGCGACCCAGAGGCACCGGGATTCAGGAAACGGCCGTCGATCTGAAATCTGTAAATGATCCGTGGTGCTCTGAGATTCTGACCACACTCGCTCGGTCCGGGGTGAGAACCGCAGTTTGGGACATGACGAGTGATCTCGGCGTACCCGCTTTCTTTTGCGAGATATGGTCCGATGCCTCTTCCACGTTCCGGAGCGTAGGTCCCGCCGCCGGTAGTGCATGCCATCCGATAAGTGGCATCGCGCTCGGGAAAGCTGTGCTCGAGGCAGCCCAAAGCCGATTGACGATGATTTCCGGAACGCGGGATGACTTGACGCGCGAAATGTTTGTGCGCGGCCCTCCACAATCGCCGCGTGAGGGACCGACTATCTGCCCAGGCAAGGCCTTCAGCGACATTCCCAGTGCGTTGGCGTCCACCAGCGTCGACGATGCGCTCGACGAGCTCCTTAGCAGAATGCGCCTTGCCGGCATCGATGAACCGCTTATCGTTGACCTATCGCATGGTGGCATTCCTGCCGCCGTGGTGCGCGTCATCGCGCCCGGTCTTGAAGGTTCGTGCGATGCGCCGGGCTATATGGCAGGAACGCGTGCCAGGCGACAAACCGCCCACCGACATGGCGTTGGCGAACATGGCTGATAAAGTAACCGTCTTCGTGGGCCCGTCGCTCGGACGTGATCGCCCTACCTACCACGGTCTCGAGGTTGACTATCGCCCGCCCGCTTCCCAAGGAGACCTCTTGGCGGCCGCGGTTGACGGTCCGAAAGCCATCGTCTTGATCGACGGCTATTTCGAACATGTGCCTGCAGTGCACCATAAGGAGATCCTATGGGCGCTTGACAAGGGCATTGCCGTGTACGGCGCCTCCTCCATCGGGGCTCTCCGAGCGGCGGAGTTGAGCTCGTTCGGAATGATCGGCGTGGGAAAGATCTTCGAAGCTTTCGAGTCGGGGGAGCTCGAACGCGACGATGAGGTCGCCTTGGTTCATGGACCTGCGGAAGTCAACTATGAGCCGCTTTCAGAGCCTCTCGTAAATATTCGATCGACGCTGTCGTTCGCTTTGGAATCGGGAGTTGTCGATCGAGAGATTGCCGAGACCCTGATCAACCGGACCATAGCGGCCTTTTACCCGGAGCGCAGTTTCGGTCGCCTGTTGCGCGACTTGGAGCAACACGCAGACCGCGTGCAAGCGGCGAGGTTCGCAAGCTGGTTACCGCGTGGGAGGCTGGACCAGAAGCGCATGGATGCAGTGGCTTGCCTTGCCCGCGCGACCGCCGATATCCTGCACCCGCCCGGTGAACATGGGCACTCGAGCATCGGATTCGTCTTCACCGACGCATTCGCTCAACTGGTACGATGCACCGCGGCAGGATTGCCGCTGGGAAGCCAGGTTGCCCACAGGCTGATTCAATTGGGTTCCGATACGAGAGCGGGTTTATCGTCCGTATACGCATCCGGGGCCACGAGCGCGGCCGCCTTGGCAATAGATCGGGCCACTCAAGGCCCAGTTCCGGTTCGTTCGCTCGGTGAGACCGTCCAATTCTTCCTGGAACAGGTGCCGGGAGGAGACGTCGGTACCTGGATGAAGACGAGGAATCTGGATCTTGATACGCTGTCCCGAATATTGGAGGAGTTGGCCCGAATGGATCGGTCCTTCGAAGCGGCAGACGAGTTGGTTCAAAGAGTAGTTCATTCCAAGCTGAAAATAAGCTGATGACCGTTCGACGTGGTCAACTCCCTTGCTTGCTCGCTTCACCTGGAACTACGCAGTGAAGCAACCCGCAACTTGTGCGTCCATCAAGACGGGTCACCAGCACGGTGGCGGCCGGCTTCCTAACGGACAGACCTGAAAGCGCCAGATTTTTCACCCGCGCCTACTGCACAAGCGGCCGCAATGCACCTTGCGTCTCCTTGAGCATGGAGAGGTAGCGCTCTGCGAGTTCCGAGGCCGCGACGTGTGCGGCCGGCGCGCCGATATTGAGCGCCGCGACCACCTGCCCGCGCGCGTTCATCACGGGCACCGCGATCGAGCAAAGTCCGAGCTCGAGCTCCTGGTCGATGACCGCATAGCCCTGCTCGCGAACCCGGCGCAGTTCCTCGATCAACTCTTCCGGATCGGTCTTCGTGCGCGGCGTGTTGGCCTTGAGCTCAGTGCGGTTCAGGATCTCGCGCGCTTCCTCTTCAGGAAGTGCTGCCAGCAGCACGCGGCCCATCGAGGCGCAATAGGCGGGAAGGCGGGACCCGGGCATGAGGTTGATCGACATCACCCGCCGCTGCGAGGCGCGCGCCACATAGACGACCTCGGTGCCGTCTAGCACTGAGGCCGACGCGCTCTGGCCGGCCTTTTCCGAAAGCTGGTCGAGATATGGCTGGACAAGCGCCGGCAAGGGTGTCGCCGACAGATAGGCGTGGCCGAGCCGCAGGATTTTCGGCGTCAGCGTAAAGAATTTGCCGTCGTAGTCGGCATAGCCGAGCTCGGAAAGCGTGAGCAGCGAGCGCCGCACCGTCGCACGGTCAAGATGGGTGATTTTCGCAGCCTCCGCAATCGTCAGCCGCGGCTGCGCCTCCCCGAAGGCCTCGATAACCTTCAGCCCCCGCGCGAAGCCGCTGACGAAATCCGTTTCCCGCATGATTCGCTCCTCGTCTATTTTTGGCCATTTTGTGCGATATGCGAACAAAAGTCAAATATCGCACAAAAATGTTTGACGAGCGGCTCAAACGAGCGCTTATTCCCGCCATCGCCGATGACGAAAGCCAGGCGGGACCGCGGGTCCCCTGATCGACAGTTCGGCAACATCAACGGAGGAGGGCCAGGATGGCTCGCATATTGTCGCTCGCCGAGGCGGTCGCCGAAAACGTGAAGGATGGCGACACCGTCGCCATGGAAGGATTCACCCATCTCATTCCCTATGCCGCTGGCCATGAGGTGATCCGCCAGGGCAGGAAGGATCTCTTCCTCGTCCGCATGACGCCGGACATCCTCTATGACCAGTTGATCGGCGTCGGCGCCGCACGAGGCATGAAATTCTCCTGGGGCGGCAATCCCGGCGTCGGCTCGCTGCACCGCTTCCGCGATGCGGTGGAAAATCAATGGCCGCGGCCGCTGGAAATCGAGGAACACTCCCACGCGGCGATGGCGAACGCCTATGAGGCGGGCGCCGCAAACCTGCCCTTCGCAACGCTCAGGGGCTATATCGGCGCCGACCTGCCCAAGGTGAACGCCAACATCAAGCAAGTTACCTGCCCCTTCACCGGTGAGGTGCTTGCCGCCGTGCCGGCGATCCGTCCGGACGTGACGATCATCCACGCGCAGCGCGCCGACCGGAAGGGCAATGTACTCCTCGAAGGCATCGTCGGCGTGCAGAAGGAAGCGGTGCTTGCCGCCAAGCGCTCGATCGTGACCGTCGAGGAGATCGTCGACGAGCTTAACCCTCCCTCTCCGAATTCGGTCGTGCTGCCGACCTGGGCGGTGACGGCAGTCGTCCACGTGCCGGGCGGCGCCTTCCCCTCTTATGCGCATGGCTATTATCCGCGCTCAAACGCCTTCTATATCGCCTGGGACGAGATCGCCCGCGACAGGGAAACGTTCACCGCCTGGATCAAGGAAAACGTGCTCGACGCGAAGCCCGAGGACTTCGCCAGACATGCCGCAAAGTCGGCAAAGGCCGCGTAAGGAGGCGACGATGACGGATTTCACCCCCACGGAAATGATGACGATCGCGGCAGCGCGCGCGCTTTCCAACGACGACGTCTGCTTCGTCGGCATCGGCGCGCCCTCGGCCGCCTGCAATGTCGCGCGGCTGACGCATGCGCCGGACATAACGCTGATCTACGAGAGCGGCACCGTCGGCACCAAGCCGGACGTGCTGCCGCTGTCGATCGGCGACGGCGAGCTTTGCGACACCGCGCTCTTCACCGTCTCCGTCCCGGAAATGTTCCGCTACTGGCTGCAGGGCGGGCGCATCACGACCGGCTTTCTCGGCGGCGCGCAGATTGACCGCTTCGCCAATCTCAACACGACCGTCGTCGGCCCCTATGACCACCCGAAGGTCCGCCTGCCGGGCGGCGGCGGCGCGCCGGAGATCGCCTCGAATTGCGGCCGCATCTTCATCACCATGGCGCTCTCGAAACGCGGCTTCGTCGAGAAGCTGCCTTTCATCACCTCCATGGGCCACGGCGAAGGCGGCAACCACCGCGAACGCCTCGGCATGAAGACGAAGGGTCCGACCCGTGTCATCACCGATCTCTGCATCCTCGAGCCCGATCCCGAGACGAAGGAGTTGACCGTCGTCTCCATCCACCACGGTGTCACGCGCGAACAAATCGTCGAAAACTGCGGCTGGGCGATCAAGTTCGCCGATACGGTCATCGAGACTCCGGTGCCGACGGAAACGGAACTTGCGGTGCTGCGCGACATCAACGCCCGCACCAAGAAGGCCCATCAGGGCACCGAAAAGGGTAAGGAGGCGGCCTGATGCGCGACGTTTTCATCTGCGATTATATCCGCACGCCGATCGGCCGCTTCGGCGGCTCGCTGTCCTCGGTGCGCGCAGACGATCTTGGTGCGATCCCGCTTAAGAGTCTCCTGGAGCGCAACGCCTCGGTCGACTGGGAAGCGATCGACGACGTGGTCTTCGGCTGCGCCAATCAGGCGGGTGAAGACAACCGCAACGTCGCTCGCATGTCGCTGCTGCTCGCCGGATTTCCGTTTTCCGTTCCCGGCACGACGATCAACCGCCTTTGCGGCTCGGGCATGGACGCGGTCATCACGGCGGCCCGTGCCGTCAAGTCGGGCGAAGCCGAACTGATGATCGCCGGCGGCGTCGAGTCGATGTCGCGCGCGCCCTTCGTGCTGCCGAAGGCCGAAAGTGCCTTCTCGCGTCATGCCGAGATCCACGACACCACGATCGGCTGGCGCTTCGTCAATCCCCTGATGAAGAAGCAATACGGCGTCGATTCCATGCCGGAGACCGGAGAGAACGTCGCCGAGGACTACAAGGTTTCCCGCGAGGACCAGGATGCCTTTGCCCTGCGCAGCCAGGCGAAGGCCGCAGCAGCACAGGCGAACGGCCGCCTTGCCAAGGAGATCGTCTCGGTCACCATTCCGCAGAGGAAGGGCGAGGCCATTATTGTCGACAGGGACGAGCATCCCCGGGCAACAACGATGGAAGCCCTTGCCAAGCTGAAGGCGCCGTTCCGCGAAGGCGGCACGGTCACCGCCGGCAACGCCTCGGGCGTCAACGACGGTGCAGCGGCGCTCATCATCGCCTCGGAGGAAGCCGCGAGAAAGCACGGATTGACTCCGATCGCCCGTATCCTCGGCGGCGCCAGTGCGGCCGTGCCGCCGCGGGTCATGGGCATCGGCCCGATCCCCACTTCCCGCAAGCTCATGGCGCGGCTCGGCATGAGGCAGGAGCAGTTCGACGTGATCGAACTCAACGAGGCTTTCGCGAGCCAGGGATTGGCCGTACTCCGCGAACTCGGCATCGCCGACGACGATGCCCGGGTCAACCGCAATGGCGGCGCGATCGCGCTCGGTCATCCGCTCGGCATGTCGGGTGCGCGCATCACCGGTACAGCAGCGCTGGAACTTGCCGAAACCGGCGGGCGCTATTCGCTCTCGACCATGTGCATCGGCGTCGGCCAGGGCATCGCCGTCGCGCTGGAGCGGGTATGACCCGCGCCGGCGCCTACGGCTGCGTGCGTCTTTTCAGACGAACGGAGTGCGCTGTAGCACTTTGATTTGCTGCATGTTTTCCATAAATCGAGCTCCGACCTAGGGAAACATGCAGTGGGCCGATATTAAGGCCGCTGCGTCAATCGGTGATGTGAAACCCCACCGGCTCATGCACGGACGAGGCATCTTCGCTCTCGACGTTTGAAACCCGTGCCGCGGGCGGACCTTTCCAGAACCGGCTCAGCATCGCCGAAATCGCCGCCGCGGGTCCTGCAATGAGGGCGGTGACGGAGCCGTCGCGCTCGTTGCGGACCCAGCCCGCCAAGCCGAGCCGTACCGCTTCGTCGCGGGTCCAGACGCGGAAGGCGACGCCCTGCACCCTTCCAGTGATCCGGACCAGAGCCGCTTTGCGATCCTCCGCCATGGTCGCCTCCTTCCTTGTTCGGTCCTCTGAATCTGGCGCAGACGGCGGCGAATGCAAGCGGATCGCTTGGGGTGAACGGTGGCCATGCGCGTGCGCGCCGTCATGCCCGACACCGTTGCCGTTCAGAAAATCTGCCCCCTCGGACTTGAAGGCGCTGCATCGCAATACCATTGTATGAATCATCGACAGGGCCTCCTCCTCCCGGCCCTGTCTTGGGATCGGCAACCATCCTCCTCCCAGTTGCCGATCAGATTCGGAAGCCCGGCGCCCCTCCCCCCGCGCCGGGCTTTCTTTTTGCTGGCTGCTGGACGCGTGCTTTGCGCGTCTGAGACGGCGCCCGGCGCTGTGGGGTCGAAGCGCGCGGGCGATCGCGATAAGATGGCTCTGCTGCACATCTGGGAACGTTTCAGCGGGTCCGGCATCCAATGTGCGACAAGGAGGCCTGACCATGCCCATCACTAAGAAGATCCCATCCCGAAAACGCGAGGCATCGCCGCAAGACATTGACGCCTTCCGCGCCATTATGCGGACGCACAATCGCAAGCTCTACCGCATTGCCCGCAGCATTGTGCAGAACAACAGTGATGCCGAGGACGTTCTCCAGGAGGCCTATGTCCGCGCTTTCACGCATTTTTCCGACTTCCGCGGCGACTCGGCGATCACCACATGGCTCTCGCGCATCGTGATCAACGAGGCCTTGGGGCGGCTGCGCCAGGGGCGGCGACGGAGGCGGCTTGCCGAAGACATGTTGCAGACCCATCAGGCGGAGATCATCGCCTTCCCGCGCAACGCAGACACGGACGATCCGGAAAAGACAATGGCACAGCGACAGATTCTCGACCTTGTCGAAAAGGCGACCGATCAGCTCCCGGACATCTACCGCACCGTATTCGTCATGCGGGTGATCGAGGGTCTCAGCAATGAAGAGACCGCCGAGTTGCTGGCGCTTCGCCCCGAAACCGTCCGAACACGGCTCTTTCGCGCGCGACACCTCATCAAAGAGCAACTGGAGAAACAGATCGGTCCGCTTCTGCTCGATGCCTTCCCCTTCGCGGGTAAACGTTGTGAACGTCTGACGGAGGCCGTGCTCGCTCGCATCTCGCAACAGGAACCGGAGGGCGGCGGCAAGTAATCGGGAACGTTTCGACCCGCGAAGCATCCAAAGCACGTCAATTGCACATCACGCTTTGATCTTCGAGGAAAGGAACATCCGATGACCATCCGCCTAACCACCGCAGCCGCTGCGATCGCCCTGTTGATCGGGGGCAATTGGGCGCTCGCCGCCGACAAGCCGACGGATCCACAGATCGCGCATATCGCCTACACCGCAGGTGTGATCGATATCGAAGCGGCAAAACAGGCCATTGCGACGTCGAAAAACAAGGCCGTCGTAGAATTCGCCGAGAGCATGGTGCGCGACCACGAGTCGGTGAACAAGCAGGCACTCGATCTCGTCAAGAAGCTCAATGTTACGCCCGAGGACAACGGCACCAGCAAGGCCCTGTCGCAGGCGGCCGAAACCAAGCGTTCGGAGCTGGCGAAGCTGACGGGCGCTGACTTCGACAAGGCCTATGTCGAGAACGAAGTCGCCTATCACAAGCAGGTCAATGGCGCGCTGGAAACCCTGCTGATCCCGTCTGCGCAAAATGCCGAGCTCAAGTCTCTGCTCGAGACCGGGCTGAAGCTGTTCCAGGGCCATCAGCAGCATGCCGAGCATATCGCGACGGAGCTGAAATGAACGCGGCAACGAACGCGGTGAGACCGGCTTTTCTCGCCCTGTTGTTGGGAACGGCGGCCATCGCCGTTCCCGCGCAGGCAGAAACCATCGAGGTGACGATCGACCGCCTCGCCTACGCGCCTGCGGCGATCGAGGCCAAGGTGGGAGATGAAGTCGAGTGGATCAACAAGGATGCGCTCGTTCACACCGCCACGGTGACGGGAGGCGCGGAAGTGCTCCTCCCCGCGAAGAAATCAGGTCGCCTCCGGCTGCAGGAGCCGGGCAGCTTCGACTATATCTGCCGCTACCACCCCAACATGAAGGGGCACATCACCGTACGCCCTTGAAAACCACACGCCAGGAGTGCCGGGCCACCCGGCCTCCTCTCACTCCGTCCAAATGGCCACGCCGACCGGCGCAAGCCTTCGTCCGCCGACATGGAACGTGGCCGCCTCTGGCGCCGGAACCTCTGCCGTCGTCTTGCCGAAATTGAAGGCAAAGCGGAGCCGTCCGCGGCGTGTCACCCGCAGATCGCCGAGGTCGCTCAGGCTTTCCACCCCGGCCCAGCCGAGCGCGTCGCCGATTACCTTCTGGAGCAGGGCACCACGCGCGGCGGTCGCGAGATAGCGCGCCTTGTCGTTGCCGACAAGCGCCGGCGCGCCGTTGCGGTATTCGCCGTCGAACGTGGCAAGCACCATCTCGCTGGTTCGGATGGTCTCGCGCCAGACGCCGGCCTCGAAGGTCTCGTTGCCATAGAGCACGGTTTCCTTGTGGAAATCCGGCAGGGATTCGACGCGGGCGATGCTGACATCGATCAGTGCTGAAAGCGGCCCCGGCGGCAGCCCCTCGGGAATGTGCATATCCTCGGTCTTGCTGCCGCTGCGCGCGCCGAAGAGAACTTTTGCACCCGATTTCGCCAGCCGCTCGACAAAGGCCGCATCCGCAATGACCAGATCGGGCGCCAGCACCAGTTGGTAGCCGTCGAGGTCGGAATGCTGGCCGATGAAATCGACATCGACGCCCAGCCTCGAGACGGTTGAATACCAGTCGAGCGCCGTGGCGGCTGCGGAATAGCTGCGGCCCTGCGGCAGTGCCCGCGTCGCCCAGCGGGAATTGTAGTCGAGCAGGATCGCGACCTGTGCCTTGTCGCGCCTCTCGCCCTTCGGCAGCCCCTTCATCTCTTCGGCGACTTGCGCCACTTCGAGATAACCCTGGTCCGCTTCGCTGTTCGGCAACAAAAGCCCCGCGTGGAACTGCTCCTGCGCGAAGGGCACCTGCCGCCAGCGGAAATAGGACACCATGTCGACGCCGTGGGCATAGGCGAGCCAGGTCCAGAGCCGCACCATGCCGTCGGCCGGCGACTGGTTGTGCGCGGCCCAGTTCACCGGCCCCGGCTGCTGCTCCATCACCCAGACGCGGCCGCGGCCGACGGAGCGGTAGAGGTCGTGGTTGAACGCCGGCTGGTCGGGATCGCCGACGCGCATGTAGTGCGCCTTGTCTTCCACCGCGAGCCGGCCGTTTAACAGCCCGCCCATCGGATAAACATCCCAGGAGGCGATGTCGATGTCCTCGCCGACCTTGTAGTGGTCGAAATCTGTGTTCTGCGACATGAAGTTGTGCGTCACCGGGCGACCCGGCGAATGCGCCCGGATGATATCGACCTGCGCCCTGTTGAAGCTCTTCACCTGGTCGGAGGAAAAGCGAATGAAATCGACGATGTGCGTCGGGCTCGGCTCCTCGACGAGATTGTTCGGCAGTTCCACCTCGTCGAAGCTGTTGTAATGCATGGCCCAGAACGAGGTACCCCAGGCGCGATTCAGCTCGTCGACGGTTTCATAGCGTTCGGCGAGCCACAGGCGGAAGGCACGCAGCGCCTCATCGGAATAGCTGTAGATCGTGTCGTGATCGCCGTATTCGTTGTCCGTCTGCCAGGCATGCACGTAGGCGTTTTCGCCGTAGCGCGCAGCCATCGCTTCGGTGATGCGGGTCGCCTCCTCGCGGTAGCGCCGGCTCGAAAAGCAATAGTGCCGGCGCGCGCCGAACTTGCGCACGACGCCGCGGGCATCGACCGGCAGAATATCCGGGTGACGGTCGACCAGCCATTTCGGCGGCGCCGCGGTCGGCGTACCGAGAATAACCTTGAGCCCCGCGCCGCCAAGCACGTCGATCGCCTCGTCCAGCCATTCCCAGTGGTATTCGCCCGGCCTCGGCTCGATTCGCGCCCAGGCAAATTCGCCGATGCGAACCCAGGCGAGCCCCAGTTCCACCATGCGGTTCGCATCTTGCTCCCATTTCTCGCGCGGCCATTGCTCCGGATAGTAGCAGACGCCGAGTTCGAGCATGTCGGAAGTCTGATGGTCCGGATTGAAGCGGTTGGGTTTGGACAGCGGCAGATGCAAGGTGAGTTCCTTTGTCACTTCTCTGAATAGGGCGACATCAGGCAGGACCCTCGCCGCAGTACGGACCGGCCGAAGCCGGAATAAAAACGTTTACATTTCTGGTCGGGAAAACGGCTGCTCGCTTCTCTCCCTAAAGCGCGTCGCGTTCAATCGGACTCATGCGACGCGCTTCAGGTCATTGCTTTTATGCATGTCGTTCTCCCAAAACCGCTGCACACTTTCCCGCGACATGAATCAGCGCTCCGGCCTCAGGCGATCGTCGCAGCGCTCGATGAGATCGGGCATCAGCAAGGTTTGCAGCGCCTCCGGCGGCTCCCCCTCCATGCGGCGCAGGATGAATTTGCCAAGCAGCGCACTCGGCTCGCCGATCGGCAGGTAAAAGGTGGTGATCGGCGGCGCGAAATACTGACTGACGTTCAAGTCGTCGGTGGCGTTGATCACGGCGTCGCGCCCATGGACGAGGCCGCGCGCGTGAAAGCCCGAAAAAGCGCCAAGCGCCGTTGCTTCGTTGGCGCAGATATAGGCGGTAGGCGGGTCGGCCAGACCGGACATCGCGATCACGTTCTCCCGACCGAAAGCGGGCGTCAGCCGACCATGCGCGACAAGGACCGGATCGAAGGGCAGGCCGGCGGTCTCGAGCGCCTCCCGGTAACTCTTCAGCCGGACGATGCCGTAAGTCAGTTGCTCCATCGGATTGAGCAGAGCGATCCGCCGGTGGCCGCGCGCGATCAGCCGTGCCATCGACACCCGGATCATCTGCTCGTTGTCGGCATCGACATAGGCGTGCGGCTCGTTGTCGATGCTCATGCCATAGGTGACGAAGGGAAAGTCCGCCTCCTGCATCACACGAATGCGCGGATCGTCGGCGCGCGTGCCGGAAATGATGATGCCGTCCGCCTTTTTCAGCGAAACGATCTGTTTCAGCGTCGCAAGACTTTCCTCGAAGTCGCGCACCGCGTAGAGCGAGACGCGATAGGGGCTTTCCTCCAGCGCCCAGGAGATGCCGCTCAAAAGCTGGGCGTATTCGACACCCTCCCATTCGTCCTGCTTCGGCCCCGGTGCCGTCATGATCGCCGCGACCTGAAAGGTCTTGCCGGTACGCAACTGCACGCCGTGAAGGTTGAGCTCGTAGCCGATCCGTTCGGCGGCATCGAAGACGATCGCGCGCGTTTCCGGGCGAACCTGCGGCGAATGTTTCAGCGCCTTGGATACGGTGGCGATCGACAGTCCCGTTTCCTGCGCAATGGTCTTGATCGTCGGTCGCGACATGCGTTCAGCTCTTGATCCGATTTTCGTCGTGGAGGGATTGCGCCAGCAGCAAATAGACCGCCGACGTCCAGGCAAACGCCCGGTCGCGCAAGCCCCTCCCCGACCGTGCGTCGAAGTTTTCGGCCATACCGCTTTTGTTGGCAAGTGCACAGAACTTTTGCGCGATTTCCCGCGCCAATGCACGCTCGCCCTGCCGGCGCAAACCGTCCCACAGGAGATAAGTCGTCGGCGCCCAGATCGGCCCGCGCCAATAGCCATCATCCTCGTAGAAGCGGCTTTGCGGGCTCTCCGTCGCCGGCCCCCATTCCGTAATGAACCCGCCCTTCCTGAGCCTCGCGACAAGCTTGTCGCGTATCGCAGCCGGAAGACGCTTGCCGAGTAGCAGCGGCATGAACTGGATCAGGCTTTCCCCGCCAAGAATGCGTCCCGGCTCGCGGGCAAGCCGCGCGCCGAATGTCTCACCGGTCCAAAGCTTCTCGATCAGCAATGCCTGCAGCCTGTCCGCCGTCTCGGACCAAATGGCGGCTCGGCTGGGATTGCCCTCGAGAAGCGTGGCGAGAGCCTCGCAAGCAAGAATCAGGAATACCGGCAGGTCGGGAGAAAGAACCGGACCGCCTTCGGCGAAGAAACTGGCATTGTCCCAGCCGCTGTCGTTGCCATGGAAATAGCTCGGCAGTTCGTGCTGTGCGGCTCGAGCATAGGTGAGCCAATAGGCGACCTGCCGGCCGATCGCATTTGAGAGATAGACTTTGCGCTCGGGCGTCAGGAAATTCGGCTGCGTCGCGGCAATACAGGACACGGCCCAACCGTGCACCGGCGGTTTGGTAAAGGCGAAGAGCACGTCGCGGTCGTTCACATAGTCGGGCAGCAGGCCGGAGGGATGCTGGTGATCGAAGATCGCGGCGAACTGGTCGAAAGCAAGATTTTCGTCGAAGGCTGCAACGCCCAACGCCGAGAAGGCGTTGTCCCAGCTCCAGATGTTGATCATGTGGTTCTTCGACATGTAAATCGCCGGGCGCGTCAGCGCACCGCCGACGGGCACGCCGTTCGTCCAGAGCAGATAGGCGGCAAGCCGATGCGCCTCCTCCCCGCCCGGCACACCGGCGGGAACGGACCGATGCCACGCGACAAACTCCGCCATCGCACCCGCATGCGCCTCGTCGAAGCTGCCTGGCGTTTCCGCCGGCGGCAAGGCGCGGAAGAAATCCACATTACCCTCGAACCCGCCATCACCAGAGAAAGTGAAGGAGACTTCGCTCGAATGATCGCGTTGCCATTCACCGGAGATCGCGAGGTCTCCCGAGACTGCCCGGGGGATGAATTTTACGTTCTCAGCGGCCGCCACGAGGCAATCCTCGCCGGCGGGCGTGCGATAGACGTAGTCGTAGCGCGAACCCTCGAGACGGAAGCGAACGCCCGCGCGCCCGCCTTGGAGATGCAGTCGCTCCCCCTCGCCGATGACGAAGCGAACGCAACCACCGCCGATCCGCGCGACGAGCTGGTCCGGCGAGAGATCGAACCGCGCTTCGGCGATCTCGCCTGCCAAGTCCAGGAATTCGACGCGGCAGAGCCGGCCGAGCGAGGCACGCTCGTCGCCACCGCTGACATGCCTCAGATAGAGCGCCCGGTCACCCTCGCGGCCCGGCACCCGCATCATCGAAAGCGTCAGGAAGCATCCCCTCCGGCTGAAGGGAACATGCTCGATGTCGAAAAGCATGGCTTATCCCTTCACCGACGAACCGACTGCGCCATCCATGATGTAGCGCTGCGCCAGGAAGAAGAGCACGAGCGGCGGCAGGCAGAGGATCACGGTGATCGCGGCGATCGAGGTCACGTCCACCTCGTGCAGGCCCTTGAACATCGAAAGCCCGAGCGTCAGCGTGTATTTCGATTGGTCGTTGAGGTAAATCAGCGGGCCGAGATAGTCGTTCCAGGCATTCATGAAGTGGAAGGTCCCGACCAGCACCAGCGCCGGCATCATGAGCGGCAGATGGATGCGCCAATAGATGTCGAAACTGTTCGCCCCGTCCATGCGTGCCGCCTCGTCGATCTCCATCGGCACCGTCATGATGTATTGCCGGAGCAGGAAGACGAAGAAGGCGTCGGCAAAATAGGCGGGCACGATCAAGGGTTTGAGGGTGTTGATCCAGCCCAGCATGTTGAACTCCATGTAGAGCGGGATCATCTTCACGTCCCACGGGATCATCATCGTCGCGAGCAGCAGGATGAAGAGCGCATCGCGCCCGGGAAAGCGGAAGCGGGCAAAGCCGAAGGCGACGAGCGAGCTCGATAAGAGTTGCCCGACCGTCGAGAGGACGACGACGATTACCGAATTCGAGAGATAGGTACCGAAAGGCTGCTTATTCCAGGCGGCGGCAAAATTCTCGAAGTGCCACTCGGACGGCCAGAAGACCGGCGGAAACTGGTAGAGTTCAGCCGAACTTTTGATCGCCGTCATGAAGGTCCAGTAGAACGGCGCGATGAAGAGCGCCGAGGCAAGGATCAGCGCCGAATAGAGGAAGGTCTTACGCATTGCGCTCTCCGTCGGTCTGGCGGATCTCGCCTTCGTAGTAGACCCAGGCGGCCGACCAGCGCATGACCAGGAGGCTCAAGGCAAGCACGATGACGAACATCACCCAGGAGCCGGCCGCGGCATAACCCATGTCGAAATACTTGAAGGCGTTGTCGTAGATGTACATGGCGAAGAAATAAGTGGAGCCGAGCGGGCCGCCCTTCGTCAGAAGCAGCGCGATCGTCAGTTGCTGGAATGCGGAGATGATCGACGTGATGAAGGTGAAGATGAGCATCGGCCCGAGCATCGGCAGGGTGATGAACAGCATCTGCGCCCAGCCGGGAACACCCGAAACGGTCGCCGCCTCATAAAGCTCCTTCGGGATCGCCTTGAGGCCGGTCAGGAGGATAAGCATCGTGCCGCCGAGGCCCCAGAGGCTGGCGATGATGATCGCGACGATCGCAAGGTTTGGATCGCCGAGCCAGTTCGGGCCGTCGATGCCGACGAGCGACAGCATGAAGTTCAAGAGACCGTATTCCTTGCTGTAGATCCAGCTCCAGATCGTCACCAGTGCGACACCGGATATGACGCTCGGCAGGTAGAAGGCGGTGCGGAAGAAGCCGCTGGCAAAGGTCACGTGGTGCAACATCAACGCCAGCAGGAACGACATCACGATATTGAACGGCACGTAGATCGCCGCGAACTTCACCGTGATCCAGAGGCTTTCCCAGAACTGCGGATCCTCCGTAAACATCGAACGGTAGTTGTCGAGGCCGACAAAAGTGCGCTCGCCGACCACCGGCCAGTCGTAGAAGCTCATCGTCAGCGAAAACATGAGCGGCCCGAGCGTGAAGAACAGAAAGCCGAGGATCCACGGGGAAATGAACAGATAAGGCGCCATATGACGCCCGGCGGTCACTCGCTTACGACGCGCAACTCCTGCCTTCGTTCCGGCATAGGCCATGTCCATTTCCCCGCGCTCCTCAGCTTATTTCAACAGACGCTTCGAGCGAGCCACGGCATCGTCCAGATGCGCCTTGGCGTTGCCCTGGTCGATCATCGTCGCCTCGATGGCGCGCGCCAAATTGTCCTGGATCTTGCCCCAATTGGCGTTCTTCAAATAGGCATGGGTCTCCGTGTTCGACGTCGCGAGGATGTCGAAGAACGGCTTGTAGATCGGATCCTTGGTCATGCCCTTCTCTTCGGCAACGCTGGTGCGCACCGGCAGGTCGTTGGTGCGCATGGCGACCGCTTCCGGAGACGAGAAGAACTTTACGAATTCCCAGGCGAGATCCGGATGGGCGGCGTCCTTGGCGATCGAGATCGCCGATACCCCAAGCGCCGAATGAGCGACACGAGCGCCGAACTTCGGCAGCGGCGCCACGCCATAGCTGAAGCCGGCCGCATCGATGCCCGCTTTCGACCACATGGCGCTCTGGAACATGGCGATCTTGCCGCCCTTGAAGAGTGTCGCGCCCGAAGTATCGTCGCCGAGATTGAGCGTCACCGCCTCCTGCGTCCTGGCCATATCGGCAAACATGTCGAGCACTTGCGCGGCCGCGTCGCTGTTCATGTAGCCGTCGATTTCCTTGCCGTCGTCGGAGATGTATTTGGTGCCGTTCGACCACAGGAACTGCTCGAAGTCGTAGGGATCGGGCTTGGCGTCGACGGCAAAGCCGTAAACCTTGTTCGCCTCATCGCGGAATTTTGCCGCCTTGGCGCGCAGATCGTCCCAGGTCCAGCCGTCCTTCGGCTCCTCGACGCCTGCCTTCGCGAACATCTCCTTGTTGTAGAAAACGACCTGCGTGGTAAAGCCCGAGGGCATGCCATAGGTCTTGCCCTCGACGCGCGTCGTGTTCATCAAGCCTTGAGGAAAATCGTCCGGCTTGATCTCGGCGGCGTCGCGCGCGATCAGGTCGTCGAGCGGCATCAACGACGTGTAATATTGCGGGAAATTCCACATGTACATGACGTCCGGCGGGTTGCCGGCACCGAAGGCGGCGGCGAGTTTCTGGTCGTAGCCGTCAGCATAGGGCTCGACCTGGACCTTCACGCCCGGATGCATCTCCTCGAATTTCTTGGCGATCGCCTGCTGGATGGCAAGGCTCTCGTCCGTGTCCCAGGTCGCGAACCGCAGGGTCTCCTCCGCCTGCGCGGCCGCAGCACCGGTCAGCGACAGCGCCAAAAGCGAGCCGATCATCGACTTCGTCACGTTATGCATGTCTCTCCTCCAAAACCGGGCCACGCGGGGCCCTTCCCTTTTCTTGATTGATGAGCGCCTGAGTCTCGGCATCGAGCCGCCGCGCGACCGCATTCCCGTCGGCATCGAACAGATGGCAATGCTCGGAAGGAATGCGGGTATGGACCCGCTCGCGGGTCGAAACCGGATGTGTGCCGCGCACGACTGCGGTGAGTTCGCCGCCGCCGTCGAGGCTGATGTGCACGTGGCTTTCGCTGCCGAGCCGCTCCACGAGGCGGACGTTGCCGGCAAGGTGCGCCTCCTCGGGTGAAGTCAGCTCCAGCTTGTCCGGACGGATTCCGAGCGTCACGGGGCGATCGCGGCGGATCGACCGGGGTGAAAGCGTATCGAGCGAAAGCTCGCGCGCGAGCCCGCCACCGGCAAGCCTGATGGCCGCCGCGCTTTCGCCCACGACATTGGCGGCAATGAAATTCATCCGGGGGGACCCGATGAAGCCGGCGACGAAGAGATTTGCCGGCTGGTAGAACAGTTCCAGCGGCGTGCCGAACTGGCTGACCTTGCCCTTGTCGAGCACGACGACGCGGTCGGAGAGCGTCATCGCCTCGACCTGGTCATGCGTCACATAGATCATCGTCACGCCGAGGCGCTCGTGCAGCGCTGAGAGCTCGACGCGCATCGTCACGCGCAGCCCCGCATCGAGATTGGAGAGCGGTTCATCGAGCAGAAAAAGCTTCGGCTCGCGTACGATGGCGCGCCCGATCGCGACCCGCTGGCGCTGACCGCCGGAGAGCTGACGGGGCTTGCGGTTGAGGAGCTCAGCGATCCGGAGAATCTCGGCCGCGTTATTGACGCGCCGATCGATCTCCTCGCGCCTCATGCCGTTCAGCGCCAAGCCGAAGGAGAGGTTCTTTCGGACATTCATGTGCGGGTAGAGCGCGTAGTTCTGAAACACCATCGCGATGTCGCGCTTGGCCGACGGCAGGTCGGTGATGTCGCGTTCGCCGAGACGGATCGAGCCGCCATCGAGATTTTCGAGCCCGGCGATCGAGCGCAACAGCGTGCTCTTGCCGCAGCCCGACGGCCCGAGGAAGCAGACAAACTGCCCATCGGCAATGTCGAGGTCGATGCCTTTCAACACTTCCAGCGAGCCGAAGCCCTTGCGAAGATTTTCGATGCGGATTGCTGCCAAATAAGTCTCTCCCCGAACGCATGAGGCAAATCGACGCCACCAGTGTTTTGTTAAACGTTTTTATTCACGATAAAAACGTTTAATTTCCTTGTAAAGCGAAAACTAAGCCATCTTAGAAATCACTGTGAACGGCCGGTGAAGTCGCAGCCAAGGCCCGGCACCCCCACTGCCCTGCCTTCCCGCTTTGGCACCACTGATCGACGTCGAGAGATACGCGCTCGAAAACTTCGAGGCGATGCTCGTCTGGAATCCCGAGACTCTTTTCCGCCTGCGCAATGAGGTCGGGCCGACGGTCGGGATGAACCTCGACCCGTCGCATCTGATGTGGATGGGGCGGGTCCGATCGCCTCCGCCCGCGCGCTGGTTCGGCAATACACCATTGCCACGGCAAGGACACCCGCATCGAACGCGGCCTGCCGTCTTGGCATCACGGATTCCTTTCTCGATCGCGACAAAGGAAGCCCAGATCCGGCGCCACGCGGCCACCCGATTTCCGAGGCTTGGACAGGCCCGGTCCCTCCGGGTATTCGAGGTGAGGAGCGCAGCTCCGCGACAAACTGCCCGCCCGGAACAAACACCGTTCGACGGTGTTTCCTTGGCGCTACCGCAAATCACGACCCGAAAGGACGCCGAAAAATGGCCAAGGAAAAAACGCTGAACGACCTCTTCCACGATACCCTGAAAGACATCTATTACGCCGAACGAAAGATCCTAAGGGCCTTGCCGAAGATGGCACGCGGCGCACAGACACCGGAACTCAAGGCCGCTTTCGAGAAGCACCGGGAACAGACGGAAACCCATGTCGAGCGGCTGCAGCAGGTCTTCGACATGATCGGCAAACGCGCACAGGGTAAAACCTGCGAGGCGATCGAAGGCATTATTGCCGAAGGTGAGGAGATCATGGAGGAGTTCAAGGGCACTCCTGCACTCGACGCCGGCCTGATCTCCGCCGCGCAATCCGTCGAGCATTACGAAATCGCTCGCTACGGCACCTTGAAGACCTGGGCACAAACGATCGGTCTGAAGGACGCCGTATCGCTTCTCGACAAGACGCTGAAGGAAGAATTCGCGACCGACGAGAACCTGACGAAACTCGCCATGGCGCAAGCGAACAAGAAGGCCGCATGATCGTTCGCGGCGGCCGGCGCTATTGCATGTTTCCGTAAATCGTAGCCGATTTAAGGATAAAAACATGCAGCGGTTCAAAGTGCTACAGCGTCATTTGTGCGTCTGACAAGACGCGCGGCGCTGTAGACGCCGGTCGCCGTCACTCCACCTCCCGGAAGAAATCGATGAAGGCCTGGCGCGCGGCACGCGTCTGGCGACGGCGCGGATAATGGAGGCAGGGGCGTACCAATTCTCGAGCGCACGCTCAAGTCTGCCCGCGGCGACGTATTCGGCCACCCCTCCGCCCCGTCCGCAGCTTCCCCGGCGTATCGGTCCTGATCGCGTCGTTCCCTTCTGCACGTCCATGTCGAACGCTAGCGTTCTTTGAACGGGTCGACCGGCGTTGGCCCGAGAGCCGGTCTCCGAGCGAAAAAAGTTTCCGAAGGCATGCCGGGCGGCCGGATTGAGCACTTTGGACGCCGGCTTAAGAGCTATGGAGAACAAAATCGTCTGTTGCTGGTTGGGCTCTACGGTTTAGTGAGTTCAGGAGGATCCACGATGGATTGGAACCGCGTAGAAGGCAACTGGAAGCAGGCCAAAGGCAAGCTCAAGGAGCAGTGGGGCAAGCTCACTGATGACGATCTGGATCAAATCGCTGGCAACCGCGATCAGCTCGAAGGCAAGATCCAGGAACGCTACGGCATCGAACGCGACCGGGTGCGCCAGGACGTCAATGATTGGTGCAACCGCCAGTCCTGGTAAATGCCGTTCGCTTGCAAGAGTATCCTCGCTTCGTAGTGCTGGTGAGAGTCACAAGACCCTCCACTGACATTAGCGCAGCGATCAAAGCAGTTGTCGTCGCCACGACCTCTGGCGCGATTACGGTCAACGTCGCCAGCCGTGGGCACACACAAACTCCCCTATGGAGTTGTTGTCTCTCGATCGGCCTCTGCACGGTTTTCAGCTTCCCCTTCGAGCCGCGCGATTGTCGCCTCGATGTACTCTGGATGTTCGTGCTCGAGGCCGACCGCCTCGTTCCGGGTCTCACGCATCGATACGATGATTTCGTCAAGCTTGGCGTGGATTGCCGCCGCGTCACGGTAGCCTTGGATTAAAACGACGCTGGTGATCACTATTGCTGCGACTGACAATGCATAGGTGACGACGTTAGTGAAGCCGAAGGGCACCAAAGCGGTGCTGACAACCATTGCGGCAATTACGAAATAGAAGCCGGGGGGCGAGAAAGAAAATCGGCCGTTCGGAAAAGGAAGCGATCCACTATCAATTCTCCCATACATAGGTGCTCTCATTAACGCGCGAAGGCAGATCTAGTTCGGGCTAAGTATTCTTCTGACGCATGCTCGCACCATCAGCCGCCTCCCCTATCCCCTCGAACGAGGGGTGACGCAGTTTTCCGTCATTCGTCCAGGACTCGACTTCCCAGTTGCTTCTGAAGCCCCGCCACATCGCTCCGATAACATCTTGCGACGTTTGGCTTTGCTATTGAGCGCCCCTTGTTCCGCCGCCGCAGGAACAAATCGCGGTTGAAATCAATTCCTTTGCAGGCGCAACCGACGGGATGCAAAATCTTGGTTTGGAAAAGCGTATTTAGCGGAAGGAAAACTGACCGAGAGGGTCGGGCGGGCGAACCAATTGTCAAGGAGGCGGAAAATGCCTGGCGCAGCGTGCCGGCAAGACGCATATCCTTTCTCATCGATGCCGCTGCCTACTACGCTTGTCTCGAGCGCACATTCGAGGACGCGGAAGAGCAAATCTGGATTACCGGGTGGGATTTTGATCCACGCATCAAGTTGCGCCCAGACGATCCGCATGCGGAATCGCTCGGCAATCTGCTGGAGCGCTTGGCCGCTCAAAAGCCGAACCTCAAGATTCGCATTCTCGTCTGGGCGATGGGGCCGATCTATTCTGGAAAGTCGCTGCGGCTGTTTCGCAAGCAGAAATGGGCCGACCATTCCCAGATCGAACTTCGCTTCGCGAGCCATCGTGCGCTCCGCGGTTCGCATCACCAGAAGCTCATCTCCATCGACGACGGCATCGCCTTCGTCGGGGGCATCGACCTGACTGCGCGGCGCTGGGATACACCAGCTCACCTGGCGGATAATGAGATCCGCCGCGATCCCGACGGTCAATCCTACGATCCCGTACATGACATCGAAGTGGTGCTGGATGGGGACGCCAGCCGCGCGATTGGAGACCTCTGCCGCTCCCGCTGGAAGGCGTCAACCGGCGCTGAAATTGAAGCGCCACGCGCAGCGAGAGGTGCGTGGCCCGCCGGCGAAATCCCGATGCTGAAGAACTGTCCGGTTGCGATTGCACGCACCGAGCCTGCGATCAGAAAGGGAAAAGGTCGGCGAGAAGCGCTGCGCCTCACACTCGACGCTCTACGCAGCGCGCGACGCCACATTTACATCGAGAACCAATATTTTGCCTCGCGGAAGATCGGCGCATTGCTGTGCCGACGACTGAAGGAGCCGGATGGTCCTGAAATCGTCATTGTCACCACCCGCAATTCGCATGGCTTCCTCGAGAAGATTTTCATGGGGGGAAATCGCGACCGCCTCATTCGACGGCTGAAGCAGGCTGACCGTTATGGCAGGCTGCGGGTCGGCTACCCGGTCGTGCCTGCGGGCGATGGTTCGGAACAGGAGGTCTTGATCCATTCCAAGGTGGTCGCGATCGACGACCGGTTTCTCCGCGTCGGTTCATCGAATTTCAATCATCGCTCCGAAAGCCTCGACACGGAATGCGACGTCGCGGTGGAAGCCACGAACGAAGAGCACAGTGCCGCAATCGTCAGTGTTCGCAACGGGCTTTTGGCGGAACATCTCGGCGTTGACACGAGCGACATCGAGAGCACGTTAAGGGACACTGGCTCTCTGGTCGCGGCTGTCGATAGATTAAACACGCGCCGTCGTGGCATACGGGCGTTCGATGGCGTCGACAACGGTGGAGCGACCAACCTTGTCTGGGGTACAGACCTTGTCGATCCGCGCAGGCCGATACGACCGTTTTACCGCATGCATAAATTGATAAGACGCTGGGGAGGTCAGGTCTTCGCCTTGCTCGCCAGGTTTCTCCCGTCGTCCCGACGAACGACGAGCTCGGCAATCGAAAGCGAAAGCAACCCGAGCGGCAGCGGCAGGAAGAAATAGATTGCCCGAAAGGCGATCAAAGCACCGATGCTCGCCGAACCGCCGAGCAGGAATGCCACCGTTGCCTCGATCACACCAATGCCTCCCGGAACATGGCTGACGAGTGCAGCCGCATTGGCGCTTACATACGCTGTCGCCGTATCGAAGAAGCTTGGATCTCCGAAAGCGAGCAACAACTGATGCAGGCACGCACTGACAAAAAGGAAATTGACTGTGCCAACGATTAGCTGGCAGACCGCGATCGGCACCGACGGCATTTCGAAGCTCCAGCGAAATACCCGAACCGACCCTTTGAGAAAGCATGCAAGAAGCAAGTAACCGCTCGAGGCGGCAATGCAGGTCGCGCCGAGGATGAGGACGCCGGTTTGGGACAATCCGATGATCCGCGCGGGACCCGCCGGCATGACCAGACAACAAAGACCAGCCAATGTGATAAGACCCAGACCCACGGTGACTCCGCAGAAGAGAATGATTTTTGCGACTTCTTCGGCATTCAGCCCCCAGCGCGAATAGAAGCGATATCGGACCGCTCCACTGCTTAAAGCCGCGCCTCCGACATTGTGGCCGATCGCAAGGCTGGTGAACGAGGCGACGGCGACTTGTGTGTAGGCAAGCTCTCGCCCGACATAACGCACGGCAAGCGCATCGAAAAACGTCAGACAAAAATAAGACAGAAAGACAAAGCCGACAGCGGTGAGCAGATGTCCCGAAGGAATTTGCATGATCGAGGTCGTGATCTCGTCAACGCTATACCTGCTGAGGGTGCGATAGATCAACCAGCCCGCAAGCATGATGGCGGCAACGACAATCAATCTTGCAAAAAGCTTCATGGTCATCCGTGCTGTTCCTACACCTCCACCGGAACGAAAAGCAGCTCCCGCGTGTTCCAAAACGCGAGACCACCGAAGTGAGATCATGCGACGGCGGATACGTTTCCTCACCTACAACGTGCACAGTTGCTTCGGCACCGACCGCAAGCTCGACCCCGCCCGTATCGCTGCAGTCATCAACGAATGCCGGCCGGATATTATCGCCCTGCAGGAAGTGGATGTCGGCCGTGCACGCAGCGGCGGAATTGACCAGGCACACATGATTTCCGCGCATCTGCAGATGCAGGCGGAATTTCATCCGGCTCTCCACCTGAAGGACGAAAAGTACGGAGATGCGGTGTTGACTGCCTTGCCCATGCGCCTGGTCAAAGCCGCCGCCCTGCCGTCCGTCGGCGAGCCACGAGGGGCGCTCTGGGTGGAAGTCGATCTGGCTGACGTCAAGCTTCAAGTCTTCGTCACGCACCTCGGACTGCGTGGTTCCGAGCGCGTGCGCCAGGCAACGACGCTTTTGGGACCAGGTTGGCTCGGCGGAATAAATCAGCGGGAGGCGCCCGTGGTCCTGGCCGGCGATCTCAACGCCACGGCGAGGTCGGCGTCCTACAGGCTCGTGGCTCGACAGCTTAGGGACGTGCAACTCCAGGTCAATGCAAGGCCGCGACCGACCTTTCCCTCGAGATTGCCGCTCTTGCGGATAGACCACGTCTTCGTCGGTGAAGAAATAGACGTGACGCATTGCAAGGTGCACAATACCGCCTTGGCGCGCGTCGCCTCCGATCATCTACCTCTCGTCGCAGAACTGGAGATCGATCTCTCCAAGAAACACGACTGATGCACAAAGGTATAAAGTATGGGCTTCGGGTCATCAAAGCGGGCCAGCGGCTATAACAAGGGCAAGGTCCCGACCGTCCCGAAGGCGCGGTTCATGAGGCGGTCAAGAGCGTCCCGTGCTCAGCTATGCTCGATCGTGCAGGTGCAATCGGAACGCTGATCGTGCGGCAAGTCGAATACAAGACCTTTATCTTGCTGACCGCCGCGGTATCGTTGGCCTTCGTGTCGGTGCTGTGGACATTTTCGGGCGCCATCCTCTGGGCGATCGTACTCGCCGTGCTGTTCGCGCCCCTGAACCGCGGCATCCTTCGGCAAATTCCTGACCGGCGCAACATCGCTGCGCTCATCACTTTGGTGATCATTCTGGTGATGGTGATCCTGCCCTTTCTGCTCATCGCGAACCTCATCTTCCGCGAGGCGGCCTCCGTTTATCAGAGCATCGCAGCGGGTCAGATCGTTATCGACATCGACGTCCAAGCGCTACGCGACATGTTGCCAGACTGGCTGGACGGCCTCCTCAACCGCATAGAGCTGCCTGACGCTGCCGCGCTGCGCGCGCGGCTGCTGAATGCGCTTGTGGAGAGCGGTCAATTCGTGGCGGGTAAGGCGATCAACATCGGACAGTCAACGTTCCACCTCATCGCGAGTTTCTTCGTGATGCTCTACCTGCTCTTTTTCCTGCTGCGTGATGGGCGCGAACTGTTGCGGCTGGTCGGCGAAGCGATGCCGCTCAGTGGCGGAGTCCGCCAAGCGCTGTTCAGCCGCTTCGCGTTGACAATCAACGCCATCGTCAAAGGCAGCATCGTGGTGGCGCTCGTGCAGGGGACGCTCGGCGCACTGATCCTTTGGATGCTCGATATCAGAGCCCCCGTTCTTTGGGGCACGGTGATGGTCATTTTCGCACTTCTGCCGGTGGTGGGGACCAGTCTTGTATGGGGACCCATTGCGATCTACCTGCTGGCCGCGGGGGCGATATGGCAGGGCGTTGTTCTGCTCGTCTACGGAATGCTGGTTATTGGGCTTGTGGACAACCTGTTACGGCCGACGCTCATCGGCAAGGAGACCAGGATCCCCGACTACCTGGTGCTGATCTCGACGCTCGGAGGCATCGCCACGTTTGGTCCCAACGGCTTTGTCGTCGGTCCGGTGATCGCCGCGCTGTTCCTGGCGGCGTGGTCGGTGTTTCCCACGCTTGCGGGCGAACAAGCGGCCGAGGACAACGGCGACAGACATCAAGAGTGACAACCCGCGCTTTAGCAAGCGGGCGGCTCCGTTATGAGCGCCGCTCCCCAGCAGGCCGACAACTCGACCTCAACAGTAGGACCATCCGGCATGGTTGGAAAAGGTTGCTTGTGAGATGCCGGTTCACACGCTACCTCTCTTGACAGGGCAGTTTACGGCAATGCTGGCGAGCATTGCTCACTTTCGGGGATAGTGACCGCTTCGTGCGACGTCAGGAGGCAAGATCGTGGCCGCATCCATCGCTAACGGATCTCAGCCGATCGTCGGCATACAGTGGCGGCGGCAATCAAGCCGCGCATTAGCTCGCCTCGGCGAGAAACGTCTCGGTTGTCATGAGTTGCAGTTGCACCGAAAAGCGCTCGCCCAATAGCTCCAACGAGGCGTCATGTGTGTCATCCGCGCTGCTGCAAACGGCGTCCTTTAGGAGAATTACCTGGTAGCCGAGGTCGATTGCGCCGAGGGTAGCGGCGAGAACGCAGACGTCGGTTTCACCGCCACTGATAACGAGCGTCGAGACCCGATTGCGTTGAAGCCTCAAGTGGAGAGTGCCGTCAACCCACGGTGAATAGGTGCGCTTGTCGTGTATTTCGGCTGGCGGAACAAGCGCCGCGAGCGGTTCAATCAACTCGACCATGCCGGCGGGCAGATGCTCGCCGGTCATCATCCACCATTTCGTGTAATATGCCCCCCACGTTCCAGGCATTCCAGCGGCGTTCACGGGGGGAATAAAACGGGTGAAGATTGTTTGCTGGGAATGACGCCCGGCCACCTCAACAACCTCCGGAGATACCCTTTCCATCCACGGAACGTGCCAGGGCGTGTCTTCAGCGAACATCTTCTGCATATCAACACAGAGATGTCGCCAGTTGCCAAGAGAACCCGTTTGGAACCGCTTTTCCATGTGTTGTGCGCGCTCAGGATGGATCGAATGATTGCGCGCCGATAGCTGACGAGCCGTCGTCTCTCCGGAGCCTGCGAAGCTGGTCGATAAGCTGAAAGTGGTTAGACGCGCGAGCGGCCGAGGCGTCGCAGCTCTTCGCTATCACCTTCAGCATCCCTTCAGCCTCGTCTGCGCTGACCACGCCGCGCAAAGCCAACCGTTCGATGAGAATTAGCAATGCTTCCTCAATCCCAGGCGAACGCCGGGCCACTTCTGTCTCGGATGCATTTTCCATCAGTTGCCTCCAGCATTTTCTGGCTAACCACCGACCAAAATGATTGTTCCGGGATCAGGTGCAGGCAGGATCGCAACACGCGGCCTGTCGCAGGCGACCGTCCCCTCTCCAGCAGGAAGGCAGCTCTCACTGGCCGCAGGAACCCAAATGCGCCGTAGCGAGTTCCAGCATTGGGCAAACAAAACGACTAGGAGATAGTCATGGATTGGAATCGTGTTGAAGGTAACTGGAAGCAAGTCAAGGGGAAAATCAAGGAACAATGGGGACGGCTTAGTGATGACGATCTCGATGAGATCGCGGGCAAGCGCGAGCAACTGGAGGGCAAGATCCAGGAACGTTACGGCATCGAAAAGGACCTTGTAAGACGAGATATTGACGATTGGTATCGCCGCCAGACATGGAATTGACGATGCCCTCAATGGAGATCGTCGGAAACCCCGCCTCGGCGGGGTTTCCTTTTTATGGTTGGCGTTTGGCCGGTCGCAGCGGCGCATTCAGTTGCGACGATTGCCGCCGAATGCCGCAATCACATTGTGCGATTCCGTCGGCGCAAGTTCGATCTGTCTGCTGTGTATGGCATCGCGGCGTCGCCAAAGTACATCCACTCCTCCTTGTGGAGGCGCGTCGCAGCATAGCGGGACCGATCCAATCTGATTTCGGCAGGATTACAAGAAGCCCAGGCTCAGCAACGGCCCCGGCCGCGGCCCATGCCGGAAGGCAGGCTGCCGTTTGTCGGACACCGAAGGACGACGCGGTCCGAACTTACTTGGCCAAGTCACGCGCCATCTGAAGATGATGCTCGAGGGCCGGAAGCGTCTTCCCCGCCCACGCCTTTAGGTCGGGGTTATCCCCCTCCTCGGCGTAGCGTTTGAAGACATCCACAGCATCCTCATGCGCTTCAACCTGGTCATCACGGTATTGCTCGTTGAACTCGTCCCCTTGCAGGCCTTTAAGCTCATTGAGCGTCTCCTGCTGATCTTCAGACATAGCTGTGGCCGGCGCAGCTTTGACCTTTCCGCCATCGATGAGCTGCTTAAGCTCCGTCGTCGTTTTCTGGTGATCCTGCACCATCTGCTCAGCGAATGTCTTTGTCGGACCGGCGGCTCGCTCAGCGGCGATCTTGCTGGACTCGACTTCGAACATGTCACTCATGGAGACTTCCTTTACGAAGTCCTCCGTTTTGGGGGGCACTCCAACCAAGGTGTTTACGCCCGACTTCTCGGCCGCAGACTGCGCTAGGGCAGATGTCGCCACCATCATAACGGCGGCCATTAGAGCAATCTCTCGCATTGGTTTTTCTCCTTTATGCGACCATTCGAACAAAGGAGGATCGAAGTTGTTCCCTGATGCCAATCCGGCTCTGCGCGGCCGCAGCAGCAGCCGAGGCTGCTGTAACGGCGTGGTAGGACGGTACGGTCTGACGCCGGTAAGCCGCTGCCGAAAATACTATGCCCGGAACGCCACCGATGGCTGATGCTCAGAGCTGCGTCGAAATGATGTTGTCGACTCGTACCTTACCGCCGATCACTCCGCGCCTCGCCTCCGCAGGTGCCGGCCCCTCCTCGACAACCGTATAGAGCTTGTCGTTTCGGAAGGCGCTTGCCATGTCGGTCGTAACACCTTCTGCGGGCTTCGCGTCGATTTCGCGGAAATCGAGTTCTGCTTCAGCGGCAACAATTCGGGCATCCCCACTCGACCTTGCAACTACGATTAATTCGCCTTGATACGTGGCGTTCTGCCAGTTCGGATCGTCGGGTTTCGCCAGGGGCGACAGGCGATATATTTTCAGTTCTTCCTTCATGAGCTGCCTCCGCACCACGCGGTGCCAATTCAGATAACCTGCAAAGCCGCGGTTTGGCTAATCGCCAAGCGTCGGAATTGTTCCGGTTTCAGGCGATCGGTATTCACGATCCCCCACGCGCGAACACCGCGCAGATGAAATGCGGTCTGCGCTGGAACCTTCGGTGGTCACATCGGTTCGCCTATTGAGGAGGCGTAGCAATGGTGATGGACTATCTTTGGCTAGTGGTAACAGCGGGCGGGGCTTTTGCTCTTGGGGCCGCTCTCGTCTACGTGGTCATGCGGCAGAGGCCGCTTCCACCGGCTGTTAAGGAAGCACAGGATCGGAAGGTCCGTAAGCTCTACGAGGAATCGCAGGAAGATCGGTCCCAATGAGCCCTCTCTCGATTGGCTGTCTCGTCGCAGCGGTTCGAGATGAACGCGTAACCTTCGCGAAGCAGCGCCAGCGTGCTGTCGAGCGATGATGTCTGCGGGATGGGCTTCACTTTCTGCCAGCCGCCTTCTGTGGCCGAACTTTTCGGCGTTGCCGATGTTCCCTGCCTGAGATTGGCTACTGTTGCAGAGTGCGCCGGCGACACTGTCGGAACAAACGAAGTGCAAGCCGGTTGTTCTGCTGCGGTAGAAAGGAGCGATCATGTCCAAACTGCCTGAGAGCAATCCTGCGCAGGTGCGCGGCGATATCCAGCACGGGCGGACAGGAGACAAGAAGCGCGGCTTCGATCCTTCGGCGGCACCGTTGGAAACGGACGACGAGGCAGCCGGCATGCCCCTGACGCCGGACGCGGCGGGAACAGCGAGAACCGGACAGCGGCCGAACGGGCGGCCTGACACTTCCACGGATTACGGAGACGCCATGCGTCCCCTGTCCGCTGCCGAGCGAGGCCAATTGCCGAACTATCGTCTGGTCCTCCTGATAGCAGGCATTGTCGTCATAGCCGGTGTGCTTGCTCTCGCGATCGGCGCCGGGTGACGGCAAGGTCGAACGGCCGCGCGGAGAAAATGCTCCCGTTGCCGCACAACCAACTCAAGGCAAGCGGAGGAGTTTTCGAATGCCTGATCGCCACAACGACAGAAGCAATCCGCTATCGAGGCTGGCAGCCCAGGAAGAAGCCCTCTATCTGCGCCGTTCGTCGACCCGTTTTCTCGAGTGCGCCATTCACCTCTGCGTGACCCACATGACGCTCAGCGAAGTGGCCGAACTGCTTGAGCAGGAGGCCAAACAGCTTCGGCAGCACGGGTGAGTTCGCTTCGAAGAATCCGCCAGCCGGGAGTAATTCAGCATAAGTATGCAGGTTTCCCGTCCGCCTTGCGCTATGTCCCGGATCTTCGCTGTTCCAGCGTGTGAAACAATCTAAAGAGCGCCGACGCGTGGAACGGTTTCGTTCATGTACGGACGCTGCCCTCGCCGCACGAGATAGACCTCCCGTTCGGGATTGGCTTCGATGAGGAAGCCGGAACTGCGAAGCATCGCTTCCACACCAGCCCTGTTCGGAATGAACCAATTTGTAGGATCGTTCGAGAAACGGTGTTCGACAAAGAACAGCTTGGGATAGTCGGGGCGATTGAAGACCTGCCACTCCTGAAAATTGTAGTCTTCCTCCACCGGCCCCACAGCATCCGCGCCGCGCTGCATGCACTGGAAGAGCATCTCCTCGCCGACGACGTGCTCGTAGAGAAGGTCGAGAGCCAGCAGCGGATAGCGGAGATGGTAGAGAACACCCATAAAGAGAACCAGATCGAATTTCTCGCGCAATTGAGCAACGTCGTAGACTGACATCAGCCTGTATTCGATGTCGATCCCGTTCTGTGTGGCCGCGAATTTCGCTTGCCGCAAATAGTGAGGATCCGAATCGATGCCGACCACGCGGCCGGCATTGCGGCGCTTCATTTCCTGCGCGTAGAACCCCGCATTGCAACCGATGTCGAGGACACTCCTGCCTTCGAGATCATCCGGAACGATATGTTTGAAAGCCTTCCATTTGATCGCGGGATAATCTCCGAGAAAGTGGTCGGGCGATGTCTCGACGCCACTGATCCGCATGTTGTGAAACCAGGGCCCCAACGCTGCGATCTGATCCTCGATGGTCATGCAGTCTTGCATCTGGGCCATGATCAAAGATCCTGTGAGAGGACAGGTTGTTGCGGACGGCGGCGAGTGCGACCTGGCCCGCGCACGGCGCGCTGCTTCGCGAGCGTCCTCTGGAACCAGGCAATCGTATGTGACAGCCCGTCGTGCAGCGCCACTTTCGGTTGCCAGCCAAGCAGCGTTCTGGCCCTCGCGATATCCGGTCGGCGGCGCTGCGGGTCGTCCGGAGGCAAGGGCGCATGGACGATTGTCGAGGCGCTCGCGACCTTAGACAACACCAGTTCGGCCAGCTCGCTGACCGTAAACTCCCCTGGATTTCCAAGGTTTATCGGAACACCCGGATTAGGCTGGCAATTCATCAGCTTGATCAATCCTTCGACGAGGTCGGATACATAGCAGAACGAACGCGTCTGCTCACCGCTGCCATATACCGTGAGCGGCTCGTTTTTCAGCGCCTGGACTATGAAGTTCGAGACGATCCGGCCGTCATTGGGCTGCATATACGGACCGTAGGTATTGAAGATCCGAGCAACACGCACGTCCACGCTTCCGACCCTCAGATTGTCGAAGCACAAAGCCTCCGCCGCGCGCTTGCCTTCGTCATAGCATGCCCGCGGCCCGGTGCAGTTGACGTGCCCCCAGTAGTCCTCCTGCTGCGGGTGCTCCTCGGGATCGCCGTAGATCTCGCTCGTGGACGCCTGAAGGAAGACGGCTGCATGCCGCTCGGCGAGCCGTAGGAGGTTGCCCGTTCCCGTCACGCTGGTCATCATCGTGTGGATCGGATCAGCCTGATATGACGGCGGCGAGGCGGGGCATGCCAGGTTATAGATTTGGTCGAGCGGCTCATCGACCGCGATATCGTCGCAGATATCCTGCTCGATTACCGTGAAATAGGGATTTCCGTTGAGACTGCGCACATTGGCAGGGGAACCAGTGAGATAGTTGTCGAGGCAGATCACCCGATTGCCGGCGTCCAGAAGCGCTGAACAGAGATGGGATCCGACAAAACCGGCCCCGCCGGCGACGAGGATGACCTTTCCTCGACGTGCTCGGTTTCTTCTTGCCATGGGCCGTTCTCCTTTCGGTGTTAGACAGGAAATCTCCGTTCGGAGTGTCTCGTGGCGAGATTGGTTTTGGGTGCGACGGTTTCTATTGCTTCCACAAAGGTCGTGGCGCGAGCCGCTGCGCTGTGCGCCTGCACGACGCGCTGATGAGCACAATCGACATACGCCTGGCGCTGTTGTTCTGTGAGGTGCGTCAGTGCCACGACGACATCGCGGCTGTCCTGTGCGATGACGACAGCCTCTCCTGGCGGATAGAAGCTGTCGATGCCTTCCCACCAATCGCTGATCAAGGGCGTCCGGCACGCGGCCGCCTCGAAGAGCCGGACGCTCGGGGACCAACCGGCCGCCACCATGTCGGCACGTGTTATGTTCAGGGTGAATCGCTGGCGGCTGTAGAATTCAGCGTGCTCGGAAGGCGCCAGGTGCTCGATACGCACCACATTCTCCGGCCAGCGGATGTCAGCGGGATAGCTTGGTCCTGCAACGACAAAGCGCATCTCCGGCAATTGCCGCGCGGGTTCGAACAACAGACGTTCGAGAGTCGGCTGCCTATCACGGCTGAACGTGCCGAGGTAGCCAAGGTCCCATTCCCTTGGCGCGCCAGTGTTGCGATAGAGGTCGAGATCGACGGCGCAGTAGAGTGCCACCGGGCGTCTCGCGGCAAACTCGCCTCGCAGCCGATCGAGCGTCCTGCCACCGGAAAAGGAAAAGTAGAGATCGAAGAGCGGAACCTGCCGACGGGCGAGATATTCCTCGTCGCCGCCGGCGAGCTTGGAGAGCGTCACGGGCGTGTCGATGTCGTAGAAACACAATCGCTTGGGGGCGAGATCGACAACGGCGTCGATGAGTTTCACCCCTTCCGGCACATAAGACCCGATGACGACGGCATCAGCCCCGGCCAGCGTGCCAGCATGCCGCGCGAGCAGTTCGTCGATGCTCCTATAGAGGACGAGGTCGCAAAAGTCCGGCGCAACCAGGTCGCGATGGCGGGCGTACCACGGTACGTCCCGTTCCAGGAAGGTCACTTTGTGCCCGGCTGCGTGGACACCGCGAAGCAATGCCCGATAGGTGGTCGCATGACCGTTGCCCCAGGACGAGGACAGCGAGAGGCCGAGGACGACGATATCGAGCGGACGGTTCATTCGGCTGCCTCCATCTGGCGTGCCCGATTCCGCAAAACACGGTCCACTTCCTCGGCGCGATGCGCATAGGTGTGCTCGGCGAGCACGCGACCAAGCGCCCGCTTGCCGATCTCTTTGGCGCCGGCGGGCGTAAGCATGCGCATCAGTTCGGCGACGTCCTGTCCGTCTCTGGCGACCAGCACTTCCTCTCCGGGTGTAAGGAAGAGTTCGATGCCTTCCCATGCGTCGGTGATCAGGCAGGCGCCCGCCCCTGCCGCCTCGAAGACGCGGGTCGCCGGCGAGAAGCCATTCTCTGCCATGCTTGCGCGCGAAATGTTCAGGACGGCAGTCGGCGTCGCGTTGAACGCGTTGTGATCGGCGGTAGGAACGTGGCCTATGTGCCTGACATTCTGAGGCAAGGGCTTGTCGTCCCAGCCGGCTCCGCCTAGCAGGAACCGCCGATCTCCGACCTTGCCAGCGGGATCGAGGAAGAAGGCTTCCACCCGCGTCTCCCGATCCGGCAAGCGGTTGCCGAGGAAGGCAAGATCAGCAGCAAAACGCGGATCCGCGGGTACGGGGTGATGAGTCTCGGGATCGACGGCATTGTAGATGGGGACGCAGTCCCTGGCACCGATGGCACGATAGGACTCGACCACAGGATCGCCGCCGCCATAGGTCAGCACGAGATCCAGCGACGAAAGCGCGCGCCGGAGAGGATGATCGGGCGCGACCCTCAACTCCGCAAGTGTGGCGGGTGCATCGACGTCCCAGAAAATCTTCAGCGCAGCCGAATTTGCCGACCCCATAATCTCCGCGAGCAGCAGGTCGTCCTCGAAGCCGACACCGCTTGCCTTGACAACGACATCGGCATCGACGGCTTCCGCCGCGACACGCTTCAATGCCGCGACGGTTCCCTGATAAACCACAACCCTGCACCAGTCCGGCACCTCGATATCGCGGTATTTCTGCCTGTCGTAGACGTCCGGCTCATAAAAAGTGATTTCATACCCGCGCGCCGCAAGCGCACGAAGCAACCCGCGATAGTAAGTTGCCGCACCGTTCCAATAGGCCGAAAGGAGGCTCGATCCATAAAAAGCGACCCTCATATCGCGACCTCCCTTGATGTGATGCGATCGTCCTCGGCCTTTTTCGGCCGGTACAAAGCAACGATGTCGAGAAGTTCGTCGACGCGATGGCCGCAGGTATGGCGTGCCCGGATCGTTGCCAAGCCGGAGGCGGCCAGTTCCTGTGCGAAGGCTGGCTCTGAGAGCACCTGGCGCAGCAGGCGGGTCATTTCCTTGCCGTTGCCGGCAAAAAGGAAATCGGTGCCGGGGCGGAAGAGACCTTCGACATCGTTCCATGGCGCCGAGATCAGCGGAATGCCGCAGGCAAGCGCTTCGAAGACCCGGATGGTCGGTATGCCCGGCAAGGCTTCGACATAGGGCCGCCGGGGAATATGCACTGTCGCCCGATGCTGTGCGAAAGCCCAGGGAACGGCAGCGTTCGCGAGCCAGCCGCCATAGTCTATTCGGGCCGCACGTAACGCCTTGCGCGCGGCGTCGGGATATCTCACGCCCCGCACGGTTGCCGTAAGCTTCAGTTGTCGCGCAGGCTCGATGAGGAAGGACGAGAGCTCGGCGCTGCGCTCATCATCGCCCCAATTACCGATCCAGACGAGATCGCCTTTCTTGTCGGCGTGCGGAATTGGATGGAACAGTGACGTGTCGGCGGCTTCATGCCAGGTGAAGACGTGTCTTCCCCAGCCCGCGCTGAGATACCGTTCGCGGAGCGCCTCGCCGAAGGCCAGGACAAAGTCGTATCCGGAAAGGTCGAGCCGGGCGACAGCGTGCTTGGCGGTGACCGCGCGATGATGTGTATCGTGAAAGGCGAGCGTGAAGCTGCCGCCCGCGTGACGGATGCGGCCGAGCCCGGCGATCAGCTCGGGATCTGACCATTCATGCACGACGACCAGATCGGCCTCGCTGACAACAGACTCGTGGTCGAAATCGGCGCCATAGATCTCGACGCGCAGATCGGGAAAGTGCTTGCGGAACGCTACAATCGGCCCGACACCCTGATCCGCGATCAGGTTGAGGCGGCTCCAGGAATCGCGCGGTTCGAGCGCCAGCGCCTCGTGACCCCGTTGCAGCAGTTCCCGCATGACACCACGCAGGAAGTGGGCGTTGCCGTGGTTCCAATCGGAAACAAGTGAATGGGTGTAGAAGACAAATCGCATCGGTCACTCCGCAGCCGTCAATCGAGGAGATCCGCGCATGGCTTGCCGGTAGGCGGCAAGCACCGCGTCGCGATGGGCTTCGATGGAGAAGTCGCTCGACCGCAGTCGTGCCCGCTGCCCGAGCTCGGCCCTCAGTACCGCATCCTCCGCCAAAGCGTTTACCGTATTCGCGATGGCAACCGGATCACCAGGATCGGCAAACATGGCAGCGCCGTCCCAAAGCTCGCGATAGGTGTCGATGTCTGCAAGCACCAAGGCTGCGCCGGCGCACGCCGCCTCCAGCGCAACAAGTCCGAACGGTTCGTAAATCGACGGTGAGACGACGATCGCGGCTTTCGACATCAATGCCAAGGTCTGATCGTGACTGAGTTCTCCGCGATAATCGGCGTGTTGAATCGCCAAACGCTCGCGGTTTGGGCCATCGCATGCCCCGGCCATCAGTACCGGCCAGCGGATATACGCAGCCGCCTGGTCCAGCACCGCGCCATTTTTGCCCTCGTCCCACCACCGGCCTGCGGCAAAAACAAAATTCTGCTTGGGCATGACAGGATACGAGTTTCGGCTGCCATTATGGACGACCTTGAGATTGTCGATCTGGCCATAGCAGCGCACGAGGCCCGCAGCATGGCTGGAACTCGGGGCCAGAACCACGTCGGCGCGGTCGAAGCCCACCCGGTTCAGCCGTTTTTGCCAAAACCACTCCCGCGGCAAACCGGAAGCACGCACGGTATCGAACCAGGTGGCGACGCATGAATGCGAGACCACAACGACAGGCGTTTGCGCCGGAAGACCGGCCGCCTGCGAAGGCAGATTCAGATGCAGCAGATCGACCGAATGCCGGAGCGAAAGTTCGGTCAGTAGGTCCGCCACCACATCGAGCTCACTTTCTTCGCCGGCCATCCAATCGAGCGGCGCAGCAAACCATTCGAGCGTGCCGATGCGCGTAGCCTCGCGCCGCTGATGCGTGGAAGGCTCTGGGCCGAAGCCTATGAAAAGCGTTTCCACCCCAGCAGCTCGAATGGCATCGGAGAGGTCCATGGCGTAGCGCCACACGCCGCCCACCGCATCGACGCTCATGATGATCCGCCGCGGCAGCCGACCGCCGGTGCCGTCATGACCGAGAGTGCCGAGGGCGGAACCGGCGCGATCGCTCATGCGGTGATCCTCTTTGTTTGATCGCGGGCGCTGCGAACCCCGCCCCAATCTTCCAGAAGCCAGTCATGCAGATCGCGCAGTCCCGCGCGCCACGGCGTGCGAGCCTTCCAGCCGACCGCATCGGCAAGCGCGCGCGTATCGGCGACAAAAAACAGTTGGTCGCCAGCCCGCCAGTCGTGCTTCTCTGTCGAGAGCGGGCGGCCCACCAGGAGTTCGATCTCGCTGAGGACCTGGGAGATGCTGACGGCATTCTCCGGCCCGCCGCCGAGATTGAAGGGCCGCCCACTGAGACGATCGATCGAGTTGAGAAGTGCTCGGTAGGCGGCGACCGCATCTCTGACATGGAGGATGTCACGGACCTGCTTTCCGTCGCCATAGATCGATATCGACTCACCCGCGAGCGCGCGAATGAGGAAATGCGCGACCCATCCCTGATCCTCGGTGCCGAACTGCCTTGGACCGTAGATGCAACTCATCCGTAGCACGGCCGTCGGAAGCCGGAACGACCTCGCGTAGTCCAGCACGTATTGGTCCGCCACACCTTTCGAGCAGCCATAGGGAGTGCAGAAATCGAGCGGCTGCGCCTCGCTGACGCCTTGGTTGCGCAACGCCCGGTCAGTGGGCAGATGTCGTGCCCCGATCTCGTTCAACTGCAGGTGCGCCAGCGCGCCGTATACCTTGTTGCTGCTGGCGAAAATGACAGGCGCCCGGCACCCGGCCATACGCGCGGCTTCGAGCACATTGAGCGTGCCGCGCGCATTCGTCTCGAAATCGTCGATCGGCTGCTGCAGGCTGGTCGTCACGGCTGTCTGTGCCGCGAGATGAAAGACCGCCTTGGCATCCTTGAAGACCGGCTCTATTGCGGTGAACTCGCGCACATCGGCGAGTACGGGGTGAACGGCGCCGCGGTAAGTGTCCACCAACCATTCAAGGTTTCGCTCGACGCCGGCGCGACTGAGGTTGTCGAGAACGATCACTTCCTCGCCGTCCCGGAGGAAACTATCGGCGAGATTGCAGCCGACAAAGCCGCTGCCGCCCACCACGACGATTACTGTCGTCTTTCTGGAAAGGCTGGGTGTGGCCAGGCGAGCACGCCTGCCCTGAGAACCGGCGCTCACAGTACCAACCCCCGGGCTTCCAGGTGCCGCTTCATCTCGGGTCCGCGGTCGATCGCGCCGACGCTGGCGACCCATTGCGCGAAATCGGTGAGCGAATTTTGGAGTTGATGCGCGGGTTCGAAGCCGAGCAGATCCCGTGCCGCGGTAATGTCGGCGAAACAATTGCGGATATCGCCAGAGCGAGCCTTATTCATGATCTCCGGCATAAGCTCGGGTACTCCCATTGCATCGGCGAGCAGCAAAGCAACATCGGCGATAGCATAGGCCTGACCGCTGCCGACATTGATGACGTGGCCGGCGGCTGCCGGCTGTTCGAGCGCCAGACGGAAGGCTCGCGCCACATCGCGGACGTGAACGAAATCCCGTCTTTGTCTGCCATCTTCGAACACCATCGGCGATTGTCCGTTGGCAAGCCGCGAGGCAAAGTTGGCAAGCACGCCGGTATAGGGATTGGAAAGCGCCTGACCGGCGCCGTACACGTTGAACAGGCGCAGGGCCACTGCCTCCACGCCATAGGCTTCCCCGAAAATCAGCACCTGGCGTTCCTGCGCAAACTTCGTGAGCGCGTAGATGGACGCGAGATCGACCGACTTCTGCTCATCCGTCGGAACCGGCCTGAGACGCTCCCCGTCGGGTCCGGTTGGGTCCCATGAACCTGCCCTGATAGCGGCCGGGAAACGGCGGACGTGGGCACAGTGCTCGCCCGTTATCGTTGCGTAGAGCCCTTCGCCATAGACGCTCATCGACGATGCGACGACGATGCGCCGGATCGGCATTCCGATGATCGCCTCAAGCAGGACGGCGGTCCCGAAGTCGTTGACGCCCACGTAGCGGGCGATTTCATACATCGACTGACCGACCCCGACCTCAGCTGCAAGATGGACGACGCAGTCGACGTCCATAAGCGCGCTTTTTACCGCAACCGCATCGCGAACGTCTGCCCGTCGTACGTCCACGTCCGATGGCAACGTGACCTGTGCATCCGCGTGAACCTGCTCACTGAGAACGTCCAACACGCGCACGCTGTAGTTCGCTGAGAGGAGTTCCTCGACCACATGCTGGCCTATGAAGCCGCATCCGCCGGTAACAAGAATCTTTGTCATGACGTACCTGACGACGTTCCATGGGAGACAGTGACAAAGCTCCAACAAGCCTCGGTAGCAAATGTTCCTTCATCCATGACTTCTTCTTCTTTGTTGTTCTTCATTGATCCCTTGCAGCGGGACGTTGTCCGTCCGAAGGTACAAACCTCTCACTTGCGTGAGTGTTCCACGCGAACCGAGAGCAGCAGGAACAAAAGCTGCAACATCAAGTTAAGGGCGCGATGGCTGCTGAGCGTGGATCAAGGCTGCTTTGCCGGGGCTTTCGCGGGGTCCGCGGTATCTGAAACGCGATGCTCGGCGGCCGGATAGGTCTTCACCACGGGAGGGAACAGAATGAACATCAGCGTATCTGGGGAGACGGACACGATGTCCGCCGCGATAATCACGGCACCCGGCGAGGTGCGCATCGAAACTCTTCCGCTGCCACGACCGGGCCGCGGCGAGGTTCGCATCCGCCTTGAAGGCTGCGGTGTTTGCGCCTCCAACCTCGTTCCCTGGGCGGGGCCGGAATGGATGCGCTTTCCGACAGAACCCGGTGGACTGGGCCATGAAGGGTGGGGAATTATCGATGCGATCGGTGAGGACGTGCAGGGTTTCGCGCCGGGCGACCGTGTCGCCGCACTTTCCTACCATGCATATGCCACCCACGACATCGCTGACCAGACGGCGATCGCACCCTTACCTCCGGCACTTGCGCATCAGCCGTTTCCCGGCGAACCGCTCGGCTGCGCCTTCAACATCTTCCGGCGCAGCGCGATCAAGCCGGGGGAGACAGTGGCGATCGTCGGCATCGGCTTTCTCGGAATCCTTCTGACCGAGCTTGCGAGCGCTGCGGGCGCGCAAGTCATCGCCATCTCGCGCAGACCTTCATCGCTTGCTTCGGCAGAGCGCGCCGGCGCGAGCCATGTGGTTGCCATGGACGATCATTGGCGAATTATCGAAGAAGTGAAGGACCTGACCTCTGGCAGTTTCTGCGACTGCGTTATCGAAGCCGTCGGCAAGCAATGGCCACTCGACCTTGCAGGCGAACTGGCAAAGGAGCGGGGGCGGCTTATCATTGCAGGCTATCACCAGGACGGCCCGCGGCAGGTGAACATGCAGCTGTGGAACTGGCGCGGCCTCGATGTGATCAATGCACACGAGCGTGATCCCGCCGTATACATACGCGGCATCCATGAGGCGATCGCGGCGACCGCCGCGGGGCGGATGTCGCCCTCACCGCTCTACACGCACAGATTTCCGCTCGAGCAGCTCGGCGCGGCGCTGAACATGACCCGCGACCGGCCGGAAGGTTTCATCAAAGCGCTGGTGATCTACGATGAGTGACGCGACGCCGCTTGCAACGACCCGAAATGCCGTCAGCCGGCCCCGCGTCGGCTTCCTCGGAGTCGGAAGGATCGGCCTCCATCGCATGAGAGCGATCGTCGACACCGGAGCCGTCGAAACCGCCGCGATCTTCGATCCCTCACCGGAAATGGCCGCTGCGGCCCGTGAATTGACGCCCGAAGCCTCGGTCGTAAGTTCCTTCGAGACCTTGCTCGACCAGCAGCTGGAAGGCATCGTGATCGCTTCGCCAAGCGCACTCCACGCTGCCCAATCGATCGTGGCTCTCGAGCAAGGCGTGGCAGTTTTTTGCCAGAAGCCGCTCGGCCGCACGCGAGATGAGGCCGCAGCCGTGGTCGACGCGGCCCGGCGCGTTGACCGGCTATTGGATGTGGACCTCTCCTACCGTCACACCGATGGGATGCAACAGATCCGCGATCTGATCGCTTCCGGTGAACTCGGCACCGTTTTCGCGGCGGACCTCACCTTTCACAACGCCTATGGCCCGAGCAAGCCGTGGTTCTATGACAAGGCGCTTTCAGGTGGCGGCTGCGTGATCGACCTGGGCGTGCACCTGGTCGATCTCCTCCTTTGGGTTTTAGACTTCCCGGACGTCGTTTCGGTCAAAAGCCGGTTGATGTGCAAAGGCGCCTCAGTCCGCCGCGACAGCGACGAGGTCGAGGACTATGCCGTCGTGACCCTCGAATTGGCTAACGGCGTTGTCGCCCGTATCGCGTGCTCGTGGCATTTGCAGGCTGGCTGCGATGCGGTGATTACCGCTGACTTTCACGGCACCGGAGGCGGCGCCAGCTTCAGGAACGTGAACGGGTCCTTTCTCGATTTTTCGGCCGAACGGTATCGCGGGACGCAACGGGAGGTGCTGACGCTTCCTCCTGACGCCTGGGGGGGACGCGCGGCAGCCGCCTGGGCGAAGCGCCTTGCCGCAGGCGAGCGTTTCGATCCGGACAACGGCCGCCTGGTCGCGGTGGCGGATGTCCTCGACAGGATTTATGGGCGATAGAAGGCACGCGTCCGCGCACGGCCTGATCACGAGTTGTCGCCTGCTATGCGGCGCAGCAGAAGTTTCGCATAGCGTGCCGCCGTCGCCTCCAGCCGAGGAATTTCCTCCGGCGACGCTGCCGGCTTTGCCGAAATCCAAAGGCCGAGCTGAAACGCCAGATAGCAAAGTTCGAGAACGGCCTGGAGGTCCGGGTTCAGCGCGCGCTTGCATCCTTCCGACACAACCGCACGCAAATGGGCCGATTGCCGCGCCGATAGCCTGAACTCGACACCCGCCCCTGCAATGTCCCAGGCGATGTCCTGGCGGCCTATCAAGTCGTGGGCGGCGCTATGATCGAGCGCGTCAGCCTTGAGAAAGCTCCGTTCGCCTGCCACAAGCCATTCCCAGCGATGCAGACGATTGTCGGTATCGACGGGCTGCAGGAAGCGCTCATAGCGCTCCGCGTTGCCGATCAGGCACTTCAGCCGCAATGCCGCCGCCATGCCCAGGGCCTCCGCGGTATTCACCATCGCCATCTCGCACAGGTTCGAAAGCGGCGCTCCAGATGTCGCCGGCGGCGGCAGGCGGCGTACCCGAAAGGCGAGATACCGCCCAAGGTGCTCGATGAATGTCTTCTGACGAAACTCGCCTGGCGCAACCGGTCGCCCCCTTACCCACTTCTCGACGAGAAAGCCGTGGCGCAATCCTGCGACGGGAGGCGTGAAGCCGGCCTCCGCCAGGAGACGCGCCTTGAGCAGCTTGCGCGTGCCCACATCGCCAAGCCCGGCAAATTTGACGAGCCATGTACCATCGGCGGTATGGGCGAGGAATTTTCTGCGCTCGAATCTGCGATCGACCGCAGGCCAGGCATGGTGACCGTAAAGAAGCGCCTTCCGCCAGGCGCCCGCGGAAATGTCTTCGAGCGGCCTTTCGAGCGGGCCGATGAGCTCACTGACCCAGGAGGCAAGACCGTGGCAGCGTTCGAAGAGGAGATGGTCTACGTCGAGCACATGGCGAGGACTTGCGGCCCAACGTTTTCGGTGGCAGCTGCTGGATTCCGGCCCAAGCCCTCCCTTGTGTCCGGGGAAAAAATGAATGCGCCTATCGCCGACGCCATGGTCTTCAAGCCAGTCCGCTACGCTTCCGAACGAACTGCCGGAAAGGCCTGGCCCCTCGTCGACGATCGCAAAACACGCCGCCGGATCGCGCAGCAGCCGGTGCGAGAGCCGTGGCGCGACAGCAATGCGCCTCTGGAAAGGAGGGCCCGCCGGCCGAAGCGTGACCGGCCCGGGGGCTCCGATGGCGGTGGCGACCATTGCGGAGAGGCTCGTTCCGATGCTTCGTATGCCGATCACCGTCGTGTTTGCCGCAAGCCCGGAGCGCATCGCAGCTTCGGCGTAGCTTTCCGGATAGAGACCGTAGAAGCTGTAGCCTTCCGCCTCCTTGACGCAAAGCGAACACGGTGCCCGCAGGTCCGGTAGCAGTGCCGTGACACGCGGGGGCACGGCCAAGGGACCCGCCAGCCCCTGACGCCACGACCGGAGGACGAGCCGTGCCAGGTCGAGGAGAAGGAGGCTGCCGATGTCGCGCCGCGCGGAGAGGTCATCGGCCGTCATTTTTTCGAACTCGATGTCCGACAGTCCCTGTACGAGTTCGCCGGCCTTGAGCAGGATCCCGACGAGGGCGGCGTGGCGTTCGACCCCCGGCGGCTGATGTTCGAGCCCTCGCAACTGTGCAGCGATAGCCGCGCACAAAGCGTCGGCGCGTTCCATACGCGTGACGTCACCGTATACAAGCATGACTCCGCCCATTGCTTCACATTCGCCCTTCAACGCGCCGCAGACCGAATTCGATCCACGGCGCGGGAAACAGAGAAGGAACCATTCCGTCGCGCGCTGGTTTGGCCAGCATTGTAGATACTGACCAGGAGTAGCGGACAGATGCGATCGAAATCAATTCGGGTCGGGCTGGTGGGGATCGGGAACTGCGCGTCCTCCCTCGTTCAAGGGGTGACGTTTTATCGTGGAGCGAGGGAAGATGAGCCGGTTCCAGGACTGATGCATGTCAGTCTTGGCGGCTACCACGTCCATGACATCGAAGTTTCCGCTGCTTTCGATGTTGCCGCCGCAAAGGTCGGACGTGACGTGGCAGAAGCCATCTACGCTCCTCCAAACAACACTTTTCGCTTCGCCGATGTCGCCGCCACCGGCATCGTTGTCCAACGCGGCAGAACACTCGACGGCATCGGGAGGTATCTGCGCGAAGAAATCGCGGAATCCGACGCGCCGGAGGCTGATGTCGCGGAGATTTTGCGGCAGACGGAAACGGACGTCCTGGTCTCCTATCTCCCGGTCGGCTCGGAAGTTGCGACCCGCTGGTACGCGGAGCAGGCGCTCGCAGCCGGCTGCGGTTTTATCAACTGCATTCCCGTCTTCATCGCCTCAGACAAGTCGTGGCAGCGCAAATTCGCCGAGCGCGGCCTGCCGCTCATTGGCGACGACATAAAGAGCCAGGTCGGGGCAACCATCGTGCACCGGCTGCTCGCTAATCTCTTTCGCGACCGGGGAGTGCGCATCGACCGGACCTATCAGCTGAATTTTGGCGGCAATACCGACTTTCTCAACATGCTGGAGCGCGAACGATTGGAATCGAAGAAGATTTCGAAGACGCAATCGGTCGTCAGCCAGATGGACGTTCAATTGGCCGCCAACGACATTCATGTAGGTCCCAGCGATCACGTGCCTTGGCTTGCCGACCGCAAGTTCGCCTACATCCGCGTCGAAGGCACGACATTCGGCAACGTCCCCCTTAACGTCGAACTGAAGCTCGAAGTGTGGGACTCACCCAATTCGGCTGGCGTGGTCATCGATGCTATCCGCTGCGCGAAACTGGCCATCGACCGCGACATCAGAGGTCCGTTGATTGCGCCGTCGAGCTACTTCATGAAGTCTCCGCCACAGCAATTCACCGATGCCGAGGCGCGCAGGCGGCTGGAGGAGTTCATCGACGGAGATAGCGACGCACTCCTGGGGGCGGCAGAGTGACGACCACGTTTCTGCTGGTGCGGCACGCCGCGCACGATAGTGTTGGCAGCTTTCTCGCCGGACGATCCGCGGACGTTCCGCTCGGCAGCGCCGGCCGCGAACAGGCCACGCGCCTGGCAGCGCGTCTCGCGCGCGAGGACATCACCGCGATCTATGCCAGCCCCCGCAAACGCACGCAGGAAACGGCAGCGGCTATCGCTGCCGTTTCGGGGCTCGGCGAGATTAACACAGTCGATGCGCTGGACGAGGTGGACTTCGGCACTTGGTCAGGCAAGACCTTCGAAGTCCTCAACACAGACCCGCTCTGGCGCCAATGGAATCACACAAGGAGCCTGGTGCGCGCCCCTGACGGCGAGACGATGCTGGACGTCCAGCAACGGATCATGGCGCTTGTCGAAACGCTGTGTCCGCAGAGTGGCGGCGGGAAGGTTGTATTCGTGAGCCACGCCGACGTCATCAAGGCCCTGATCTGCCAAGTGCTCGGCCTATCGACTGACGCCTGGGCGCGCTTCGATATCGCACCTGCCTCCATCTCCGCCGTGTCGGCAGGTGGCTGGGGCGCGAAGGTCCTGCAACTGAACGAAACCCAGGACACGGCACGATGATGCAACGGAAGAAGCACGGAGGGCACTGATGATAGAAGCGGCCATGATCTGGAACGAGCCGAACAACAAGTCGCATTGGGATCCGGAGATTGACCCGGACTGGAGTCGTTTTGCAAATATGGCGAAGCTGGCCGCGGATGCGATCCGAGATATCAATCCCGGCCTCAGGCGGGTGCTTGGCGGAATTTCGCCGATCGATCCAGATTTCATGGCTTTAATGAAATCCTATGGCGTCCTCGACCACATCGATGCCGTGGCGGTGCATGGCTTTCCGCTTGACTGGAACCTTTGGCAAATCGGGGAATGGCCACTGAGGCTCGAGGAAATACGCGCCGTGACCGATCTGCCGATGTGGATCAGTGAGGTTGGTGTTTCGACCTTCGGCGCCGAGGAAGTGCAGCTTTGGGGACTACGGAAAACGGCTGAGTTGCTCAAAGGCAAAGTCGAGCGGATCCAGTGGTACAGCCTCTACGACCTGCCGCGCGCTTGGGGCGCGACCACGCGACATAAGGAAGCCGAGGGCTCGTCCTATTACCGGCATTTCTATATGGGTCTCCTGCGTGAGGATGGCGCACCAAAACTGGCAGTTGACGAGTTTGCCCGCCACACGCCTGAGATCGGACTCGTGCAATGGTTCCATTTCGAGGATCCCCGGCTTGACGACGCCGTTTCATGGATGAAGCGCCTCGGCGTCACGCACCTGCGCACCGGCCTGTCCTGGGCCGACCGCTTCCAGCCTAGTGCGTTGGCCTGGTTCGATCGACAAATGGCGGCTCTTGAAGAGTTCGAGGTCACAGTCACGTTCTGCTTCACCCCCGAGCACCGGGGCATCGCGCCGCACCATACGAGCGCGCCGATCGTGCCGGAGGAATTTGCCGATTTCTGCGCGGAGATGACGGCGCGCTATGCGCCCGGTCCTTCATCGCTCGAAGGCTTGCCGGAGTCGGTCGTGTCCGGGCAGATGCGGGAGACAAGTTTTCCGATCCAGCCCCGCGAATAGGTCACGCCCTGATAGAAGGCGAGCATCGCCGAGGCCCAGCGGATATAGACCGCCGGCGAGTGCAATATCCTGGCAAGTCGAAACACGCGGTGGCTTTGCGCACTGACCAAGCTGCGCAACCAGTAAATCGCCACCCGCCGGGCATCAAGACCGGCTCGTTGCGGGGCTACACGCTTTTTCGGCGTGACGCCCTGGCGAGGCCGGCTCAGCCGGAAGGCGAGACCTTCGCGTCTCTGCCTGAAGCCCGCAGCCTGTGTTCTGACCACGAATGCGCTGTCGACCTCCTGCAACTCGAGCCTTCCTTCCTCACGGGCGCGGTCGACGAGACGTCGTAGCAGCGGAGAGCGAACGACGACGACATTCGTCCCGCGACCGTCGGACGCATAGGGTTCGACCCAGGCGTCACCAAAGGAGATGTCGGCGGTTTCGGCGACGACGTCGTCGCAGAAATTGCATGCGGCGTTCTGGAAGAAGCCGGCTCCCCAGTCTCCGTCAGCCAGATGCCACCAGTCCCTGCTCCGGGTGCTCCCGTCCTTAAGGACGAGGTGCGCCGTGTACCAGTTCGCGGGCCTCCGGGTGTCCTTCAGCCTGAAATCGATATCCGCGACAGCTTCGATTCTTTCTCCCAGCTGCCAGGCGATGCTCTCGACGAAGCGAGCGCTCTTCATGTGTCCGCAGAAGAGCCCGAGCGTGAAGGCAACACGCTCGCGCAGCAGCGGATCCTGCAAGCACAGAAGATGCAGCGCTTTGATGAAGCAAGGGATCCCGACGACCGCATAGCGACCGGGACGGCGTCTCATTTCATCGATGACCTCGGACAGCTCCACCGGGTAGTAGCGCGATTTCGCGCCCGCGCATATCTCCTCTGCACTACGGGATATGCGATAGTGAAACAGGGGCTTGGCGTCCTCGCAACGAGGAACGACATGCGCGACACCGTCGACGAGGTTCTCCTTCAGAAGCGCCACCGCCGTCCAGCTTGCCATACCGCCGGAACTGCCGACGTTCCGAAAGCTGCGTTCACGGACATATCCCACATAGGCGGCTTCGAAGCGACCAATGCGCGGATCGCGATATCTTGCCGACGCAAACCGTTCACGAGCGATATCGTCTTCGTTCCAGGCATCGGGCGAGAACGGGCATAGCTGGGCGAAGCCGCGCGGGTATCGGGATGCCTCTGGTCTGAACTGCCCATAACGGTCCAGCCGCATCGCATCCGGGCCGGCGTCAGATTGCGCCATGCAGGCGCCACAGCCGATGCACAGCCCCGATGCGTGCATCTGTCCCGGTGCGAGCGCGGTGCCACTTGGTGGCGTTTGGTGTTCAGTCGAGGACATCGATCAGATAGTTCCACGATTGGCTGCGAAGCTCGGCAAGTCGGTCAGCGATGGCTGGGTCCGGCACGTCGCCAAGAATGGTGTCGTAGCGCGCTGAGGGGGTCGTCCGCGACACCACGTGTCGTTGAGCACCGACGAGGCGCGCGAGGTCGCGAACCTTGTTGGAACGGTAGTCGGACAGGACGCAGGCAAACGGCTTGGCGTTGAGAAGCGCGAATGCGCAGCCGTGGAAGAAGTTGGTTGCGACCGCGTCAGCACCGGCGATAAAACCAGCGAACTCGTAGGGTCCGCCATCGAGCCACTGTTCGTCCGCCCATTCGTTCCGATAGCCTATGCTGACGAGACGAAGCGAGCGTGATGCTGTCCAGCGGCGAACCCCCTGTTGAAACCAGGACGGGAACGAGTGACCGTAAACGGCAACGTAGGGACGGCGATGGGTAACGGCTGGCCAAGTCGCGAGCGTCTCTGGGAATTGCAGGCATGGATCGAGGACAAGCGTCGCCTCGCGTCCAAGTGCCCTTTCGATGATCGTCTTTGAATTCTCGTCGCGCACCGAAATGGCATGAAATTTCCGCAGTTTATCTGCCCAGTAGCTCTCCAGCCCGTTCGCGGCGGGATGACTTCCGAACGTCGCTGCGTAGGAAACGATCTTCTTTGCGGATATCCCCTCCCCATAGAAGAGCGGGACCCCGCCGTACCAGGGATGGCGAAAGTTCCAGACTTCGTCGCTACCGACGACGACCAGGTCGCAATCGTCAAGCGCAACCGGCTCGTCAAGCGCAAACGCTGCACTGAGCGGAAATGAGGCGAAAGCGTTCACGAATTTCCTGATCTTGGAGGCGTAAAGCGACCTGTCTGGTCGGGTAGTCCTCGCGGGCAGCAGCGGCTGCAGTGCGCAACGCCACTCGGCACGGCTGACGCGGTCGGAACGATGATCGAGGACGACAGGTTTGGCGCCCAGCGAGCGAAGGCCCTGCACGAGGCAGTGTGCCTGCCAAAACGACCCGTAGTTGATGCAGCGGTGAAACGTCAGGACACCAAGCTTTGCCAACGGCCTCTACCTCTCGGTTCGTCTAACCAGCCGGGCCAGGGGAGGTTCCACCGCGCAACCGATCGGGGCCAAACCCCATCTCAGTCGAAGATCGTGCCCTTGGCACCCTCATATTCCCGAGCAAGCGTCTCAATCGCTGCCGATGCCTCATCGAATGTCCAGCCCGCCTCTTCCGCCCTATGGGCGAGCGCGACCAACTCGTCGGTCATCCCTCCGCCGAGTGCGGCAACAATGCTGTCTTGAGAGGTTGCGGCCAGATCGGATACGGCCGGCCTCAACGCCGCAATGCAGTCTGTCTGGCGGCCCGGATAGTCGGAAGTTTGCCGGGGACGGGAAATCGCTTGCGAGTCCTCCATCATTCTCTCCATGCTGTTGGCATCCGAGAGCAGTCACGAGCACCAACCGTCGCCCCTGCTCTCATTTCCGGTGGGCGCGGCTACTTGAGCTTGACCGATGGCTCTCTCGCCCAAACGCGCAAGCTGCCGAGAGTTTTGACAAAGGCCTCGGCGCTCTTGCCATCACCGAGGCTAACGGTTCCCTCGTCGAGAGCGTCGGTGATGCCGACTCTCGCGAGCAGAGGCACGGCTGCCTCGACATAACCGATGTACTTGCAATGCGCGAAGGCATCGGCAACGAAATCCCGCGCCGCTGCAACGTTAACCAGTTCCGAGACAACGTCAGGCGAAGGCAGTAGGGCCACCGCATCGTACAAGACCGATGGGCCCCCTTCGATCATTTGGTGCGCCTCGATCCATTTGCCATCCGAGGCAGTAATGCCTCCGACCTTCGGGGCGATGAGCTCGAACACGGCCCCTTCTTGCGTGATCGCCGTCGTCAGGGCCTTCAAGATCGATGCATCGGTCCCGTCGGTTACCAACACGCCAAGCTTGCGGCCTTCGAAGCGTTTTGGCCCGCGCTCGATAATGCTGAGCGCTGGCGAGGGAGCGAGATCCTGGCGCGTCGGAATGGCGGCATCCGCCGGCTTCGGAACCGATTTGAGGCCCAGCGCATGCGCAACTTTTTTCCCGAGGGTTTCGTCGATGTTGAGGAGATGCGACACCATACGTTCTCGTATCGCCGGGGTCTGGACCTTGCTCAGTTCAAATGTGAGTGCGTCGGCAATGTGACGTTGCTCAGGCGGCGTCTGGCTGACGAAGAACAGGCGGGCCTGGCTGTAGTGATCGGCAAAGCTCTCGGCGCGAAGCCGAACCTTGGCGCCCTGTTCGTCGGAAGCGTAATGCCGGAATCCATCCTCGGGCGACTCGCGTGGCCCCTCGCCCCAGGAGTTCGGCTGATAGTTCACGCGCCCGACCGGGTTGCGCATCGCCATGTGCCCGTCCTGCTGGAAGTGGTGGAAAGGACATTTCGGCGCATTGATCGGAATGTGCGTGAAGTTGGGACTGCCAAGCCGTTTGAGCTGCGTATCGAGATAGGAGAAGTTTCGCCCCTGCAACAGCGGATCATTGCTGAAATCGATGCCCGGCGGCACATTCTGGGTCATGAAGGCGACCTGCTCGGTCTCGGCGAAGAAATTGTCCGGCATCCGGTCCAGAACCAGTCTTCCCACCGCCTTCGGCGGCAGGACCTCTTCCGGAATGATCTTGGTGGGGTCCAGGACGTCGAAGTCGAAGGCGTCGGCAAAATCCTGATCGAAAAGCTGGACCTGCAGTTCCCATTCGGGGAAATTGCCGCCCTGTATCGCCTCCCAAAGATCGTGCCGGTGAAAATCGGGATCGGCGCCATTGATCTTCACGGCTTCGTTCCAGGCGACGGACTGAAGTCCGAGCTTCGGTTTCCAGTGGAACTTGACGAAGGTCGATTCGTCCTTGGCATTGACGAAACGAAAGGTGTGAACACCAAAGCCTTCCATGAACCGGAACGACCGTGGGATTGCGCGATCTGACATGACCCACATGATCATGTGCATGCTTTCCGGCGTGAGGCTGATAAAGTCCCAAAAATTATCATGCGCCGACTGCGCCTGCGGAAAACCTCTGTCCGGCTCCGGCTTTACGGAATGGATGACGTCGGGGAACTTGATAGCGTCTTGGATGAAGAAGACCGGTATATTGTTGCCGACGATGTCCCAGTTCCCCTCCTTTGTGTAGATCTTGACCGCGAACCCCCGAACGTCGCGCGCGAGATCGAAAGATCCCTTGCTGCCAGCGACGGTCGAAAATCGCACGAAGGCGGGTGTTTGCTCTCCGGCGCGTTGGAAGACATCCGCACGTGTAATTGCAGATAGCGATTCATAGGTTTCAAAATAGCCATGCGCGCCATAGCCTCTCGCATGCACGACGCGCTCGGGAATGCGTTCGTGATCGAAATGGAAGAGCTTTTCGCGGAAATGAAAATCTTCGATGAGCGTCGGACCCCGCTCGCCCACGCGCAGGCTGTTTTGGTCGTCCGCAACCGGGCCTCCCTGCGCTGTCGTCAGTATCGCAGTGCCGTCCCCGGCAATTTGGTGAAGCTCCCCTCCGTTGCCACGCGTCAGCTTCTGCTCGTGGATTATGGCCGACTTGGAGTTTGCCGGGCGCGCATTTCTCTTGGCCATGGGAATTCTCCGTAGATCGGGCAATGGGACGAACGACAAACCTATGCGACGATGCTTGGTTCCCAAGAAAGATCGCGGAGAGCCAAAAACTGCCGCCCGACGCCGGTAACCCCTCTGATGCCGGACCATGTAAGCACCGGCGTGCCGGAGACATTCCCCTTCGGCTCCGAGGCTAGTAGCGGAACTTTGAACGCAATCAGCGGTTCCTTCGCGGATTGGTTCACGCGTTGAAAGACGGACATCGTCGTGATTTTTGGTCGCCATCTCCAGCAGCGCCAGCGCTCCTCGGCGTTCGCGCGCTTTGCGACGGGCTCGCCGCTTCTTTGCTGCGGATGCGCAGGGCACCAATCTGCGCTCGATGCCGCCGGATCGGAAGCCGACGCCACTTCGTTCCTGTTCTGGATCCTTGTGGGCACCGGTGCGCTCATATGGCTCGCTGTGGTCGGCCTGCTTGTTTACGCCATACGTGATCGCCGGCGCATGTGGAGCGAAGATGCGGCTGGAAAGCTCATCCTGTGGGGAGGACCGGTGTTTTCCTCGACGGTGCTGTTCGGGCTGCTGACTTACACGTTCTGGTTGATGCCGGGCTTACGCCCTTCAATTGGCAGCGCCTTGCGCATCGAAATAACCGGTACTCAGTTCTGGTGGCGTGTCGTTTATCACAAGTCGCCGGGGCCGCCGGCCATCTCGGCCAACGAGGTCAGGCTGCCGGTGGGCGAGCGCGTCGAATTCGTCCTGCGCAGCGACGACGTCATCCACTCGTTCTGGATACCGTCCCTCGGCGGCAAGATGGACATGATACCAGGGCGCACGAATACACTCCCCCTCCTCGCGAACAGGGCAGGTACCTATGGGGGCGCGTGTACGGAGTTTTGCGGCACGTCGCATGCGCTGATGGCCTTTTCAGCCGTGGCGATGATGCCGGACGACTTCGAACGTTGGCTGGCCACCCAGTCAAGCCCCGCCGCGACTGCGCCAGCCCCCGGCCAGGATCTTTTCATGAGACATGGTTGCGGAAGCTGCCATCGCATCGACGGAACGGAAGCGCGCGGACTGGTGGGACCGGATCTGTCTCATCTTGGCGGAAGGGAGACCGTTGGCGCCGGAATCCTCCCCAATACCGAGGAGACGATTGCTCGCTTCATCACCGAGCCGGAGGTCCTCAAGCCGGGAACCGGAATGCCGTCTTTTGCGATGTTGCCACCAGAAGAGATCCGAGCCATCGCCCGGTATCTGAAGGAGCTCAGATGAGCGCTCGGCCCGACACACACTCGCGTCAGACCCTCAAGGCACAAGAGGAACGATTGCGTGCCGTTTGGGCCAATCCGAGCGGCTGGCGTTACTGGACTTCGGTCAACAACTTTCAGGTCGGCTTATGGTACACCTCTGCGGCGTTCGCGTTCATGCTCTTCGGCGGCGTTCTGGCACTGTTGGTACGTTTGCAGCTGGCGACGCCGGAGAACGGCCTGCTTTCGGCGGACTTCTATAACCAGGCCTTCACGCTGCATGGAACCGTGATGATGTTCCTCTTCGCCGTGCCGATCTTCGAGGCTGCGGCGATCTTCCTGCTGCCGCCGATGCTGGGCGCCAGAGAACTGCCGTTTCCGCGGCTCGGTGCGTTTGGTTTCTGGAGCTTCCTGATCGGCGGCGTCTTTGTGTGTGGCTCCATTTTTTTTAACGCGGCGCCGTCGTCCGGGTGGTTCATGTATCCGCCGCTCGCCACCGATCCGAAATTATCGGGCATCGGCGCGGATATCTGGTTGCTTGGCCTCTCGTTCATCGAGATCGCATCGATAGCAGCCGCGGTAGAGCTGATCGTCGGCATCATGAAATGCCGCGCGCCAGGCATGCGCATCAATTTAATGCCGCTGTTTGCCTGGTACCTGCTGATCGTCGCGGGAATGATCCTGTTCGCCTTTCCGCCGCTGATTGCCGGAGACATCCTGTTCGAGATGCAGCGAATGTTCGACTGGCCGTTCTTCGATGCAGAGCGCGGAGGCGATCCGCTTCTATGGCAACACCTGTTCTGGATATTCGGTCACCCGGAGGTCTACATCATCTTCCTGCCGGCGATTGCGTTGATGGCCATGATCGTACCTACGTTTTCGCAGCGCCCGATCGTCGGATACTCCTGGATCGTTCTCGCCGCGGTCGGGACCGGCTTTCTGTCCTTCGGCTTGTGGGTCCACCACATGTTTACAACGGGGCTGCCGCAGATCTCGCTGGCCTTTTTCTCGGCGGCATCGGAGGCGGTGGCCATTCCGACGGGTGTGCAGATTTTCGTCTTCGTCGCGACCATGCTCGCCGGCCGAGTCATCTTCTCGGTCCCGATGTTATTCGGCGCCGGCGGAATCGCCATCTTCGTCATCGGCGGCTTCACAGGCGTCATGGTGGCGCTCGCACCATTCGACTGGCAGGCACACGACACATATTTTGTCGTCGCGCATCTCCATTATGTGCTGATCGGCGGCATGCTGTTTCCGGTCACAGCCGGGATCTACTATTACTATCCTCTCATCGACGCGAAGCACCTTTCCGAGATACTCGGACGCACAGCCTTCTGGTTGATGTTTTCCGGCTTCAACATCGCATTCTTTCCAATGCACCTGACAGGCCTGCGCGGCATGCCGCGCAGGGTGTTCACCTATCAAGCCGAACTCGGCTGGGATTGGCTCAATCTAACCTCCACCACAGGCGCCTTCGTCTTTGCCTCCGGCGTGCTGGTTGTCGTCTTCGACGTGCTGCGTCCCAAGCATCGCTATCGTCGCGGCGAGTTGAACCCGTGGAAGGCTGGCACGCTCGAATGGATTTCGGAACCCGAGGAGAACTGGGGCGTACGCTCCATTCCTACGATCACGAGCCGTTATCCGCTGTGGGACCAGAAAACATTGATGCGCGACATCAGCGAAGGCCGCGGCTATCTCCCCGACGCAGAGGAGGGCCGGCGAGAGGGACTGGTCACCTCCGTCCTCGATGCCAGGCCCCTGCAAGTCCTGCGCGTCGGCGGGACGTCCTATCTCGCGATCATCTCGGCTGCGTCGCTCGGTGCAACCTTCGTCGCCCTCACCTTTCATTGGTGGGTCGCTTCCTTTGTGGCTGCGATGGCCGCCTTCACAGCCATCATCTGGTGGCTTTGGACCGGAACGGCCGAGATCCCGGAAAAACCGGCGAAGGACGTCGGCCTGGGGCTCACATTGCCCATTTATGCCTCAGGCCCGGCCTCCGTCGGCTGGTGGGCAATGTTCATCACCATGGTCGGCGACAGCACAGCATTCGCAAGCCTCGTCTTCGGATATTTTTTCTATTGGACGATCCACCCGGATTTCACCGGCAGCACGGCTGGTCCCGGCGTATTCTGGCCGCTGCTTGCGCTGGCATTCTTCGCGCTTGCATGGGCGCTGATTGTTCTGGCGCGACGATATAACGCCAGGGGCTATGTGCTCATCATGCGGCTTTGCCTTACGGCCTCCTTCGCGCTGACCTGCATCGCAAGCGTCGCCGCCCTCGAGGGGCCGCGGACGCACGCGATGCAGCCGACGACGCATGTCTATCCTGCGATTGTCTGGATCCTGGTCATATGGGTCCTCGCTCATGCCGCGGTCGGTGCAGTCATGCAGGCGTATTGCCTGGCGCGCAGTTCGGCAGGCCGGCTGACGCATCGATACGATGCTGATCTCAGCAACGTCGTGCTCTTCTGGCATTTCCTCGTCATCACGGCCGCGGTCACTTTTCCGGTGATTGGGCTCTTTCCGCAAGCAGGGTGGAGATAGCGATGCGCACGATGCTCCCCCGACCGAGCGGTCCGGAATCGCTCTGGACACTCTTCACGGCTCCGGTCGTTTGGGCCGCCCATTTCCTGATCTGTTATCTAAGCGTGGCGATCTATTGCGCCAAGCAGGAGCGGTTCTCGATCGGCTTCGATGCCCTTCGCATTGCGATAGGAATTGCGACTGCATTCGCGCTTGTCGCTATCCTTGCATCCGCCTGGCTTGCCTGGCGTCAGTGGGGCTTCGGCGCCCACGACCCACCGCATGACGAGCCGACGCGCCATGACCGTACCCTCTTCCAAGGTTTCGCCACGCTGTTGCTCTCGGGCCTGAGTTTCATTGCGGTGATCTTCGTCGCACTGCCTGTCCTCTTCATGACGGAGTGCTCGCGATGAGGCGAATTTCGCTCCTCTCACGCGTAACGCTTTTGGTGGCCTATCTCGTTGGGGGATTGACGCTTCTCGCTCGCCATCTGGCGCCAGGCGATCAGAGGGAGGCCGAGGCCTGATGCACGTCGACTGGAAACATGTGGCCGTCACCCTCGCGATCCTTCCGTTCGCGGTGGTTTTCGCCGCATGGATCGGCTTTTTCAACGTCGGCGCATCCAGCGGGCATTGGAAGATCACCGACTGGTTCTTGCACTTCGCGATGCAGTCCGCGATCAGAACCTACGCGCTTGCAGTCGACGTCCCGCGGGAACTCCCGCACCACGCCGTCCAGACAGCGGCGGGCCATTTCGCGCGCGGTTGTGCCATTTGCCACGGCGCGCCGGGAGAGCCGCGCTCGCCTGCCGTCTTGCGCATGCTGCCGAAACCACCGGATCTCGCCGAGCGCGTCAGCGGCTGGAGCGACGCCGAACTCTTTCGCATCGTCAAGCATGGGGTGCGGTTTACGGGAATGCCGGCCTGGCCCAGCCAAAGGCGCGACGATGAGGTTTGGGCGATGGTCGCGTTCCTGCGCCGGTTGCCGGCGCTCGGCTCCGAGGCCTATCGTGACCTGGCCTACGGCCCAGCGGGCTCGCTCGTTGACCGGCCCGCGACCTTTCAACAGGCTCTCGCGGAGTGCACGCGATGCCATGGAGTTGACGGCCGGGGCCGCAGTATGGCGACGCCGGTCATCGCCGGTCAAAGGGAGTCCTATCTTCTCCAAAGTTTCGCAGCGTACGCCGAGGACCGCCGACCGGGTGGCGTCATGAGTGTTGTCGCGAAGGCCATCGATCGTCGCCATTGGCGAGACCTTGCAGCCCACTTCGCATCATTGCCCGCATCACGAGGGAGAGCAGGCGCCGCGACGGCGCTTCTCGAACCAGGCAAGAAACTTGCGACCGAAGGGGACGCGTCGAGGCGCATTCCCGCTTGCCTTGTCTGCCATGCAAGCCGAGATCGCAACCCGGCATTCCCGTCGCTCGCCGGGCAGCCGGCTCCCTATATCGAGCAACAACTCCGCCTTTTCCGCGATGGAAAACGTGGAGACAGCGGATATGGCCACGTGATGCGGGAGGTAGCGAGACCGCTTTCCGACAACGACATCGCAGCGCTTGCCACATACTTTGCGACCGTCGAGTCGCGGCCGATGCATCCGATGGCATCCGCGAACGACTAGATCACGATGATTTTAGATCCGATCGACCTAGTATCATAAACGCGACCGATTCCAATCAGTTAGAGCGGGGATGCGAGCGGAAACCGTACACACTTTTCCTCATCCCGCGCCGGGTGATCGGCCGCGGCTGCAGCGATCTTCGAATAGATGACCGCCCCTGAGTTCGCTTGCGAGCATTCCGCTTTCGCCAGCGGTCACACTCCGATCACTTGTTCAATGTCTGGAGCGGGGGTCCGGCCACAAAGCACGTATGTCTTCGGGCAAGCTTTCCCGCACCTTCGCGACCTGACCGGGATCGAGATAATGCGAGAGGACGGCGAAAACCGTCTGTACCGCATCTTTCGCATCCACTGGCCGCGTGAAGGCGAGTTCTTCCTTCACCTGAGTGAGAAACTCATCGAGGGAATGCAACCGCGCGGGCTGCTTGGACGGCTGGTACTGCTCGTAATAGGCACCGCGCACCAGCAGTGGCAATTGGGCGGCAAGATGGGCGGACAGGTCTGCCGGCAGGCGATCTCGGATCGTGTGCAAGACGGCGCCAAGGATATGCCACGCGGCTTGGCGATCTGGCCCTTGCTGTTTCATGATGTCATCCAACCATGTGTTGGTGACCTGAAGTGTCTTGTCAAAGGCGGCGATACCAGAAGCGCTCATGATTTTTTTCCTCCTATGTCTTCACGAGGTTCGAACCGCCGTTGCTTTTGATTGTTCCGCAGCGGACTGCGACGAATCGGGAACATTATCGGGACGGGAACGGTTCCGAGACTCCGCGAGCGAGGACCTCCCGAAATGGACGCCGGCACGGAATTCAGCAAAAAGACATTCTACGAGGAATGCGCCCGCATCCTTGACGCGGAACATTCCTATACACCATGGCCGTACGGTAGGATCACACGCTGGAACAACCGCGCGGCCGGCAACGGCCGTTTTCCCGGATATGGCCTGATCCGGATGTTCGGACCTCATCACATCCAGATAGCGTTGCGCCGGCCGACCGAACTCAACCTGCTGTGCCATTCCGCGGAGGAAGCCTTGGCAGCATTGCGAACCGCACGGCTGACGCAGCAACGGTCATGAGGTCTGCGGCCCGGACCGCGACAGCGTCAGCCTGCGTTGCAAATCCTCTCACGGCTTCAAAACTACCTTTACGCAACCATCCTTCCTCTCGCCGAAGGTACTGTAGAGCGCCGGCCCCTCGTCGAGGCCGCCCCTATGGGTGATGACGAAGGACGGGTCGATCTCCCCTTTTCGGATCCGATCGAGAAGCGACGGAAGATACCGTTGGACCGGCGTCTGGCCCATACGGAAGGTCAGTCCGCGGTTGATTGCCGATCCCATCGGTATTTTGTCGAGATATCCGCCGTAGACACCCACAATGGAGACCGTTCCGAAATTTCGGCAGCAATGGATCGCTTGCCGCAACACGTGCGGGCGATCAGTACCCATGAATGTGGCCACCTTCACGCGGTCGACAAAGGAATCCAGGCTTGCCCGGCTATCGGCCTCGGTGCCGACCGCGTCGATGCAGGCGTCGGCTCCCCGACCATGGGTTATCTCCATGATCCGCTCATAGATATCCTCCTGCATGAAATCGAGGGTCATCGCGCCGGCTGCTTCGGCGAGCCTTAGCCGCTCCGGAACCGTATCCACGGCAATGACTCTTTCGGCGCCGAGCAGGAACGCCGAGCGGATCGCCATCTGGCCGACAGGGCCACATCCCCAGATTGCGATCGTGTCCGCAGGGTTGATGTCGCAGAACTCGGCGGCCATGTAGCCGGTTGGAAAGATGTCGGAAAGAAACAGCACCTGCTCGTCCGTGAGTTCATCCGGAACCTTGATCGGCCCCGCATCCGCATAGGGCACGCGAAGATATTCAGCCTGTCCACCACTGTAACCGCCGAGAAGGTGTGAATAGCCGAACAGTCCGGCAGGAGAATTCCCCCACAACTTCGTCGCCTTTTCCCAATCGGGATTGGTGCGTTCGCAGCCCGAATAGAAGCCGCGCTGACAGAAAAAACATTCGCCGCAGGCGATGGTGAAAGGGACGACGACACGGTCGCCGACGCTCAATCTGGTCGCCCTCCTACCCACCTCGACGACCTCCCCCATCGTTTCATGGCCAAGGACGTCGCCGTGCTCCATGGAGGGGATGAGACCGTTGAAAATATGGACGTCCGAGCCGCAGATCGCGCAGGCAGTCACCTTGATGATGACGTCGCGATCGTTCTCGATTTTCGGATCAGGCACGCTCTCGCATCGGATATCGCCCTTGCCGTGCCACGTCAAAGCCTTCATCTCAGGACTCCTCTGTATGAAACACGCGATTTGCCGGCGATCAGGGCAGCGATGGCGAACCCGACGACAACGACAGCCGCCATAGTTGCGACGGGAATCCTGTGGGATGAGCGCAGCCCCCCGTCGATGCCACCGGCCACGGCCGGCGCTCTGAACAGATTGCCGTTGCTGTTCTCCGCCCGCGGCGCTTGCTTCAGGTAACGTGACGTAAGCTGCGCCAGCAGCCGCGTCGTGGTGTTGGGGGCGAGAAAATGGACGAAGCGGGCAAGATCAGCGACGAGGCCAACGGTAGTCGAGGCGCGTGGACGCTCCGCGAGACGGACGATGGCGCGAGCGGCACGACGCGCGTTGTAGACGGGCGGAGGAACGCTGAGCTTCCGACCGGTATAATTCGCCCCATGCCCCACGCCAGGCGTATCCATAAACGTCGGATAGACATCGCAAATGTGGATGTCGGGTTCATCGGCGAGCTCGGCACGGAGTGCTTCGGAGAAGCCTCTAAGGCCAAACTTGCTGGCGCTGTAGGCAGTAGCGAAAGGGGTGGAAGCAAAGCCTCCGAGAGAAATCATATTGATGAAGGTGCCGTGGCGCTGCTTGAGAAAGATCGGAATGGCCGCATGTGCATCATTGATATGGCCGATCAGGTTGGTGCGAATGACCTGCTCATGGGCTGCAATCGGCGTATCGACGAAGCGACCAACCGCACCGACACCGACATTGCTGAACCAGACGTCGATCTTGCCGAAACTCATCGCCTTCTCTGCCAGCTCCTTGACGGCGTCCGCATCCGTCACGTCGGTCGGCACGACCAAGACCTCGGCCCCCAATTCGCGACAGGTCTTCGCCACACGCTGAAGCGCGGCGGCATCGCGCGCGGCGAGGACGAGTTTCGAGCCACATCGCGCGAATGCCTCAGCCGCGGCCTCTCCCACGCCGGACGAGGCACCAGTGATGACCACCACCGCATCTCTCAAAGCTTTCTTCATATTGGATCCTCCCGCTCTAACGAGGTCACGAAGGAACCGGCAGAAGCTGAACATGTTCCGGCGTCAGCGCACGACGCCTTCACAGGCACTGTAAGGGGTCAGCCGGCGCATCGCGTACCTGTTACGGGATGCACCGTCGCGGGGAAGAAGCTAGTCGGATTGATCGATCGCGTGAGGCGGCGGTTGGCCGTTTTCCGGCGTCCAGTCAATCGGAAAAAGCACCCAGATCAAGGCGATCACCACCAGCACGAAAATCACCGTCGCTGTGACTGCTTTGGACATCATACCTCCGACGGTCACCCCCGGTACCGGGGGATGAAGCAGGAGACTGACGGAAAAAGAGGGTGTGGCTTCCTGCTTCTTCGAAAGGCACCCCAATCGTCGTGGATGACAATTGTTCCTCAACCGGAAGATCAACGTCGTCTACTTCACGCTATATGCCCGCGCGAGCATTCACTTTGCGCGAAAAGATGACGGCAGACTTGGGAACACGGCGTGGAACAAAACGCCGCTACTCGCTTTCTCCGGAGACGAAAGGGAAAACCATGATTGCAAGCCCGAAAGAACCTGTCCGCCAAACGGCCGAGACACCCGACGAGGAAAGCGCTGAGACCGGGCCTAGTTTATCGCGCCCGGAGGATGCGAAGCCGGTGGACCAGGGCCGGATACCACCGGTCCGCAGCACCGATGAGGCGAATATCGATCCTGAAGATGTTCTTCCGGACGACGAGGAAGAGCAGTCGATTGCCGACAATCCATCGCGCGAAGAGATCCGCTTTGGCAATGTGAAGCCGCCGCGTCCTTAGATTGACTGCCGCGCTGTTGGCTGTGCAGGACGTCGCGGGTACCTGCTGGCGGACTTTGACCGGCTTTAAACGTCGCGGTCCATCTGGCACCGCCGTCAATACTCCGTAGCTTTCCATTTCGAAAACCCTATCCCACCGCTACGGAGTTCCAGTTTTTCGTTCCTTCGCCCTCGCCTTCCTCCTGGCCTCACGTAGTTCCTCGATCGTTGGTTGCCACCAGCCGCGTTCAACCTCGTAGGTTCCGGGCTCGGTTTTCGAAGGCCAGGTTCGAACGAGCTCGTCCAGATTGGGCGCGCGCCATCTTCCCCAGATGTGCTCACGGGTGACGTCGCGATAGACATCGGCGACGCGATCTGGATCGACGATTTCGCCGGTGACCTCAGTGATGACAATGATCCGATAGCTGGTCGTCGAGACCGGCTTGCCGATTGGTGGCAAATCGTCGGCCGGCAGCGGGATACGGCGACGCCGTCTCTCGGCAGATCGGCGTCGTGCCGCCCTCTCCTCCTCCGTTCCCTTGCGCGCCACGGCGCGCTTGCGCCGTTCCTCAGGTTCGTTGCGCTTTGCCTCTTCCTCGATCACCTGCCAATGCCGGTGAAGGTCGTCGTAGGAGGCGAACGGCACCCGCCATGTTTTGAGTTCCGGCTGCCATTGGGCAAACGGCACCTGACGGAGTTCATCGACTATCTTCCGTGAATACGGCGTGCGGACCCGGAAGCCGTTGTTGTCGACCTTCAGGTAAGGGCTGAGAATGGGTTCGAACGCGTAGGCATCACGGCCCTTCTGATCCGCGTAGGGATCTCTTCTCGACGCTTCTCTGGCGAGCCAGCGATTGATCCTGCGCCCCGCTGTGGACCCGGGAACAAACCAGGCCTTACGCTCCTCGCTCCATCGAGCCCGCGGAAACGTTTCGCGAAAGCGTTGGACGGTCATCCGATCGAATGGAAAGCTGACATTCTCACCGATCTTGCCATCACCATCCTCGTGATGGGTCTCTGCTTCGTCCTCCATGCCGCAGATGCCTTCAATCGTTCGGCTGTTCTATTCCGAACGCGCGAGCTGAGAAAAGGATGCTCAATTCAACGGGATGTTCCTGGCGCGGAGACAAGGCCGATCGATGGAATCGGCGGGCTTCAAGTGAAGAACTCAGGCGTGGACAGTGTCAGGAGATGCGGGCTGCAGCATGCACCTGATCGGTGGGCTGGCCTTCGTGCACTTTTCGCAGCGGCGTGCCAGAACGCGCATTCGGGCCTTCCCCGTTGGCCGCGGCAGTGCCTTTCGGAACTATCTTACCGCATCTTACGCGCCAAAGGGATGCGACGCTGCCCCGCAACAACGCGGGGCTTCTTCGTTGGTTCGGGCTCCTCAGCAGCCCGTTGTATCGCGTCCCTCGCTGGGGTTCATCTTTTTCTTGGCGAGACCGGGCGGGCAATCTTTGTTCGGGGCGTCATCCTGAGCGTCCCCAGCTGCGCTGTTATCATTGCTCTTCACGCTGCCGGTGGTCTCGCTGGAATAGGGCTTGTCCCCGCGTTGCCCCGCCTTGCAATTCGGGCTGCCCGGATCGCATTTTTCCATATTCATGGAAGGCTGATCCCCGGTCGCGCTCGTGCCGGACTGCGCGGAAGCAGTCAGGCTGGCCGCCGAGAACAGCGCTGCCGCTAAGGCAGCCGATATGGCAAGTTTCATATCTAAGCTCCATTTGTTGCTTCCAAGCGTTCTCTTACGCTTGGCCCGTCCAACGAACCTCCCGCTTCCGGAAATGTTCCGGCCGGAACAACCAGCGATACCGCGCAAGAGCAGGTAAGCCCGCCACCGCGGCTTGAGCGCCAGGGAGTTGCTCACGCGCCGCCTAAATGATCAGTGCCTGTTCGTGTTCTTGCTTTCGCGTGGCTCTTCACGTCAGGGAGGACGCCATCTCCTGCCGAGATATGCTCAGCAAGATGACGAGACTTGATCCGGCTTGATGGCCGCCAAGCGAAGGAGGCCCGCGACTGCTCGAGAGCCTCTTCGGCATGTCGATAAGCCAGGACTCCGGACGGCCATGGCTGCCGCCCGCGATCCGCTCGCCGTGAGATGGTCCTCCATGTCGAACAGGCTGCCTTCCACGAAGACGCTCTCACTTTGCTCCAATCAGGTCCTTGATCTCGCCCAGCTTCTTCATGCATCCCTGCTCATCGCCGGCTTCGGCCATTTTCTTGGCTTCTGCCTCGAGCTGGCTTGGCTTGTCGCCACTTTCACCGGTCCGCTTGCCGGTGACCTGCTCCTGATGAGGCGAAGTCGCTTTCGTCTGGGCGCCGGTTGATCCCGTTATTTCCGTTCCGACAGCCTTCTTCTGCTTGCCGGGCATGACTTCTTCCTGGTGCTTCGTAACAGGCGCGCCGGACCCGCTGCCGGCTGCGCCCGTTTCTGCGGAAACGATAGCTGGCCCGAGTTTCTCGAGTTCTTGACGGCAGTCCGCAAATGCCGGCACAGCCAGCAGAATGGGAAGGGCGGTGGCTGCCATGAGACGTATCAACATTGTTCTTCTCGCTCGCTGTTTGACGCAATGCGTCCGTTGCTGAGCCAAACAAAGCTCTACGTGAAGAGTTCCCGTTAGATGGCTGACTTTTTTAAACTCAGCGCGATCCGAAAATCCCGTTTCCCGGTCAGGTAGATCGTCACTCCACGCTCCTACTCCAGCTCTCATACCCTAGATCGGAAGACGAAGAATCGCGTCGTTTTCAGGTAGGCCGAGGCGTTCACAGGCAGTAGATCACCCCATCGGAACCCTTGCCAGCACCTCGTCGAGTGCATCGAGGAAATAGTCGCAATCCTCGGCGCTGAACGGCGCCGGCGGCTTTATCTTCAGCACGTTGTGATGCGGTCCCTCGCTTGAAAGCAGGATCCGGTGCTTCCTCTTCATCTCGGCGATGACGAAGTCGAGTTCGCCAGCGGCTGGCTTCAGGGTCTCGTGGTCGCGCACGAGTTCGATGCCGTTGAAGAGGCCGTGGCCGCGCACGTCGCCGATGATCGGGTGCCGCTCCGCAAGCCGGCGGGCGCCATTCATCAAACGCTTGCCGACGACTGCGCAATGGTGAACCAGCCGCTCGTCGCGTATGACGTCGAGTACGGCAAGTCCGATCTCGGCGGAAACCGGATTGCCGCCGAAGGTGTTGAAATATTCCATGCCGTTGGCGAAGGCGGCCGCGATCGCTTCGGTGGTGACGACCGCCGCCATCGGATGGCCGTTGCCGATCGGCTTGCCCATGGTGACGATGTCGGGAACCACGCCTTGCGTCTCGTGCGCCCACATGTGGCTGCCGACGCGGCCGAAGCCCACCTGCACCTCGTCCGCCAGGCATAGACCTCCGGCGGCGCGCACATGGGCGTACGCTTCGTTGAGATAGCCCTCCGGCAGGACCAATTGGCCGCCGGTGCCGAGAATGCCCTCGCTGAAGAAGAGCGCCGGCTTGCGGCCTTCCGCTGCCAGCGCTTCGATCTGGCATTTCACGTCCTGCGCATATTTCGCGCCCGCATCGGCATCGCCATAGCGGTAGCGGCCGCGGTAAAGATCCGGCATCTCGGCAACGCGCACATGCGCGGGTCTGCCCTCGCCGCCCTTGCCGGCGAACTTGTAGGGGCTGACGTCGATCAGGCTCGTGAGGTGCCCGTGATAGGCGTGATCGACGGTGATGATATCGCGGTTGCCGGTATAGGCGCGGGCGAGCCGGATCGCGAGATCGTTCGCCTCGCTGCCGGAGTTCACGAAGAAGCAGACGTTCAGGGGATCGGGGAAGAGTGCGGTCAGCCGTCGCGAATATTCGACCAGGCTGTCGTGCAGATAGCGCGAATTGGTGTTGAGCCGTGCGATCTGCGTCTCGGCCGCCTTGACGACGCGCGGGTGGCAATGGCCGACATGACAGACGTTGTTGACCATATCGAGCCAGCGCGTGCCCTCCTCGTCGATCAGACAGGCGCCTTCGCCGCCGACGATCTTCAGCGGCGCCGCGCCATAGGCGATGCTCAGCGACCGGCCGATCCGGCGATGGCGCTCGCGCACCAGGAATTCCTTGTCGCGCGCAACGATCACCGAGGCCGGCACCGAAAGCCCGAGCACGACACTCGGATCCGGGCTGACCTCCCGCCAGACCTGCCATTGGTCGCGCACGCCGACGCCATGCATGCGCCCTTCGAGACCGAGATGGTCGGTGACGATCTGGAAGTGCAAATGCGGCACCCAGCCGCCGTTTTCGTGGCGGGCACCAAGCGTCGCGAAAGCCTCTCCCTTGGCAATCGACCGGCCGATCGCAAGCTTTTCCGTGCTCTCTCGCGACAGATGGCCGTAGAGCGTGCAGAACACGTCGCCGTCGCCGGTTGCGTGTTCGATCAGCACGGTCGGACCGAAGCCATGCGCGACCGCGTCATCATGGTAGAAGGCGACCTTGCCTGTGAACGGCGCATGCACCGGCTCGCCGGCGGGCGCGAAAATATCGACACCGAGGTGAACGGTGCGGCGTTGGCTCGCGACCGTCGTGCTATACGCATCTCCCTTGTAGACCGCCCGGTCCTCACCATAGAGGCCGAGCCCAAAATCCGCGCCCTCGGCGCGGATACGCGCCTCGATCCGCGCTTCCGCCTCGACCTTGTCGAGCGTCGCCCAGTCGTTGGCAGCGGGCCCCCCTGCGGAGAAATCGAAGACAGCCGCCTTCGGCTTCAGGACAGTCGGTCTTATGATCCCCGAGAAACCATGCGCATTGCGTTCCAGCCAGCGCACGATCCTCGCGGCTTTCGGAATGGGCGCAAAGCCGCAGGCATCGCGAAGGCGGGCGACGGCGATTGCCCGGTTTTCCCGCTCGATCCGCTGCAGTTCGCTCCAGACATCCTCCTGGCTGACGAGCAGATAGGTGTTTTCAGGATTCTCGCGGATCTGCTTTGCTGCCATTGACATGCTGACGGCATAGCGGGTGCGCACGAGATCGAAGATCAGTTCGACTTCGGTTTCCGTGAGCGGATTGACGTCGTGATAGGCACCGGCAAGGCGAGCCATGGTGCCCACCGCATCCTCTGCGCCGATCAGCGCATAGGCGGAAGCGACCGCAATCTCGATGACGCGAAAAGTCTCGACCATGTCGCCGAAGTCGAGCAGCCCGCTGACGCGGCCCTCGGCGTCGAGAAGCACGTTATAGTCGTTGGCATCGTTGTGGATTATTTGCCGCGGGCAGGCTGCGAGGCGCGGCAGAACGGCAGAAACGAAATGATCGAGGATGCCGCGGACCGTATTGCGCTTTTCCTCGTCGTCAATCAGCCCGACATGGTCGAGATGCATATCGGCCCGGGCAACATCCCAGCCATAAACACGCTTTGCGCCCGGATGATCGAAGCCCGTCAGGGCGCGGTCCAGCGTGCCGAGCAATGCTCCCAAGGTCTCGACGCTAACGGCGCTGCGGTTCGAAGCATGCGCCCAGGTCTCGCCCGGCAGCCAGGTAAGAAGTCGGGCGAGACGCTCGCCCTTGAAGTCGACCGGCCTGAGAAGCGCGCCGGAGCGATCCGGCAGGGCGCGGGAGATGGGCAGGGCCTGCGCTGCCAATGCCAGGTGTTCGAGAACGGCGAGTTGCATGTCGAGCTCTTCCGGCGCCCCCGCTGCGTGCAGCTTCAGCAGAAAGGCGCTGCCGTCGTTCGTGCGAACACGGAAATTGAGGTCGTGTTCACCCGGCAGCGCGGAGATTTCTCCTTCTATCCCATAGGTCTCAGTGAGCAGCTTGTTGATTGCCGCGATCTCCTGTCCGCTCAGTTCTTTCGTCATGATCCCGCTCGCCTTCTCACCATGATACCTGTTTGCCGTCGAAAGCTCGGAAGCTGCCGCTGTCGGCGAGCCCGACGCCATCGATGATCGCCTTGAGACCGATCGCGCTCTCGGCAACTCGAATTCTCGCGCCCTCGCCCCCCATGTCGGTCTTCACCCAGCCGGGATGCAACGACAGAACCGCAATTCCGTGTTTCCGCAGATCCTGGGCGAGCTTCACCGTCGCCATGTTCAGCGCCGCCTTGGAGCAACGATAAGCATAGTCGCCGTCGTCATCGTCGAGCGTACCCTCGGCGAGCGAGCCGGCCCGGCTGCTGATATTGGCGACGATCGGGCGTTCTCCGGCGAGGAGATTGGGCAGAAGCGCCTGGACGATGAGAAGCGGCGCCAGCGCATTGATCCGCATGACCTCGAGGAAGTCGTCCGGATCGATTGTCGCGAGACCGCCCGTATCGCCGCGAATGCCGGCATTGTTGATCAGGAGATCGATCGGCCGTCCGCCGAGACCGGCGGCGAGAGCGGCAATCGATCCCATGTCGGCAACATCGAGCTGCCGATGCTCGATCCCCTCGCCATCCGGCGCGGTAGCCGCGCGGGCGCAGGCGATTACCGGCCAGCCGGCCGCCGCATATTGCCGCGCCAGCTCGCGGCCAAGGCCGCGCGAGGCGCCGGTGATGAGAACGGTGGGTTGGCCGGTCATGGGAGATTCCCTTGCTCGCGCCCGATGCACCCCCCTCTGCCCTGCCGGGCAGAGGGGGGTAACGCCACGCGCCTCCCCGCCGCAATCCGGTCGGCTCTATCGGTGCTTGATGTCATATTTCCGCTCGATCACGTTGACGAGACTTGCGGCGCCCAGCGTCAGGAAGATGTAAAAGATCGCCGCCGAGTTATAGGGCGCAAACGGCAGAAAGCTCGCTGACTGGAACTCGCGCATACGTTGGGTGATGTCGCGGATCGACAGAATCGACAGCAGCGACGTGTCCTTCAAAATGGCGATCAATTCGTTGCCGAGGGGCGGGATGATGATCCGGAAGGCCTGCGGCAGCACGACGAGGCGCGCCGTCTGCCAGCGGTTGAGGCCGATGCTGCGGGCCGCCTCGATCTGGCCGATGGGAATGGCGTTGATGCCCGAGCGGAAGATTTCAGCAAGATAGGCCGAATAGGCAAGCGCCATCGCGACGATGCCGCGCATCAGGTTGGGCGGATCGAGCACCCCTTGCGTGGCGTCCTTGAGGGCTCCGCTCAATGGCAGGCCGACATAGAGCACGATCACCAGCATCGGTATGCCGCGAATTGTGTCGACGACGAATTCCGAGCCGATCGCCAGCGGGTGGCGGCGATGCAGATAGCCGCCGAAGGTGAGCAGGCCGACGATGATCGCGAGCACCGCAAGTGTGATGCCCGCCGATCGATCGCTGTCGTTCAGGGTTTCGGTCTCCCAGAGAACGGGCCAGCCGGCCGGAACCGTCGCCCGCGGCAGAAGCGCTGCTGTCACTTCTTTGTTTTCCGCCGCCGCGATCGCCTCGGCGGGCCCAAGGAAAGTCCTGACCGCGCTTTCCTTTTCGGGTGCGCCCGGGTACTGGCCGAAGCGCACGGCGGTGATCAGGCTGGATGGCGTCCTGCTGACGATCGCTACCTTGCCGTCAAGCGAGCCAGCAAGCACATAGGCCTGGCGCGGCTGCAGCAGAAACCAGGCGGAGACGAGGGCGAGGGCGAGCGTCGCGAGTGCGAAAAGCAGGCTGGTGCGCGCGGTATAGTGCAGCTGCAGCAAGCCGACCCAGATGAGCCCTATGATCGCCGCGAGAATATAGGCGGTGATGGCTGCGCGGATCGTCGTCGCGACGCCGGCGGCAAAGGCGATGTGAGCGAAGAACAGGACGAAGATCAAACCCGCGCCGTTGACGAGACCGAGGATCCAGCCGCCGGCTCGCCGCAGGCGATTATCGGCAGCGAGGCTCTTGCGCATGCCGGCAAAGAAGAGGGCGAGCCCCAGCAGCGTCACCGCGAAATAGGCGGGAAAAAGCATGGCTTCGACGCTGCGGACCGCAAGATCGGCCGCCTCCGTCAGTTGGCGCGGCGTGACGCCCTTGACCACGATTGACGACGTAAAGGGATCGACGGCATTAGCGGCGACGGAGGCAATAAAGGGATGAATGGCGCCGCTCAGGACAAGGACGATGGCGGCAACAAGATTGAGAATGGCGGCTGCCGTCGCCAGCCGCGCATAACGCGCCTTCGCCCGCGAAAAGAGCAGGACGGCGACGCCGGACGAAAACGCAATCATCAACGCCAGGAAGCCTGGAACAAAGGCGGAGGAACCATTCTCGACGCCGAGTATCGCCCTCAGCGAGCGCTGGTAGTCGCCGGAGGAAGCAAAGAGATAGATGATGAATGGCAGCGCGGTCAGAATGATCAGGTTGCTGGGCCGCACGCTTCTCAGGAACGACATTCATTCCTCCGGGGGATGTTGTGGGTGGTCCCGGAGCGGAAAGGCGCTCCGGGACGGTGTGTCGGCGGCCTGCTTACTTGAGGCCCCAGTACTTATCGACCAGTTGAGCCAACGTGCCGTCGTCCTTGATCATCTTCAGCCCTTCGTTGAAGGCCGCGACATTGGCGTCGCCCTTGCGGAAGACGAGGCCGAGCGGGTCGGATTCGAGGTCCTTGATGCCGACGACGAGCTCGCCGGCGAATTCACGCTCGTAGGCCGCCGCATTGGCGCCGTTGATGACGACGCCGTCCACATCCCTGTTTTTGAGCGCGATGATCGCCGCGCTGAAACTGTCATAGGCAACGACGTTCTCCTTGCCGACGACACCCTCGGCGACCTGCGCGTCGGTGGTGTTGGCCTGGGCGGAAAGCTTTTTGCCATTGGCCTTGAAATCGTCGAGGGACGCGGCCTGATCCTCGACGCGCACCAGCACGGCCTGGCTGTTGACGATGTAGGGCTCGGAGAAATCCATAGCCTTCTTGCGCTCGTCCGTGATCGAGACGCCGGAGGCGACGAGGTCGAAATTGCCCTGGTCGAGTGCCGCGAAGATGCCGTCCCAACCCGTGGTCACGAATTCCGCCTGGCAGTTGATCTTGGCGCAGATCGCGTTGACGACGTCGACATCAAAGCCGACGATCTGGCCGGTTGCCGGGTCGACGCTTTCCATCGGCGGCGATGTGGTATCCGAGCCGATTTTCAGGAGCTTGCCGCCGAGGTCGGCGGCATGAGCGGCGCCGGTTGCCAGGGCCGACAGCGCTAGCGCAATCACAAATGTCTTCACGTCTTTCTCCTCCGTTGTGAATTGATTTGCCTACCCGACGAGACGCCCGCCGAGATTGTCCGGCTGGCGCTCGATCAGCGTCGGCCTGAAGACCTGCCTGAGCGCGTTCGGCTCCTCGCCCGCCATGCGCCGCAGCAGGAATTCGCCGAGCGTACGCCCGAGAACCTCGATCGGCTGGTAGAAGGTGGTGATGGGCGGGGTGAAATAGACGCTGACATTGATGTCGTCATAGGCGATGACGTCGATGTCGGCGCCGACCTGCCGCCGGAGACTGCCGAGCGCCGAGAGCACGCCAAGCGTTGTCGATTCGTTGATGCAGACGAAAGCCGTCGGCGGCTCCGCCGCCTGCAAAAGACGAACGGCGCTTTCCCTGCCGAAATGCGTCGAAAGATCCCCTTCGACAACAAGGTCGCTCGACGCCCGCAGCCCCGCCTCGCAAAAGGCGCGCGCGAATCCGTCTATCCTGTCAAGGGCATAGGAAAGGCGCCGCTCGGGATTGACGAGGGCGATGCGGCGATGCCCCCCGGCAATCAGTCTCGCAGTCGCGGCGTGCGCGGCCCATTCGTTGTCGATATCGACAGAGGCATAGTCGAGCGTCTTGCGACAACGTCCGAGCGACACGAAGGGAAAGCCGCGCTCCACCAGAAAATCGATGCGCGGATCGTCGACGAGGATGCCTGAAAAGATCAGTCCGTCGGCAAGGCCCTGGTCAATAACCCGGCGCGCTACGTCGCAGCCATCGGCCGCGTCCCGGACGACATGGACGGACATGCGATAATCGCTGCCCTCCAGCGCCTGGCTGATGCCGCTCAGGATCTGGGTATATTCGACGCCGTCCCATTCGTAGTTCTGCGCGGCGGTTACGGGCATCAGCACCGCCGCCTGGCGGGTCCTGCCGGTTCTGAGCGCCATGCCGCGCGCATTGGCCTGGTAACCAACCTCGCGCGCCGCCCTGAAGATTGTCTCGCGTGTCGCCGCTGCGACCACGGGCGACCCACGCAGCGCCTTCGAAATGGTGGCGATCGAATAGCCGGTGATGTCGGCGAGCGTCTTGATGGTCGGCGGCGCGCTACGGCGCGCTGTGCGATTGTCCGCGGCCATGCTCCTCCCCCGACCTTGGCAACTCGATGATCACTAGCAGGCAATAAAAACGATTTCAACGAAAATATAAACGTTTTTATTGATGACGAGGCGGCGAGACGACCGCGATGGGCCCACAGTGGCCGCACCGTTCTGGTCGCCGTCGGAGAAAGCAGAATGGCAATCGCGGTCAGCACCGTCGCCTCAGGAGCCGGCAATCAAATTGAGGCAAGGTCCGCTTCGCTGCTTCGCGTCGTACGCATCAACTGAGAAGTTGGCGGAACGGCCGAAACCGCGCCGCCCCTCAGTGCGCGGTGTAAGCGCCATCCACCAAATGGATGCTTCCGGTGATGAAGCTCGCCTGTTCGGACAGGAGGAAACACACGAGGGACGCCACCTCCTCCGGCTTGCCGCGCCTCCCCATCGGCTGCAGCGACATCATGCGCCGGGTGCTCGCGATGTCGGCATGTTCCGACAGGAGCGGCGTTTCGATCCAACCGGGACCGACGGCATTGATGCGGATGCCCATCCGCGCATATTCGATCGCTGCGACCTTCGTCAGCCCGACGATCCCGTGCTTGGCCGCAGTATAGGCGGCTGCGGTCGGCAGGCCGACCGAGCCGAGAATGGAAGACATGTTGACGATCGCGCCGCCGCCTTCAGCCAGCATCGCGGCGATCTCGTGCTTCATGCAGTAAAAGACGCCATTCAGGTTGACGTTCATCACCTTGTGCCACTCGTCGAGCGGATAGTCGGCCGTCGCTTTGCGGATGCCATCGATGCCGGCGTTGTTGACAGCCAGATGCAGGCCGCCGCATTTCTCGACGGCGAACTTCACCAAGTTTTCCACCGCTTCGGCATCGGCCACGTCGACGACGAAGTCGTGGGCCTTGCCCCCATGCGAACGAATCTCGGCGGCGGTTCGGCGCGCGGCGTCAGCATCCAGGTCGGCAACGACGACCTCAGCCCCCTCACTACCGAGTTGCAGGGAAACAGCCGCGCCAATTCCGGAACCCGCACCGGTCACGACCGCAACCTTCCCCTCGAAGCCAAGTTTCATTTCTCTATCCTTGTTGTTTTGCCCCGACCTAATCGAGTAGGCACAGCGCCGCAAGACGTTTCACTGAAGAGCAGCATCCGCCTCAACGACCCGAAAATCCTGGCAAGCTCCGGAGACACGCCTGTTGATCCCGCTCCCGTACATTCGCCCGACCAGCAGTGTGGCGCCTCAAATCAGACGCGCAACGCACGCTCTAGCGCTTTGAATTACTGCATGTTTTATCCTCAAATCGGCTCGGATTTAAGCAAGCAGCCAGTGGCCCCGTTACAGATATACCACGCTTGCCCCACATATGCTTTCGCCCGCAAGCAAAGATGTAGTCCTTTCCAACTTTCTATCCTCTCCAGCCGCCTTAATCGATGCGCAAGACTTGGCCGGCGCGCGCCGCGGTGTTAAAGACGAATCCGGGGCGCACCGAATTGCTCAGCAGGTAAAGATGGACAATGACCAAATTACGCGCCGGATGCTCGTTTTGAGCGGTCTGGCTCTGTTGACCTCTGGATGTAGTACAACCTGGCAAGGAATGGGGGTGCCCGTTCCATCCCTGTTCGGAGACTCCTCCGGCATCGATCCGCGCTATCGAAGGCGGCACGTCCGCTACGAGGGATACGAAGCGCCCGGAACGCTCGTCGTCGACACGAACGAGCGTTACCTCTATGCGGTCGAAGAGGGCGGTTGGGCTACGCGTTACGGGATCGGCGTCGGAGAACAGGGCCTGACGATGAAAGGCAGGGCGGTCGTCGGCCGCAAGGCGGAGTGGCCCTCATGGACACCGACCGCCAGCATGATCAAACGCAAGCCGCACCTGGCGCAATATGCAGGCGGCGTCTCCGGCGGACCCCACAATCCGCTGGGCGCTTCGGCCCTTTATCTCTACCGCGGCGGGCAGGACACCATGTTCCGCGTGCACGGAACGAACGAGCCGTGGACGATTGGCCACGCGGTTTCGAACGGCTGCATCCGCATGACGAACGAGGATATCGTCGATCTTTACAGCCGCACGCCCGTCGGCACGGAGGTATTGATCATCTGATGGTGTTTCCCCTCAATTTTCGGTATAAATGATGAAGCTGTGTGTTTTTGGGACACCGTTGAAAGTCCGACAACGACAAACCGGATGGCAACTGTGTCCTTTCTGCACTAGGCCGAGTCGCAAATCGCCACTATTACTTCAAATGTTGCCTTCGATAACCCATTCCGAGTATTGAGGAAAGGACTTCTTGATGAGCAGAATTCTAATCGTGATGATTGCGTTGTTTTCGGTCGCCAGCCTGAGCGCTTGCGGGACGATTGGCAAAGGCAAGGGGAAGGCCCCGCCACCGGCAGCGCCGGTAGAACAGGCACCAGTCTATAAGTAAATTTGATCTTTGCGCGGGGAGGGTCTCGCGACCCTTCCCACGTTTTTATTCATGGCCACACCGGCTTAAGATTTACAGCGCGGAAGCCACAGACTCGCAGGAGTTGGCTTTCAACTTTGCGCTCATCAGAGCTCGGGAGATAGAGCGTAGTAATGACGCTTAAACGAGGTCGTATATCGCTTGTGGTCCTGCTCGCAATGGCCACTGCAGCATGTCAAACCGAAGACAAGGCTCCCCAACCGCGTTTTGTTTCGAGTATCGACGCGACCGGGTCGAAATTGGCCCGAAAGTCCCAGCAGAGCGAGCACGGCTACTTCATCGAATTCCGCTCCCGCTACGCGCTCAGTTATGGTCACTCCTATGTGATTTTCGGGCGCACGAACAAGGCCGGAGCAATGATCAATCCGGAGGTTGCGGGACTCGCCCCGGCGACGCTCGATACCGCACCGTACGTCATGGGCCATTTCCTGCCGGTCCCAGCCGAGACCGGAGCGAGCGACGGCGACCTGGAAGAAGAATACCGGTCGGCAAGCTGGCGCGTTCTGCTGACGGAGGACGAGTACCAGGAAGTCGTCGCGAACATTCGCAAGCTCAAGGCGAAGTCCCGCTTCTGGCACGCGTCCCTCTATAACTGCAACGCCTTCGTGGCGGAGATTGCGCGTTCAATGGGGTATAAGACGCCCGGCATCTGGCTCCGGCCGCAAGAATTCATTACAAAGCTACGGCAGATGAACGGCGGGTGAGTGCTACCGGCACCTTCCGCCGCTCGTCCGGTGGTTGGAATCATGCCGCCGCAGCACTTTCATCGGTCGGAGCGGAACTGTACGGCCACATGTTTGACAGCCGTTGCGATCGCCGCGATCGCAACGAAGCGTGGTGAGCTAGCGTGAACATAACGGTCGCTTCTGTCGGCGAAATCATCTGGGTCCTCGGCATCATCGCCTGGTACTTCATTCGGCGTCCTTATGAGCGTCGGGCAAAGCGCGTGCGGGTCGTCAGCAACCGCCGCTCGCGTTCCGAGACGATCGGCCTTGCAGCGGCGCTGTTCGGCCTTGCGATCGTGCCCGGCTTTTATGTCGCCACCGGCAAGCCCGAGGCAGCCGACTATCCAGCGCACGCATGGGCGGTCGTCGTCGGCGCCTTGACCTTTGCCTTGGCGATGTGGGTCTTCCGCAGGACCCACAAGGAACTCGGCCGCAACTGGTCGATTTCGCTGGAGATTCGCGACAAGCATGAGCTGATTTGCCGCGGACCCTATGCCCTCGTCCGTCACCCGATGTACACGTCCTTCCTGCTGATGGGCGTCGGCCAGGCCTTTCTGCTGTCGAACTGGGTGGCGGGCCTTGCGGGTCTGGTGGGCTTTGCCGTCCTCTTTGTCCTCCGAGTGGAAAAGGAGGAGCGCATGATGCTGGAAATTTTCGGCTCTCAGTACCGCGACTACATGGACCGGACCAAGCGAATTATCCCCTATCTTTACTAGAGGTGGCATGATGCGAGGCCGAGCCCTCAAGCTTTCGGCGGCACGACGCCTTGTCGGGGATCTGATGAGATTTTCGATCGGCGTGCCAAGGGTCACGGTGCAGCGCCAGATGGACCTTGGCGCTCTGCAAAAAGCCAGATTGGCACAGCCAAGCCGGCCGTCCTGGACAGTGCTTTTCCTGAAAGGATATGCGCTCCTCTCCCAGGAGACGCCGGAGTTTCGCCGCGCCTACGTCAAATTCCCGAGACCCCAGCTCTACGAATATCCGGGAAGCGTCGCCTCGATCGCGCACGAGCGCGAATATGAAGGTGAACGGGTCGTGCTCTTGAGCACGATCAAAACCCCCGAGCAGCGTTCGATCACCGAATTGTGCGCGCTGATCCAGTCGGCGCGATCACGGCCCGTTCTGGAGATCAAGCAGTTCCGCCGCGCCTTGAAGCTCGCCCGCGCACCGGCGCCGCTCCGGTGGCTGCTCATGTGGCTCGGCCTCAATATCGGGCGTCAGCGCGGACGCCATTTCGGCACCTTCCAGCTGTCGGTCTATTCCGGGCTTGGCGCGGAGTCCCTCAATCCCCTGACGCCGCTCACGACGATCTTCAATTACGGCCCGATCAGCGCGGATGGATTGGTGACCGTCCGCATCCACTATGATCACCGGGTCATGGACGGAGCCAATGTCGCACGAGCGCTGGAGCGGTTCGAAAAAATCCTGAACGGCGAAGTCGCCGATGAAGTGGCCGGTCTTTCCGAGAGCGGAGCCACCCCCAATGCGGCCGCATCGGGATCAGCAGCATGACGTCGAGCAAGGAGCTCCGGCCAGCCGTCGTCGTGGTCGGCGCCTCGCGCGGCATCGGCAAGGCGATCGCAGAGGCTGCGGCAACGGACGGCGCGACCGTCGTCCTGGTCGCGCGTTCGGCAGAAGGTCTGCAGGGGACCGCGGCTTCCGTGCGGAAGGCAGGCGGCGAGGCGTTCACGCTCGCTCTGGATCTCATGGCTGGCGATGCGGCGGTGCATCTGGAAGACTTCCTCTCCGAGGAGGGTCTGATATGCGACGTTCTCGTCAATAGCGCCGGCTATGGTCTGCGCGGCGGGGCAGCAATGCTGCCGCTCGACGAGCAGATGGGGATGATCGACCTCAATATCCGCGTCTTGACCGAACTCACGCTCCGTTTCCTGCCCGGAATGGTCGCGCGCGGCAGGGGGGGCGTGATCAATCTCGGCTCCGTCGCAAGCTTCACGCCCGGCCCCTTCATGGCCTTGTACTATGCAAGCAAGGGCTTCGTCCGTTCCTTTTCGGAGGCGCTGCATCAGGAAGTGCGCCCGGCCGGTGTAACCGTCACCTGCGTCGCCCCGGGGCCGGTATCGACGGAGTTCCTCGAAAAATCGGGCGCCAACAGGGCGGCGCTGTTCAAGATCCTGCCCAAAGTGGATTCGGAATACGTGGCCGAACGCGCCTGGCGCGGCTTCAAGGCGGGCCGGCGTCTTGTGATCCCGGGCATCTCCGCCAGGCTGGCGATCCTGGTCGCCGGCCTTTTGCCGTCCGCGGCCCTCCTGCCGCTGATCGGCCGGTTGCAGCTGCGCGGCAATGACCCCTGCCCGTGCGGTTCGGGCAAGACCTTCAAGAGCTGCTGCCGCGCCGGCCGATCGCAACGGCATGCGGTATCAGGAACAAAGGCCTGATCTTCGACGCTGCGAGAGGCGGTTTCCTGCATGCCTTATTGTCGCCTATGCGCGTGGTGTGATCAGCGCGAGCGAAGGGAAGTAGGTTCGGTACCGTGCGGTATCGCGGGTCAGCAACGGGATCTGGCTGACCGCGGCGTGTGCGCCAATGAAGAAATAGGGCAAGACGCCGGTCCTTGATCCTCCCGCCCGTCGATACTGCGTAAAGACCTTAGCTGCGAGAAAAAGAGCCGCTCGAGGCATCGGCGTCATCTCGAGTCCAGCTTCGTCGAGAAACGCATCAAGATCCTCAATCCGGTCGTATCGAACCGACAACTCGGCGTAAATCGTATCGTTGATCAGCAGGGGCCCAGTGAGGCTTGCCGCTTCAAGCTGTGCGATCGACCAATCTGCCCACTTGGCGTCGTCTGTGACAACGTCCAACAAGACATTGGTGTCGATGAGCGTCATGCCTCACCGCGCGTCAACGCCATGATGGCGTCCGTATCGAGCCCCTTGCCTGCGTGACCGCGCAACTTTGCAAAACGGCTCGCCGGTTTTTCCTTGTCGGCACGCATCAGCACGATGCTCCCGTCGGCGGCGCGGCGAAAGTCGACCTTGCTGCCGGGTCCGATCCCCAACAGATCGCGGACAGGTTTCGGGATCGTCACTTGGCCTTTTGCTGTGACCGTCGTGGTCATCTGGGCACCTCGGTAATACTCTCTGTCAATAAGGTATTACTCCCGTGGGCAGATTTCAAGCAATGCCCCGCTTCGAGGCTGTGGCCGGCGAGATGTTAATTCGCAAACGACTTCTGATCGCCACGTCCTCGACGCTTCACCTCACTCCATATCGTCGCTGTCGGGCGTGCCCGAATGGTCGCGTTGGCCGTAGATGATCTCGCGCTTGCCGACATGGTTGGCGGGGCCGACAAGGCCCTCCTTCTCCATGCGCTCGACCAGCGACGCGGCACGGTTGTAGCCGATGCCGAGGCGGCGTTGGATATAAGAGGTCGAGCACTTCTTGTCGCGCAGCACGACCTTGACCGCCTGGTCGTAGAGCTCGTTGCCGTCCTCCGACGCGATCGCGCTCTTGTCGAACACGGCGCCCTGATCCTCTTCGGCCTCTTCTTCCTCTTCGTCCGCGGTCACGGTTTCGAGGTATTCCGGGCGTCCCTGCGTCTTCAGATGTGCCACGACATGCTCGACCTCGAGGTCGGAGACGAACGGTCCGTGGACGCGGGCGATGCGGCCGCCTCCGGCCATGTGCAGCATGTCGCCCTGGCCGAGAAGTTGCTCGGCGCCCTGCTCGCCGAGGATTGTGCGGCTGTCGATCTTCGAGGTCACCTGGAAGGAGATGCGCGTCGGGAAGTTGGCCTTGATCGTGCCGGTGATGACATCGACCGACGGGCGCTGCGTCGCCATGATCAGGTGGATGCCGGCCGCGCGCGCCATCTGCGCCAGCCGCTGGATCGCGCCCTCGATCTCCTTGCCGGCGACCATCATCAGGTCGGCCATCTCATCGACGATGACGACGATATAGGGCATCGGCGCCAGGTCCATTTCCTGCTGTTCGAAAAGCGGCTCGCCGGTCCCCTTTTCGAACCCGGTCTGGACGGTCGCGAGGATCGGTTCGCCCTTCTCGCGCGCTACGGCCGCCCGCTGGTTGTAGCCGTCGATGTTGCGCACGCCGAGGCGCGACATCTTGCGATAGCGGTCCTCCATCTCGCGGACCGCCCATTTGAGCGCCATCACGGCCTTCTTCGGGTCGGTGACGACCGGGGTCAGCAGATGCGGGATGCCGTCATAGACGGAGAGTTCGAGCATCTTCGGATCAACCATGATCAACCGGCATTCCTCCGGCTTCATCCGGTAGAGCAGCGACAGGATCATCGTGTTGATCGCCACCGACTTGCCCGAACCGGTGGTGCCGGCGACGAGCAGGTGCGGCATCTTGGCAAGCTCGGCAATCACCGGTTCGCCGCCGATGGTCTTGCCGAGGCAAAGCGCCAGCTTGTAACCGGTCTTGTGGAAATCGGCGGACTCGATCAGTTCGCGGAAATAGACCGTCTCGCGTGTGGCGTTCGGCAGTTCGATACCGATGACGTTGCGCCCAGGCACGACCGCGACGCGGGCCGACAGTGCCGACATCGAGCGGGCGATATCGTCGGCCAGGTTGATCACGCGGGAGGATTTGACGCCCGGCGCCGGCTCGAATTCATAGAGCGTCACGACGGGACCCGGCCGCACGTGGATGATCTCGCCCTTGACGCCGAAATCTTCGAGCACGCTTTCGAGGAGCCCGGCGTTCTGCTCGAGTTGCTCCTGCGTCATGAAGAAGCCTCGGCCTTCCGGCGGCTCCTGCAGGAGTTCTTCGGACGGAAACTCGTATGCGTCGGTTGCCTGGACCCGCTCGATTGCGCCAATCGGCGGCAGCGACGGGGAGGAGCGCTGCACGACGGCCGGCATGGTGACCATGGTTTTTGCCACCGGCGTCTCGGAAACCGTCTCCGGCACCTCAGTCGACACGATCGGCTCCGCAGGTGCCGGCGTGGATGCCTGTGCTGCCAGTGCGGCTGCCGCCGCAGCTTCCTCGGCCGGGACCCGGTCGATCACGTCAGGCGTTGGAGCAGAAGCAGGCAGTTCAGCGGCCAGCGCGGGACGCCGGCATTCGACGACCCGGAACAGCGAGGTGATTGCGGTCGTCGGCTGCGCGGCGAATTCCACAGGCCGCGCAGATATCTGCGGCTCCACTGCGACCTCAGGCGAGGTTGCCACGGCAGGGGCAACGGCTATGGGCGCGGCAACCGCGGGAGCGGCGGGGACCACGACCTCGGGCTGCATGAATTCGAAGAAGGCGTGATCGGAGAGATAGGCCAGGCGCGAGTCGGGCTGAACGCCTGTCTCCGCAGCCGCACCGACAGTGACCGCTGGCGCCTCCGGCAGTACGTCGCCAAACTTCACGTCGACTGCTTCCTGTGTGGATCCAGGTTGCATTGCCGGGACTGTCTGTCGCTGTGCGGCGGCCGGCACCGAAGCCAACGCTGATTCGGGCGCGCCGGGGTCGTTGACTTGCCGGGAACTCCACGAGGGAAGCTGCTGCATCAGGACGCGCAGAAGTTCGGACGGACTGTGGTTTGGCGTCTCGGGTTCGACCGCGGGCACATCGTTCGCCGCGGTCGTTTCGACCGCCGCCTCGCTGACCTGCTCCATGGCCCCGACATCCGTCAAGGCGACCTCGGTCGCCACCTCTGCTTCCGCTTCGCCCTCCTCGATCGCCGGGGCGCGGCGCTTGATGAATTCGCGCTCGGGCGTGCGGGTAAAACGCACATTGGGCGACAGGAAGAAATGGCTTTCCCAGGTCGTATCACCGTCATGACCGGTGATTTCGGCAAGCGTTGGCAGCGGATCGCGCGTGGAGGCCGTGACCTGGGCCGGGGCATAGGCCGAGCCCTGCCCATAGAGCCGCGCCGCGCGCCCGGCATAGCCTGTGTCATGGGCTTCCTGGCTCACCGCCCGCCGCGGCGCTACCGGCGCCTCGAACAGGTGGTCATGTTCGCTTGGCCCTGCCGCGTGGCCATGAGCACTGCTCAGGGCACCCGGATGCGGAGCCTCGAATTCGTCCGCCTGGTTTGCATCATACAAAACTGCCGTCGAGAAATTTGTCCGGGGAATACGCATGGCCTGAAAACTCGAAATTCATTATCGAAGGGGCTGCCTTAAGCGCATAGGAAATGAAGGTTAACAACTCCCTTCCAGGCACGTCGCCGGAAGAGCCGCACACCCTCCGAGGAGCTCCGCGAGAGCCCTTCAAGCCGACCGCAACCGAGGCTTTTCAGGGCTTCCGCGGCGGGTTTTGCCAGCGTTCAAATTCTGTTTCAGACCGGGAAGATTTTCGAAGCGTCCGCGCTATCTTTGCAAACGCAGATTGCTAGGATCGGCGGAAGGCTCAATGGCGGCGGTGACGCGCGGCAGTTGCAAATCCTCCGGCGCCTGACCCGCTTCACCTGCCGCCGCGATAGCTGAATGAGGAAAGGTGTGCAGGGTTTCCGCCCGCATGCCGGTCTCTTGATCTCAGAAAGGCACCCGACATGACCGACAACCTCGCACTTCAGAGCGCCCTGGCCTTCATCGGTCGTCTGCTTCTCGCCGCCATCTTCCTCTCTTCCGGCTTCGAAAAGTTGGCGGATCCCGCGGGAACGATCGAATATATAAGGGCAGCCAATCTGCCCCTGCCCACGGTAGCCTATGCAATCGCTCTCGTGGTGGAACTCGGCGGCAGCATCCTTCTCGTCCTCGGCTATCAGACCCGCTTGGCGGCACTCGCCATGGCGGTCTTCACCCTGGCATCGGCTCTCGGATTTCACACCAATTTCGCAGACCAGAACCAGATGATCCACTTCATGAAAAATCTCGCCATCACGGGCGGGTTCCTGCATATCGCCGCCTTTGGCGCGGGTGCCTTCAGCCTCGACAGACGCGCCAGCCGCGTCTGAGCAGAAGCAGGGCCAGGCGGCCTGCGGCGGTCTTTCAACGCTCGCCGATTACTTACTCTCGCCTTAGTCAGCCTCTAGGCAGTCCCTTGTGCGTCGCAACATAGCACGCAGGCAGTAACCTTTAGTTGCTAAAAGGACGAAGATTGCTGATGGCTGACTATGATCCCCGCAAAATCCGAATCGATTGCCTGGATGGACTTCGAGGGCTCGCATCGCTCTGGGTAATGATCGGCCATGCGCTGTTGCTGACGGGTTGGCGCTTGCCGGTACTGTCGGAACCCGATCTCGGTGTTGACCTCTTCATCATGCTTTCCGGCTTCCTGATGGTGTTTCACTATCAGCTGCGTGCCGCCAAGGAGCCGTGGGACCTGACCTCGACCTGGGGACGCTTCTGGATCCGTCGTTTTCTCAGAATTGCACCGCTCTACTACGTTCTTCTGGCCGTCGCCTTCGCGCTCGGCGCTTGGCTGTTCGATTCGAGAATGGTCATCGACCAATTCCTCGGAAGAGCGCCGCAATCGCCGCAACGCTATCTCGACAACGGATTGACCAACGGGCTGATGCACGCGAGCTTTCTTTTCGGCCTCTCTCCTGACTACGCGTACCGGACACCGCTCCCGGACTGGAGCATAGGGCTCGAAATGCAATTCTATGCGGCCTTTCCCTTCATCATGCTCTTGCTCAAGAAAGGCGGGTGGCTGAAGGGCGCGCTCTTTACAGCCATTATCGCCCTCGCGATCGTGTCGATCTCGAGCCTGCTAGGAGTCCACTTCCCAATGCCGGCGTTCCTGCCGCTGAAGATGCATATCTTTCTTTGCGGAATGCTGCTGGCTCTTGGCCTTCACGCGGACAGGTCGAAAGCTTTCCTCCATGGCGGGGCCGCCATGGCGCTTGCTCTTCTGCCGATCGGCGGCGATATGACCATCACTAAAATGGTGATGCGCGTCACGCTCGTCGCCGTCTTCTTCGCGCTGCTCTATCATCGCCTGATCGGCAGCACCGTGGGCGTCAGGCTTCGCGCGTTTTCCTCGTCGCTCGGCAACAGGTTCTTCCATTGGCTCGGCGAACTTTCATTCGGGGCTTATCTCTGGCACTTGATCTTCCTGCAACCGATCGCGGCCTATTTCATCACCGCTTTCGGCGACACTCTCACACCGGCTGCACGGTTTGCCGTGGTGACCGCCATCCTGGTGCCTTTGGTCTACGCGGCTGCCTGCATGACGTTTTTTGCGGTCGAAAAACCTGGGCAGAGGCTCGCCAAACGCTTTATCAACCGACGAAAACTGCAACCGGCCGGGGCATAACCGCCGGAGGAGAGTCGTGATAGGTTCTCAGGCGTAATCGTCAGAAGCCGGACCGAGAGGCCGCTACGGCAGGAGCCATCTTGCTCGTGCCTGAGCGGCACCGGTTCAGGTACTTTTGATCATTCCGTTCATCCCGTTCGGGTAGAAGCCACCCTTGCTCGCGCCTTCCTGGTCGGTGAGATACACGATACGCAACACTTCTTGCGGAGTCCGGGTGAAGGCTATCGCATCCGGCGTCGAAGGAACGAAGTTGGCCTTGCCGTCCATCTGGATGCCTTGGTCCTTATCTTCCGATCCATCGATTTTGTCACGAGCATCGGAAACCGCATTCGCCGCCTCCCAGGCTTGCTCGCCCATTCTGTAGAGCGTGGATCGAGCCATCCCCATGTGATAGGCCTCCACAGCCAGGATACCGGCGGCAGCGGCCAGAAAATCCTTGTTCTTCAATACTGTGGCGGCACCGGCATAGGCGGTTACGCCGACATCTTCGAACAGCATCCCGCCAAGCACAAAGTTCATCTCGTTCCCGAATGGATCAAAGTTCTCGCCGAGGCCCGCCGCTTTTGCGACCGCCGTAAAGCCCGCATCGAAATCGATGGCTGGTCTGGGCACCGCCTGATCTCCGAGAGTCTTGCGATAGAATCGGACATGCGCCAGTTCGTTTTCCGCCACCTCGCGCATGAACTCGCTGATCGCGGGTGTATCGAAGGAAACTTGCTTGCCGCCCGTTACCGGGCCAGCTTCCGCGCCCGCATCAGAATCATCGATCCCTTTTCCGGTCGTACCGCGCAGATAATACTCGGCCTCCATGTACTCCAGGTTGAGCGCGAACTGGAAAATATCCTCGTCCATAATGTCGGTCGGCTCGTCGGCACGAGAAACTGGCACGAGGCCTGCGCTCGAGGCAAGCGTTGCTCCAAAGCCTAGCTGCAAGACGCGACGGCGCGGAAGAAAGAGCGAAGGAAGCGGACGTATCATGGCTTTCTCCTTGAAGCCCGCCCGGCGTCTGTTTTGGCACCTCCATCATGCGGGCCAATTAACGCACAACATCATCGAAGGCTAAATGTTCCGAGCCTCAACGACCCCGAAGCGTAGAGCCCTTAAGGGTCGGCTTTGCGGGTCGAGAGCGACCTGGTCAGAGGCCCGCTAAGCGCCTGATCGGCAGACGAAAACTCCGGCAAAATCGCCCTTGACCTCAACCATACTTGAGGAAGCACTGTCATGCTGTTCGAACGAATAAGAGGGCGGAACGACCATCATGGCTACGAAACTTCATCCAGGTGAGAGCATCGGCGCAGCGATAACAGGCATTTACGAGACCCACCTGCCGGTACGGGATCTGCGCCGCTCGGTAGCATTCTATCGCGACCAACTGGGGCTCGAATTTGCGAAAGATTTCTCGGAACGGAGGGGCGCCTTTTTCTGGGTCGGCACAAAAGCGGAAGGAATGCTGGGGCTCTGGGAGACGGGCACGGCACCACTGCAGATGAAATTGCACTTCGCGTTTCGAGCGCCCGCGGCGACGATCGTCTCTTCCTGCGAAACCCTGCGCGCGGCCGGCATCCAACCGCTCGGTTTCAATGGGGAACCGATTGTGGAGCCCGTGGTGCTTGGATGGGTGCCTGCCATTTCCGTCTATTTCAAGGATCCCGATGGGCACAGCCTTGAGATGCTTTCCACGCTCGACGAGGCTCCGGACGCGGAGTTTGGTGTCGGCCCGTATTCGTCCTGGGTGATAAAACGCGGCTGACGGTACGGTGGGAAGCCCCTCCCCAACCTCTCCGCACAGGTGGGAGGGGCTTAAACTGTCGCACCGTTTCCGCCTCTGTCTTAGCCCCTCCACGAGCGCAAAGGCTGAAAAAGAAGGCCGCGATCGCAGCGCGCGCCAAGCCCCTCCCACCTGTGGGGAGGGGTTGGCGAGGGGCATTTTCGGGGGAAGCCGGTCGAGAAACTAAAACTTCTGGTTCTTCACAAACGTCGCGTGCCATTTTGCCAGCATCGATACCGCCTCCTTGAGGAAGGCTGGATGGGTGCCGGGCAGGAACTCGATTCTCGGGGCTTTTCCGTCGAGCCGCAGCCGCGCGAAGACACGGCCCGCCTCGTCTCTCAGTTCCTCGGGCTTCTCCGGCTCCGGCTTGTCGCCCTCGGACAGGCGATTGAAGACAAGCTGGAAGCGCTGGTCGGTGTCTGCGGCGCGGAACCGCGGCGAACCGATTTCCTCATCCGCCAGTCCGCGCGCCTCTTCCCTTTCGAGCAGCGCGGCGATCGCCAGCCACCGTTCCCGCCCTGCCTTCGGCGCCGGGCCGATGGCGCGGGCGAGATGGTGCGGCACGCTGTCGGCCACCTGGAGGAGGCGCGAGAGCTCGCTTTTCTGCACCGCAAGCGCATCGCCGATCACCTTGCGATCGAAGCCGCGGGCTGCGAGTGTGGCGGCAAACAGCGCCCGCTCGATAAAGGATAGGTTACGCCGTTCCGCATTTTCCTTGCCCTGGGCGAGCACCAGCTCGTTGTCGGAAAGCGGCCGGACGATCGCCTTCACCTGCAGCTCGAGCCGGCGCACGGCCTTTAGTCGCCGATGGCCATAGGCTGTCTGGTAGTGACCCTGCTTTTCCGGATGCGGACGCACGAGGATCGGCGATTGCTGGCCGTTCTCGCGGATGCTTTCGACCAGCGCCAGAAAATCGGGATCGTCCACCTCGCCGTCGGTCAGTCGGTCCTCGACGAAGGAGCCCTCGATCAACGCCGGATCGAGAGCCACGACGCGCTCACCCTGCGTTAGAGCTTCCCTGAGCACGCGTGCCTCTTCCGCCTCGCGGGTGATGTTGCCGAGCGAAAGCCCCATCGCCCGGACCGCTCCTGATGCGGCACGCGGCGCATCCGGGGTGGAGACGGTCCGCGCGTTGACAGGTGTCAACTCGCTCTCGGTCTTCTGTTCCGCCGCAGGAGCACCGCCCGCAAACAGCGCCCGCAATTCGTTCTTCCGGTTGTTGCCAGCCATGTCTTAGCGCCCCCAGGCCGCATGAATGAGGGCCTCGACTTCGCCGTTGACGGCGTTCAGCGACTCGATCGCCCGGTCGTAGGTCGCGCGGGTGAAATTCTCCCGGCCGACCTCGTAGAGCGTCTGTTTCGTCAGGCCGGCATCCGAGATCGCCGTCGATTTCACCATCGCCGACGTCAGCACGCGATCGCCGAAGAGCGAGCGCATGAAGCCGACGATCTGCGCCTGCGGTCCGTCATTGGGCTCGAAGCGGGTGACGAGGTAACGCAGAAAGTCAAAGTTGAGCTCGCCGCCGGCCTCGCGCACGACGCCGAGGAGGTCCGAGGTCATGTAGAGAAACTGGTTCATCGACGCGACGTCGAGCATCTGCGGATGCACCGTCACGATGACCGAGGTGGAGGCGCAGAGCGCCGAAAGCGTCAGATAGCCGAGCTGTGGCGGGCAGTCGATGACGACGACGTCGTACTCGTCGGCGACGGTCGCAAGCGCCGACTGCACGCGGGCGAAGAACAGCGGACCGGCATCCGCGCCGCTCTGGCGGGCGCTCAGTGCCTGCGGCGTCGTGTGCTCGAACTCCTGCAGTTCGAGATTGCCCGGCACCAGATCGAGGCCGTCGAAATAGGTCTTGCGAATGATGTCCTTCAGCGGTCGCGCCTCGGCATCGTAGCGGATGGCGCCATAAAGCGTATCGTTGCCGGTCAGGTCCAGTTCCGGCTGATAGCCGAACAGCGCCGAAAGCGAGGCCTGCGGGTCGAGGTCGACCGCCAGCACCCGGTGGCCGGTCAGGGCGAGATATTGGGCGAGATGGACCGACGACGTCGTCTTGCCGGAGCCGCCCTTGAAGTTGGTGACGGAGATGACCTGCAGGTGTTCGCCCTTGGCACTGTCGCGCCATTTCAGGTAGCTGCGCGCCTTGGCACCATTGCCCTTGGCGAGTGCCTGGTCGGCGAGATGGCGACGAAGGGCATTGATATCGGAGAGCGAATAGGAGCGCCGCCCGCCGGACCCGGTGTCGGGTTGGGGCCCCTCGCCCGCCAGCGACAGTTGCCGAAGATAACCGTCGGAAACCCCAATCAGCTTGGCGGCCTCGCCGGAGGTGAAGCTTCTGAGCGTCTTCATCGCCGTCGGCGCGAACAGGCGCTCGCGCATCGCCTTCAACTGCTCGGAAAGCGCCCGCGCATCCGCCGCGATCGCCTCATCCGCCGGTCGTCGATAGCCCCCGCTCAAGCCGCCTGCTTCTCCGATCGCCGCCGTTGATCCCGCCATGTCCATTCCCAAATACCCTCTCGCGTTTCGCATCGCATTTGCGGCGGCGATCAACGGTGTCCGTCTTGCGGCAGCGCAAATGCGGCCGCAACATTTCCTTACAGACCCGTCGCTGAACTACGCTGAAATGCGGGATATGCGATCAATTCCGTTAGAAGGTGATTCATCCTCTGATTCGCGTCAAGCCATTTCGGAAAATGCCGGACGGGAAGCCGCTACGCGCTTTCCTGGAATTGCTGTTGCTTCACCGGTTCGGCGGCGTGCGGCCGTAAAGGAGCAGCATGAGGATGATGACCACACCGTAGACGATCTGGCGGCCGGCTTCCGGCATCTGCATCACCGAGAGGATCGATTGCAGGAGCGTGATCAGGATCACGCCGGCGACCGTGCCCAGATAAGAGCCACGACCGCCGAGGATCGAGGTGCCGCCGAGCACGACGGCGGCGATCGCCGGCAGAAGATAGGCGTCGCCCATCGCCTGTGCCGCCTTCGAGGAATAGCCGGCGAGCAGCACGCCGCCGAACGCGCTCAGCGCTCCCGAAATCGCAAAGGCGATCATGACGACGCGCCGCGTGTCGATCCCCGAAAGGTAGGCCGCGCGTTCGCTGTTGCCGATACCATAAACCGCTCGGCCGAAGGAGGTGCGTGTAAACAGGAACACCATCATGGCGCTGATCGCGATCCAGACGAGGATGGCATTCGGCAGGCCTGGGATGACGAACCCTGTCGCGAGCCAGCGCACCGCCGGCGGCGCGGAGTCTTGCGGCGAGAAGCCGCCGGTGTAGACGACCATCAATCCTTGCGCGACGACATTGCTCGCAAGCGTGACGATCATCGATGGGATGCGCAGATAGGCGACGCCAAAGCCATTCAGCAGGCCGAAGGCCGCGCCGCAGAGGATCCCGAAAGGAATGGCGATCACCGGTCCGATGCCTCCGAAGCTGGCGGCGGCACAGGCCATCATCGCGCCGGTCGTCATCACCCAGGGGATGGAGAGATCGATGTGGCCGAGAAGAATCACCACCATGACGCCGGCGGCCACGACCCCGAGAAATGAAGCGACCTTGAGCTGTTGCAGGAGGTAGCCGAGTGACAGAAAATTGCTGGAATAAAGGCTGCTCAGGAAGAGCAGCAGGAGGATGCAGCCGAAGGCGGTGAGCACGGCCGGATCGGCGCGGCGGAGGAATGCCGGCAGGCGCGTCCTGATCGAGATACGGTCCTCGGATGTGTCGCTCATTGGAACCAGTCCAGACGGTTGCGCACCCGCAGCAGAGCGATGGAGCCGATGCTGACCGCGATCATCAGGACGACACCCTGGAGAAGCGGCTGCCACAGCGGATCGACGTCGAAGACAAAGAGCATATCACCGGTCGTGCGGGCGGCGAAGGCACCGAAGATCGCGCCGACGGCGCTACCGCGGCCACCATAGAGCGAGACGCCGCCGAGCACGACGGCCGCGATCGACCAGAGCGTGTAGCCGCTGCCGCTGGCATAGGCCGCCTCGCCGGTATAGGTGAAGAAGGTCAGGAACAGTCCGCCCATCGCCGCGAGCAATCCGGCGAGCGTATAGGCTGCAAACTTGCCGCGCCGGATCGGCACGCCGGACATGAAGGCCGCCTGCTCGGACGAACCGGCGGCATAGGCGGCCCTGCCAAGTCTCGATCGCCGGAAGGGCAGCCAGACCAGGAGAACCGCCGCCGCCAGCGCCACCAGGCTCGAGGGGATCACGCCGAAGAGGCGACCGGTCAGCGCATCCGCGAGGTCCTCGTTGACGGAGCCGCCGGGAAAGGGTCTCAGCAGCAGCGCCAGGCCAAAATAGACCGCCCCGGTCGCGATCGTCGCGACGATCGGCTGCAGTCGTCCATAGATCACCAACAGCCCGTTGATGGCGCCGCAAATCATGCCCACTGCCAGGACGGCAAGGACACCCAAGGCGGTCGGCAGCGGTTCGCCGACGACGATCCATGATGCCAGGCAATTGGTCAGGATGAAGATCATGCCGACCGACAGATCGATGCCCGCCGTGATCACCACCAGCGTCTGGGCCATGGCGACGAAGGCGAACAGCACGCCCTTGTTGGCCGCGGTCTGAGCCACGTTGGCCGTCAGCCCGGCCGGGTGGTTCGCGATGTAGACGGCAAACATCAGAAGAAAGATCGCGAGCCCCATGAGTGTCCCGCGTTGCTCGTTCAACCAGTAGCGCCACTCGCTCATGCCGCCGTTCCCTCCCGGTCGCCGTCGTCGACGTTGAGAGCGCTCGCGATCAGCGCATGCTCGGTGATATCCCGGCCTTCAAGCTCGCGGACGATGCGGCCGTCATAGAGAACGAGGACCCGGTCGCAGCAGCCGATCAACTCGTCATAGTCGGTCGAATAGAACAGGATCGCCGCGCCGGCGTCGGCGAGCCGGCGCAGAAGCTGGTACATCTCCTGCTTGGTGCCGACATCGATACCGCGTGTCGGGTCATTGAGCAGAACGATGCGCGGCTTGCGCATCAGCCACTTGGCAATCACCACTTTCTGCTGGTTGCCGCCCGATAGCGCGCCAACCGGGATGTCGAGCCCGGCCGTCTTGATCACCAGCAGCCGCACCATTTCATCGATCAGTTGTTCTTCTGCAGTGCGGTCGATAATCCCGCCGCGCGAAACATGGTCGAGTGCGGCGAAGGAGAGGTTCTCCCGCACGGTCATCGGCAGCATCAGTCCCTCAGTCTTGCGATCTTCCGGAATAAGCGCCATGGCGCTGCGCGAGGTGCGGGCGACTGCGGGGCTGGCGATCGTCATCGGTGCGCCGTCGATGAGCACCGAGCCCGTGGTGCCGCGCAATACGCCGAAGAGAGCGAGCAGCAGGTCGCGCTGGCCCTGGCCGTCGAGCCCTCCCAGGCCCACCACCTCCCCTTCGGCGACCGAGAGCGAAATGTCGCGCAGCCGGTCGCCCCAGCCGAGATTCCGGCATTCGAGGCGGGGCGGCTTGGCGATGGCCGCACGCTGCGGCTTCGGCGGAAAGACGTTGCTGTATTCACGCCCGATCATCATCTCGACGACTTCGCTGTTGCTGCGGGTGCCGGCGCGAAAGCTTGCGACATTGCGGCCGTTGCGGAACACGGTGCAGGTGTCGGCGAGTTCGGCGATCTCATGCATGCGGTGCGAGATATAGAGGAGCGCCAGACCCTCGGAGCGCAGGCGCTTCAGCACCGCAAACACCTTGGCGACATCGCCGGCCGTCAGCGCCGAAGTCGCCTCGTCGAGAATCAGGATGCGTGGCTTTGATGCCAGCGCCTTGGCGATCTCGACCATCTGCCGGCGGGAGAGCGGCAGGTCCTTCACCGCCGCACGCGGGTGAATGTCCTCGGCGCCGGCGCGCGCCAGTGCCTCTTCCGCGATCGCGCGCTGAGCCCGGCGGTCGATCAGGCCGAAGCGGCGCGGCGGATTGGCAATGGCGATATTATCGGCGACGCTAAGGTCGGGGATCAGGGACAGCTCCTGGAAGACGCAGGCGATGCCCGCGGCCGAGGCTGCCGCCGGCGAACGGAAGGTGATGTCGTGGCCATCGAGCAGCATACGCCCCTCATCCGCTGCCACCACGCCTGCCATGATCTTGATCAGCGTCGACTTGCCCGCGCCGTTTTCGCCGAGGATCGCGTGGATATGGCCCGCTTCGACGTCGAGCTTGGCATTGTCGAGGGCACGCACCCCGCCATAACGCTTGGATACCCCTTCCATCCGGAAGAGCGGGGACGTCGCCTGTGTCTCTGCCGTTGTCATCCGTCGCCTCGGCTGCCGCAATTTTCGCGCATGCCGCGCCCGAGCGCGGCATGCGGATCAGGAAGGGCCTCTATTGGTTTTCCTTCGTCTGTCCCATGATCTCCTGGGCAGTGAAGTTGATGCCGCAGGTCGGGAAGGCGTTGCCGACGAAGAAGTTGTCCGACTGGTCGGGATAGAAATCCTGGCCTTCCTTGAAGTTCGGATCCTCGACGATCGCCAGCGGCAGCTTGATCGATTGCGGCACCACCTGTCCCTCGAGTGCGGCGATCGCCGTCTTGATGGCAACGGCCACCTGAGCCGGGCCGGTGCCGGCCGACGAGCACTTCAGCCCCTCTCCGGCATGCTTGGCGCAGAACTTGCGGAAGCCGTTCTCCGTCTCGCCGCCGAAGGGGACGAAGGGATGGCCGGCATCGATCATCGCCTGCACCACGCCGGTGTCGCCGCCCTGTGCGGTGATACCGTCGAATTTCTTGTGCACGGCGATCGCATCGGCGGTCGCCTTCTGCGCCGTCGGGTCGTCCCACTTGCCGATCACCTCGACGACGTCCCATTTCTTGCCGGTCGCCGCGAAGGTTTCGTGAATGCCGTTGTGGCGGTCGGTATCGACCGACGTGCCGGCGACGCCGCGCACCTCAAGGATTTTGCCGCCCTCCGGAAGATGTTTGGCGAGCCAGTTTGCCCAGAGCACGCCTAGGCCCTTCTGGTCGACATTGACGTTAATGGCGTCCTGCGTATCGAGAATGTTGTCGAAGGCGACCAGCACGACGCCCGCTTGCTTGGCGCGCTTGATGACCGGTCCGAAGGCGGTCGGGTTCTGGGCGTTGACGATGACCGCGTCATAGCCGGAGTCGATGAAGTTGTTGATCGCCGATATCTGCGCCGGTACGTCCTCACCGGTGGAAACGACCTTGAACTCCTTGAGCTTCGCCGCGACGTCCGGTTGCGCGGCATAGGCCTTGGCCGTCTGGATCATCTGGATGCGCCACGTATTGGCGATGAAGCCGTTGGCGAGCGCGATCCGATAGGGACCGTCTTTCTTCGGGAACTTGAAGAACTTCGTTTCGGGCGTCCAGGGCACGAAACAATCCGGTTCGGCCGCCGGACCGCTGACGATTTCGGGTTCGGCATATGCTGTCGTCGATAGAAGCGTGAGCGCAGCGGCCGTGAGGATGCCGCTGACGAATGTTCTGGTCATCGAATTCCCTCCCATTTGTGGTTATGCGGGACAGGGCATCGAAACAGGGGCCGTTAGAACATCCCGCTTTGGGTGGAATCACGAAAAGCGTCCTGGTACGTTCACTACAGCGCCGCGCGCCTTACCGGACGCACAAAGGACGCTGTAGCCCTTTGAAGTGCTGCATGTTTTTACCCTTAAATCGGCTAGGATTTAAGGAAACATGGAGTAGAACGCACAAGGCTCGAGACGTCGAGCATTCGCCGCAGACAGCGCCTACGCTCGTTGCCAATCCGGCACGACATGTCGATACGCGAGTCCAGTGACGTCAGACAGGTCTCCTCCCGAAACGTCACAAGCGGGGATGGTAGCGCTACCAACAGGCGTTGTAAAGCGGCGCATTCTGGGCGCATGGCGGTCAGAATGCAGGTACAGCCGCGCGCATGGTGCTCTCGCGAATCTTCAACTCAAAGCCGAGGTCTACGACTGCTCGCCGTGGCCGCTCGCCGTCAATGGCGGCCCGCGCCATGGCGATGGCGCGCTGCCCGATCTCGTATCGAGGGGTGCGCACGCTGGTGATGGAAGGCGACGCGACCTCCATCATTTCCAGATCGTTGAAGCCGGCGATGCTGATTTGCGCCGGAACCTTCAAGCCTGCGCGATGGCAGGCGAAGAGTACGCCGAGCGCCAGATCGTCATTGTTGCAAATGACGCCGTCGAGATCAGGGGTCTTTTCGAGCGCCTTGTGGAACAGACTTACGCCCATCGACACGCTCGAGGGCGAAATGGTTGTTGTCACGAGCACTGTGTCGAAGCGTCCGGCCTCGCGCATCACCGCTTCGTAGCCAGCGAGGCGCCGCCGCGAACGCGGGTCCATGCGGGCGCCGAGAAATCCTATCCGCTTGCAGCCGACATCGATCAGGTGTCGCGCCACCACCTTGCCGGCCTCCAGGTGGGAAAAGCCGATCATCATGTCGACCGGATCCGGCCCAATTTCCATGATCTGCACAACCGGGCAGCCGGCCTCTTGCAGCATCTGCCGTGTCGTCGGCCCCTGATCGATGCCGGAAACGATCAGCGCCGACGGACGCTGGCCGAGGAAGACCCTCAGCAATCGCTCCTCCTCCTCATCGGAATAATGCGTGTTGCCAAACTGGATCTGCAGCGGGCAATTCCCCAGACCATCGTGGATGCCGCGCAAGACTTCGGAAAAGACATTGTTCGTCAGCGACGGAACGAGTACACCGATGACATCGGCGCGCGCCGAGGCCAGCGCACGCGCGCTCGGGTTCGGCACGTAGCCCAGTTCATTGACGGCCGCGGCGATGCGCTGGCGCAGTTCCGGCGATACGCGCTCGGGATCGCGCAGCGCGCGCGAAACCGTGATGCTGCCGACGCCGGCCAGACCCGCAACATCTGCGAGCGTCGGACGGCCGCTGCCACGCCGCGATCGGTTCCTGACTTCGCTGTCGTTGGACGACGCCACACCCCGCCTCAATCTGGCCTATCGGCGATGCTTGCCGCGCGGGAGAATTGCGCATGGCCTAGCGCTCCCCTCATCCGACTATCTTACGGCTTGGCATCAAAAGAAAGAACTCTCTGGCGTGCGGCGACCGCCTTGCCGGTAGGCATTGGTCAAGCAGCGACAGCCGGACAACGAAACAGCGCGGCACGACGGCCGCGCTGTTTGTGCGATCCAATGTCGGTACTGTCACTCAGCGTGAAGTGACGGTTTGAAGCGACCAGCAAACGCTTCGATCGAACCGCGCCCGAAGCGCCTCAGCCGGCGCCTGACCAGAACGGACATGACGCGGGCGGCGGTGGAAAAGGTCATCTCGTCGAGCGGGCCATCGCCGCTCCAGGGCTTGCTAAGCCGATCGGTGACGATACCGATCATGTTGGCGGGCATGATATCGGTGCAAGGTTTCATCCAGTCGAAAACCTCGCTGATGGACAGGACCTTGCCTTCGAAGCGTACGGTCGGTTCAGGCATCCCCTCATCCCAGTCGTCATAGGCCTCGAGTGCATCTCGAAACAGATTCTGCAGGGTGATGGGGGCGTGCCCTTCGTAAAGGGCGGGCAGGAAATTCGTCATTAGGGTCTCCTCCGATTGGATAGGCCGGAAACGCGAAATGGCCAATTCTGTCAGCAGTAACGGATTGTGATGGGCCTTCACAAAAAGTGCAGCGGCAGTATGGTTCAAAGCAACGGGTAGCGCAAACACAATCGATTGAAACACTGTATTTTTTCCCGGTCTCCGAAGGCAAGGCATGCTTCAAGAACGGACAAGGAGCTGAATTTTTTGGAATAATTTACCCAGTGGAAAACAGTCACACGGTCAGATGTCGCCGCGCCTCCGGCGTATCCAGCGTCTCGGCTGGTCCCTCGTGCACGAAAGCACCGCGGTCCATGATGTAGACGTGATCGGCAAGCTCGCGGCAGAAGTCGAGATATTGCTCGACGAGGAGGATCGCCATGCCGGTCGAATCCCGCAAGTATCTGATCGCGCGGCCAATATCCTTGATGATCGATGGCTGGATGCCCTCGGTCGGCTCGTCGAGCACCAGGATCTTGGGGCGGGTGACGAGCGCGCGACCGATGGCAAGCTGCTGCTGCTGGCCTCCGGAAAGATCCCCACCGCGCCGGCTGAGCATGGATTTCAGCACCGGAAACAGGTTGAAGATGTCCTCGGGTATCGAGCGCTCGGCCCGCTTCAGCGGCGCATAGCCGGTTTCGAGATTCTCCCTGACGCTGAGCAAGGGGAAAATCTCGCGGCCCTGCGGCACGTAACCGACGCCGAGCTTTGCCCGACGAAACGGCGCCAGGCCGTCGAGCCGCGTGCCGCTGAAGGAGATCGTGCCGCTCGTCACCGGATGCTGGCCGGTGATCGCCCTGAGTAGGCTCGACTTGCCGACGCCATTGCGCCCGAGCACGCAGGTGATCTTTCCCATCTCCGCCCTGATCGAGACGTTGCGCAGGGCTTGTGCTGCGCCGTAGTGAAGGCTGACGTTTTCAACGCTCAACATGGGTTGTTCCTTCCACGTGCTCTCGATCATCGGCCGAGATAGTTTTCGATCACCTTCGGATCGCTGCTGACGAATTCGATCGAGCCCTCCGCCAGCACCGAGCCCTCCGCAAGGCAGGTCACCTTGACGCCGAGTTCACGGATGAAGCCCATGTCGTGCTCAACGACGACGACCGAGCGGGTCCTGGCGATTTCCTTGAGCAGCACGGCCGTCTCTACCGTCTCCGCATCGGTCATGCCGGCCACCGGCTCGTCGACGAGCAAGAGCTCCGGCTCCTGCGCGAGCAGCATGCCAATCTCCAGCCATTGTTTCTGGCCATGTGAGAGGTTAGCGGCAAGGTCGTCGCGGCGCGCCGCGAGCCGCACGGTCGAAAGGATCTCCTCGATGCGGGTCCTGTCCTCGCCGGTCAGGCGATAGAACAGCGTCGCGAAGACGCCGCGGCTGCGGTTCAGCGCCAGTTCCAGATTGTCCCAGACCGTGTGGTTCTCAAAGACGGTCGGCTTCTGGAACTTCCGCCCGATGCCGAGCTGCGCAATCTCCGCCTCGTCCTTGCGTGTCAGATCGATATCGCCCTTGAAGAAGACCTCGCCCTCGTCCGGCCGGGTCTTGCCGGTGATGATGTCCATCATGGTCGTCTTGCCGGCACCGTTCGGACCGATGATCGCCCTGAGTTCGCCGGGTTCGATGACAAAGGACAGCGAATTCAACGCCTTGAAGCCGTCGAAGGAGACGGAGACGCCGTCGAGATAGAGGAGGCTCCTGGGCTTCTTCTCGGTCATGACAATCACTCCGCGGCCATAGGTTCGGCGGCGGCAAGGCTCGCCACTTTGTCGTTCTCGCCTTCCTTTCGGGCGGCCTCGCGATAGGCCTTTCGGCGGGCAAGATATTGCTGTGCGGTGCCGACCACGCCCTTCGGCAGGAAGAGCGTGACGAGCACGAACAGCCCGCCGAGCGCAAACAGCCAGAATTCCGGGAAGGCCGCGGTGAAGATACTCTTTCCGCCGTTGACGAGGATTGCACCGATGATCGGGCCGATCAGCGTGCCGCGGCCGCCGACCGCCGTCCAGATCACCACCTCTATCGAATTGCCGGGCTCGAACTCGCCGGGATTGATGATGCCCACCTGCGGCACGTAGAGCGCGCCGGCGACGCCGGCCATCATCGCCGAAACAGTGAACGCGAAGAGCTTCATGTGTTCGACGCGATAGCCGAGAAAGCGGGTGCGGCTTTCCGCGTCGCGCAGCGCCACAAGCACCTTGCCGAACTTGGAGCGCACGATGCCCGAGGTAATGACGAGCGAGATGGCGAGCGCCAGGGCGGAGGCGGCAAAGAGGGCGGCGCGCGTGCCGTCCGCCTGGATGTTGAAGCCGAGAATGTCCTTGAAGTCGGTGAGGCCGTTGTTGCCGCCGAAGCCCATGTCGTTCCTGAAGAAGGCGAGCAGCAGGGCATAGGTCATGGCCTGGGTGATGATCGATAGATAGACGCCGTTGACCCGCGAGCGGAAGGCGAACCAGCCGAAGACGAAGGCAATGAGCCCCGGCACGAGCACCACCATCAGCGCCGCGAACCAGAACATGTCGAAGCCGTACCAGAACCAGGGCAGTTCCTTCCAGTTGAGGAACACCATGAAATCCGGCAGCAGCGGATTGCCGTAGGAGCCGCGCGCGCCGATCTGGCGCATCAGGTACATGCCCATGGCATAACCGCCGAGCGCGAAGAAGGCGGCGTGGCCGAGCGAGAGAATGCCGCAGAAGCCCCAGACGAGATCGAGCGCAAGCGCCAGCAGCGCATAGGTCAGGTACTTGCCGAAGAGCGAGACCAGATAGGTCGGCACGTGCAGCGGATGGTCCGGCGCGGTCAGCAGGTTCAACGCCGGCACCAGAACGGCAAGAGCGATCAGGATCGCCACGGCGATGAGGATGGTGCGGTCGAGCGACTTGACGAGGAACGAGGTGATCATGCTTCCACCGCCCGACCTTTAAGTGCAAACAGCCCGCGCGGCCGCTTCTGGATGAAGAGGATGATCAGCACGAGCACGAGGATCTTGCCGAGCACGGCGCCGGCATAGGGCTCGAGGAACTTGTTGAGGATGCCGAGCGAGAAGGCGCCGACCAGCGTGCCCCAGAGATTGCCGACGCCGCCGAAGACCACCACCATGAAGCTGTCGATGATGTAACCCTGGCCGAGGTTCGGCGAGACGTTGTCGATCTGCGAGAGCGCGACACCCGCCATGCCGGCAATGCCGGAGCCGAGCGCGAAAGTGAGCGCATCGACAACGGGCGTGCGGATGCCCATCGAAGATGCCATGCGCCGGTTCTGCGTCACGGCCCGCATCTGAAGGCCCATCGGCGTCTTCTTCAGGAGGAAGAGCAAGCCGGCAAAGACGGTGAGCGCGAAAAGGATGATCCAGAGACGGTTCCAGGTGATCGTCAGCCCGCCAAGCTCGAAGGCGCCGGACATCCAGGAGGGATTGCCGACCTCCTGGTTTGTCGGACCGAAGATCGAACGCACCGCCTGCTGCAGGATCAGCGATATGCCCCAGGTGGCGAGCAGCGTCTCGAGCGGGCGGCCGTACAGGAAGCGGATGACGCCCCGCTCGATCGCCAGACCGACGGCGCCGGTGAGCAGGAAGGCAAGCGGCAGCGCGATCGCAAGCGACCAGTCGAAAAGGGACGGAAAGGATGTGCGCACGACGTCCTGGACGAGGAAGGTCGTGTAGGCACCAAGCATGACCATTTCGCCATGCGCCATGTTGATGATGCCCATGACACCGAAGGTGATGGCAAGGCCGATTGCGGCAAGCAGCAGCACCGAGCCGAGCGAGAGCCCGTACCAAACGTTCTGGCCGGCCGCCCAAAGCGCCTGGACTTGTTCGATGCTCGCAAGCGCCGCCTCGATCTCTGGCTTCAGGGTCTTGTCGGCGGTGCCGAGAGCGGCCGACAGAATCGAGAGCGCCTCGCGGCCACCGCTTTGCTTCAGGGTTTGAACGGCCTGCCGCTTCTCCTCGCTGGACCGCTCGGAAGCGAGGACCGCCGTCGCGCGCGCTCGTTCGAGCAATCCGCGGATAGCCGCATCCTTCTCGGCAGCGAGCGCGTTCTCGATGGTCGGGAGCGCGTCCGCATTGGGCGACTGCAATACCGATTGCGCGGCCTTGAAGCGTTGACCGCGATCGGGGCTCAGCAGCGTCAAACCGCCGAGCGCCGTGCGCACGGCACGGCGCACGCTGTTGTTGACCTTGATCTTCTGCAGCGCGCTCTTCGGCGCCCCGCCGACGCTCTCGCCGGAAAGCGGATCCGTCAGCACCAGGTCCGCCCCGCTTTCATGCGTCACGAACACCTGGCCATCGGCCTTGCGGGCATAAAGATTGCCGTCGCCGAGCGCTTCGAGGACCGGCACGATCTTGGGATCGCCGCTCTTCGCGAGTGCCGCGATATGTTCGTCCATGTCGGAGAGCTTCGCTGTACCGAGCGCGTTCACGAGATCGCGCAACGGCTCCTCAGCCCTCAGCCCCGCAGTCGGAATCACGGTCAAAAGGATCAGGGCCACAAGGACGGTTTGTAAGATGCGGTACATTCGCCCCTCGCATGGTTTCGCGTCGGTTTGCAGCGCGGCATCGGTGAAAATGCCCCTCCGTCCGAATGGACGCTTTCGGACGGAGGGTATTTCGATCTATCGGTTCGTCATGAAACGACGTTGTCGAAGAAGGCCGATATGGTCTTTTCCGAGAACAAGTTCTTCGTCATGAAATCAGGAGCCTTTGCCGCCGCATTTGCCCGTGGCGATGTTGAAGTTGCCGCAGGACATCGGCGCCCGCCAGTCGGCGATCAGGTCCTTCGAATCCGGCAGGTAATCCGACCACTCGTCGCCGACCACGAGGCCGGGGGTCTCCCAGACCGTCTCGAACTGGCCGTCCGCCTGGATCTCGCCGATCAGCACCGGCTTGGTGATGTGATGGTTCGGCATCATCGTGGAATAGCCGCCGGAAAGGTTCGGCACGGAGATGCCGACCATCGCATCGAGCACGGCGTCGGTATCGGTGGTGCCGGCCTTTTCGACCGCCTTCAGCCACATGTTGAAGCCGATATAGTGGGCTTCCATCGGGTCGTTGGTGACCCGCTTGTCGTTCTTGGTATAGGCCTTCCAGGTCTTGATGAATTCGGCATTGGCCGGATTGTCAACCGACTGGAAGTAGTTCCAGGCGGCGAGGTGACCGACGAGCGGCCCGGTGTCGAGGCCGGCGAGTTCCTCCTCGCCGACCGAGAAGGCGACGACCGGGATTTCCTCCGCCTTGACGCCCTGGTTGGCGAGTTCCTTGTAGAAGGGCACGTTGGCGTCGCCGTTGATCGTCGAGACGACGGCGGTCTTCTTGCCGGCCGAGCCGAACTTCTTGATGTCGGAAACGATCGTCTGCCAGTCGGAATGGCCGAAGGGCGTGTAGTTGACCATGATGTCCTCGGGCTTCACGCCCTTGGAGATCAGATAGGCTTCGAGGATCTTGTTGGTGGTGCGCGGATAGACGTAGTCCGTGCCAGCGAGCACCCAGCGCTCGACCTCTTCGTTCTCCATCAGATAGTCGACGGCCGGGATCGCCTGCTGGTTCGGCGCAGCACCGGTATAGAAGACGTTGCGCTGGCTTTCCTCGCCCTCGTACTGGACCGGATAGAAGAGGATCGAGTTCAATTCCTCGAAAACCGGCAGCACGGATTTGCGCGAGACCGAAGTCCAGCAACCGAAGACGGCCGAGACCTTGTCGACGGAAATGAGCTCACGCGCCTTTTCGGCAAAGAGCGGCCAGTCGGAAGCCGGATCGACGACGACGGCCTCCAGCTTCTTGCCGAGCAGGCCGCCCTTCTTGTTCTGCTCATCGATCAGCATGAGCATGGCGTCTTTCAGCGTCGTTTCGGAGATTGCCATGGTGCCGGAAAGCGAATGAAGAATGCCGACCTTGATCGTGTCCTCGGCGGCGAAGGCGCCATTAAACGCGGTCGTCGCAAGGGCGGCAGCGAGGAATGCGCCGCAAACGCGTGCCCTGATAGTCATCGGATTGAACCCCTCTAGTTCTGGTCGCCGCAACGGGGCGGTGCTTGTTCTTGGCCGTTGCTTTACCGATCATCCGATGTTCGTGCTGCGCTGCACATACGCCATTCTACGTAGGTGGCGGGGGGAAGAAGGAAGATTTGCCCGAGTAATTCAGGAAGCTCCCTGTTCAGAGCGTGGAGATCTGAAAATCACAACGAGACCGACGACCAGAACCACGAGCAGGATGATGTGAAATGTCTTGTCAGCCGTGGTCTGCGGGCCGATCCCCACGGCGATGGTGAAAGCGCCGACCAACGTCCCGAGAAGCGCAAATCCCTGAACCGCGAGGGCGATGAGGCGCGTCCGCCTTGGCGCGAAGATGCAAGCCAGCAGGCCAAGGATCAGGACTGCCGCAATCACGCCCTCCGCGGTCGCGGCGCGCGAATGCTCGTAGCCTTGATACAGAATGCCGGCGTGGACGAGTGAGGCGGCTGCAAACAGTATGGCCTCTAATCCGAGTATCGATCTTATCGAGGGGACAGGCATCACATTGCTCCTCCTGGCACATCGGCCCGAAAATCGGACCCGATTTTCGGAAAGCACGATGCGTGGAATCAAAGAGTTAGAGCGTCCTTTGTGCGTCCCAAAGGACGCAGGCGCTGTAGACAGCTGATCCGACAATGGGTCTAGCATCATTGGGGGCCTAGCATCACCGGATCACTTCGCCGTGAGGCCTACGGCGCCCCGCGCCTAATGAGACGTGCTGTAGCATTTTGAATTGCTGCATGTTTTATCCTCTAATCGGCTTGGATCTAAGGAACCGTGCAGCAGGCTCCGGCTTGAATCGAGAGCAAGCCGCTCCAATTCCCTCCAGCAAGTTCAGCCTGCATCCGGAGGGCGCCGATGGACGTCTTTTCCTCAAAAGCCGGATCTTTCTCTGGTCGAATGCGGTTTCTCGCGCTGGCGGTGCTCGCCTCGGGCGTCGCTCTCGGCCCGGCACGCGCGGACGTTCTCGCCCGCGTTCCCGCGGCGCGCGAAATGGCGGTCTGCGGCGACACAGTGTTCGTCGGAACCAAGGGGTCCTCGGTCTATGCCGTGCCGTTGTCCGGCGGCGGCGCCCGACGAGTCGCCCGCGGGTTCTCCGCTGCGAACGGTGTCGCATGCACTGGCGATCGATTGTTCGTCGCATCGAGGGACAGCGTAACCGCGTTCGACATCGGACGCGGGGGCGCTCTGACCGGCAGGCGCGATATTCGCCGCGGCCTGCCGAATTCGGGGGCCCATAGTTATCGCTATATCGCCGTTGGCCCCGATTCCCGGCTCTATGTCTCGTTCGGCTCGCCTTGCAACATTTGCCGGCCGCGCGGGCTGCAGGGCACGATCGTCAGCATGAACCAGGACGGGTCCGACCTTCGGCGCGTCGCCTGGGGTGTGCGCAACTCGGTCGGCTTCGACTGGCGCGGCGGCACCATGTACTTTACCGACAACGGCGCCGACGGAATGGGCGACGATATCCCGCCCGATGAGCTCAACGCGCTTCGGCCGGGCGGCTTTTACGGCTTTCCGTATTTCGGAGGCCAGACGCGGCTCGAAGGGTTTGAGGACGCATCGCCGCCCGAGCGCCAGATTCCGCCCGTCTTCGACTTTCAGGCGCATGTCGCCGCCCTCGGCATCCATTTCTTCCGCAGCCTCGGCGGCGACGCTCTGGTAGCCCAGCACGGCAGCTGGGACAGATCGGTTCCGGTCGGGTATCAGGTGGTGCGGGTGCGCTTCCGGGGCGGCCGGCCCGTCTCGGCGACGACTTTCCTCAGAAACGTCGGCCGGCCGGTGGACGTCAAGGAAGCGCCGGATGGTTCCGTCCTCGTTTCCGACGACGCCGGAGGTGCGATTCACATCTTCAGACGATGACACGGGACAGGAGCGCTTCCCCGCCCTCACCGCGGCAGGATCTGTTCATAGGTGCACTGGCGCGGATCCTTGTCCGGTCTCCAACGCATCAACTTTGTACCGTGGCGAAAGCGCCGGTTGCTGACGTGGTCGAATCTTACCTCCACGACGAGTTCCGGACGTACCGGCTCCCATTCGCCGCTCCGCTCGCTGCTCCAACGGCTCGGGCCGCCGGGAGCCTTTCCGGTGAAGCCCGGTGGCTCGCGCAAGGCCTCGAGCCGGCGCGTCAGCGCAGGCCGTTCCGTGTCGGAGATCGTCGCGGTGAAGCCAACATGGTTCAGCGTTCCGTCCGCGTCGTATAGGCCGAGCAAGAGCGAGCCGACCTCCGCACTGTCGCTTTCGTACCGGAAGCCGCCAACGACGCAATCGGCCGTCTTCAGGCGTTTGACCTTCACCATTGCCCGCTCTCCGCATTCGTAAGGGCCGTCACGGTTTTTTGCGACAACGCCATCGGTGGCGCCTGCTTCCCACCCGGTGAGCCAGCGCTCGGCTTCATGCCTGTCAAGCGTGAATGGCGAAAGCTCCAGCTTGTCCGTAATGGCGTTCTCCCTTGCGAAGGCTTCGAGCGCAGCTCGCCGGACAGCAAGCGGCTCGCCCGTGAGGATCGCGCCGTCGGCGCCAACCAGCACGTCGAAGAGGATGAGCTTGGCGGGCGTCTGCTGCGAGAGCTTTCGAACGCGGCTCGCCGCCGGATGCAGGCGCATCTGCAGCGCGTCGAAGGAAAGCCGTCCATCGACCTCGATTACCAGTTCGCCGTCGACCACGAATTGCGCGGCGCCCAGTTGCCTCAGCACGGCGACGACTTCCGGGAAGAAGCGCCCGAGCGGCTTTCCGGATTTCGCGCGGAGATCGACCTCTTCACCGGACTTGAAGGCAAGGCAGCGAAACCCGTCCCATTTCGGCTCGTACTGCCATGCACCATCAGCCGGGAGCTCCTGAGCCGAACGCGCCTCCATCGGCGCGGTGCTGACGGGCAACACGAAGCCGCCGACAGGTAACACTGCGCCGGTGGCGCTTACTTTTCGGGCTGGCCGCGATGCCTTGGCCCGCTTCGCTGGTCTTTCACGCGTGCGCAGCGCCATCGTCCAGCCCCGCTGGTTCAGCCTGACGCCGCGTTCCTTCGCTCAGCCGTGAGACTTGCCAAGCTGCCAGAGGAAGGCCGCGGCTGGCAAGGTCGGCGAAGTCGGTCGTTTCCTGGTCGAGGGATTCCGCGATGCCTGCTTTGCCGCAACCGGCGTTATGGTCGGAAATGGTGGCAGGTCTTTCGTTATTCGGCCTGGCGGCTTTCCTGGCCATCGCAGCACTCCTTTGGTCGAGTAGCAACGGACACAAAACTCGACCCACAGGCGTTAGTTCCGCCAGCGGACCAAGACGAACGGGCGGAGAGAGGAAGCAGCGCTCAAGGTCGCGCCGGAGTTGACAGCGATGCGCGAAACATGGCGCGAAGACGATTGACGGCGAATCAGACATTCCGTCTGGCCGCAGCATGATTTTTCCGGTTATTGGAAATCCGTGAGCGCCGGCGGCTATGATGGGCACATCAACAAAAGGAAAAAATCATGAAAGCACGAATCAAATGGGTTGAAGAACGGACGTTCGTCGGCGAGTCCGGAAGCGGTCACAAACTGGTATTCGGAACGGCTTCCGGGTCGGAGGGGCGGACACCCGGACCGAGCCCGATGGAACTGGTGTTGATCGGGGCAGGCGGTTGCTCGACCTATGACGTCGTTCACATCCTCGAAAAAGGCCGCGAGGCAGTCGAGGACTGCACCGTCGAGCTCGAAGCGGAACGAGCCGATACCGACCCAAGGGTCTTTACCCGCATCCACATGCACTTCGTGGTGAAGGGGCGCGGCCTCGCGGAGAAAAAAGTGGAGCGGGCGATCGCCCTGTCACTCGAAAAATACTGCTCGGCGTCGGCGATGCTCGCCAAGACCGCGACGATCACACATGATTTTGTCGTCATCGACACGGCCGCCCAGAGCGGATGACCGTTTGACGCTTGCTTTCGCCCTTTCCCCATTGCATAAATTTCACGCACTGGCCGAATGTGCCGTGAAAAGAGGCATACGCCTGCCGGCAATGTGAGAGACGACGAGGCAACATGGCCGCACGCCAGCGCATCATTCCCGTTCGACGAGAATACAATCGCTGGGTCGCCAACCAGACGCTCGAGGATTATGCGCTGCGGTTTACCGCCAAGAGCGCGCGGCGCTTTTCCTCCGAGCGCATCTCGCAAACGGCGATCGGCGCCATCTCCTTCCTGGCGCTGGAGGCAATCGGCGGCGCCATAACGATGTCCTACGGCACCACCAATGCGATCGTCGCGATCCTGGTGGCAAGCGTCATGATCCTTGTTGTCGGCCTGCCGATCAGTCGTTACGCGATCCGCCACGGCGTCGACATCGACCTTCTGACGCGCGGCGCGAGCTTCGGCTACATCGGCTCGACGATCACCTCGCTGATCTATGCGAGCTTCACATTCATCCTCTTTGCGATCGAGGCGTCGATCATGTCCGGGGCGCTGGAGCTTGCCCTCGGCGTGCCGCTCTGGATCGGCTACATCATCAGCGCCGTCGCGGTGATCCCGCTCGTTACCCACGGTGTGCGCCTCATCAGCAAGTTCCAGCTGATGACGCAGCCCTTCTGGATCGTGCTCAACATCCTGCCCTTCGCCTTTATTGCGCTCGCCGATTGGGAGAAGGTGGGGCTGTGGCTTGCCTATTCCGGCATCCACCACACCTCCGGTCCTTCCGGCACCATCGCTCCCTTCGATCTCGTGGAGTTCGGCGCCGCCTCCGCGGTGATCTTCGCGCTGATGGCGCAGATCGGCGAGCAGGTCGACTTCCTCCGCTTCCTGCCGCCGGATGGCCAGAGGAAGCTGCACCATCGTATCGCGATTTTTCTCGCCGGTTCCGGTTGGGTGGTCGTCGGCGCGCCGAAGCTGCTTGCCGGTTCCTTTCTCGTCGTGCTGGCGCTCAGCGCTGGCGTGCCGTCGACGCGGGCCGCCGACCCGGCACAGATGTACTACACCGCCTTCGGCTACATTTTTCCGTCGGATACGGCAGTACTGCTTCTGATGGTCGCCTTCGTGGTCATCTCGCAGCTTAAGATCAACGTGATGAACGCCTATGCCGGGTCGCTTGCCTGGTCGAACTTCTTCTCCCGCCTCACCCACAGCCATCCCGGTCGCGTCATCTGGCTGGTCTTCAACGTGGCAATCGCGCTCCTCCTGATGGAACTCGGCATCTACCGTCTGCTGGAGGAGACGCTCGGCATCTTCTCGATCATCGCCATGGCCTGGCTCTGCACGATCTCGGCCGATCTCTTCGTCAACAAGCCGCTGGCCTTGTCACCGCCCGGAATCGAGTTCAAGCGCGCACATCTCTATGACGTCAATCCCGTCGGTCTCGGCACCATGGGGATCTCGGCGGTCCTCGCGCTTACGGCTCATTTCGGTGCCTTCGGCGATATCGCCGCCTCGCTCGCCCCCTATATCGCGCTCGTCACGGCCTTCATCGCATCGCCGCTGATCGCCTGGTGGACCGAAGGCAAATTCTATCTCGCCCGCAAGCCGCGCAAGAGCTGGTTTCGGGAGAGCGAGATCGCCTGCTCGATCTGCGAGCATCCATTCGAGCCGGAAGACATGGCCTGGTGTCCGGCCTATGCCGCGCCAATCTGCTCCCTCTGCTGCTCGCTCGACAGCCGCTGCCACGACATGTGCAAGCCAAAAGCGCGGCTGAACACGCAGATCGCGACGATCGCAAAGACGATTCTGCCGGAGGCGGTGACAGCAAAGCTCGCCACGAGGCTCGGGCGCTACGCGATCTCCGCCCTCCTGTCGATCACCGGCATCGGCATCGTCCTCGCGATGATCGCCCATCAGACAACCGCCGCCTCGCCCGAAACCGCCGCCGTCGTGGAGCGGACGGTGGCGATCGTCTTCTTCGTCTTCGCGATCTTCGCCGGCGTCGTCTGCTGGTTCTACGTGCTCGCCCATGACAGCCGCGTCGTGGCGGAGGAAGAGTCCTCGCGCCAAAACACACTGCTTCTGAAGGAAATCGCCGCCCACAAGAAGACCGACGCGGCGCTTCAGAACGCCAAGGAAGCGGCGGAGGCGGCGAACCGGGCAAAGAGCCGCTATGTCGTGGGCTTGAGCCACGAACTGCGCACGCCGCTCAACGCCGTGCTCGGCTATGCGCAGATCCTCGAACGCGATGAAACCATTCCGCCCTCAAGGCAGGGGGCGATCAAGGTGATCAAGCGCAGCGCCGATCACCTTTCGGGTCTCATCGACGGCCTGCTCGACATATCCAAGATCGAGGCCGGCAAGCTGCAGGTCTATTCCAACGAGATCAACATTCACGATTTCCTCGACCAGATCGTCGACATGTTCCGCCCGCAAGCCCAGGCCAAGGGCATCGCCTTCGAACACGACCGGGCAGCGTCGCTACCGCAATATGTGCGGACGGACGAGAAGCGGCTGAGACAGATCCTCGTCAATCTCCTCTCGAATGCGCTGAAGTTTACCGAACGCGGCCGCATCCGCTTCGACATCGGCTACCGCAACCAGGTTGCCACCTTCACGATCGAGGACAGCGGCCGCGGCATCAGCGACAAGGACCTGCCGCGGATCTTCGATCCGTTCCAGCGCGGCGAGGCGGAACATCGCATGCCCGGGCTCGGGCTGGGCCTGACCATCACGCGCCTGCTCACCCAGACGCTCGGCGGCGAGATCTCCGTCACCAGCGAAAGGGAGAAGGGTACCGCCTTTCGCGTCCGCCTGATGCTCTCCGCCGTCGATCGGCCGGCGGCGCTCAACGACCCGGTGCGCCGGATCCGCTCCTACAAGGGCGCGCGCCGCACTGTCGTCGTCGTCGATGACAACGAGGATCATCGCGATCTGATGCGCGAGGTGCTTACCCCGCTCGATTTCGTCGTGCTGACGGCAGCGAGCGGCCGGGACTGCCTGGCGCTGATCGAGGACATCGCGCCCGACCTGTTCCTGATCGACATCTCCATGCCAGGCATGAACGGCTGGGAACTGGTGACGCGATTGCGCGAGAGCGGCCAGACCGCGCCGGCGATCATGCTGTCGGCCAATATCGGTGACGGATCGTCCGCCGGTGCCGCAAGCGGTCACAACGACACGCTCGCCAAGCCTTTTGGGGTTCGCCAGCTCGTCGACAAGCTGGCGATCCATCTCGGCCTGGAATGGATTCATGAGGACGACGGACAGACTAATAGCAAGGCCGATCCCGTGACCAGTCCCGGACACCACCATGTGGAGGAATTGATCCGGCTCGGGGAAATCGGCTACGTCCGGGGCATTGAGGCGAAGCTGACGGAGATTGCCCTGAACCCCGAGAACGAGGCTTTTGCGGAAGCGGTGCGCGCCTATGTCCGTGCCTTCGACCTTTCCGGCTACGATGCCTTCCTGAGACAGATGACGGCAGGGGAGGCCGAGGCACCTGGCTGAAGCTACCAATCCGCGCGACATCGTCCTCCTGGTCGACGATTCGCCAGAGGCGCTGGGCTTCCTGACCGAAGCCCTGGAACAATCCGGCTTTTCGGTGTTGATCGCCACCTCCGGCAACGCCGCCTTGAATATTGCCGACCGCATCACCCCCGACATCATCCTGCTCGACGCGGTGATGCCCGGTATGGACGGTTTCGATACCTGCGTCCGGCTGAAGGCAAACGCCTCCGTCACCCAGGTTCCGGTCGTCTTCATGACCGGGCTTACCGAGACGGAGCACGTGGTGCGGGCGCTGGAAGCGGGTGGCGTCGACTATCTCACCAAGCCGATCAACATCGACGAGCTGAGGGCCCGCATTCGCGTCCATCTCTCCAATGCCCGTTCCGCCCAGAGCGCACGGGTTGCGCTCGATGCGGCCGGGCGGCACCTGCTTGCCGTGCGCGGCGACGGCGGCGTCCGCTGGTCGACGCCGCAGGCGACGCGACTCGTCAACGCCGCAACGGGAAGCGACGACGGGCTTGCGGTCGTGACCGCCCGCATCGCCGAATGGATGCGGCAACGGGAAAAGCAAGGCTCCGGTCAGGGTAGTTTCACGCTGCAGCAGGCGGGCCAGACGGGCCTGCAGATTTCCTATCTCGGCGCCATCGGCGCGAACGAATATCTCTTCCGCCTGACCGCCGAGCACGGCATCAGCGACGACGAGATGCTGCGCCAGCATTTCCTGCTGACGCAGCGCGAGTCCGAGGTGCTCTCGTGGATCGCCAAGGGCAAGTCCAACCGCGATATCGGCGAGATCCTGGGCTTAAGCGCCCGCACGGTGACGAAGCATCTCGAACAGATCTACGTGAAGCTCGGCGTCGAAAACCGCGCGTCAGCCGCCGTCAAGGCGACGCAGGTGCTGCACGGGATTTGAGGAAGCTGCATGGACCCTTTGGAGGGGTCGTTCCAGAGGCGGTCGCTTGCCGTCAACAGTCCGCCTTGCGCAAAAAGAGCGCGGCCTGGAAAACCAGACCGCGCCAAGCCGCACTTGTCGTGCGTTGCCCTGGGAGGCAACTTATTCGGCGGGCTGGATGACCGCCGGAATGGTGTCAGTTGCCGTCTCACCGCCGAGTGCGGCGGAAAGCTGCGCCTGATCCAATTCGCCTTCCCATTTCGCCACGACGACCGTTGCGACCGCATTGCCGACGAAGTTGGTGAGCGCCCGGCATTCCGACATGAAGCGGTCGATACCGAGGATCAGCGCCATGCCGGCGACCGGTACGGAGGGGACGACCGAAAGCGTCGCGGCCAGCGTGATGAAACCCGCGCCGGTGATGCCGGCAGCGCCCTTCGAGCTCAGCATGGCAACGAGCAGCAGGAGAATCTGATCACCGAAGGAGAGCGGAATATCGGTCGCCTGCGCGATGAAGAGCGCGGCAAGCGTCATGTAGATGTTGGTGCCGTCGAGGTTGAAGGAATAGCCGGTCGGGATGACGAGGCCGACGACGGAGCGCTTGCAGCCTGCCTTCTCCATCTTGTTCATCAGGCCCGGCAGTGCCGCCTCCGAGGAGGACGTGCCGAGCACGAGCAGCAGTTCTTCCTTGATGTAGCGGATGAGCGCGACGATCGAGAAGCCGTTGTAGCGTGCCACGGCGCCAAGCACGAGGAAGACGAAGAGGAACGAGGTGAGGTAGAAAGTGCCGATCAGCATGGCGAGGTTGGCGATCGACGCCACGCCGTACTTGCCGATGGTGAAGGCCATCGCACCGAAGGCGCCGATCGGGGCGGCCTTCATCAGGATCGCCACCAGACGGAAAATCGGCAACGTCAGCGCATGCAGGAAATCGACGACCGGCTGGGCTTTTTCGCCGACCATCGCAAGGGCGATGCCGAAGAGGACCGAGATGAACAGCACTTGCAGGATGTCGCCCTCGGCGAAAGCGCTGATCAGCGTCGTCGGAATGATGTTCATGAGAAAGCCGGTGACCGACTGCTCATGCGCCTTCTCGGTATAGGTGGTGACCGCCTTCATATCGAGCGAGGCCGGATCGATATGCATGCCGGAGCCGGGCTGAACTACATTCGCGACGATGAGACCGACAATGAGCGCGAGGGTCGAGAAGGTCAGGAAGTAGATCATCGCCTTGCCGGCGACGCGCCCGACCTTGGCGAGATCGGTCATGCCGGCAATGCCGGTCGCGACCGTCAGGAAGATGACCGGCGCGATGATCATCTTGACCAGCTTGATGAAGGCGTCGCCGAGCGGTTTGAGCTCGGTGCCAATGTCCGGATAGAAATGCCCGAGCAGGATTCCCGCAGCGATCGCCGCGAGGACCTGGACATAGAGATGCCGATAAAGGGGTGTCTTGCCGCGGACCTCCGCGGAATGTTCTGCGATCATGATAATCCTCCACGGGCCTAGTCCGGCAACGGGCCGGGCCTCCCAGGCCACTTTTCCGAAGAACGACAGCACCCGCTGTCATGCGGAGGGAACTGCAATGGGCGTGCCAAATTGGAGGCGCGCGAACAACTTGTTGATTCTTAAGCTCTTTAATTCTCAGCGTCCGTGAATCCACACTGAAGTGGGCGGAAATCCGCACAGATGAATTGGCAGGCTGGGCGAAAAGATGCACAATGTCGCCATGACCATTCCCCTCAAAAATGATCTGGGCGATCTCCAGCGCCGCGCCCGGCGGTCGTGGTCGATCTTCGCGCTCGTCGCGGTCGCGCTACTTGCGTTCGGCTTCCTCGCCGCAGGCGAATATGGCCGGACAAATGCGCTCGGCGCGCTCGCTGAACAAAGCCGTATCGATGCCAGCCTCAAGGCATCGCTGCTGCGTGCCGTCGTCGAAAAACAGCGCGCGCTGCCGCTGGTGCTCGCCGACGACACGGCGATCCGCCAGTCGCTTCTGACGCCGGACGCGCGCTCACTCGACCAGATCAACCGCAAGCTCGAAGAGCTTGCCGCAAGTGCCGGCGCAGCGGTCGTCTATCTGATCGGGCTGGACGGCGTCGCTATCGCCGCGAGCAATTGGCGGGAGCCGACGAGTTTCGTCGGAAGCAATTATGGTTTTCGCGACTATTTCCGGCTGGCGATCCGCGATGGCCAGGCGGAGCATTTCGCCATGGGTACGGTCAGCAAGCGGCCGGGCCTCTATATTTCGCGGCGGATCGACGGGCCGGCGGGGCCGATCGGAGTGATCGTCGCCAAGCTCGAGTTCGACGGAGTCGAAGCGGATTGGGCGGGCACGGGCAAGCCCGTCTACGTCACCGACCGGCGAGGAATCGTCATCATCACCAGCATCCCCTCCTGGCGCTTCATGACGACGAAGCAGATTCCCGAGGAGCGTCTGGCATCGATCCGCGAAAGCCTGCAATTCGGCGATGCGCCCTTGCTGCCGCTACCCTTCAGCCAGGTCGAAGCAGAGGCCGACGGTTCCTCCACCCTCAATGCCCTGCTCCCGGGCAGCCGCCCCGAGATGTTCCTGCGCGTCGAAACGATGGTGCCGTCGACGAACTGGCGGCTGGAGCAATTGTCGCCGCTTACCCCGGCACTGTCGGCCGGCGCACGCGATGCAAGGCTTGAAATGCTCGCGATCCTGGTTCCCCTGCTTGCGCTGGCGGCCTTTCTCATGCGCCGGCGCCAGACGATCGCTCTGCGTTCGGCGACGGAACGCGCAGCACGCAACGAGCTGGAGGCGCGCGTCGAGGAGCGGACGCGTGACCTCACCATGGCCCGCGATCGGCTCGAAACGGAAATCGCCGATCATCGGCAGACGACCGAAAAGCTGCAGGCCGTTCAGCAGGACCTCGTGCAGGCCAACCGGCTGGCGATCCTCGGGCAGGTCGCCGCCGGCGTCGCGCACGAAATCAACCAGCCCGTCGCCACGATCCGCGCCTATGCCGACAACGCCCGCACCTTTCTCGATCGCGGCCAAAGCGCGACCGCGGCGGAAAACCTCACCAGCATCGCCGAGCTTACCGAGCGCGTCGGAACAATCACCGACGAGTTGCGCCGGTTCGCCCGCAAGGGAAACTTCGTCGCCGAGCCGACCGAGATGCGCGACGTCATCGAAGGGGCGATGCTTCTGCTTCGCAGCCGCTTTGCCGGTCGCATGGACACGATCAGGATCTCTTTTCCCCCGAATGGGCTCAAAGCCATGGGCAATCGCATTCGCCTGGAACAGGTGCTGATCAACCTTCTCCAGAATGCGCTGGAAGCGCTCGGCGGCGCCGAGAACGGCGAGATCAGCGTGCGGTGCGCGGAAACCGGGCGTGGCATCGAACTGACGGTCGCGGACAATGGTCCCGGCATTCCGGAGGATATCCGCGATGAGCTTTTCACACCCTTCAACACCTCGAAGGACGAGGGCCTCGGCCTTGGGCTCGCGATCTCCAAGGAGATCGTCGCCGACTATGGCGGCGACATCGCGGTCGAGACGAGCGCCTCCGGAACCACGTTCACAGTCCATTTGAAGAAGGCTCAAGCGCAATGAGCGACGCCGCTTCCGTGTTCCTCATCGACGACGACCGCGACCTGCGCAAGGCGATGCAGCAGACCCTGGAGCTCGCCGGATTCACGGTCTCGCCCTTCGCCAGCGCCATCGAGGCGCTTGACGCGCTCAACCCCGAATTCGACGGGGTCGTCATCAGCGATATCCGCATGCCGGGCCTCGACGGGCTCGCTTTCTTCCAGAAGGTGGCGGCCCTCGACCCGGATCTTCCCGTCATTCTGGTCACTGGACACGGCGACATTCCGATGGCCGTGCAGGCCATTCAGGATGGGGTCTATGATTTTATCGCCAAGCCCTTTGCCGCCGATCGGCTGGTCCAGAGCGCGCGCCGCGCCGAGGAGAAGCGCCGCCTGGTGATGGAGAACCGGGCGCTGCGCCGCGCGGCGGAAGCCGCCTCCGACAGCCTGCCGCTGATCGGCCAGACAGCGGTGATGGAACGATTGCGACAGACGCTGAAACACATTGCCGACACCGACGTCGACGTGCTTGTCGCCGGTGAGACCGGCAGCGGCAAGGAGGTGGTCGCGACCCTGCTTCACCAGTGGAGCCGACGCAGGAACGGCAATTTCGTAGCCCTCAACTGCGGCGCGCTCCCCGAAACGGTGATCGAAAGCGAGCTCTTTGGTCACGAGCCGGGCGCCTTCACCGGAGCCGTGAAAAAGCGGATCGGCCGGATCGAGCATGCAAGCGGCGGCACGCTCTTCCTCGACGAGATCGAGGCGATGCCGCCGGCAACGCAGGTAAAGATGCTGCGCGTGCTCGAAGCGCGGGAGATCACTCCGCTCGGCACCAACGAGACGCGGCCGGTCGACATCCGGGTCGTTGCCGCCGCCAAGGTCGACCTCGGCGATCCCGCGGAGCGCGGCGACTTTCGTGAAGACCTCTACTACCGGCTGAATGTCGTAACGCTTTCGATCCCGCCACTGCGCGAGCGGCGCGAGGATATTCCGCTGCTCTTCTCGCATTTCCTGAGCCGGGCGGCGGAACGTTTCGAGCGTGACGTTCCGTCGGTGTCTCTGGCTGTCCAGCAGCACCTGATGTCGCATGCCTGGCCCGGCAATGTGCGCGAGCTGTCGCATTTTGCGGAGCGTGTGGCGCTTGGTGTTGAAGGAAACCTCGGCAACCCGCTCCCGCCTGCGGCCGACGCCGGGACCTCGCTTCCGGAACGGCTGGAGCGATACGAGGCCGAGATCCTGAAGGAAGCCCTGACGGCGCATCGGGGCGACGTCAAGCAAACGCTGGAAGCGCTCGGCATTCCGCGCAAGACGTTCTACGACAAGCTGCAGCGCCACGGCATCAACCGGGCCGACTATGTCGAGCGGCCGGCGCCGTCGGACAATCGCGCCTGAAGCCCGATGATCCCCGAAGCGATACGGGCAGTTTTGCGCCGGTTGCCTAATCGTGTCGAGTTCAAAATACTGTGATAAGCTTTACGATCGAAAGCCAATGAAGAGACGGCCCAACAAAGATACGGCAATGAGCGACGCAACCATGCATAAACGCGACCTGCGCGAGGAAACGGCGCCCCTCCGCGCGCGAATTCTCGACAAGCTCTCGCAACTGCCCTGGGATGGTTCTCGCTATAGCCACCCGATTCCGGGGCTCGTCCTCTACCGCGTCATCGAGCCGGCCGGGCCGTTTTCCAGTGTCTCGGAGCCGAGCCTGTCGCTGATCGTCAAGGGAAGCAAGCGCGTCAAGGTCGGCAACGAAACGCTCCTCTACGACGAGTCCTGCTTCTTCGTGACCGCCATCGGCTTGCCGATGACCGGCCAGATCTGCGAGGCGAGCGAGGGCGAACCCTATGTCGCCGCGACGCTGCGCCTCGATCTCGAAAAACTTCGCCGGATCATCACCGATCACGACATACAGCCGGCGGATACATCCGAGCGCGACCTCGGCGTCGTCGTCGGCGAAGCGACACCGGAATTGTTCGACGCCCTGTTGCGGCTGATTTCGCTCATAAACTCCCCGGCAGACATCCCTTTCCTCGCCAATCATATTCATAGCGAGATCCTCTACCGGCTGCTTACCGGCGAGCAAGGGGCGCGGCTTCGGCGCTTCGCGCTCGCCGGCACCAACAGCAACCGCGTGGCAAAGGCTGTGGCATGGCTGAAGGAAAATTATGCCCGGCCGTTGCGCGTCGAGGAGTTGGCGGAAGTCGCGAACATGGGCGTATCGACGCTCCATCACCACTTCCGCGCGATGACCGCGATGAGTCCGCTGCAGTTCCAGAAGCACCTTCGGCTGCATCACGCGCGGGAACTGATGCTTTCGCAGTCGGTCGACGCAGCGACGGCGGCCACACGCGTCGGCTACGAGAGCCCGACGCAATTCAGCCGGGAATATCGACGTGCTTTCGGCCATCCGCCGATAAGGGACATCAGGTCGATCCTGAACTCAAGCGAGCCGAACAGGCGCGACTCGATCGACTAGAAACGGCGCGGTGCGGCACCCAAATCGATTCGCTTGGCTCGACGTGGCGGCGTCACCATGATCACAATTGCGTCAAGTCGACAGGAATAGGCAACAATCCGACAGGATCGACTCTACCGGGCCGCGGGATGGTCTTCTAAGCTCTGGCCGCAGCCTGGCGAATGGCTGCGGCGCATGAACCGGCATCTCCCAAGCCGAGAGTTGCGCCCAACGCGAGGAGACCACCATGGCAATTGTGACGATCAACGGCGTCAAGCACTCGGTCGAAGCCGAGGCGGATATGCCGCTTCTTTGGGTGATCCGCGACCTTGTGGGATTGACAGGTACGAAGTTCGGTTGCGGCATGGCGCAATGCGGCGCCTGCACGGTCTATGTCGATGGCGCGCCAGTCCGGTCCTGCCAGACGCTCATCGGCGACATCGAAGGAGCCGAGGTGACCACCATCGAGGGGCTCAAGGGCAAGGTCGCGGAAGCGGTCCAGGCCGTCTGGGCCGATCTCGACGTGCCGCAGTGCGGCTACTGTCAGTCGGGACAAATCATGTCAGCGACAGATCTTCTGACCAGCAATCCGAAGCCCAGCGACGAGGACATTGACGCCGCAATGGCGGGCAATCTCTGTCGTTGCGCCACCTATCATCGAATCCGAGCCGGCATTCATGAAGCCGCAAAGCGCCTGGAGGGCTGAGCCATGATCCCGAGACTGATGCAATCGGTTACCCTCCCCGCTGCACGGGTTGAGGCGTCGCGGCGGCAGTTCCTCATTGGCGCGCTCGCTGCCGGCACCGGCATCGCCGTCGGCTTCCACCTCCTGCATGCATCGCCGGCGGCGGCCGCCGAGACAACGTCGGCAGAGGGCGCGCATTCCTTTTCGCCCTATCTGATAATCGACGGCGATGGAAAGGTGACCGTCCTTTCGTCGCAGTTCGAGATGGGGCAAGGATCCTATAACGGCCTCGCCACGCTGGTAGCGGAAGAACTCGATGCCGACTGGTCGGCGATTGACGTGAAGGGTGCCGCCGGCAATATCAAGGCCTACGGCAATCTCGCCTTCGGCGGTGCAATCCAGGCAACCGGAGGTTCGACCTCGATGGCATCCTCGTGGGAGCGCTATCGCAAGGCGGGTGCCGCGGCCCGCGCCATGCTTGTCGCTGCGGCGGCCTCCGAGTGGGGCGTCGATGCGGCGGAAATCACCGTCGAGAACGGCATTCTTGCTCATCCCTCGGGCAAGAGCGGCGGCTTTGGCGTCTTTGCCGCCAAGGCGGCGGCGATGCCGGCGCCGACAGATGTGAAGCTCAAACAGCCGGGCGACTGGAAGCTGATCGGCAATGCCGGCCTGAAGCGTTTCGACAGCGCCCGCAAAACGAACGGGACGGAGCAATACACGATCGACGTCAAGCTGCCCGGCATGCTGACGGCCGTGATGATCCACCCGCCCCTCTTCGGCGCGAAGGCGAAGTCCTTCGACCCCTCTGCCGCCCGCGGCATCAAGGGCGTAGTCGACGTCGTCGAAACCCCGCGGGGCATCGCGGTGATTGGCGAACACATGTGGGCGGCGATTAAGGGACGCGAAGCGGTCAAGGTAGAGTGGGACGACACGGCTGCGGAAAAGCGCGGCACGCAGGCGGTCATGTCCACGTACCGTGATCTCGCGAAAAAGACCCCGGCGGCGGTTGCCCGCAAGGAGGGCGACGCCGATGCCGCCTTTGCCCAGGCTGCGAAGGTCATCGAAGCGAGCTTCGAGTTCCCCTATCTCGCGCACGCCGCCCTGGAGCCGCTGAATGCCGTCGCGCGCATGAATGAGGACGGCACGCTCGAGGTCTGGGGCGGGCACCAGTTCCCGGACGTCTACCAGAAGCTTGCCGGCGAGATCGCCGGGATCGCCCCCGACAAGGTCCGCCTGAACGTCATGAAGTCGGGCGGCAGCTTCGGCCGACGGGCCGTCTTCGACGGCGATGTCGTCGTCGAGGCCGTGCATGCGGCGAAGGCGATCGGCTTCCGTGCCCCGGTAAAGGTGCAGTGGACGCGCGAGGACGACATGCGCGCGGGCCGCTATCGCCCCGCCTATGTACACACCCTCAAGGCTGGCATCGATGCGGACGGAAAGCTCGTCGCCTGGAACAATCACATCGTCGGCCAGTCCATCATGGCGAAGACGGCGTTCGAGGGGATGGTCAAGAACGGGGTCGACCCGACGTCGGTCGAAGGGGCGAGCAACCTGCCCTATGGCATCCCGAACCAGACAGTCGGCCTCACGACCACCGACGTCGGTGTTCCCGTTCTCTGGTGGCGTTCGGTCGGCTCCACGCATACCGCCTTTGCCGCCGAAACCTTCCTCGACGAGGTAGCTGAAGCGGCGGGACGCGATCCGGTGGAATTCCGTCTGTCCTTGCTCGAGCCAGAGTCGCGCCACGCAACCGTGCTCAAGCTGGCGGCGGAAAAGGCGGAATGGCAGAAGCCGTTGCCCGAAGGCCGCTTTCGCGGTGTCGCCCTCGCAGAAAGCTTCGGCTCCGTGGTGGCACAGATCGCCGAGGTATCGCCGGACGGGAATGGCGGCATCAAGGTCGAACGCGTGGTCGCCGCCGTTGATTGCGGTCTGGCGATCAACCCGGACCAGGTCCGCGCGCAGGTCGAGGGCGGCATCGGCTTCGGGCTCGGCGCCATTCTGGGCGAGGAAATCACGCTGACGGACGGCAAGGTCGATCAGGGCAATTTCGACGTCTATACGCCGCTCAGGATCGACTCCATGCCGAAGGTCGAAGTTCATATCGTGCCCTCGGCCAATCCGCCCTCCGGCATCGGCGAACCTGGGGTTCCGCCGATCGGCCCGGCCGTTGCCAATGCCGCTTACAAGGCGCTCGGCAAGCGGATCCGCGTCATGCCGTTCTCAAAATCGCTCAACGCATAGTCTCCGATGCCCGGCCGCCACTCTGGCCGGGCATCGGCGCAATCCAAACGCAATCGGATCATGCTGCAGCGGCGGAAATTTGGAACGCGGCGGCGTTGACACCCCCTCTGCCCTGCCGGGCAGAGGGGGCGTCGCCCGGTGATCGCAGTCGTAACAACGATTCAATCAGACGCTGCTCTCATCGCCGATCCGGATCTCGCCGGCATCGTATCCGCGCATTGGCGAACGACTTCTGAAATCTGCAGGAGCTGCTTGGCCAAGGGGCTCGTCTTGCGCCAGATCATGCCGATCGTGCGCGAGGGCTGGGGGCTCTCGAAGCGGGCAACAGACACCGACGCCGAGCGCGTTTCCACCGGTACGGCCATCTCCGGGATCAGCGTGACACCGATGCCGGCGCTGACCATCTGGACCAGCGTGGACAGGGAGCTGCCGTCCAGCAATTCCCGCGGCAGCGCCGAGCGCATATTGCAGAAGGACAGGGCCTGGTCGCGAAAGCAATGGCCCTCCTCAAGCAGAAGCAGTCGCATTTCACGCAAGCTTTCGCGACTGGGCACCGGCTTTCCATCGTCGTCATCCGGCCGAACCAGCACAAAATTCTCCTCGAAGAGCGCAACCTCGGTCAAGGACGGTTCGGATATCGGCAGTGCCACGATGGCTGTGTCGAGCCGGCCCTCCAACAGGTCCTGAACCAGCTTCGACGTCAGCGTCTCGCGCACGTTGATATCGAGCCCGTCATACATGCGGGTGAGATTGCCTATAATCCTGGGCAGCAGGTAGGGCGCGACCGTCGGAATGACGCCGATCCGCAGCCGTCCTGCCAGCCGGTCCTGCGAGGCGCGCGCCAGGTCGGCAAGTTCATCGACCAAGCGCAGGATGTCGCGCACGCGCTGGGCAAGCACCTCTCCGAAACTGCTGAGCCGCACCTGGCGCGCGCCTCGTTCAAAGAGCTCCGTGCCCAGTGCTTCCTCCAGTTCCTTGATCTGCACCGACAATGCGGGTTGAGAGATTGCGCAGGCATCCGCCGCGCGCCCGAAATGGCCGTATCGCGCCAATGCCTCGAAATAGCGAAGCTGCTTGAGTGTGAAATTGATCATAACTTCACCTTATCGCAGCGATCAGGAAATCCAACTTAAATTAATGGAACCCTTTTGCTAGAGTGATTAAGCTTCAGAGGAGATGCAGCCGCATCACCGCCTCGAATTCCGACGGCGGGACGGTTATCGGCGTCCTGACCCTTCAGAACGTAGGTACCCGAGGCTGTTTTGTCAGAGGGCCTTTTCCCAGAGGGGCCTCAAGCAGAGAACATTCCATGTGCCTGGCGCTCGCGCTGGCCATGAAACCGAACCAGCGAAATTCGCGCAATCGCAATGGGAGACAAAGATGGACGCAAAAGCCGAAAAAACGGGCCGCTGCCCAGTCGTGCACGGCACGTCGAACCGCGACTGGTGGCCCAACCAGTTGAACCTCAAAATTCTTCACCAGAATTCGACGCTCTCCGATCCGATGGACGAGGCGTTCAACTATGCCGAGGAGTTCAAGAAGCTCGACCTGAATGCCGTCAAACAGGATCTCTATGCTCTGATGACGGACAGCCAGGACTGGTGGCCGGCCGACTTCGGTCATTACGGTCCGCTTCTCATCCGCATGGCCTGGCATAGCGCGGGCACCTACCGCACCGGCGATGGCCGCGGCGGCGCGTCCTCCGGCACGCAGCGCTTTGCGCCGCTCAACAGCTGGCCGGACAACGCCAACCTCGACAAGGCGCGGCGGCTGCTCTGGCCGATCAAGCAGAAATACGGCAACAGCATCTCCTGGGCCGACCTGATGATTCTCGCCGGGAACTGTGCGCTGGAATCGATGGGCTTCAAGACCTTCGGCTTCGGCGGCGGCCGTGCCGACGTCTGGGAGCCGGAGGAAGACATCTATTGGGGCTTGGAGACCGAGTGGCTCGGTGACAAGCGCTACACGGGTGATCGCGAGTTGGAAAATCCCCTTGCTGCCGTGCAGATGGGCCTGATCTACGTCAACCCGGAAGGACCGAACGGTAACCCCGATCCGATCGCGGCCGCCCGCGACATCCGCGAGACCTTCTCCCGCATGGCCATGAACGACGAGGAGACCGTCGCCCTCATCGCCGGCGGCCACACCTTCGGCAAGACCCACGGCGCGGGCGATGCCACGCTTGTCGGCCCGGAACCCGAAGGCGCCGGCATCGAAGAGCAGGGCCTCGGCTGGAGGAGCGGTTACGGCAGCGGCAAAGGCGGCGACACCATCACCAGCGGCCTTGAAGTCACCTGGACTTCGACGCCGACGAAGTGGAGCAACAATTTCTTCTGGAACCTGTTCGGCTACGAGTGGGAACTGACCAAGAGCCCGGCCGGCGCGCATCAGTGGCAACCGAAGCATGGTGCGGGCGCCGGTTCGATACCCGATGCGCACGACCCCTCGAAGCGTCGCGCGCCATCCATGCTGACCACCGACATTGCGATCAGGGCCGACCCGGCCTACGAAAAGATCGCAAGGCGCTTCTACGAGAATCCGGATCAGTTCGCTGACGCCTTTGCCCGGGCGTGGTTCAAGCTGACGCATCGCGACATGGGTCCGCGCTCGCGCTATCTCGGCCCGGAGGTTCCGGCAGAGGAACTGATCTGGCAGGATCCGGTTCCCGCCGTCGATCATCCCCTGGTCGACGCGGCGGACATTTCCGGCCTGAAGGCCAAGATCCTCGCGTCGGGCCTTTCCGTCTCCGAACTGGTCTCGACAGCCTGGGCGTCGGCCTCGACCTTCCGCGGCTCCGACAAGCGTGGTGGTGCGAACGGCGCGCGCATCCGCCTTGAGCCCCAGAAGGACTGGGAAGTCAACCAGCCCGTCCAACTCGCAAAAGTGCTGGAGATTCTCGAAGGCATCCAGAAGACCTTCAACGAGGCGCAGCCCGGCGGCAAGAAGATTTCGCTCGCCGACCTGATCGTCCTCGGCGGCGCCGCCGCGATCGAGGAGGCAGCCAAAGCCGCCGGACATGATGTGGAAGTTCCCTTCGCGCCGGGCCGCACGGATGCATCGCAGGAGCAGACCGATGTGGAATCCTTCGCCGTTCTCGAACCGATCGCCGACGGTTTCCGCAACTACCAGAAGGCTCAATATGCCGTTTCGGCAGAGGAGCTGCTGGTCGACAAGGCACAGCTGCTGACGCTGACCGCCCCGGAGATGACGGTTCTCGTCGGCGGATTGCGCGTGCTGAACGCGAATGTCGGACAGTCCCAGCACGGCGTCTTCACCAACCGCCCCGGGACGCTCACCAACGACTTCTTCGTGAACCTGCTCGACATGGGCACGGAGTGGAAGGCGTCTGCGGATGCCCAGGGCGTGTACGAGGGACGCGACCGCAAGAGCGGCGAGGTGAAGTGGACCGGCACCCGCGTCGACCTCGTCTTCGGTTCGAACTCCGTGCTTCGCGCGATCGCGGAAGTCTACGCACAGCAGGACTCGCCCAAGAAGTTCGTGCGCGATTTCGTGGCAGCCTGGAACAAGGTGATGAACGCCGATCGCTTCGACCTCGTCTGATCCGGGTCGAATCGGCCGTACCGGTGTACGGGTCGGTGCGTAAAAATATGAGGGACGGGTCCCGGCGATTCGCCGGGACCCGTAAATCGGGTTGTGAACCAGCCCAGAAAAGTTGAACCAAAGCTCCACTGGATAGGCATTCTCACGCGCGGCTTGTAGACGGCGGTTGACAACGCGGTTCCCGAATGAGAACATAACGTGAACATTCGGAGTGCTATCATGACCCATGCCGAAGAAGTTATAAACCGCGCCATGGCCGTCGTTGCTGCTTCTCGCGTCCGGCGAGAGCGCGAGGAAGAACGGCGCAGACAGATCTTCGGGCGGATTCAATTGAGCCCGCCCCTGCCCGTGCTGAAGCGTGGCGGCGCACAGCTTTCGCTCAATCTGGACAGTTAGGCTGTAGCATCGCCAATCAACCGAGGTGATGACGCTCCTGGAGACCGTAGACCGGCGTCGGAATGCCTTCGCAGCGGGCCTTCAGCTGCAGTGAAAGATACTGCGAATAATGCCGCGACTGGTGCAGGTTCCCGCCGTGGAACCAGAGCGCCTCCTGCTGCGTCGGCTTCCACATGTTACGCTGCTCGCCCTCCCAGGGACCCGGATCCTTCGGCGTATCGGAGCCGAGGCCCCAGACCTTGCCGACCTTGTCGGCGACCTCCTTGGAGATGAGGTCGGCCGCCCAACCGTTCATCGAACCATAACCGGTGGCGTAGACAACGAGATCGGCCGGAATTTCGGTGCCGTCCTTCAGGACGACGGCATCTTCCGTCAGGTGGCTGACGTCAGAGCCCGATTTCAGCTTGATGCTGCCGTCGATGACGAGATCGCAGGCGCCGACGTCGATGTAGTAGCCGGACCCACGGCGCAGATATTTCATGAACAGGCCGGAACCGTCGGCGCCCCAGTCGAGCATGAAGCCGGCCTTTTCCAGATCGGCATAGAACTTGGCGTCGCGCTCGCGCATCTTCTCGTAAAGCGGAATCTGGAACTCGTGCATGATCCGATAGGGCAGCGATGCGAAGATCAGGTCCGCCTTGCGCGTCGTCATGCCGGCGGCAACCGCCCGCTCGGAATAGAGGTCCCCGAGCCCGATATCCATCAGCGTGTCCGAACGCACGATGTGCGTCGACGAACGCTGCACCATCGTGACATCGGCGCCGCCTTCCCAAAGCGCCGCGCAGATATCATGCGCGGAATTGTTGGAGCCGATAACGACCACCTTCTTGTCGCGATAGGCATCCGGACCCGGATGCTCAGACGAATGCTGCTGTTCGCCTTTGAAGACGTCCTGGCCCTTGAGTTTCGGAATGTTCGGCTTGCCCGAAATGCCGGTCGCGAGCACGAGCTGCTTCGGCCGAAGCAGGACTTCCTCGCCGTTGCGCTCGACGACCACCGACCACTCCTTCGCCTCCTCGTCGTACTTGGCGGACTTGCAGGTGGTCGAGCCCCAGTAGTTGAGCTCCATCACCCTGGTATACATCTCCAGCCAGTCGCCGATCTTGTCCTTCGGCGCGAAGACCGGCCAGTTCTCCGGGAAAGGGATGTAAGGCAGATGGTCGTACCAGACCGGATCGTGCAGGCAGAGCGACTTGTAGCGCCTGCGCCAGCTGTCGCCCGGGCGTTCGTTCTTCTCGATGATGATCGCGGGCACGTTCAGTTGCCGCAGCCGCGCGCCGAGTGCGATGCCGCCCTGGCCGCCGCCGATGATGACGACATAGGGTTGCGCCGCATAGCCGAGCTCGGCCGCCTCCCGCTCGCGCTTTTCCTTCCACGTCCGGCGATTGGGGTCGTGACCATGCTCGGCGCCGAGTGGTCGCCTGAGGCCTTTCGGCTCCTCGTACCCTTTAAGCTCTGTCATCGTCGTGAGAAGCGTCCAGATCAGGCCGTTTTTCAACCGGATATGGCCGTAGCCCCGCGCCACGTCCGTCTCGAATTCGAACCATCCGTCGGTTACGCCGTCTGCGCCGCTCGCCTGTTCGTTCGCGTCCTGACGAAACTGCGCCGGCTTCACCACTGCGAGCTGGCTCGTCAGCATGTCGCGGATCTGGTCCCGCCCCTCCATCGTCCTGATGTTCCAGGTAAACGTGACGAGGTCGCGCCAGTAGCAATCCGCCTGGAACAGGTTGACGGCGGCCTCGATATCGCCCTGTTCGATCGCCCTGCCGAGCTTGGCGAGCGCGCTGTCGATGCGGGTGCTGGGACTTTCTTCAAGCATGAGATCTCCTCCTCTTCGTTTGGCCTGGCTCGCGGGCGACTCCTCATCCGCCGGCGAGGGTGCTTCTGCGCAGCGCTGCCGCTGCAGTCGAACAGCGATGTGCAATGGCCGTGCCAAGCGTCGCAGCCAGGAAAACCGCAATGTTTTCAGGAACAGGAGGAATTAGGACTGTTGCACGCCTCGATGCAGTCGCCACAAGTGAGGCGCCCGACCTGTTGCAGGTGCCCTCCAGGATCGGGTGACGCCACTCTTACCGATGCGGCTTCAGGTGATAGCGCCTGATCTGCCGATGCACCGTCGAGCGATCGAGGCCTAGACGGCGGGCCGCCTCGGAAATGTTCCAGTTGCAGGCGTCGAGCATCAGGCTCAACGCCGTCCCCGCATTGCCAGCCTCGTCCGGCTCGATCTTCGCTACGAGATAGTCCGGAAGATCGCAAACTTCGATGACAGAGCCTTCGGCTAGCGCCGCCGCAACCGCGACGGCGTTGTCGAGTTCGCGAATGTTTCCCGGCCAATCATGCGCCTTGAGGGCGACCAACGCGGCCGGAGAGAACGCCAGATCACCTTGAGCACCGGAATGCCGCTTCAGGATCTGCTCCAGCACCCAGTCGAAATCCCGTCTGTCTCTCAGCGGCGGGACCGAGAGCGTTGCAGCGTTCAGCCGGTAATAGAGATCCTCTCGAAAGGCGCCTTGCGAGACCAGCGCCTGCAACGGCCGATGCGAGGCCGAAACGATCCTGATCTGGACCGGTCGCGGCACCGTGCCTCCGACCGGAAGCACTTCGCGCTCGGCCAGCACCCGGAGCAGGCGGCTTTGCAGTCCAAGAGGCATGTCGCCGATCTCGTCAAGAAAAAGCGTGCCGCCGTCCGCCTGCTCGATCAGGCCCTTGCGGCCTTTGGCGGACGCGCCGGTGAAGGCGCCCGGCAGATAGCCGAAGAGCTCGCTCTCGATCAGTTGCTCGGGGATTGCCGCGCAATTGATGGCGACGAATCGGCCGTTGAGGCCGCTGCCCTCGTGGATGGCGCGCGCCAGGTATTCCTTGCCCGTCCCGGTCTCGCCCTGGATGAGGATCGGCAGCCCCGTGCGGGCGAGTTTCGCGGCCTTTGCCTGCAATGCGACGATTTCGGGCGCATCGCCGCCGAGCCGGCGCAGCGGCGGCGGGATCTGGGCGCGCGAGACGCCCGGCGCGCGGATGCCGGAATGCGGCTCGATGGCATGGGCAAAGAGCGCATTGCCGTCGCGGGCGAAAACGAGCCGCTCCTGCGTCGGCCGGCGGCGCGTGAGCTCGGGAAGGTCGTCGATCTCCAGGTCGAGGAAGCGCGATACCGGCTCGCCGATGAGCTGGCGCGGATCACGCCAGTCAAGCCCGGTCGATCGGGCGAGGATCTTCGCCCCGCCATGGGTCATGCCGGCAATCCGCCCAAGACCATCGATCGAGATCGCCGCCTCCGGATCGACGTCGAGGAATTCCGGCGAGCGCGAGAAACGCAGCACCCATTGGTGCCGAGCCTGAGCCATGAGATTGGCGAGCTCGATCCGCCTTGCGCTGGCGGTGACGAGATGAAGCGCCAGGTTCTGGCTTGCCTTCAGGATCGGTGAGCTCAACAGCGAGATGTCGAGGACGGCCGAAAGTTCGCCGTGGATGTCGTAGATCGGCGCCGCCGTGCAGGAGAGCGGCGTGTGCGTGTTGTCGAAGTGGTCGGTCTGATGGATCGTCAACGCCTCGCCCGTCTCGATGCAGGCGCCGACGGCGCAAGTTCCGGCGCGCCATTCGGACCATTCGGAACCGAGATAGAGGCCCGCCTTGCGAAGGCTGTTGTTGAAGAGCGGGTCGCCAAGGAACTCGACGGTCACGCCCTGCCGGTCGGAGAGCAGGAGCACATAGTTCTGCCCCGCCACCTGCCGGAACAGATGCTCGAGACCGGAGCGGGCGATGGTGATCAGGTCTTCCGATTGCTGGCGATGCTCCTTGAGCCGCGTCTCCGGTACGATATAGGCCTCGCAAGCCTGCGCCGGGTCGAGGCGGTGATGTTCCAGGCAGCGCCGCCAGGATTTGACGACCATATCGTCGCGACTGCTCGGAAGGCCACGGCCGACGCGCTCGATTTCGCGGATATGGTCGGAATGTGAAAACATGACCGCCTCCCAACGGAACGCCTTCCTGGGGCGGGAGTGTGCGCATGAGAAGCCGAAATGTAAAGGAAGGGGACCGGCTACGGTACGTCCGAAATCGAGACCCCTCCCCACAAGGGGCCACAAGGGGGGAGGAGTTTGGCACGCGCGGCCAACGCAGGTGCCAATTTCCAGCACCCTCAAACCATGGAACCGTCAGGGCCGAGACGGAGCGGGCGCTGCATCGTAAGCCCCTCCCCCCTTGTTGGGTTGGGGAGGGCCCTCTTTTAAGCAAGGGTCGCCGGCACCGGATGCCATCGGCCGCGCGCATCAATCATCGAGGCGGAAGCCCACCTTCATAACGACCTGATAATGCGCCACCTCCCCGTTGACGATCTGCCCCCGAATCTGGTCGACCTCGAACCAGTCGAGATTGCGCATGGTTTTCGAGGCGCGTGAAATCGCCGTTTCGATGGCGTCGGTAACCGAGGCCTCTGAACTTCCGATCAACTCTATCTTCTTGTAGACGTGCCCGCTCACAGCAACCTCCTCGGGTTCTGATTGATCCTGCAGCGCCGTGCGCCTTTTCAGGCGCAGAACGGTCGCTGCAGCACTCTGAATTGCTGCATGTTTAAATCGGCTCCGATTTAAACACGCAGTATTCCGAAGACCGCCCTCGAGCAGCGAAGAGTGCGACGGCGCGCTCACATCGCCAATCATCGAGGGCGATAGCGGCCAGCATGCGCCCGTTAGATCGCGATTGCCAGCCGGCGCGTTCGGAATTTGCGGAGCCTACCCGCCACAGACGGAGGAGCGCCAGGCGAGATCGGCGTTCAGTCAAACCGATGATTTGGCGCGGAAGGATCTTCCGCGCTCTCCTTGCCGAGCCATGTCACCGCCTCCCGGGCGATCGCTCGGCCGGCTGGGCGATGTGGTCAATCGGCTTCAAGGAGTTCGGCATTGCCATCATCAGCGGGCGGCTGATACCTGTCCTTCCCCGTCGCGGGCGAGCGTCTGACCAAGGGCGCCGCCGTTCTCGCCGCGGCTCCGGGCGCGATCGACGACCTGAGGAAGTTGGCGAGTCTCTGAACGGTGCGGCCGCTGTGCTCGCTGGCGATGGTTATCCGCCGGGACAAACACGTCAACCACGGTATCAGGGAACTGAGCCGCGGGTTTCGGGTGAACAATCCATAAAATCCGTGGGTTGCGGGATTCTTGAATTGAGCTCGATTTGAGCGTAAAATTAACCTAGCAATTCAAAGCGTTACAGCGACCGTGCGACCGATGCAGCGGAGCTGAAACGTCAGGCGCACGCGAGGGTGACGCTTTGGCCAAACTTCATACGTGGAGGTTGTCATGCCAAACACTCTCATTGCGGGAAAAAGGGCTCAGGACTGGGCCAACCTGGTCCTTGGGGTGTGCTTGTTCCTCTCTCCCTGGGTCATCGGTTTTGCGGTTGACGCCGTGCCGACCTGGAATGCCTGGATCGCCGGCATCGTACTCGGCGCGCTGGCGATTGCTGCGCTTTCAGCCTTCGCAGAATGGGAGGAATGGGTGAACATGGTGATCGGCCTTTGGCTGATCGTTTCTCCCTGGCTGCTCGGCTTTATGGCAAACATGAACGCGATGTGGACACACGTCATTCTTGGCGTGCTCGTCGCGGCACTGTCGGCCTGGGCTGTCTGGGACTATCGCCACCCACAGTCGCATGCCTGAAGCGCGTCGCGTTCAATCGGACTGATGCGACGCGTTAGGCCATGGCTTTCTTGCATGTCGCTGTCCCGACACGGCTGCATACTTTTGGGCGACATGCATGAGACAGCATGATTTCTCAAAGGGCTACAGCGTCCTTTGTGCGTCTGAAAAGACGCGCGGCGCTGTAGTCAGAGGGTGGCGAGTCCTGTGGTAAGTCCCCTCCGAAACTCGTCCAACAACAATTGCTCTCGACCGAGATAGCGGGGCGAGAAATGCATGGAACGCATCTCGAGACGCCTGCGGCTGCGGCGATACTTCCCGCCTGAGAGGCCGTCAGGTGCCTCTTGGAAGCTGCGATGGCCTTCTCCCCATCAAGATGTGAAGAGCTCCGCCCGACCCGATCTCTTTCCTGATAAAATCTTGCGGTCGCCGCGGAGCCACAGTTCTCAAGCCATCCCGCGCCCACCTGCATCCCCTCTGTCAACCGCTCGGCAGCCAGGCCCCGATGTGGACCTTCACCTCAGGTGGCGGCTCCTGTGGGACTCGGCTTTACCTCAGAAGCCTCAAATTGGCGGCGGAGGCACGCAGCGACTGGAATTCCGACCAAGTGACCGGAACGTTGAAATCAGCCGTTGACCTCAACGTACCTTTAGGAAGCATTGTCATGTTGAAGAGGTTTCGAGACATCAAGAGGAACATGCATGCAAAAGAAACCGGCACTCCTGAACCGTGCTCAATGGGCTGAAAAGGAGGACGTTTGGAAAGGTGGATTCGAAGGTAACGTGTTTGGCACCGACATCTCCGACGCCGATCTGAAGGCGATCGCCAGGCGGCAGAAGGAATTCGAGGCGGCCGTGAAAACCGGCAACCACCTGCAGATGTCGGAAGCGAACAAGCAATTCCACCTGGCGATCGCCCATGCCGGCAAGAATCTCTACCTTGCTTCGTTCTACGAGCGGCTGTTGAACCAGGGCCAGCGCATGCTGCACTTGCATTTCGAATATCTGGAGCGGACACATGAAGGCTATCTCCTGACCGACGAGCACAACCAGATGCTCGAGGCGATCCGGGCGAAGAACGTCGACCTCGCCGACGAGCTGGCCCACGCCCACACGCGCCAATTCCAGCAGAACTTCATCGACTTCATGCGCGAGAACTACACGACGGGCGTCTCACTCGGGCGGCGAAAGGCAGCGGAATAGATGCGTATCGGTTTCGTTGGCACAGGTGCGATTACCGAGGCGATGGTAACGGGTATCGCCGGCTCCGATCTTGATGTCGCGGAGATCCTCGTCTCGCCGCGCAACCGCGAGACCGCCGCGCGGCTCGCGGGCCGGTTTCCGTCGGTGCGGATCGCCAAGAACAATCAGGAAGTCGTCGATAACACCGACATCCTGTTTCTCGCCGTCCGGCCGCAGATCGCGGAAGAGGTTATCGGCGGACTGGCGTTCCGGCAGGGCCAGACCATCGTCAGCGTCATCGCGGCAACGGATCGTTCGAAGCTCGTGACCTGGATCGGGGAAGAGGTCGAACTCACCCAGGCGATCCCGCTCCCCTTCGTCGCCGATCGGCAAGGCGTTACCGCGATCTACCCGCCCAACTCCCGGATTGCCGCGATCTTCGCCGCGATCGGCCGTGCAGTGGAATGCGAGACGAAGGACGAATATGACCTGCTCGCCGTCGCCAGTTCCCTGATGGGAACCTACTTCGGCATCCTTGATCGCACGACCGATTGGCTGGCTGAGAAGGGTATGGCCCGCGAGAAGGCACGTAGCTATCTGGCGCCGCTCTTTGCCAGTCTGGCGCAGACAGCGGTCAGCGCCGATCAAACGCCATTGGACATTTTAAGGCGTGAGTTTTCGACGCCAGGCGGCTTGAACGAGCAGGTTTTCGAAGATTTCGACCGCGGCGGAACACGGGTGCTGACCGATGCGCTCGAGCGGGTGCTGCGCCGTGTCCAAGGATAACACGGCGCAAGCTCACGACCGCTTCCGCATGATAACGACAATCGGAACTACCATGCATGGACGCCAATCCCGCAGTATGAAATCATATGGTCATGTCCACTGCTTCCATCATCGGAGGGGCCGGTCAGATCGGGCTTGCCGTGGCGGAGCGCCTCGCCCGCGACGGTTGGGAGGTTCGGCTGGTCAGTCGAGCGCCGCCGCCAATCTCTGGTCCGTGGCAGCACGTTGGCGTAGATCGCGAGGACCGCGATGCATTTCGCAAAGCGCTTTCGGGCGGAGCGGATCTTCTACTCGACTGCATCGCCTTTGACCAACGACATGCCGATCAGTTGCTGGAGCTACAGGATAATTTCGGGCGCCTGGCTGTGATCTCCAGCGCCAGCGTTTACTGCGACGCGCAGGGCCGGACGCTCGACGAGGCAAGTCAGTGCGGCTTTCCCGCCTTTCCGGTGCCGATCTACGAGAATCACCGCACGGTGGAACCGGGACCACAGACCTATTCAACGAGAAAGCCGCGATCGAACGTCGTATCCTGCATGGAGCGAGCTCTAAGGTCACGATCTTGCGACCCTGCGCGATCCACGGGCCTTACAGCAAGCACGCGAGGGAATGGTGGTTCGTAAAGCGTCTGCTCGATGGTCGCAGGCGCATCCCGCTTGCCTATGGCGGGCGTAGCCGGTTTCAGACGACCTCGACGCAGGCGATCGCTGAGGCGGTGTGTTTCTCGCTGAACTCCGACCAGTCGCAGGTGCTGAACGTCGTGGACGCCGACGCGCCGACGGTCGCTGAAATTGCTCGCGCGATCATGGATTCCATGGACCGGCATGCCGATCTTCTGGGGCTTCCCGACGTGCCCTATCCTCCGACCCGCGGCGTAACGCCGTGGTCGGTCGAAAAGCCGATCGTCTGCGCCTCTTCTGTTCCGAGCACAGCAACCTATGCAGAAGGAGTCGGGCGCGCCGTGCGCTGGCTGATCGCAGCGACGCAAGACCGGGACTGGCGGGAGGTGCTTCCCCAGCTCGCCGCGTATCCTGCGCACTACTTTGACTATGCTGTCGATGATCAAGCGCTTGCAACAGCCGGCGTGAAGCACATTTCCATTTGATGGCCTCTTGGGTTCCCTCGCCACCATCATTTGCGGAAATGGTTGATCGAACCGGAAAGCGATGTGCTCAGTTGCGTGCCCTGACCGAGCCGCGCCGGTTGGGCTTAATGCGGGGATGCATGCGCCAAGACGGCTCTAGGTAGCTTGAATGATCGTGTTCCTGGACTTCGAAGCATCGTCGCTTGCGAAAAACAGCTTTCCGATTGAAGTCGCCTGGGTGTTCGAGAATGGCGACGCGCGGACGAGCCTTATCCGCCCGGCTGCCGCATGGGACGATTGGGCCGCGGAGGCTGAAGCCGTGCACGGGATATCGAGAAGCCAACTCGAGACGGAGGGTGTATCCGTCGACATCATCGCGGCCGAAATGGTGGAGAGCCTGTCCGGCCACCGGTTGTATGCGAGCGCGCCGTCCTGGGATGGCAAGTGGCTCAGCGTGCTCCTGCGAGCCGCGGGTTTTCCGCGGCATGCTCTTCGGCTCAACGTGTCCGATGACGCCTTTGCCGACGCCGCGAGAGCTGTGCTTGGTCGCGACGTAGCCGAGACGGTCGTTGCTGAAATCGTGTCAGCGGTCACGGCGCGTACGCAGCCAGCGACAAGGCCCCACCGCGCCCTCCCCGATGCCATGCTCGAGTTGGAACGCTGGCGGCTCATCAGACAGGAGGCGACTGCTCTGGCTTCGAAGTCATGACGACCATCTGGGGAAAAAGATATCCATGAGTGAGCGCGGCGCACGCGCGCTTGCTTGAGTGTCAGCAATGAGATTGATACTCCTCAGACACAATCGCTGTGCGCAGCCGGGCCGGTGGGCCCCGTGTGATTTGACGCTGCGAAATGGCAGCAGGACGTGGGAGGAATAGCGCTTTGGCCGAAAACCCGCTTTACGACATCCGCGACGAACGTTTTATTTCCCTGATCGTTGGCAGCGCCGCGCTGGAAGAGCTCTATCGCGGCTGCCGTTGGGCGGAAGGGCCGGTCTGGTTTTCCGACCTCAATTGTCTGATCTGGAGCGATATTCCAAACGACCGGATGATGCGCTGGTCGCCGGAAGGGCACGCCTCGGTCTTCCGCTCACCCTCCAATTATGTGAATGGCAATACGCGTGACCTTCAGGGCCGGCTGATCTCCTGTGAACACGGAGGGCGGCGCGTGACGCGCACCGAATATGACGGCCGCATTACCGTGCTCGCCGACAGCTACCTGGGCAAGCGGCTGAACTCGCCAAATGACGTTGTCGTGCGCTCCGACGGCTCGATCTGGTTCACCGACCCGACCTACGGCATCATCTCGGACTATGAAGGCCACAAGGCAGAGCCCGAACAGGAGACGCGTAACGTCTATCGCATCGACCCCGTGTCGGGCGCAATCGTCGCCGTGGTCACCGATTTCATCCAGCCGAACGGCCTCGCCTTCTCGCCAGATGAAAAGCGGCTCTATATCGCCGACTCCGGATCGGCCGAGCATGAGGTCCCGAGCCATATCCGAGTTTTCGATGTGGCCGGAGATGGCACACTGGGCAACGGCAGCTATTTCTGCTCCATCGACAGCGGCAATCCGGACGGCTTCCGCTTTGACGTTGTCGGGAACCTGTGGTGCAGCGCGGCCGACGGAGTCCATTGCTTTGCACCGGATGGCAAGCTGCTCGGCAAGATCCTGGTGCCGCAGACGGTATCGAACCTCACCTTCGGCGGCCCGAAGAAGAACCGCCTCTTCATCACCGCCACCCAGTCGCTCTATTCGATCTATGTGAAGACGAACGGCGCGCAGCGTCCGTAAACGGGCACCACGCGATCGCCCGTTGAAGTCGCCAAGCCCTCAAGGCGCTCGTCTGATAAGGCGCGCGGCGCTGCGTGTTGCAAGGCGATCAGGTCGGTGTCGAACCCATCACCAAACCTTCGATATCATGCTTCTGAGTGACCGGGATCAACTCTTCGACAACCCTGCACACCAGATGTTTCTTCACCGCCTCCGGCAGGGCGTCGTAATAGTCCTTGGTCACCATCATGTCGTGCAATTCCGCGTGGCCTGCGCCGGGTGCGTCGGCGCCGAGAACCATGACGGGGCGGGCGATCGGCGAGCCGTGCTCCGTCCCGCGATGGATGGTGAGCGCGGAGCGGCACGAAATATCGCCGAGCTTCGGATATTTGCGGGTCGCGAGCTTCTGAAACTCGGGCCACTCTTCCTTGGGCGGAAACATCTCGTGTTTCCATTCGCGACCGTCGAGCCATTGTGTGCCCGGAGCGACCTCGAACGGGCCCATGTCCTCGGTGACGTCGACGCCCGTCAGGTTGAAGGCAAGCGAAGTGATGCGATGCTCGACATAGGTGTCGGGCGGCGAAGGGAAGTCGCGATGCCACGGCTGGTATTTGGCGCCTTGAAACGGCACGTCGAAACCGATTTCGACGATCTGGTAGTCGGGGCCGAGAACCGCCTCGCACATGCCGACGACAAAGGGGTGGGTAACGAGATCGACGAAGCCGGAAAAATCCTGCGGATGTATCTCGACATACCAACGCCGCGGGCCACGACCGACGGCGCCGCCCGGCCGCTGAATGGCGGACCAGAACGCTGTCATCATGTCCTCGCGCATCGCCTCCGCCCATTCACGCGAGAAGGCACCTTTCAGCCCGGTGACGCCGTCCCGCTGCAGGGTTTCGACGGCCGCAGCGAAATCAAAGTCAGCTTCGTGTGTATTTGCCGTTTGCATTGCATCTCCTCTTCGTTTCGGGTCTCCCCGGCGCGGAGCGTCGGTCTCGACCACGCCTCATGCCTTTTCCTCTCGGCGCGACATTAATCGTGCCTGAAGGACAACGACGATGAGTAGAAAGCCGCCCCGGATGACGGATTGCCAATAGGCGGAAAGCGAAATCCACCCGAGGCCGTTCTCGAAATTCAGGATGTTGAACACCATCGCCAGCAGCAGCGCGCCCGCCAGCGTCGCGCCGACGGAGCCGGAGCCGCCGGTCAAAAGCGTGCCGCCGACCACCACGGAGGCGATCGCAAAGAGTTCCCAGCCGACACCTTCGGTAGGCTGACCGGCGCCGAACTGCGAAGCAAGTATGACTCCGGCAAGCCCCGCCAGCGCGCCGGAGCCGAGATAGACGGCGATGAGCGTTCGCCTGACCTTGAGACCCATCAGCGCAGCCGTCGCCTCGCCGCCGCCGATCGCCAGCATGTGACGGCCGATGGGCAGGCGCTCCAGCACCAGCCATCCGGCGATATAGGCGAGAAGGCCAATCCAGGCCGGGATGGGAAAGCCCAAAAAATCGCCCTGGCCAATCTCCGTGAAGCCGCTGTCGTAGGAAACCGAAACCGACTGATTGCCGGCAAGCAGCAAGGCGGTCCCGTAGGCCGCAAGCATGGTCGCGAGCGTCGCGATAAAGGGCTGGATGCGCATGGCGGTGACGATGAAGCCGTTGAGCGCGCCGACGGCAAGGCCCGCCGCGATACCGCCGAAAAGACCTGCCGCCCAGTGATGGGGCGACAACAGCGCCGCGATAACGCTCGCCATGGCCGCCGCGCCGCCGACGGAGAGATCGATGCCGCCGGTCATGATGACGAAGGCCATGCCGAGCGCGATCAGGGCGAACATCGAGTTGTAACGCAGGAAGCTCAGGATGTTGTATTGAGACAGGAAATTGTCGTAGCGCAGCGCTCCGAACAGGATCAGGCCGAGCAGCGCCAGGATGACGCCGAGACGAGCCATGTCGCCGGGAGATCTGAGCGCAAGAGCCTTGAGCAACGCGTTCATCGATACCTCCTTCACGACTTTCCGGCGCGCTGCTGGATGAACACCGCAAGCACGATCAGAGCCGCCTTGACGATCAGCGCGGCGGCGTCGGGGACACCGTTGGCAAGCAGGGTGTAGCGCACGAGCTGGATGACCAGCGCGCCGATCACCGTGCCGATGATATTCGCCCGGCCTCCGGTCAGCAGCGTGCCGCCGACGGCGACTGCGGCGATCGCATCGAGCTCCATGCCGAGACCGACGAGGTTGGCGTCGCTCGCGGAATTGCGCGCGACGACGATCAGGCCGGCAACCCCCGCAAGCGCGCCGCTGATCATGTAGACGAAGAGCTTGACGCGGTGCACGGGAATGCCGGTTAGCCGGGCTGCCTTCTCGTTGCCGCCGACCGCGATGATCTGCCGCCCGAAGACCGTGTAGCGGATCGCCGCCCAGGCTATCGCCGCGATCACCGCCATCAGGATCACCTGCGCGGGAATGCCGGCGACGCGTCCCATCGCGATGAACTGGAAACCTTCGTTCCTGAAAACCTGCAGGTTGCCGTTGGTCATGACCTGCGCGATGCCGCGGCCGGCGATAAAGAGCACGAGCGTCGCGATGATCGGCTGGATCGCAAAGCGGGTGACCAGAAAGCCGTTGAACAGACCGAGCAGTCCGGTGACGGCGACCGGCATAACGAGCGCAAGCGCCACCGCGACCGGCATGTTGGCAATCGGAAAGAGCGTTCCCATGAAGATCATCGGTGCAAGGGCGCCGGCAATCGCCATCAGCGAGCCGACGGAGAGATCGATGCCGCCGGTGGCGATCACCAACGTCATGCCGATCGCGACGATCACGATGGTCGCAACCTGGGTGAGATTGACGTTGAGCGTCTGCAGCGACAGGGAGTTCGGCGTGAAGACGACGTTGAACAGGATCAGCGCAAGGAAGGCGGCGAATGTGCCGTAGCGCCCGGCCAAACTGAAGAAACGTTTGCCCGAGGGGACGGTGTTTGCGCCGGCCTGCGTTTCGATCGTCGTCATGCTATTCCACCTGGTGCGCCATGGCGGCGAAAAGCGCCGCCTCGCTCAAGTCCTTGCGCGGGAGGACGGCAACCGAGGTTCCGTCGCTGAGGACGGTAACCTGGTCGGCTGCGGCCAACAGTTCCTCGAGTTCCGACGAAATCATCAGGACCCCCAGACCTTCATCGGCGAGCCGACGCAAGAGGCGGAGGATTTCCGATTTCGCGCCGATGTCGATGCCGCGGGTCGGCTCGTCGACGATCAAGAGCTTCGGATCCGTGCAGAGCCATCGGCCCAGCAGGACCTTCTGCTGGTTGCCGCCGGAAAGTTCCTTGATCGGCTGGTCGGGCGAGGCGCATTTGATCCCGAGCGCCAAGATATAGCGCTCGACGATTTCGTCCTGGCGTGCATGGTCGATGATGCCGGCGCGGTTCAGTTTCGGCAAAAGCGCGAGCGTCATGTTTTCGCGGATGCTCATGTCGGGGATGATGCCGTCGACCTTCCGGTCTTCGGAAACGAGCCCAATGCCGTCGGCGATGGCGTCCGCGGGCTGGCGATACGAGCGCGGTTCGCCATCGTAGCGGATTTCGCCGCGTTCCATCCGATCGGCGCCGAAGATCAGGTTCGCGGTTTCTGTTCGGCCGGAGCCGAGCAAGCCGGCAAGGCCTGAGATTTCCCCTTCGCGAACCGTAAGGCTGACATCGCGGACACGGACGCCGGAGCCGGCATTCTCTACCGACAATCGCACGGATCTCTGCGTGCTCTCGTCGGCGTCCTTCGCGATCGCCTCGAAAGCCGCAAGCTCCTTTCCCAGCATGTGCCGCACCAGGGCCAGCTTGGGCATGTCCGCCATTGCGCTCGTGGCGACGGTCTTCCCGTCACGCATGATAGTGACGCGGTCGCAGATCCGGTAGAGCTCGTCGAGACGATGGCCGATGAAGATGACCGAGACGCCGCGGCGCTTCAGCGTTCGGATCGTCTCGAAAAGAATGGCCACTTCCCGCTCATCGAGAGACGAGGTCGGTTCGTCCATGATGACCAGCCGCGCGTTTTGCGTGACGGCCCGGGCGATCGCCACCATCTGACGGGTGGCGGCGCTGAAGCGCGCGACCGGCGCCTCGACATCGATCTCCAGGTTGAAGGTTCTAAGGACCGCAGTGGCACCCTCTCGCATTGCCCGGCGATCGATCAAGCCGTACCGGCGCGGCTCGCGCGACAGATAGATGTTTTCGGCAACGGAACGTTGCGGCGCGAGGTTGATCTCCTGGTAGATGGTCGCGATACCCTGGGCCTGGCTCTCCGCAGGCATCGAGAAAGAGACCTCGTTTCCGCCAAAGACGATCGACCCCTCGTCCCGCCGGTAGGCGCCGGTGAGAATCTTGATCAGTGTCGACTTGCCGGCGCCGTTCTGCCCGACAAGCGCCATCACCTCGGCTTCGCCCACTTCGAGCGACGCCGAGCGCAGCGCGGGAATGCCATTGAACGACTTGGAAATGCCCTGCATGGACAGAAGCATTAGTCCCTCCGGATGCCGATCTGTCTTCTGCCGCCGACCGCCGACAATTGCCGCCTGGGCATAGCTGATTGTATCACGCCGAGCTTTCGTTGCATCGCGCCAATGGCCGGAGCGGCATTGCCGCGCCGGCCGGGATAAGGCAGGTGTCAGTAAGCGTTGGCGAGTTCGGCCGCCGCGTTGGACGAGTCGTAGAACTTGTCCTCGTTTATGACCCAGGGATCGATCTTCTCACCCTTGGCATAGCGCAGCATCGTCTCAAAAGCCTTAGGCCCGAAGCGCGGGTTGCATTCGACGACCGCCGCGATCTTTCCATCGATCACGGCCTGAACCGCCTCCTTGCCGCCGTCGATCGACAGGACCAGCACGTCCTTGCCCGGAACCTTGCCGGCCGCTTCGATGGCGGCAATGGCGCCGATCGCCATTTCGTCGTTGTGCGCATAGACGATATCGGCGTCGGGATGTGCCTGCAGCAGGGCTTCGGCGACCTGCCTGCCCTTGTCGCGTGCGAAATCGCCCGTCTGCGAGGCAACAATCTCGAAACCACCTGCCGCCTTGATGGCCTCGTCGAAGCCTTTCTTGCGGTCATTGGCGGGTGATGAGCCGGTTGTCCCTTCAAGCTCGATGATCTTGGATTTGCCGTTGGCATTCTTGACCAGCCACTCGGCAACGCGCTTTCCTTCCTCGATGAAATCCGAGCCGATGAATGTGACATAGTCCTCCCCGGCCTTTGCAAGCGCCGGGTCGACGCTACGGTCGAGCAGGATGACGGGAATGCCGGCCTTCTTGGCGGCCATGACCGCCGGGATCAGGGGCTTTTCTTCGCGCGGTGCGAGGAAGATCAGATCGACGCCCTGTGCGATCATCGAGTTGACGTCGGCCACCTGCTTGGCGGCGGATCCCGCGGCATCGGTGTAGACCAGCTGATGGCCGAGCTTTTCAGCTTCGGCTTTCATGCTGTTGGTCTGGGCGATGCGCCAGGGATTGTTGGACTCCGTCTGTGCGAAGCCGACCTTGTATGTTTCCTTCTGTGCCAGCGTCGGCAGCTCAGCGAAGGCGACCGTGCCGGCAACGGCGATTGCGCCGGCCGCCGTAGCGGCAAGCATGAAGGCGCGACGTGAAATCCTGTTCATCGTGAGTTCTCCTCCCGGTTTGCCGGTACTCCTCTACCGGATGCGAGCACTTTGTGCTTCACATGGGCAAACCTTGCGCTAATAATATTAGCAGTCAAGGCTAAAGTTATTAGCACTTGCAAAAAATCAATGCGGCGCTGCAGCGCCGGCAGGGGACCGAAATGGCAAAAGACAACGGACGCAACGTGACGCGGAAGGAAGCGAGCGGTGGCCGGCCGACGATGACGGACGTGGCGCGCATCGCCGGCGTGTCGCAATCGAGCGTGTCCCTCGTTCTCAACGAAATGTCCGGCGCCCGCATTTCGGCTGAAACCAGGGCGCGCGTGCGCGAGGCAGCGCAAAAGATCGGCTACAGGCTGCCCAACACAAGACAGGATCTTGCCCAGGCGCCCGCGATCGAGAAGGATACGATCGCTTTCATCGTCGATGAGATCTCCACGAGCCCGCATCCGGTCGTCAGCCTCGACGGGATTCGCGACTATGCATTCGAGCAGGGCCTGCTCGTCTCCGCCCACGCGACCCGTTCCAACCCTGACCTGGAGAGCGCGGTGCTGCGCGCCGTTTTGCGTGACCCGGCGATCGCCGGTGTCATCTACGCGACCATCTTCACCCGCAAGGTCAGCGTCCCGCCCGAACTCGCAAACATTCCGACTGTGCTGTTGAACTGCTATGCCGAGCCGCGCCAGCATATGGCGATCGTGCCGGGAGAGGTCGCCGGCGGCTTCGCGGCAACGGCGCATCTGACCTCCCTCGGACATCGACGCATCGGCTTCATCAACGGCGAACCGTGGATGGACGCCGCGTTCGACCGCCTCAAGGGCTACAAGCAGGCGCTCGCCACGGCCGACGTCGCCTTCGACGAGGCATTGGTGCGCGACGGCGACTGGCTGCCGCTACGCGGCTACGAGGCGGGCCTCGATCTGCTCGCCATGGAAAATCCCCCGACCGCGATCTTCTGCGGCAACGATCTGATGGCGATCGGCGTGCTGGAGGCAGCTTCCGAGCGCGGGCTGCGCGTGCCAGAGGACCTGTCGGTGATGGGCTACGACGATCAGGAACTTGCGCGCTACACGCATCCGCCACTCTCGACGCTGGTGCTGCCGAACTATGAAATGGGCCAGAAGGCGGCGGAAATTCTGATCGATATGGCGATCCATGGAAAAAGGCCGCGTCCCATGACGATCAAGGTCGATGGGCCGCTGGTCCAACGGGGGACGACCGCGATGCTCTCGCACGCGTCCGCACGCAGGCGCTGACGCAGAGGAGCGAAAAAAGCGCCGGCCCCGCGAGGCCGGCACTGTTTTTCGCCAATCCCCGTCACGCGGGCAGTTGAATCGCACTCACGTGGCCGGCGTAAAGTTCCTTGGCAAAAATGCAGGCGGCAGTATGCGCCGGCGACACGGTCGTGTGCAGTGGCGGCGTTTGCGCGCAAGCATCAACCGCGAGCGGGCACCGTGTCCGGAAACGGCAGCCGGACGGCGGGTTAGTCGGGCTTGGAATTTCGCCCGCTATCAGTGGAACCTTGCGCTGTCGTTCCACGATCGGGTTCGCGTCTGGTACCGACGCCAAAAGGAGCTGTGTGTACGGATGACTCGGCCGCTCATAAAGTTCTGCCGAGGGACCAAGCTCGACGATCTTGCCGAGGTACATCACATAGACGCGCGTGGCCGCCTGCCGGACGAGCGCCAGATCATGCGCGATAAACAGGCAGGCCACGCCGAGGTCCTGCCGCAAACTCAAGAACAGGTTCATAACTTGCGCACGGATTGACAGATCGAGCGCGCTGACCGGCTCGTCGCAGATCAGGACTCGCGGCTCTACCGCGAGCGCACGGGCAATTGCGACGCGCTGCCGCTGCCCACCGGAAAGCTCGCGTGTGAACCGGTCACGCACCGCTGCAGCGAGTCCGACTTGATCGAGCAGTTCCGCTGTACGTGCTATGCGCTTCTCCGCAGAGGTCATCCCGCCGATGATGAGTGCTTCTTCAATGGCTTCACCGATGGTCTGGCGGTCATTGAGGGAGGCATAGGGGTCCTGAAACACATATTGGATCGCACGACGTGCTTCGCGTAATCGCTTGCCGGACAGGGAACCAAGATCGACGCCATCCAGGACGACCTTTCCCGATCTTGGCGTTTCAAGACCGACGATAGAGCGCCCCAACGTCGACTTTCCGCATCCCGATTCGCCGACCAGTCCAACGATCTCGCCCGGATGAAGAGCGATCGATACATCATCGACCGCCTTTACCGGCTTACCCCTGACGGTTCCGGTGAAACTCGTAACAAGATGGTCAACTTCCAGAACAGGTTTCATCCGATGCGTTCCTTGCAGCTTGTGTTGAGCACCGGACAGGCAGCGAATATGGCCGCATCAACGGTGCGTTCGAGTTTGGGACGATGTGTGCGGCACGCCGGCACTGAATGTGGACAGCGTGGTTCGAAAGCGCAGCCTGGAATGGGCGCAGAAAGCACCGGCGGCATTCCGGGCAAGCCGCGGAACGGCGCTCCGACCGGATCCGACCGACTTGGAATCGCGTCGATCAGACCCATCGTATAGGGATGCCGTGGGCTCACCAGAACCTTTTCGACAGGCCCTGTTTCGACGTTGCGTCCGGCATACATCACCACGACGCGGTCGGCCGCACTTGCGACCACGCCCATGTCATGGGTGATCAGCACCATCGCCATTTCCAGTTTTGCCTGGATCTCCTTGAGAAGCTTCAGGATCTGGGCCTGGACGGTCACATCGAGTGCGGTCGTCGGCTCGTCGGCGATCAGAAGCTTGGGTTCCGCGGCAACGGCAATCGCGATCATGACGCGCTGACGCAGACCGCCGGATAGTTCGTGCGGATATTGCCTCAGTCGCGCGGACGGATCTGAAATTCCGACCAAGCGAATGAGGTCGAGCGCCCGCGCTTCGGCCGCCCTTGCGGTCATGCCGAGATGATATTCCGCCATCTCGGCAATCTGCCTTCCGATGGCACGAGCGGGATTGAGCGCACTCATCGGATCCTGAAAGATGAAACCGACCGATTTGCCTCGCAAGGCTCGAAGGCTGTCCTCGCCAGCACCGACGAGTTCCATTCCATCAAATCGGATCGAACCCGATACATCCGCCACCACACCGATAGGCGCAAGGCCGAGCGGGGCGAAATTCATCACGGTCTTGCCGCTGCCGCTCTCCCCCACGACTGCCAAGGTTTCGCGGCGATTGAGACTGTAGCTGACACCATCGACGGGACGCACGGCTGTCTGTGCTGTCAAAAGATCGACGGTAAGGTTCGTGACCTCGAGAAGCGGTTGCTTGGTCATACGGCAGTTTCCTTTGTCCAGAGTGCCGTTACACGGCGGCGGCTGGCGAGCAGAGCGGAGCCAAGCGGTTTCGGCACACGGTTCAGAGCAACGGCTTCGCCAAGAATGTTGAACCCGATAACCGCGAAGGTCAGCGCAATTCCGGGCAGCATCACTTGTCTTGGATCGGCCTCCAGATACGGAAGCGCGTCGACCAGCATCTGTCCCCATTCCGGAGTCGGTGGCTGGATGCCGAGCCCGAGGAAGCTCAAGGTGGCAATGGCGAGCGCAACGGCGCCGGCATCAGCCGTGGCATAGACAAGCACTGCGCCGAGAGTCGCCGGCAGCAAATGAACGAAATAGATGCGTAAGGGGCTGGCACCGAGCACCCGCAGCGCTTCCATGTGCGGCCGGTTCATGGCGTTCACGGCAACTGCTCGACTGATGCGCGCACTGCCCGGCCACCACGCGAGCGCCAGCGCGAGGATCATATTCCAATAGCTCGCCCCGAAGATGCCAATCACCGCCAGCGAAACAATCAAGCTGGGGATGGCGAGACCGACGTCGACGATGCGCATCAGGACCTCATCCGTCCAGCCGCGCCGATAACCCGCAATCGTGCCGATGGCGATGCCGATCGAATGGGCCAGGGCCAGCACCAGGCACACGCCGACGAGCGAAGTGCGAGCAGCCATTATGAGGCGGCTCAGGGTATCGCGTCCGAGATGGTCGACGCCTAGCCAATGCGCCGTTGACGGGCCCTCTCCCGCAATCAGCAGGTTTTGAGCGTTCGGGTCGTGTGGCGCAAGGAACGGCGCGAAAGCGCCTGCAAAAACGAAGAAGCCGATGGCCACTACCGCTGCGCGCGGCATCCGTTTCAGCGCTCCGAGGAACGTGGAAGCAATATTCATGGTTAAGTCCTCTGACGACGCTGACGCGGATCGGTAAGCATCATCGCAATGTCGACGATCACGTTCAAAATGATGAAGAAGGTGATGAAGATCAGCAGACAGGCCTGCACCACCATGAAGTCGCGGAATCGCACACCGGTAAGAAACAGGTCCGCGATTCCCTGCCAGGCAAACAGCGGCTCCACCACTACCGCTCCGACCACCATGACGCCCACTTGTGTGCCGAGCGCGTTAAGGTAGGTGGGGGCGATGTTGGGAAGCGCGTCTCGAATGAGAATACGAGGGCGGCTGAAGCCTTTGCTCATGGCCGTCTGGACAAAAGGACGCGCCATGACTTCTTCCAGCCCGACGCGGATTACGCGGCTGAGCACCGCGGCCGGCAGAAACCCCAACGTGAGCCATGGAAGAATGAAGCTTGCAAACCCGTCGTAGCCGAAAGTAGGAAAGAGCCGCAGCGACACCGAGAAGGCATAGACCAGCAACGCTCCCACGAAGAAGGAGGGCGTGGAGGCGCCGAGAAGCGCCAGCCCCCGCGTCAGGTGGTCGGGAAGCCGGTGGGCAGCGAGCGCGCCAGCAAATCCGAGGACGAGACTGAGCACGAAGGCGACGGCCGCCCCTCCGGCGACGAGCGTCGCTGTCACCGATAGCCGGCTTCTGAGCGACGCACCGACCTCCTCGCCGGTTTTATAAGAGATCCCGAAATCTCCCTGCGCCGCGCCCGTCAGCCAGTCGGCGTAGCGGATAAGAAGCGGCTTGTTGAGGCCGATCTCCTCTGCCACTTTGGCGATGTCCTCCTTGGTGGCCGTCGGCGTCCTCAACTCGGCAATCAGGATTGCCACATTGCCTGGCGCTGAAACCACCAGCGTAAAGCAGAGCAGCGATGCCAGAAACAAAAGGATGACGGCATTGCGTGCTCTTTTGACGATAAAGCGGATCACCGTCTCCTCCTCATTCCACCAGCGAAATGTGCTCGTAGGGCATGTCGTATTCGGTCGCTGGACCCTCGAAGCCGCTGACGCGGTCCGAATGGGCCCAGATGCCCGGTACAAGCAGGAGCGGTGCGATCGCGTCATTATCGTGCAGCCAGTCGTAGACTTTCTGAAGCGCTGCACCCATTTCGTCTTCCGACGCAGACATTGCGGCCGTCACCAGCGGGTCAAGATGCTCCGCATCGATGAACAGCTTTCCGTCGACGCCATTGTCGTAAGTCGAAAGGAACAGCCCGACGATCGTACCGAACGGCTCGTAAGGAGCGCCGAAGGTCTGAAAGAAGGCGAGATCGAATTTGCGTTCGGGGATATCGCTGTGCCGTGACGCGTGATCGACCGAGCGGATCGTCACCTGGATGCCAAGCTCCATCAACTCTGACTGGATGACCTCGGCCACGGACCGAGAGCCCGGAATCTGCTCCTCGCTGACGACGAGTTCGAGCGCCAGTTGCTGGCCGTTCTTCGAACGCACCGGTTCACCGGTCCAGCCTGCTTCCTCAAGGAGGGCCTTCGCTGCCTCGATGTCGCGGACCGGCGTTTCGTAGCGGTTGCCCGACATCGGCACGTTCGGCGAGAACAGGTTTCCAGTAGAAGCCGCAAGGCCGCGATAAAGAACCTGGGAGATCGCCGTTCGATCGATGCCGATATTGATAGCCTTGCGTACCGTGGGATCCTTCAAAGCGTCTACACGATCGGGATTGAAAGCCATCACCATCGTCGTGGTGCCCGGATCGATCACGACTTGGACGCCCGCTGCACTCAGGGTTTGCGCCTCCGTAGCGGTGAGCGGCGACGCGAACGCACCCCCGATCAGGTCGATATCACCAGCTCTGAGCGCTGCCATGCGACCGCGGGAGTCCGGCAGAACTCTAACTTCGAGTTTCGGGAAGGCGGGCTTGTCACCCCAATAGTCTTCGTAGCGCTCGAAGAGGCTTGCCTCGTTGCTACTGCTGCCCTGGCGCCATGGACCGGTTCCAATGGGCTCCTTGTAGCTTCCATCTTCGCCGACCGAATGCGGGCTCAGGAAGCGGACGGGCCGAACATAGGAAAACTCCTGCAGGAGACCAAGCACCGGTTCGCGGAACAGAATTCGCACATGATGGTCGTCGACGATGTCAAGGCCGGCGAAAAGACGCGACGAGTTCATCCAGTTGTTGGCTTCGATTCCGATCCAACGGTCGAGATTCCATTTGAGCGCCGCGGCATCAAAAGGCGCCCCGTCGTGGAAAGTCACGCCCTCGCGAAGCGTAATGTTCAGCAACTTGCCGCCGTCTTCCACCGACCATTCCGTCGCCAGGCCGGGCTCGATGCTCCCGTCATGAGCGTATTTGAACAGCGGCTCGAACAGGAGATCCTGCACGGCAAAGAGGCCGGTGTATTTGTGCGGATTGAGATCGCCGGCAGCCTTGGCGATGGCCACCTTTAGTGTGCCCTCCTCCACTGCTGCCGATGCGATGCGGGGAAGCAAGCTTGCACCCGCCGTGACACAGACAATCCCTGACAATCCGCCCAGGAAATGGCGTCGGTTTATTGTGAACGACGAAATCCTCTTACTCATCTTCATTCCCCTCTTTTGTTGTTGAGTGTGTATTGCGCTCTCTCCAGCGCGGTTACCAGGCGCCGCGCACGGCGGCTTTCTCCTCCAAGGCGGCAAGCATCCGCTCGATGTCAGCGCGCAAGTCCTCGCGCGCCTCAAGGCCTGCACTGACGCGCAGAAGCAGGTCGTCATCCGTCCATTCGGTTGCGCTTCGATTTGCCCGCACCTGCATCGGCGCAACAAGACTGCGCGTGCCGCCCCAGGATGCCCCAATCGCGAAGACCTGCAGTGTGTCTAGCGTTGCGGCGACGTGGGCGGATACTTCAGGCTTGAACACCACGCTGAAAACGCCGCTTGCGCCAAGAAAGTCACGCTTCCAGAGTTCATGTCCCGGGCAGCCAGGCATCGGCGGGAACAGGACACGATCGACGAGCGGATGGTCACGGAAAATCGCTGCCAGTTCCAACGCAGACTCGAATGCATAAGCAAGCCTGACAGGGAGGGTTTCCATGCCGCGCAGCACCAACGCCGCGTCGTCCGGTGACACCCCGATCCCGTATCGTCCCAGCACCCCGCGTATCGAACCGGCGAGGGCCTCTGTGGACACTGTGATCGATCCCATGAGGACGTCGGAGTGGCCGGACACGTATTTCGTCAAAGCCTCCGTGACGATATCAACGCCATGACACAGCGGCTTGTAGTTGAGCGGCGTCGCCCACGTGTTGTCGCATCCGACAAGCGCACCTGCACCATGGGCGATCTCGACGATTGCTGGCAGGTCCTGGATTTCCATTGTGGTCGAGCCGGGAGACTCGCACCAGACCATTCGTGTCCGATCGTCGATGCGACGCTCAAGATCGCGCGGCGAGGAGGGATCATAGAAGCCTGCAGTCACCCCGAGACGTTTCAGGTCATTGGTCGCGAAATCGCGAACTGGAGGGTAGCAGTTGTCTGCAATGAGAACCTTGTCCCCTGCCCCAACAAACGCGACCATCGAGATTGCATTTGAAGCTTGTCCGGAGGGTGTCAGGAACGTCCTGGCGCCCTGCTCCAATTGAGTAATCTTTCGCTCCAGCGTGCGTGTCGTTGGTGTTCCGTACAGGCCGTAGGAATAACCGTCCATGCCGCGCGCAGCGCGGTTGGCGTATTCCTCGGCGGACCTGAACGTGATCGTCGAGCCGCGATGGACTGCGACCCCGAGCGGATCGAAGCCATCGGTCTTTACCTTCGGCGTCACCACACACGTCGTGTGATCCTTCATTCCTGTCTGCTCCTCTTCGTTGCAAGGAGGATTTAAGCAGTTGGCTATCTATTCCGTCTAATATTAAGATCGATGCCGTCTATTCTTGTGGGTTATAGGGAAATCCATGAATCTGCGTCAGATCGAAGTTTTCCATGCAGTGATGACCAATGGCACAGCCTCACGCGCCGCCGAAGTCCTGAGGATTTCGCAGCCGGCTGTCAGCAAAGCCATCCAGGAACTCGAGCGCGGCACCGGGCTTGCACTCTTCCATCGGATCAATGGACGGCTGGTGCCGACTTCGGAGGCGCAGCTTTTCTTTCGCGAGGTCGAGCAGTCCTTCACGGGACTTATTCATCTGCGCAGCGCAGCGGCACGCATTCGCGATTTCGGCTCCGGGGAAATTCGACTGGCCAGTCTTTCGGCACTCAGCACCAATGTTGTTCCAAAGGCGCTCTACGCGTTTCAAAAACGGCACCCCGAAGTGGCGATTACATTCCAGGCCCGAATGTCCTCGATGGTGAAGGATCTCGTTAGCTCCGGGCAATTCGATATCGGCCTGGCGGCCGATGAGATCGATTTGGCCGGTGTCGACGCTCAGCCTTTCGCGAACTATCGCACGGCCATTGCATTGCCAGCCAATCACCACCTGACGGAGCGGACGGTCATATGTCCCCAGGACCTGCATGGCGAAGCCTTCATCGCACTCGCCCCGGAGGACACCACCCGGAGGCAGATTGACGCGATCTTCGAGGCTGAGGCGGTGAAGCCGAAGATCGTGCTTGAGACGCCCTACTCGACGACGATATGCGCGATGGTGAATGCGGGGCTGGGTTGCGGCGTAGTGAACCCGATCACGGCCGAACCATTTCTCGGCAAAAATATCGTCATTCGCCCGTTTGAACGGGCCGTCTATTTTCGTACACTCCTGCTGTTGCCGCCAAACGGGCGGCCTTCGAAGATTGTGCGGGATCTCATGAGCGAACTGAAAAAGCACGCGAGCGCTGACGACGGGACCGCTGCCCCCACCGCCCGTTCCAGCGGGGCGGCCGCGATCGAATTCAGGTAGACGATTCGCCAATACGGGATGATGTGCAGGAGCAAGGCGTGATGCGCCGAACGCGCGTTTGACGATCCCTCGCTGAAGTGCGTGATGACTTTCGCAAGCCCATCCGGTCGGACCTCCTACCGCTTCCACCGCAGGAAGATCGTCGCGAGCGGCGGCAGTGTAAGAAGGATGGAGAAGTCCCTGCCATGCGCCGGATGGCGTTCAGCCCAGGCTTCAGCCTGGCCGAGATTGGATCCTCCATAGATCGCGGCATCGGTGTTGAGCACCACCTCAAAGCGTCCTTCTATCGGCACGCCAACGCGATAATCATGCCGCGGCACCGGCGTGAAGTTGGACATGATGAGGATATGCGAGGAGCGGTCCTGTGAGCTGCGGAGCATGCCGTAGATGGAGTTTTCCGCGTCGTCGGCAACCGCCCATTCGAAGCCAGCCGGGTCAAGGTCGCCGAACTGAAGCGCAGGTTCTCGCACATAAAGCCCATTAAGATCGCGGATCAGTTGCTGAATGCCCGCATGATCGGGCCGGTCGAGCAGGTCCCAATGAACGGAGCCGTCATGGCTCCATTCGGCTTCCTGGGCAAGCTCGCCGCCCATGAAGAGCAGTTTCTTGCCTGGATGACCCCACATGAAGGCGTAATAGGCGCGCAGGTTCGCCAGCCTCTGCCACTGGTCGCCGGGCATCTTCCCGAGCAAGGAACCTTTGCCGTGCACGACCTCGTCATGGGAGAGCGGCAGCATGAACCGTTCGGAATAGGCGTAGATCATGCCGAAGGTCATCGCGCCGTGGTGGTATTTGCGGTAGACTGGATCCTCCTGCATGTAGTGCAGCGTGTCGTGCATCCAACCCATGTTCCACTTGAAATCAAAGCCGAGGCCGCCCTCCTCGGGCGCCTTGGTCACATCCGGCCAGGCGGTCGACTCTTCCGCGGCGGTGAAGGCATGGGGGAAGCGCTGATGGATGATGCTGTTCAGGTGCTTCAAGAACTCCACTGCTTCGAGGTTCTCGCGACCGCCGTATTGATTTGGTATCCATTGACCCTCCTCACGGCTGTAGTCCCGGTAGAGCATCGAGGCGACTGCGTCCACGCGCAACGCATCCACGTGATAATGCTCCAGCCATTCCAGCGCGCTGGCAATCAGGAATCCTTTCACCTCGTTGCGGCCAAGATTGTAAATCAGCGTGTTCCAGTCGCGGTGGAAGCCCTCACGCGGATCCTCATGCTCGTAGAGCGCGGTGCCGTCGAAACGGGCGAGCCCCCAGACATCGGTGGGAAAATGGGCCGGCACCCAGTCGAGGATGACGCCGATGTCCGCGGCATGGCAGCGGTCGACGAAGTAGGCAAAATCCTCCGGCGTGCCGTAACGACCGGTGGGAGCGAAGAGGCCGAGCGGCTGGTAGCCCCAGGAGCCGCCGAAGGGATGTTCCATGATCGGCAGGAATTCGATGTGGGTGAAGCCGAGATCCCGCGCATAGGGAATCAGCCGCTGGCTGAGCTCGACCCAGTCGAGCGGCCGGTTTCCCTCCTCGGTGATCCTCAGCCAGGACCCGGGATGCACCTCATAGACCGAGATTGCTCCGTTGATCGATCGCTCGGCGCGGCGGGCGCGCATCCAGTCCTCGTCGCTCCAGCGGAAAGGTTTGGACGACGCGACGATCGAAGCCGTCGAGGGTGCGGCTTCGCTGGCGCGGGCAACCGGGTCTGCTTTCTGAGGCAGGAGATTGCCGTGAGCGTCGAGCAGCTCGTATTTATAGCGCTCTCCATGCGTGAGGCGCGGAATGAAGATTTCCCATATGCCCGCTGACGGCCGCAGTCGCATCGGATGTCGGCGGCCATCCCAACTGTTGAAATCGCCGACGACGGAAACCCGCCGCGCATTCGGTGCCCATACGGAAAAGCGCACGCCCTGCACACCATCGACGTCCATCGGAATGGCGCCAAGTGTGCGGCCAAGATCGTAGTGGGTGCCCTGAGAGATCAGGTGCAGATCGAGGTCGCCGAGCAAAAGGCCGAATGAATAAGGATCCTCCGTCTCCTGCACGGCATCAGGCCAGTGGATGCGAAGGCGGTAACTGGCCACGCTGCCGATAGCACCGGCGAAAAGGCCGCCCTCATGAATCAGCTCCAGCCGCGTCAGCGCGCGGTTGGTATCGGACTCGACCACGTCCACGGAGACGGCGCCGGGCAGCAAGGCCCTTACGACGTTGAGATCGTCATATCGATGACGACCGAGGATGGAGAAAGGATCGCCATGCCGGCCTTCGACGAGAGCCTGGAGGCCTTCAGCGACGGTGCCGATCATCAGGTCTGCGCGCTCATATCTCATGCGACGTCTCCAAGAGTCTCGATGCGATAGCCGAGAAGCCGGCAAGCGGCAGCGGCAGCCAGGTGGGGCGATTGCGCGCTTCATAGGCGATCTCGTAGGCCGCCTTCTCCAGCAGGAAGAGGTCGAGGATGCGACCGCGCGAAACCGGACGTAAGCTGAGTTCTCGCGTCTTGCCGATGGCGTCGAGATAACCTTCGAGGAAGGCAGGTTCCGCCATTTCGACGAAGCGCGCCACGAGCGCGGCATGTCTTCGATCGTCCACCTCGCTCACCAGCTCCCGCTCGAGATTGGCGGCCGCTGCAAGATAGCTCAGCGATCTCAGTAGCCCCGCAACATCCCGCAGCGGATTGGTCTTGGCGCGGCGCTCAGCGAGATCGCGGGCGGGTTCGCCCTCGAAATCGATGATATAGGCGTCACCTTCCGCAACCAGAACCTGGCCCAGATGGAAGTCGCCGTGATTGCGGGTCATCAGCGTGCCTGCCGCGGCCTTTGACAGGTGCCCGGCCAACTTCAAAAGCTCCTCGCGTCGTGCGACGAGCGGTCCGATCTGCTGGGCAACTTCTGGAGCGAGGCTTTCCTGGATCTCCTCGAGGAGGGCGAGGCTTTCCTGAATTTGCTTCTTCACGGCATCGCCCCACCGTCCGGCATCCTCCTTGGACATGCGGACCGGTTTGAAATCCTCGTTTTCGGTCGGTTGTGCCAGCGCCACATGCAATTCGCCGAGCCGCTTGCCAATCGTCGCGGCGAAATCCACGAGCGGCCTGAAGTACTCATCTGCCATGTCTGCCTCGACACCGGTCACCATCACCTCGTCGATCGCGCGGCGCAGGTTGCTGAGCATCCAGTTCCAGGCATCGCCTTGATTGCGGATCGCTCCTTGTACGATGATCAATGTGCAACGGCAGCCGTCCGGCGTCGTGTGCCCCACTTCGCCGAGCAACTGTGCGGTGTTCCCATATCCGATTTCCGTCAGATGGCGCGTCATCTCCACCTCCGGATGGACACCCGGCAGGACGTGGCGGATGAGCTTCACCATCGCGATCTCGCCGATGATGAGCGAACTGTTGGATTGCTCGGCTGAGAGCCAACGCACCGGCAGGTCGTCGTTCATGCTCATGCGGTCGAGCAGATCCGTGCCGAGGAATTCGAGCGTGCCCGCCCGGTCGGAGATCACCGCTCGTTCGCGCAGTCCGCGGATGACGCTGCGTGCCAACGCCTCTATCGCAAAGCCGTCGGTCAAAAATCCGACGCGGCGGCCCTGGCGGAGGCGGGCAAGCGCGAGTTGTTGCGCAAGCGCCGTTGGCTGCCCGTCATCCCACGACACCGCAAGTGGCAGCAAATAGGTGTCCTTGCGGCCGTCGAGTTCGGCTTCCACCTCTCCAAGCGAGAGGTCACGGGCGAAGGGAATTGGCGTGGCGACGACGAGCGAGGCATGCCTCAGCTTCTCGCCCTTGGCGCCGAACCAACGCCGCCTGCCAAGATAGGCTGGCAGTATCTCGTTCGAGAGCGTGCCTGATAGCCGCGGCTCATCGACCAGTTCCTGCAGGTTGCGGCGTACCACCATAGTCACCATGTCCTGCATCTGTTCCGGTGGTTCGGCGCGCCAGGCGGGGCCGTCCGCCTCCTTCGCGAGCAGGAACCAGAAGAAGCCATAGGGGGGCAGAGTGAGCATGTAGGTGAGCTGCCCGATCGGCGGGAACGGCGACATGCCGGTCAACTCGATGGGGGTGCGGCCGGCAAAGTTCGCAAGGTCGAGTTCGACGGCCTGGGGCAGGCGCGACAAGTTGGCGACGCAGAGGATCGTGTCCTCGCGATATTCGCGGAGATAGGCAAGAATCTTCCTGTTGCCGGGCGAGAGGAACCTTAGGGAACCGCGCCCGAATGCCGAATGCTTGCTGCGCAGCGCCAGCATGCGCCGTGTCCAGTTGAGCAGCGAATGAGCATCGGCGCCCTGTGCCTCGACATTGACTGCCTCAAAGCCGTAAAGCGGGTCCATGATGGGCGGAAGCACAAGCCGTGCCGGATCCGTCTTGGAAAAACCGCCGTTGCGGTCCGGCGACCATTGCATGGGCGTGCGCACACCGTCGCGGTCGCCGAGATAGATATTGTCACCCATGCCGATCTCGTCGCCGTAATAGATCACAGGCGTGCCGGGCATGGAAAATAAGAGTGCGTTCATCAACTCGACGCGACGGCGATCGCGCTCCATGAGCGGCGAAAGACGGCGCCGAATTCCGAGGTTGATGCGGGCGCGACGGTCGGTGGCATAGATGTTCCAGAGATAATCGCGCTCTTCATCGGTCACCATCTCCAGCGTCAGCTCGTCATGGTTCCGCAAGAAGATCGCCCATTGGCACGTCTCAGGGATTTCCGGCGTCTGCCGCATGATATCGGTGATCGGGAAGCGGTCTTCCTTGGCGATCGCCATGTACATGCGCGGCATGAGCGGGAAATGGAAGGCCATGTGGCATTCATCGCCGTCGCCGAAATAGTCACGCGTGTCCTCCGGCCATTGATTGGCCTCGGCAAGCAGCATCTTGCCGGGATGGGTGGAATCAAGGGCCGCACGGATCTTCTTCAGGATCGCATGCGTCTCCGGCAGATTCTCGTTGATCGTGCCCTCTCGTTCCACCAGGTAAGGGATCGCGTCGAGCCGGAAGCCGTCGATGCCGGTCTCCAGCCAGAAGCGCATCACACCCAAAAGCTCCTCCAGCACCAACGGATTGTCGAAATTGAGGTCGGGCTGGTGGGAATAGAACCGGTGCCAATAATAGGCGCCGGCGACTGGATCCCATGTCCAGTTGGACTTTTCGGTGTCGAGGAAGATGATCCGGGTCTCGGGGAACTTCTGATCGGTATCCGACCAGACATAGAAGTCCCGCTCCGGCGAGCCGGGGGGCGCGCGCCGCGCCCGCTGGAACCATGGATGCTGGTCGGACGTATGGTTGATGACGAGCTCAATGATCACCCGGAGCCCGCGTCGATGCGCGGCTTCCACGAAAGCCGTGAACTCCTCCACCGTGCCGTAGTCCGTGCTGACATTGGTGTAGTCGGCGATATCGTATCCGTCGTCGCGACGCGGGGACGGAAAGAAGGGCAAGAGCCAGATGGTATTGGCGCCAAGCGAAGCGATATGATCGAGCTTCTCGTGAAGGCCCTTGAAGTCCCCGATACCGTCGTTATTGGCATCGAAGAACGACTTGATATGAAGTTGGTAGATGAGCGCGTCCTTATACCACAGGGAATCGGGTTCTTGCGGGCTGGTCTGATCCTGCCCCTGGTCGCGGCTTGTGATCGCCATGTCCATTTTCTTTCTCCTGCCTTATCTCACGCGCCAGATCGCAAACGGCAGACCGGCATGCGGATCGAGCCGAAGGTGCTGGACCCCGCCGGTCCAGCTGAACGTGCGACCTGTGATCAGGTCTTCGAGGTCGAGCGTGCCATGGTCCGGGAGGTTCCACGACCGGAGCGGGATTTCCACATCCGCTTCCTGCGCATTGTAGGGATCGAGGTTGACGGCGATGAGCAAAGCGTTCTCACGTCCGGAACTGATCCTCTCATAGAACATGATGTTGTCGTTCCAGGCGGTGAGAAGCTCAAGGCCGAGATGTGAATGCAGGGCCGGGTTTTCCTTTCGGATCCGGTTGAGCATTGTGATCTCGGATTTGATGTTGCCCGGCCGATCGTAGTCCCAGGCGCGGATCTCATACTTTTCGGAGTCGGCATATTCCTTGCGCTTGGCGTCCGGCCGACCCTCGCAGAGCTCGAAGCCATTGTAGACACCCCAAAGTCCTGAGAGTGTCGCGGCAAGTGCCGCCCGGACCAGATAGGCCGGACGCGGCGCGTTTTGCAGGAAGTCGGGATTGATGTCGTGCGTGTTGACGAAGAAGTGGGGGCGGAAGAACTCCTTCGGTTCCTGCGTGGTGATCTCGCGCATGTATTGCTCGAGCTCCCACTTCGTGTTGCGCCAGGTGAAATAGGTGTACGACTGAGAAAAGCCGATCTTGGCGAGTCGATACATCACCTTCGGCTTGGTGAAAGCTTCCGACAGGAAGACGACATCCGGATGCCGCGACCTGATATCGGCGATCAGCCACTCCCAGAACGGGAAGGGCTTGGTGTGCGGATTATCGACGCGAAAGAGCTTGACGCCGGTGTCGATCCACTTCTGCACGATATCGCGCAGCTCGATCCAGAGCGACGGGATCGCGTCCCAGCTATAGAAATCCACATTGACGATGTCTTCGTACTTCTTGGGTGGATTTTCCGCGTAACGAATGCTTCCGTCCGGTCGCCAGTCGAACCAGCCCGGATGCTGTGTCAGCCACGGGTGGTCGGGCGAGCACTGGATGGCGAGATCGAGCGCAATCTCCAGGCCCTCGTGCTTGCCGGCGTCCACCAGACGACGGAAGTCCTCGAACGTGCCGAGCTCAGGATGGATCGCGTCGTGACCGCCGTCCGGCGAGCCGATGGCATAGGGGCTGCCCGGATCCTCCGGCGCCGCGCGCAGGCTGTTGTTCCTGCCCTTGCGATTGGTCTTGCCGATAGGATGAATCGGCGGGAAATAGAGCACGTCGAAACCCATGGCGCGGATGGCCGGCAACCGCTTGATGACGTCGTCGAATGTGCCGTGGCGGGTCGGATCGCCGCTCTGTGAGCGTGGAAATACCTGGTACCAGCTTGCGAAGGCGGCGGCCGGACGCTCTGCATCGAGAGGGATGGTCTGCGACCTGAGACGATGGGGTCGTCGATCCGCCGCCGCCATCAGCTCGGCGGTTTCTGCCGCCAGCAGGATTTCGGTGCGCTGGACATCCTGCGCCGCAGTCAGCCTGTCAAACAGGGTTTTGAGCTGCCTCTTGAGCTGGCCTTGCGCGTAGTCGAGCGCGTCTACCACGAGGTTGATGCCCTCCTGGATTTCGAGCCGGAGGTCGAGCCGCGCCTCGTGCTTCTTGGTGAACTCGTAGCGGAAGATCTGAAACTGACTGCGCCAGGCTTCAATCACGAATTCGTGCCTTCCCAGGCGCCTGGGCGTGAACTCCGCATGCCAGCGATCATTTTCGATCAGCTCCATGTGAACTTCGTTCCAGCCGCTTTCGTCGACGGCTCGCCAGAGCAGGGCGGCCGAAAGCGGGTCGTGGCCATCGCCGAAAATATCTGCCTCGACCTTCACCGTCTCGCCGACAACGCGCTTGACGACGAAACGGCCGTCATCGACCGCTGGCGTGATCTTTTCGATTGCCAATCTCGAAGACGCGGCGGCCTCGTCGGCACTGGTTACTTGAACCGCGTCGATGATCGGAACGGATGACTGTCCTTCGAAAATGCGCAGTTCACCCGGCTTCAGCTTGAGATTGGCATCAAGAACCTCGTCTTTGGCCTGCGGGTCGGAGAGCGGGAGGAACAGGGACGCTGCCTCCCGCAACACGTTGAACGGTGCATTGACGACGCGCCTGAGGTCGCGGTTGAGCACAACGACGCGGACTTTCTGCGAGGAGCGAATGTCGGCCTCGTCCGTCTGCATCAGAGCGATGGCCGGCGTTTGGCTGGCGGAGATCAGCTTGAGTGGCTGCCGCGCGAAGCCGGCGGCCGTCTTGTTGGGCCAGCCGTTTACGGTGCGGATATCGTCGGAAAGATCGAACGAGCCCTGCTTGCGAAGGCCAAGCAGGCCGGTTCCATCGCCATGCATCGGATCGAGCGGCGTGACAGCGCCATATTCGAACCCCATCGGAATCATCAGGCCGCTGGCAAATGTGGAAGCCAGCTTCAGCGCGCGGACGGCCTTGCGCTGCAGCACTTCACATCCGTCGCTGCCGTGGGCGATTCGCCTGCCGAACGGCGCCTCCGGGAAGGTGACCTGATACCCGATCTGCCTCTGGATCTGATATTCGTCTGTAATCCAGCGTTCCTCCAGGTTCCACCAGGCAAGCGATGAGAAGCTGCCGTCAAAGCCCGCCCCGTCAAGAGCCTTGCGGTCTTCGAACGCGGTGCCGGGCGTCCAGGCAAGAAAGATTGTTTCTGGCGCCAGGTTGCGGACTGAGGCGATAAGATCGTACCAGGCCTCCGGCGCCAGGCGACCGATCCCCAGGCAGCGATAGCCCGCAATGCCGAGGCCCGTGAGCCAGGTCATACGGCGGCGCCAGTCCTCGATGTACCTGGCTTCACCCATGAATTCGACGCGCCGGCTGCGGCTTTCCTGCGGTGCCACGCGCGGATCGGCGATGATGGCGCCCGCGGGCTTGTCGTCGGCGGCCACCCGATCCACGACGAGGTCGAGCATGAGTCTGAGATCGTTCTCCCGAGCTGCCTCAACCAACGCCCTGACGCCATCCTCGACAGACTGACCCAGTTCCAGCTCAGGATCGAGCCGATCGAAATGCCGGGTGACGAAGACACTGGCATATTGGCCGCGTTCAAAAAGGGGTGCCGTCAGCACTGTATCAAAACCGAGGCCCTTGGCATGCGTGAAAACCTCTCTCCACGCGTCGAGCCCCTTCAACACCAAAGGATGCACGTAGTAGATCTGCGGTGGCAGTTGGGAGAGCGAGATTCGCGAAACGACTTGGGAGCGTATGTTCATCGGTCGTGCCTCGCTGCAGGCCTTTGTCGTCTAACGGTGAGGTCACCATGCTTGTTCCTTTGAAAAGGGGCGAATTGGCTACGGCGATCAAACAAGGGAGGATTTCTTGGATTATGTCGCGCAGGCAAACATTATAAGGTGCGCAGCGGGGAGCATGCCGTCGGGCAAGCCCACACCCTTCAGGAGACCTCATGTTTGACCACGTCAAATTCGGAGTGAGCGACTATGCAGCGAGCAAAGCGTTCTTCCTCAAGGCACTCGAACCGCTCGGCGTAGCCGTTGTCTCGGAGGGACCGCCTTCGTACGGCGTCGAGCTCAGCCCAAAGGGCAAGGCTTCATTGTGCCTCTTCCAAACCGAGGAGAAGCCGGCGCATCTTCACTTGGCCTTCACGGCCGAGAATCGCCAGCAAGTCGAAGCGTTCTATCGCGCGGCTCTGGAGGCGGGCGGCAAGGACAATGGTGCGCCTGGCCTGCGCCCGCACTACCATGCCAACTACTATGCCGCTTTCGTCATTGGGCCGGACGGGCACAACATCGAGGCGGTTTGCCACGAACCTGAGGGCTAACCTTTCAGGCGACGTCCACAAACGAGCTTCGCCGACTTGCGGCCGCCCCTCGGCGAATGTTGAACGTCTGCTTCCAGCCCCAAAACGGCTGGCGCCTCGCCGACCTCTTTTTACGTTCGCCTTATCCTTTCGCCCTTGGCATTTGCACGAACCTATAATACAGGTTTTCAAAAGTCATAGGATAGAAAATGAGCGAAACGGACCCGGCCACTCCATCTTCCGGCGACCTCGTCGCAGGCGCGGTCTCGCAGATTTCCGCCTTCATTCGCGAAAGCCAGTTGAAGCCGGGGGATCGCCTGCCCTCCGAATCAGCCCTGACGGAAAGCCTCAACGTGTCCCGCACCGTTGTTCGCGAGGCCCTTCGTTCGCTCGCCGCGATGCGACTGATCGACCTCGGTGCCGGCAAGCGGCCCACCGTCGCCGAACTCGACGACAGTTCCATCGCCATGACCTTCCGGCACGGCCTGTTCACCGACCAGATCGACATCCGCCAGATCTATGACGCGCGCCGCACCATCGAGGGGCGTACGGCAACGCTCGCCGCCCTGCTGCGCACAGACAAGGAGGCGGACGCGATTCTCGGTTTCGCCCGCGCCATGCAGAACCGCCTCGACCAGCCGGCCGTCGTCATGGCAAACGACCTCGCCCTTCATCTGGCGATCGCGCGCGCCTCGAAGAACCCCGTCTTCGCCCTCATCATCGGCGCCTTTCAGGGCGTGATCGTCGAGAGTTGGCCGATCGGCTGGAAGGCGCGTGCCACCGACGACGAACGCGAAGCCATGAACCGCCTGCACCTCGACCTCGCCGAGGCGATCGCCGCCTCCGATCCGCAGGCGGCCTCGACAATCATGGACCGGCATTTCGACGAGAGCCTCAGGGCTCTCGCCCGTGCCGGCCTGACCTGAACCAAGAAACTGGAGTTCCCATGAAAATCACAGGTCTCGAAACCGTGCGCGTCGCCGAGCGCGCCAATCTCCTCTGGCTGCTCGTGCATACCGACGAAGGCATAACCGGCCTCGGGGAAACCTTCTTCGGCGCGGAGACCGTCGAAGCCTACATCCACGAGTACATCGCGCCCCGCGTGATCGGCCGTGATCCGCTGGAGATAGACCGCCTCGCGGCCGATCTCGTCGGCTATATCGGCTTCCGTTCCTCCGGCGCCGAAGTGCGCGGCAACTCCGCCTTCGACATCGCGCTCTGGGACATTTTCGGAAAGGTGACGGGGCAGCCGATCGCCCAGCTTCTCGGCGGCTTCACGCGCCGCGAGATCCGCACCTATAACACCTGCGCCGGCACCGAATACATCAAGAAGGCGACCGGCCAGACGACCGCCAACTACGGCCTTTCGACCGGCAAGGATTATGACGACCTGAACGGCTTCCTGCACCGCGCCGACGAACTGGCGCTCTCGCTGCTCGAAGACGGCATCACCGCCATGAAGATTTGGCCGTTCGACGCGGCCGCCGAAAGGACGCGCGGCCAGTACATCTCGGTCCCCGACCTCAAGCGGGCGCTCGTCCCCTTCGAAAAGATCCGCGCGGCCGTCGGCGACAAGATGGACATCATGGTCGAGTTCCACTCCATGTGGCAGTTGCTGCCGGCCATGCAGATCGCCAAAGCGCTCGCCCCTTTCAACACCTTCTGGCATGAAGATCCGATCAAGATGGACAGCCTTTCGAGCCTGAAGCGCTATGCCGAAGTCTCGCCGGCCCCGATCTCGGCTTCCGAAACGCTCGCCACCCGGTGGGGTTTCCGCGACTACCTTGAAACCGGCGCGGCCGGTGTCGTCATGCTCGACATATCCTGGTGCGGCGGGCTCTCGGAAGCCCGCAAGATCGCGTCGATGGCCGAAGCCTGGCACCTGCCGGTCGCCCCCCACGACTGCACCGGCCCGGTGGTGCTCTGCGCCTCGACCCATCTGTCGCTCAATGCGCCGAATGCGCTGGTCCAGGAAAGCGTGCGCGCCTTCTACAACACCTGGTATCGCGATCTTGTAACCGCGCTGCCGGAGGTGAAGAACGGGATGATCACGGTTCCCCCCGGTCCGGGCCTCGGCATGGAGCTTCATCCCGAGATCGAGAAGACATTCACAGTCAGCCGCCGCATGTCGGACGCCTCAAGCATCTGACGATGGCAAACCAATAGGGCGTCTGCGGCAACTCTTGAGCTCGCCGCCTTCGCCAGCCCGCCGCGGTAATGCTGCTCGGCAGGTGCTGTTTGGGCTGAACAACACGATCGGCACGCCAAGACCGACGCCAGGCTTCCGAGAAGCTCAACATAAAGAAGCCCGCACCGGAGACCGCTGCGGGCGTCTTTTTTTTGGTGCGGTCCCCAAAGGACCGCCACTGCAGCGCCGCGCGTCGGACGCGCAAAGGATGCTGTAGCACTCTGAATTGCTGCATGTTTTTATCCTTAAATCAGCTAGGATTTAAGGAAACCTGCAGCAGGGAGATTACTTGCGGATCTCGGAAAGTTCGGCGAGGACTGCGTCCACGACGTCAGCACCGATCTCGTCCATGTGCTTTTGGTAAACGACCATCGACTTCTCGCGGATGCGGGTCTGTTCTTCCGGAGACAGGACGTTCACTTCGAGGCCGGCGGCCTTGATCTTCTCCAGCGACTTCTTGTTCAGGTCTCCGATGACCTGACGCTCGACGTCGCGGCCGACGACGGCGCATTCACGAAGGGCCGCCTGCTCTTCCGGGGTGTAAGTGTCGAAGATGGCCTTCGAGAACAGGAAGAGGAACGGCGTGTAGGCGTGGTTGGTCTCGGTGATGTACTTCTGCACTTCGAAGAACTTCGAGGTGTCGATCGTCACATAGGGGTTTTCCTGGGCGTCGATCGTTTTGGTTTCGAGAGCCGAGAACACCTCGCCGAAGGCCATCGGCGTGGCGTTGGCGCCGAGGTTCTGGAAGGTATCGAGGAAGATGTTGTTCTGCATGACGCGGACCTTCAGGCCCGAGAAGTCTTCCCACTTCGTGACCGGACGGACGGAGTTCGACAGGTTACGGAAGCCGTTTTCCCAGTAAGCGAGGTTGACGAGGCCAACGGCTGCGAGCTTCTCGTCCATCATCTTGCCGAACTTGCCGTCGAGAACCTTGTAGGCTTCCTGGGCATTGGCGAAGAGGAACGGCAGGTCGAAGACGCCGAGAGCCGGCTCGATGCCGACGAGCGGCGACGACGAGGTCACGACGGCTTCCTGGACGCCCGAACGGAGCGCCTGGGTTGCCTGCAGGTCGCCGCCGAGCGCACCGCCCCAGAAGGCCGTCAGCTTGAGCTTGCCGCCGGACTTTTCGTCCAGGCACTTCTGCATGGCCTCGATACCATTACCGACCGGGTGGTCGGCGTTGATACCGTTCGACACACGGATATTGCGGTCGTTGAATTCGGCGAATGCCGGAGCCGAAGCCGTGCAGGCGAACGCGATGGCAGTCGTGGCGAGTAGAAGTTTTCTCATAATTATCCTCCCAATGGATGGCTGAGTGAGAAGGTTGGACGTGCTGGCTGTCAGTGCAGCCAGCGCGCCGGTACGATGACCAGGTCCGGGAACAGGACCAGGAGAAAGAGCACGATCGTCTGCGCAGCGAGGAACGGCCACACACCCGCCGTGACCTTTCCGAGCGGGATGCGGCCGACGCCGCTGACGACGTTGAGAACGACGCCGACCGGCGGGGTCAGAAGACCGATGCAGTTGTTCATGATGAACAGGACGCCGAAGTAGACCGGGTCGATGCCCGCCTGCTTGATGATCGGCATGAGTACCGGCGTCAGGATCAGAATCGTCGGCGTCAGGTCCAGAGCGGTGCCGACGATCAGCACCAGGATCATGACAACGAACATCAGCAGGATCGGACGGTCGATCAACGGTTCGATGTAGCCGGTGATCTCGGCCGGAATGTTCGCGGCAGTGATCAACCAGGCGGAAACGAGCGCGGCGCAGACCAGGAACATGATCACGGACGTCGTCTTTGCCGCCTGCAGGATCACGCGCGGAAGCTCTTTCCACGTCAGCTCACGGTAAATGAACAGGCCGACGAAGAGGGCGTAGGCCGCGGCGACGACGGCCGCTTCCGTGGGGGTGACCATGCCCGCCTTGATGCCGCCGAGAATGATGATCGGCATGCCGAGCGCCCAGAGTGCCCGACCGGTCACCTGGAGGCGTTCCTTCATCGACGCGCGCGGAAGTGCCTCGACCTTGTCCTTGCGCACGACGATCAGCCAGGTGCCGATCAACGCAATGCCCATCATGAGGCCGGGAACGATGCCGGCCATGAAGAGCTGCGTGATCGAAACGTTGGCGGCGACGCCGAAGACGATGAAGGCCATGGACGGCGGAATGACCGGTGCGATGATGCCGCCAGCGGCGATGAGACCGGCCGAACGCGGGACATTGTAGCCTGCCTTGGCCATCATCGGGATGAGGATGGCGGCGAGCGCGGCGGTGTCCGCGGCCGCGGAGCCGGAAATGCTGGCCATGATCAGCGCGGCGACGATCGCCACGATGCCGAGACCGCCACGAATGTGTCCCACGCAGGCGATGGCGAAATCGATGATCCGGCGCGAAAGGCCGCCGGCGTTCATCAGCTCGCCCGCCAGAATGAAGAACGGAATGGCGAGCAGAGTGAAGGTGTCAGCCCCGGCGATCATGTTCTGGGCGATGATCTGGGTGTTGAACATCCCCATGTACCACATGAGCACGACGCCGCAGAACATCAGCGAAAATGCAACCGGCACCCCGATCGCCATGGCTCCCAGCAGGGAACCAACAAAAACGAAAAGGGTCATCAGCTACGCTCCGCCATCTGTTCGAGAGTGAGGTTTTCGCCAGCGAAAGCCTCGATTTCTTCCTGGGTCACGCGACCGGTAAGGAGACGAACAAGACGTTCAAGCGCGATGATCACGCAGCCGGCGCCGGTAAAGAAGCCGATGCCGTAGACGAAGCCCATCGACAGGCCGGTCACAGGCGCCTTCATGCTCCAGTTGATCGGAAGCTGCTTCCAGGTGCCCCAGAAGAAGATCGCCGAACAGGCGATGATCACCAGATTGCTGAGGATCATGCAGACGATGCGCCCCTTGCGGCCGAGAATCGCGACCAGCGATTCGACGCCCAGGTGTCCGTGTTCGCGGAAGGTCACGACGGCGCCGATGAAGGTTACCCAGACGAAGAAGTAGCGCGCCAGTTCATCCGACACTGTCAGGCCGGAATTCATGGAGTAGCGCATGACGACGTTGACGAAAACCATGACGGCCATCCCCGAAAGAAGGATGATCAGCAGGATTTCGAGAGCTTTGTAGAATAGATCGATTGGCTTTTGCACTCGGTCCTCCCCCGTTCGAAAATTACAAGAGGCCGCGCTTGGCGAGGTTTCGCATGAGGGCGCCGACCCCGAAGGTCCACTCCGGGCAGGCATCGCAGCGATCAACCCAGTTCACCAGACGCCCGAGCTTCGGCGTCGATATTTCCACCCGGTCGCCCACTTCGTGCGTGAAGCCTTGTCCGACGCCACGGCGATCCTTCACCGGCGCGAACATGGTGCCGAGGAACAGCACCGCACCGTCCGGATACTGGTGATTGCGGTTGCGCAGTTGCGACACCAGGTTTTCCGGGCTGCGGCTGATCGCTTCCATCGGGCTTTCACCGGCCATCTCGAAACCGTCCTCGCCCTTGACCAGCAGCGAGACGCGAACCTTGCGCAGGTCGTCGATCGTGAAGTTCTCATCGAACAGGCGAATGAACGGACCGATCGAGCAGGACGCATTGTTGTCCTTCGCCTTGCCGAGCAGCAAGGCGGAACGGCCTTCGACATCACGCAGGTTCACGTCGTTGCCGAGCGTGGCGCCGAGGATCGTGCCGTCGGAACGAACTGCGAGCACGACTTCTGGCTCGGGATTGTTCCACTGCGAGATCGGATGAATGCCAACCGTGTCGCCACAGCCGACGGACGACATGGGCTGCGACTTGGTGAAGATCTCGGCGTCGGGGCCGATTCCGACCTCGAGGTACTGCGACCAGAGATTCATGTCCTGCAGCAGCGCCTTGACCTTTGCCGCCTGCTCCGAACCGGCCACGAGACCGCGCAAGCTGTCGCCGAGCACCGGCGCCAGCCGGTCGCGGATTTCGCGTGCCCGGGAGGAATCGCCCTTGGCCTGCTCCTCGATCACGCGCTCGAGCATGCTGTCGGCGAAGGTGACGCCAGCCGCCTTGATCGACTGAAGGTCGATCGGTGCCAGAAGTTCGCCCGCCTTGCCGGAGAGGAAATCGTCGAGGGAGCCGAGATCGGCGAGACCGGTCGCGGATTTCAGCCGGTCGACCAGCCCGTCCTGCTCGAACAGGAAGGAAACGGTGGCGGCGACGGTCGTCAGGTCAAGCAAACGTCCGTCGCGCAGCAGGACCGGACATGGGCCATCGACGGCCTTCGACCACACACGCCCGACCAGAACGGCCTGCGCTGCGTCTTCCGGCAAAATTCCGGCCGCGGATAGTGAATGCTTGGAAACCAAGTCCATCCTCCCTTGAATGTCTCCCAGGCAGCGGCCTCCTGCTGCCTTGCCTTATTGTCAGGATGTCTGACAACGCTCCTGAATCGTTTTAGTCGGACTCCGCCGCACTGTCCAGCGTTCAAAATCACGACTGCTCAAAAAGCCGCCACGCTTGAGACTGTCCTCACAATTTCCACAGACTCTCGACGATTGGCTTGATCAAATGCGAGCTCAATAGGCCTCGAGCGTCAGGTCGAGCCGCCTCGCCGCCCCCAACAGGTGCGCCTTCATCGCCTCCCTCGCCCGCTTCGGATCCCGGCTGGCAATGGCATCGCGCAAGGCGACGTGCTCCTCGATCGTCACCTCGACGATCTCCTCCAGAACCGCGGCCGCCCGCGCGGCATTGATCGCCACACTGATGCGCTCCGCGATGAACCCGATGAAGACCGAGAAGTATTCGTTTCCGGTCGCGGCGGCCACCGCGCGGTGAAACGCAAGGTCGGCGAGGATGCCTTCCGCCGTCCATTTTTCCGCGCCGCTCATGCTGGCGAGCGCTTCGTCGATACGCTCAAGGTCGTCGGCCGTATGGTGCAGCGCGGCCAGGCCCGCGGCCTCGATCTCCAGCGGCACACGCAACTGAAAGAGATCACGGAAACTTTCGCGGTCGGCGAGCTCATCCTGCTCGATGCGGATCGGTCGTGCGTGAGGCTCGGTGACGAAGGCACCGACACCCTGGCGCGTCTCCACCAGTCCTTCATTGCGCAGCTGCGCAATCGCCTCACGTACCACGGACCGGCTCACGCCCAACGCCTTCGCCAGAAAGTGTTCGGTCGGCAGCTTTTCGCCCGGACGCATCCGGCCCTCGGTGATGTCGCGCGCAATCTGACCGGCAATGCGCGCCGGCAGATGTTCATTTCGCCTGATATGTCCGAATTCCATCGTCTTTTACGTCCCGCCTCCTCCGCGTCACGTGAGGGTTTTCCATCAATCCCTCGCGAAACTCAATTGGCAACCGGGGTTCATCCGAAGATCCGGATCGATCGCCGTCTTCGCCGCGGTCAGCAGCTTGCGCCGAACCTCGGTGAGACGCGTGTCGAAGTCGGATTTCTTCAAGCGACCGATGCCATGCTCGGCACTGATCGAGCCGTGATAGCCGTCGAGCACGTCGTTGATGATCTTCTTCGCCCTGTAGATCCGCGCATCGATCTCACTGCGCGGCAGGTCACCCGGCGGCAGCACGTTCAGATGCACGTTGCCGTCGCCGACATGGCCGTAGGAGACGCAGACGCATTCCGGAAGTGCGTCGTAAACGGCCTTCTCGGCATCACGCACGAAGTCGGCGAGCCGCGACAGCGGAACGGAAACGTCGGTGCGCAAGTGCGGACCGCGCTTGGCTTGCCCTTCGTTCATGCCCTCGCGGAAAAGCCAGAGATTGCGTGCCTGCGCCTTGGACGTGGCGACCACCCCGTCGACCACGAGACCGTCGCCCATGACACCTTCAAGGAAGCGCTCCATCAGATCCGACACATCGACCAGCCCCGAGCCCGAGATTTCGAGCAGCGCATAGGCCGGGTGGTCGCCCGACATCGGCATGGCGAGGTCCGGCATCGCCTCGCGCGCCAGCGTGAAGGCGAGCGGCGGCATGAACTCGAAAGCCGACAGGAGGTCGCAGCAGTCGCGGCGGGCACGGCGGTAGAGCGCGATCACGTCGTCGAGCGAATTCAATCCCAGAAGGGCGGTGACCACCTGATCCGGCATCGGCATCAGCTTCACCGCGACCGCCGTAATGATCCCGAGCGTACCTTCGGCTCCGATGAACAGTTGCTTCAGATCGATGCCGCGATTGTCCTTGCGCAGCGTCGACAAGCCTTCGAAAACCGAACCGTCGGGCAGGACGACTTCCAGCCCCAGCACCAGTTCGCGCGTCATGCCGTAGCGCAGGACATTGATGCCGCCGGCATTGGTGGAGACATTGCCGCCGATTCGGCAGGACCCCTGCGCACCGAGCGCGAGCGGAAAGAACATTCCGGCTTCCTCGACCTTGTCCTTGAATTCGGAAAGGATAGTGCCCGCCTCGACGACCGCCGAAAAATCGTCGGCGTCAATCCGGCGGATGGTACTCATGCGCTCGAGGCTGAGCACGACCTGGTTTTCCGGCGCATCCGGCGTCGCACCCAGCACAAGGCCGGTGTTGCCGCCCTGCGGCACGATCGCGACGCCGAGTTCTGCGCAGACGCGCACCGCCTTCGAGACATCCTCGGTGGAGCGCGGACGAAGGACGGCGATCGCTCCGGTGGTCACGTCGCCGTGCCAGTCTCGACAATAGCGCTCCATCTCTTTCCCGAGGAGGACCAGGTCTGCCCCGAGGGCGTCCACGAATTTCTGCTGATACGACTGGATGCTCACGCTCACATGCCCCTCCCGCCCCGGCGCCGACGACCTGTGCGGGACACCAATTATTCTGTTTTCAAACGCATCATATAAGGTTATCAGACAACCTTACAATGGCTTTTTTCGGTTGAGTGGTGCGCACCTTCGTCGGAAGGTGCGAACGAAAGCATGGAGGAGTAATCACATGCACATTCTGATCATCGGCGCCGCCGGCATGGTGGGTCGCAAGCTCACGGCACGTCTTGCAAAGGACGGAAACCTGGACGGCCGCGCCATCGAAGCGATGACGCTGGTCGACGTCGTCACCCCGGAAGCGCCGGCGGGTTTCACCGGCAAGACGAACCTTGAAACCGTTGACCTTTCGTCTGCCGGCGAAGCCGAGCGCCTCGTTGCCGGACGGCCGGACGTGATCTTCCACCTCGCCGCCATCGTGTCGGGCGAAGCCGAACTCGACTTCGACAAGGGCTACCGCATCAACCTCGACGGCACCCGTTACCTGTTCGACGCGATCCGCATCGCCCACGGCCAGGACGGCTACAAGCCGCGTGTCGTCTTCACCTCGTCGATCGCCGTCTTCGGCGCTCCCCTGCCCTACCCGATCCCGGACGAGTTCCACACCACGCCGCTGACCAGCTACGGCACCCAGAAGGCGATCTGCGAACTCTTGCTGTCGGACTATTCGCGTCGCGGCTTCTTCGACGGCATCGGCATCCGCCTTCCGACCATCTGCATCCGTCCGGGGAAGCCGAACAAGGCTGCCTCCGGCTTCTTCTCCAACATCCTGCGTGAGCCGCTGGTCGGCCTGGAAGCCGTACTTCCGGTCTCCGAGGACGTCCGCCACTGGCACGCCTCGCCGCGCTCGGCCGTCGGCTTCCTGATTCACGGCGCGACCATCGACGTCGAAAAGGTCGGCCCGCGCCGCAATCTTTCGATGCCGGGCCTCAGCGCCACCGTCGGCGAACAGATCGAGGCTCTGCGCCGCGTAGCTGGCGAGAAGGCCGTGTCGCTGATCCGTCGCGAACCCGACGAGATGATCATGCGCATGTGCGCCGGCTGGGCGCCCGGTTTCGAAGCCAAGCGCGCCATCGAACTCGGTTTCACCGCTGAAAAGTCCTTCGACGAGATCATCAAGGTCCACATCGAGGACGAATTGGGAGGCAAGCTCTGATGACCGCGGAGAAAGCGACCGCGTCCCGGCGCATTGCCTTTCTCGGCACCGGGCTCATGGGCGCGCCGATGGCGCGCCGCCTGCTGAAGGCAAGTTTTCCCGTCACCGTCTGGAACCGTGACGCCTCCAAGGCCGAAGCCTTGGCGGCCGATGGCGCAAACATAGCCGCGACGGCCGCCGACGCTGCACGTGATGCCGACATCGTCTTCACCATGCTGAGTGATGGGAACGCGGTCGGCCAGGTTCTGTTCGAAGCCGGCGTCGCCGATGTGCTGAAGGCCGGCGCGATCGTCGTCGATTCCTCGTCGATCGCCCCGCCGATCGCCCGGGATCACGCCGCCCGCCTCGCTGGGGTCAACGTCGCCCACGTCGACGCCCCGGTCTCCGGCGGCGTCGTCGGCGCCGAAGCCGGGACGCTCGCCATCATGGCCGGCGGCGAGGCCGAGGTTATCGCCGGCCTTACGGACGTCTTTGCCGCGCTAGGCCGCGTCACGCATGTCGGCCCCGCCGGCGCCGGCCAGATCTGCAAGCTGGCCAACCAGCAGATCGTCGCCATCACGATCGGCGCGGTTGCCGAGGCGATGATCCTGGTGGAAGCCGGCGGCGCGGATCGCGGCAGGTTCCGTGACGCCATTCGCGGCGGCTTCGCCGAAAGCCGGATTCTTGACCTGCACGGCGCCCGCATGGTGAACCGCACCTTCGCTCCCGGCGGCCCCTCTCGGCTGCAGTTGAAGGACCTGGACGCCGTTGCCGCCATGGCCGATCTCCTCAATCTGGAATTGCCGTTGACGGCCATGGTACGCAGCGAATTCCGTGACTTCGTCGCCGACGGCGGCGGCGAAAAGGACCACAGCGCGCTTCTATTGCATCTGGAGAAGGTCAACGCCAGCGAACGGAAGGACGATCAATGACCGACGACAAGAAGGCCACCCGGCGGCTGCGCTCGCAGGACTGGTTCGATAATCCCGAGCACCTGGACCTGACGGCGCTCTACCTGGAGCGCTTCATGAACTACGGCACCACACCGGAAGAGCTCAGGTCCGGCAAACCGATCATCGGCATTGCCCAGTCGGGCAGCGACCTCAACCCCTGCAATCGCCACCATCTGGAGCTGGCGAAGCGCCTGCGCGACGGCATCCGCGATGCCGGCGGCATTCCGATCGAGTTCCCGACCCATCCGCTGTTCGAGAACTGCAAGCGGCCGACGGCGGCGCTCGACCGCAACCTCGCCTATCTCGGACTGGTCGAGATCCTTTACGGCTATCCGCTCGACGGCGTGATCCTGACGACCGGCTGTGACAAGACCACGCCCTCGGCGCTGATGGCCGCCTCGACCGTCGACATTCCGGCCATCGTCTTTTCCGGCGGACCGATGCTCGACGGCTGGAACGACGGCGATCTCGTCGGCTCCGGCACCGTGATCTGGCGTTCGCGCCGCAAATATGCCGCCGGCGAAATAACCCGCGAGCAGTTCCTCGAAGCGGCCCTCGATTCCGCGCCCTCGGTTGGCCATTGCAACACCATGGGCACGGCTTCCACGATGAACGCCATGGCCGAAGCGCTCGGCATGTCGCTGACCGGCTGTGCGGCGATCCCGGCAGCCTACCGCGAACGCGGCCAGATGGCCTATCGCACCGGCCGCCGCGCCGTCGAGCTCGTGCTGGAAGACATCAAGCCGTCCGACATCCTGACGCGCGAGGCATTCCTGAACGCGATCAAGGTCAATTCTGCCATCGGCGGCTCGACCAATGCCCAGCCGCACCTGATGGCGATGGCCAAGCATGCGGGCGTAACGCTCAACCCGGACGATTGGCAGGTCCATGGCTACGACATACCCCTGCTCGCCAATGTCCAGCCGGCGGGTGCCTATCTCGGCGAACGTTTCCATCGTGCCGGCGGTGTGCCCGCGATCATGTGGGAGTTGCTCAAGGCCGGCAAGATCGACGGCAGCTGTCCGACGGTCACCGGCAAGACCATGGCAGAAAACCTTGAAGGCCGAGAATCCGACGACCGCGAAGTGATCCGGCCTTTTGCCGAGCCGCTGCGCGAACGCGCGGGCTTCCTCGTCCTCAAGGGCAATCTCTTCGACTTCGCCATCATGAAGATGAGCGTGGTTTCCGACAGCTTCCGCCAGCGCTATCTGCAGGAGCCGGGACGCGAGGGCGTGTTCGAGGGTCGCGCCATCGTCTTCGACGGATCCGAGGACTATCACAAGCGGATCAACGATCCCTCGCTCGATATCGACGAGAACTGCATCCTGGTGATCCGCGGCGCCGGTCCCAAGGGTTGGCCAGGCTCGGCCGAAGTGGTCAACATGCAGCCGCCGGATCATCTGCTGAAGCGCGGCATCATGAGCCTTCCGACGATCGGCGACGGCCGCCAGTCCGGCACGGCAGACAGCCCGTCGATCCTCAACGCCTCGCCCGAAAGCGCCGCCGGCGGCGGCCTTGCCTGGGTACGCACCGGCGACACCATCCGCATCGACTTCAACAAAGGCCTCTGCGACATGCTGGTGGACGACGCCGAGATCGAGCGCCGCAAGGCCGAGGGCATTCCGAAGGTACCGGGTGACGCCACACCCTGGCAGATGATCTACCGCCAGACCGTGACTGAGCTCGCCGACGGCGCAACGATCAGGGATGCGGACGCGTTCCGCCAGATCTCCAGGACGCCGCCGCGGCACAACCACTAACGATCTCGCGACCGCACGGGGCAAAGGCCCCCGTGCGATCGCCGTTGCCTCTCCTGTTCGACCTGCCCATCAACCTACAGCGCGCTGTTCCTCGACCGAAGGCGTGTCCTCGACATCCAGTTCGCGCCGTTCCTTTTCGGTCTCGATGGCGACATCGAGCACCTTCTGGAGATTTGCGGCGTGGCGGAAGTCGGGATCGACCGCCTGGCGTTCGGCGACCGCCGCGGCAAAGCGCTGGTAATTGGTCGGCACCGTCCCGGCGTCGAGCTCGCGCCAGATCGCCTTTTCGACATCGGGGCCCAGACAGGCCTTGAGGCGCGAGCCGTCCGGCGTATGGATCACCTCCAGCGCGCCCTTGTCGCCGTGCAGCCTCAACCTCAGCTCGTTAAGATGACCCGTCGCCCAGCGGCTGGCATGGATCACGCCCATCGCGCCGTTTTCGAACTCCGCCGTCATCGCGAAGCTGTCATTCGCATCGAGGTCGTATTCGCCGATGCGGTTGTCGGGCGCCTTGTCGAACGCCTTCAGCCGGGCAAAGACCCGCTCGACCGCACTGCCGGCGCCATAGCCGGCAAAATCGAGGATATGGATCCCGACATCGCCGAGCACGCCGTTTGAGCCGTGCTTGGTCGACAGCCGCCACAGCCATTTCGATTCGCTCGCCCAGTCGCCCCAGGCCTTCGACACCAGCCAGCTCTGCAAGTAGGAGGCTTCGAGATGGCGCACCCCGCCGATCTCGCCCGCAAGCACCAGCTCGCGTGCCCGCTGAAGCGGCGCCACATTGCGGTAGGTGAGGTTCACCATGTTGACGACACCGGCGCGCTCCGCCGCTGCGGCCATTTCGGCGGCCTTCTCGTAGTTTTCCGCCAGCGGCTTTTCGCACAGCACGTGCTTGCCGGCGGCGATCAGGGCCAGCGTCGTCGGATGATGGGCCTTGTCCGGCGTGACGTTGGTCGCCGCGTCGAATTCGCCCCAGGCGATCGCGTCCTCGAGCGACGTGAAGACACGGTCGATGCCGTGCATTTCGGCGAAGGCGCGCGCCCGCGACGGGTCGACATCGACGGCGGCGACAAGCTCGACGCCCTCGATCTTGGCAAATGCTAGCGCATGGCTGTTGGCCATGCCGCCGGTTCCGAGAATAAGCAAACGCATGATGGACCTCATCGATATCCTGCTTCGCCGGCCTGGTGGAGCTTCGGCCCCCGCTCGACGATCGGCTCCAGCGCCTTCTCCACCGGCACGTTCGGCGCCTCGTGGATCGCCTTGTACGTGCCCTGCGGATTGTGCGCCCATTTTACCGCGTTGCGCAGCACCGTCTGCACCGTCGCATCGTGATAGGTGGGATAGGTTTCGTGACCGGGACGGAAATAGAAGATGTTGCCGGCACCGCGCCGCCAGGTCAGCCCCGAGCGAAACACCTCGCCGCCGGCAAACCAGGAGATGAACACCGTCTCCAGCGGCTCCGGCACGGAGAATTGTTCGCCATACATCTCCTCGTTTTCCAGCACGAAATTCTCGCCGAGACCGGCGGCGATCGGGTGGCGCGGGTTGACGACCCAGACGCGCTCGCGCTCGCCCGCCTCGCGCCATTTGAGCGCGCAGGGCGTGCCCATCAGCCGCTTGAACACCTTGGAGAAATGGCCGGAGTGGAGCACGATCAGCCCCATGCCTTCCCACACGCGCTTGGCCACGCGCTCGACGACGCGATCGTCGACGGCGCCGTGGTCCTTGTGGCCCCACCAGACGAGCACGTCGGTCGAAGCCAGCCGTTCGTCGCTCAAGCCGTGCTCCGGCTCCTGCAACGTCGCCGTCGTCGCGGCAATCGCCACGTCCTCGTTCAGCGCCGCCGCGATCGTGTTGTGCATGCCGTTCGGGTAAATCTCCCGAACCACCGCATTCGTCTGCTCGTGGATGTTCTCACCCCACACGATGGTGTTGATAGCCAAGGTCATTCTCCTCGTGGTTTCGGCATCCGCTGCCGGATGCATTTGTCTGGTGGCTAACTTGTGGCGGGATTATGCCGCGCCGCGTAATTCCGTGCGGCCGATCGCGCGTCCTGCCGCATCGAAGCGATGAATGTGGCCGGCGGCCGGGGAAATCTCCACGGTTTGTCCGGGATGATGCCTGGAGATCCCTCTTTCCCGGACGATCAACGGCTCGCCGGCGCCGATGTCAATATAAACATAGCTGTCGGAACCGAGCATCTCGGCGTGGACGACCGTGCCGCTCCACTGCCCGGCGTTCTCGACGATTTCCAGATGCTCCGCCCTGACGCCGATCGTCTGCGCCTTATAGGGCTCCGCGAAGGCGCCCTCCAGAAAGTTCATTTTCGGCGAGCCTATGAAGCCGGCGACAAAGATCGAGTTCGGGCTTTCATAGAGTTCGAGCGGCGTGCCGATCTGCTCGACAAGCCCGTCCCTCAGGACGCAGATCCGGTCGGCAAGCGTCATCGCCTCCACCTGGTCGTGCGTCACGTAGATCATCGTCGTGTTGTGCATGCTGCGGTGGAGTTTTGCGATCTCGATGCGGGTCGCCACACGCAGCGCCGCATCGAGATTGGAAAGCGGTTCGTCGAACAGGAAGACCGTGGGGTCGCGCACGATCGCGCGGCCGATCGCCACGCGCTGCCGCTGCCCGCCGGAGAGCTGGCGGGGCAAGCGCTTGAGATAGGGGGTAAGCTGCAGCATTTCGGCCGCCGCCTCGACCCTTTTCCTGCAATGTTCCTTGTCCTTGCCGGCGAGCTGCATGCCGAAGGCCATATTGTCGAAAACGTTCATGTGCGGATAAAGCGCATAAGACTGAAACACCATGGCAATACCGCGGCGGGACGGAGCAAGTTGATTGACGACCTCACCGTCGAAGGCAAGCGTTCCCGAGGTGATTTCCTCGAGGCCCGAAATCAGCCGGAGCAAAGTCGACTTGCCGCAGCCGGACGGCCCGACGAAAACCATGAACTCGCCCGTCCGGATATCCATGCTGACGCCCTTGATGACCTCGAAGGAACCAAAGGACTTGCGAATGTCCCGCAACTGTAGCTCTGCCATTTCCTTCTCCTAAATCAAGCGGGATGCGAGTGGGAAGCCGCCCACAGTTTTCCTCGTCCGCCCTAGCCTTTGACGCCACCGGCCGTGAGGCCGGATATGATCCGCCGCTGAAAGATCAGCACCAGGACGACCAGCGGCACCGTGACGATCACAGACGCGGCCATGATGTTGCCCCAGGGGATTTCGAAGTTGCTGCTGCCCGAGAGCAACGCAATGGCGACCGGCACGGTGCGCTGCGTGTCCGACGAGGTGAATGTCAGCGCAAAAAGGAACTCGTTCCAGGCGGCGATGAAGGCGAGCAGTCCCGTCGTCACCAGCGCCGGCCACATCAGCGGCATGAAGACGCGGGTGATGATCACCCAGGGCGAGGCGCCGTCGACGATCGCCGCTTCCTCGATCTCGACCGGCAGGTCGCGCATGAAGGTAGTGAGGACCCAGACGGTGAACGGAAGCGTGAAGATCATGTAGGAGAAGATCAGCGCCAGCGGCGTGTTGAAGATGCCCACGGAGCGGACGAGCTCAAACAGGCCAGCAAGCACCGCGATCTGCGGAAACATCGACACCGACAGGATGGTGAGTAGCAGCAGGGCCCGTCCGCGAAACCGCACCCGCCCGAGCGCATAGGCGGCGGTCACGGCAAACAGCAGGGAGATGGCGACGACCGAGGTCGCGACCAGCAGCGAATTCCCGAGATTGCGCAGAAAACTGCCATGCGAGACGACGCTTTTGTAATTGGCAAGGGAGAGTTCCGTCGGCCAATAATCGACGCGGAAGAGTGCAGTCCCGGATTTGAGGCTCGTCAGCACCGCATAATAGAAGGGAAAGACGGCGATCGCGATGATAACGACGACCAGGGCGTAAAAGGCGGCACGCTTTGCGACAATGACGGCCATCAGCGTTCTCCTTCAAAATTGACCCGCCCGAACCACATGTAAAGGACGGTGATCGCGGCAATGATGAGAAAGAGCATGGTCGAGGCGGCGGCGCCGTAGGCGAACTTGTCGAAATCGAAAAGGTTCTCGCGCGCCAGCACCGACATCGTCTTCGTCTGCGTATTGTTCGGCGTCAGCACGTAGATCAGGTCGAAGATGCGCAGCGCGTCGAGCATGCGGAAAATGACCGCGACCATCAGCGCCGGGCGAATGAGCGGCAGCGTCAATCGCCAGAATACCTTCACCGGATGAACACCATCGATCTTCGCGGCCTCGTAGATATCGCCCGGCACCATCTGCAGGCCAGCGAGGACGAGGAGTGCCATGAAAGGCGTCGTCTTCCAGATGTCGACGATCAGAACGGCGATCATTGCCGTGTCCGGATTGGCGGTCCAGGCGACCTTCTGGCTGATCAGCCCGAGGCCGAGCAGTATGTCGTTCAGGATGCCGAACTGGTCGTTGAGCATCCAGGCCCACATCTTCGCCGACACTATCGTCGGGATCGCCCAAGGGATGAGTATGGCGGCCCGCACCAGTCCGCGCCCCGGAAATTGCGCGTTCAGCACCAAGGCCACCACGAGCCCGAGCACCGTCTCGATGCTGACGGAAATCAAGGTGAACTTCAGCGTGTTCCAGACGGCGTTCCACCAGACGGGATCGGCGAGCAACCCGCGATAGATGGTGCGGCCGCTCTTCAGCGTGATCCAGGTGAGATAATTATCGAAGCCGATGAACTCGGCGCCCGCGAGATTGGTCAACGATGCAGTGGTGAAGCTGAAATAGATCGTCCTGACGAGCGGCCATCCGGCGACGAGCGCCAGCACGAGAAGCGTCGGCGTCAGGAAGACCCACGCGGAGCGGACGCGCTGTGCTCTCAAGTCTGAATGGACGTGCAGGCGGCTCGCGAGTGCGGCCGGCGGATCCGCGACGGTAAGATCGGTCATGACTGAGGCTCCCCTGCGTTCGGCTTTCGCCGCTGGTTTCGAGGGGGATGGCGGCCGATCCGACCGCCATCCCCGGCGACGGCTGCAAGGCAAGGAAGCGAATGCGAATTATCGGCGCTTGCCTGCCTCGGGGAGGCTTACCAGCTGTCGCCCTTGAGCTCGGTCAGGTCGATTTCGAGCAGCTCGAGATTCTCGGCGGCGGTTCCGTTGCCGGAGAGCGTATTGTGCACGGCGCTCCAGAACTTCGAGGAAACCTCGTTGTATTTGACCTTGGTGACGGCCGACGGCCTCGGCACAGCACTCTCGAAGATCGGTTTCCAGTTCGGCATGAAGGGCTGCGCGGCCGCGACGTCCGGATCGTCATAGAGCGAAGCAATCGTCGGCAGTTGCGAGAGCTGCAGGGCGCGCGCCTTCTGTACCGTCTTCGACGAAAGGAACTTCACCAGCTCGATCGCCGCCTCCTGCTCGTCGGTATATTTCGAAACCGCGAGATTCCAGCCGCCGAGTGTGGAGGAAGGCTCCTCGCCGTCGCTCGCGGTCGGCAGCGGCATGACCTCGAACTTGCCCTTGACGGCGCTGTCATCGCCGTTTCCAAGCGCATAGGCATAGGGCCAGTTGCGCATGAACACGGCATTGCCCGTCTGCCAGACGCCGCGCGATTCCTCCTCCTGATAGGCAAGCACACCCTCCGGTGCGATCGTGCCGATCCATTCCTTGGCCCGATCTATGGCGGCGGCCGCCATTTCGTTGTTGACGGAAATCGTGCCGTCCGGCTCGACGATTTGGCCGCCGCTGGAGGACTTGATCCATTCGAGCGCATTGCAGGTAAGCCCCTCGTAGGCGTTCGCCTGGAAGACAAAGCCCCAGATATCCGCCTGGCCCGCAGCGCGCTCCTTCTCCTGGATCTCCTTGGCGGTTGCCGCCAGCTCATCCCAGGTCTTCGGCGGTGTCCTGCCATATTTTTCGAGCAGGTCCTTGCGGTAGTAGAGCGCCGGCGCGTCGGTGAAGATCGGCAGCGCGACGAGCTTGCCATTGACTGTCTGCGACTGAATGATCGAAGGGAAATGGTCGCCGACGACGTCCTTCGTCGCTTCCGTCAGGTCGATGAACTGGTCCGCCAGCTGCGGCGCCCAAATGACGTCCGTCTGGTAGACGTCGACATCCTTGTTTCCGGCGGCGAGCCACAAACGATACTGGCTGAACTGTTCGCTGCTCGACGGCGGCATGGTGACGAGATTGACCTTATGGCCCGTCTGCTTCTCGAACAGGTCGAGCTGTTCGCGCATGAAATTCACATTCTTGCCGGTGGTATTGGCCGCAAGCGAGAGCTCCGCGGCAGCGGCCAGATCGGCAGCGCCGAGTGTGGCGAAAACAGTCAAGGTCCTCAGCAGCAGTGTCATGGTCGATCGCTCCTCCAGATCTCCAACCGCTCGATGCCTCCTCAGCAAATTCGAAAACGGTTTGGCTGATAAAAGCTGTCAGAAGGCGTAAAACTTGTCAATATGCAGGATGCGTCACCCGCTGCAAATTTGATTATCCCTGAACAATGTGTTTAGATTCAAATTGTTATGCTGTTTACAACTCTTGTTAGAGCTTCAGAGAATCGCACGGGAAATCACCTCTTTTTTAAACTTATTTAAAACGCTTTGGCTAGATGTCGCCCGGCCCGAAGACCTTATTCTGCCTCATAGCCGACGATCCGCGATCGGTTGTCCCTGGCGACGAAGGCGTATATTCCTGATCGGGCAACGGGGTTTAAGGGAAGCAACGGGGTTTAAGGGAATAAGAGCCCAGATGAAACTGAAGGAGTTCGCCCGCCAACTGGGCCTTTCGCCGACGACGGTCAGCCGCGCGCTCAGCGGCTATCCGGAGGTGAGCGAGAAGACCCGCCAACGCGTGGCGGAAGAGGCCGTCCGCCTCGGCTATCGCCCGAACATCAATGCCGTGCGACTTGTCACCGGCCGGGCAGGGGCCATCGGCGTCGTCATGGGACGCAAAGGTGAGTTCCAGTTTTCCGAATTCATGAGCGGCATGGCCGAACGGCTGGACGGGGAGGACATCGACATCCTCGTCAGCCCCGTGGCCGAGCAAGAAACGCGCGACGAGATCCAGATCTATAGCCGGCTCGTGACCAGCGGCCGCGTCGATGCCATCATCGTCCATTCGCCGAAGCCCGATGATGAGCGCATAGGTCTCCTTCACAAGCTCGGCGTTCCGTTCCTGGTCCACGGCAGGTCGGAGACTGACGTCCCGCATGCCTGGCTTGACATCGACAACGAGGGCGCCATTCGCAGGGCAACGTCGCATCTCCTCGACCTTGGCCACAGGCAGATCGCGATGATCAATGGCGGCGCCGGCTTCACCTTCTCGCTTCATCGCGACAAGGGTTACCGCGACGCGCTGGAACAACGCGGGATTGCCTTCGACCCTCGCCTTGTCGTCCACGGCCACTTTACGGATGAGCTCGGTTTCCGCTTTGCGCGGTCTTTGCTCGAGCAATCGCCGCGCCCCACCGCCTTCGTCGCGGGCTCGATGATGACGGCGCTCGGGGTCTATCGGGCGGTGCGATCCCGCGGACTCGTCGTCGGACGCGACATTTCCGTCATCGCCCATGACGACGTCTTCCCTTATCTGACGGCCGATAACATGGTTCCGTCGCTGTCGGCGACCCGCTCCTCCATCCGCGCCGCCGGGGCTCGAGCGGCAGACCTCGTGCTGCAACTCCTGGGCGGGAGGCCCGCGAGCGAAATTCACGAGCTCTGGCCGGTCGAACTCATCCTGCGCGAGTCCACCGGCCCGGTGCCGCACTCAAACGCAATTCCGGACAGAACAGGCTGACCATCCGCCGGTAACGTCGATCGCGCCGGCCGACACGCCCTTGCGCCCTGCCCTTTGGCAGGCCAAGACTGCGCGCAAAGATTCGAAGTCAGACAGGCAGAGATGAAGACAAGTGAGATCGCGATCATCGGCGGTGGGCCGGCAGGCCTCATGGCGGCGGAGGTTTTGTCCGGCCTCGGCCATTCGGTGACGATCTACGACAGCATGCCGACGGTCGGGCGCAAGTTCCTGCTCGCCGGCAAATCCGGCCTCAACATCACGCACGCCGAGGACTATAGCCTTTTCAGGACGCGTTTCGGCGCCGGGTCGGACCGGCTGCGCCCTGCCCTCGACGCCTTCACGCCGGACGACGTGCGGGACTGGGCAGCCGGGCTCGGCACGGAAACCTTCGTCGGCTCCTCGGGCCGCGTCTTTCCGAAGGTCATGAAGGCGTCCCCGCTCTTGCGCGCCTGGCTGCGCAGGCTGGAAGCGCAAGGTACCAAACTTCGCACCCGTCATCGCTGGTCGGGTTTCGAGGACGGGGGCTACGCCTTCGAGACGCCGGAGGGACAAACGGTCGTCCATTGCGACGCGGCCCTGCTGGCGCTTGGCGGGGCAAGCTGGCCGCGGCTCGGCTCCGATGCTAGCTGGCTGGCCTTGCTGCGCGACCAAGGCGTTGCGATCAGTGATTTTCGGCCCGCCAATTGCGGCTTCGACGTCGCCTGGAGCGAAACCTTTCGCGACCGTTTCGCCGGCGAACCGCTGAAATCGGTGACGGCTTCGTCCGATGCCGGCGTCTTTCCGGGCGAGTTCGTGGTGACGCGGCACGGCGTCGAGGGCAGCCTCGTCTATGCCCATGCGTCGGGTCTGCGCGACCGACTCGAGCACGACAACGAGGCCACACTCGTGCTAGACCTCGTGCCCGGACGAACAGTGGAACGCCTTGCCCGCGACTTTGAGCGGCAGCAAGGCAAGGCGAGTTTCTCCAACCGTCTTCGCAAAGCCGCACGCCTTTCAGGCGTCAAGGCCGCCTTGGTGCGGGAGCTGGCGCCTGCAGCCCTTCAGGCCGATCCGCATGAACTCGCAAGCCTGATCAAGGCCTTGCCGATTCCGGTTCTAAGAACCCGGCCGATCGCAGAGGCGATATCCTCGGCAGGCGGCGTCAGCTTCGAGAGCATCAATGACGACTATATGCTGAAGGCGCTACCGGGCGTGTTCGTCGCCGGCGAAATGCTCGACTGGGAAGCGCCGACCGGCGGTTATCTGCTGACTGCCTGCCTTGCCATGGGCCGCGCCGCGGCGCGCGGGATCGAGGCCTGGCTGCGGTTATAACAGACTTCGTTCAGGCAGTCTCCGGGCGGAGTTCTTCGACGCCGCCAGCCTCTCGAGCCGGCCGTCTGCCATAGGCGCGCAAGAAGGTGCGCACGGCTGCGCGCGCAGACTTTTCGAGCTCCTCGTCGGTCGGCGCTCCGCCGAGGGAGCTGATCATCTGCAGATCGGCATTGACCAGAGCAAGGAACTGCTTGGCGGCGAGATCGAAGTCGTCGATATCCAGCCGCGTGACATGAGAAAGCCGGGCAAAGAGCGCCGCCAGGGCGGTTCCGATCTTGCCCGGACCTTGCTGGCGCCAGATCTCGAAGAGGTGCGGATAACGCTCGCCCTCCGTCTGCACCAGCTTGCGGATGAACTTTCCGTCGTGATTGCAAACGCAGTTCTTGTTGAGGCGAACGGCAAAGGCGGTCAGATCGTCTTCGAGATTGTCGCCGTTGTCGGGAAAGGTCGCCAGAATCGAAAACAACGCGGCGTTGGCGCGGTCCAGAATGTCCTGAACGACCGCCATGAACAGCGTCTCTTTTTCGCGGTAGTGGTTATAGACGGTCTGCCGCGAGACACAGGCTTCCATCGCGATTTCGTCAATGCTGGCGCCGGCAAAACCTTCGCGGCAAAATACTTCGGCAGCGGCGTCCAAAATCGAGACGCGTTTGGCGCATTGGCCTTTCTGAGTGGGGCCGCCCGGCTTCGGTTGCGGCGCTTTAAGTTTTTTCATGCCCTGAAAATAGGACGTGTTGACGAATTAGACAATGGCGTCTAAGTTTACACGCGTGTCCAATTTGTTAGACACGAGCAGCCGCGGGCGGATGCGATCCTCCCAAGCCGCATCCTGCCTGTCCGGCGGCCGCTTTTCCGTTTCAACCTTTAGCGACAGCGATGGGCCGGCAGGTGCATCCGGCTTTGCCTTCGCGGTTTCTGAAAGAGCATCATCATGACGGCCTCATTTCTACGCACTGCCATTATTCTCGGACTTTTATCGGCCATCGGGCCGTTTGCGATCGACATGTACCTCCCGGCCCTGCCCTCGATCGGCAAGGATCTCGGCGCTGAAAACAACGTCGTGCAACTGAGCCTGCTCTCCTTCTTCATCTCCTTCGCGTTGTTCCAGCTCATCTACGGGCCGCTTTCGGACATCTGGGGCCGTAAGGCGCCGCTCTATCTCGGCATCGGGCTTTTCGCGCTCGCGAGCATCGGTTGCGCGGTCGCAAGCGACATCGAGACGCTGATTGCGTTCCGCTTCCTTCAGGGCATCGGCGGTGCCGCTGGCATGGTCATTCCGCGCGCGGTCGTGCGCGACATGCACACCGGCGTCCAGGCGGCGCGGCTGATGTCGCTGCTCATGCTCGTCTTCAGCATTTCGCCGATCCTTGCACCGCTGACGGGCAGCGCCGTGATCGAACTCTACGGCTGGCGCGGCGTCTTTTATGCGGTGATGATTGCCGCCGTGATCGGGCTCGTGCTGCTTTCGACGCAGCTCACGGAGACGCGGCCGAAGGAGCACCGCTCGGACAGCACCATCGGCAGCGCGATCGCCGCCTACCGCCTGCTTCTTGGCGACCGCAACTTCCTGACGCTGACCTTCATCGGCGGCCTCGGCATCTCTAGCTTCCTCGTCTATCTCGCGAACTCGCCCTTCGTCCTGATCGACCACTACGGCCTGACGCCGACGCAATACAGCTTCGCCTTCTCGATCAACGCAGTCTCGTTCTTCGCCGTCTCCCAGGCGACCGGCTGGCTCGGCGAACGTTTCGGCCTCGTCCGTCTGATGCGGATGGCGGTGACGATGTTCGCGTTGACCATGGTCAGCATGTTCGCCGTCATGAGCTTCGGCATCAATCAGCTGCCGGTCATGGCGGCCTTCCTCTTCGTCGGCTACGGCGTCCTCGGTCTCGTCATCCCGACGTCGTCGGTGCTGGCGCTCGAGGACCATGGCGAGATCGCCGGCACCGCATCGGCGCTGATGGGAACGCTGCATTTCGTTACCTCCGCCGTGGCGATGGTCATCACCAGCATCTTCTTCGACGGCACCGCCCTGCCGATGGTGGCCGGCATCGCGCTCTGCGCCCTCGGCGCCTTCCTCGTTACCCAGGCAACGATCGGCCGTCGCCGTCGGGTCGTTGCTGCGGAATAGACAATTCCCCCGCGTCCGAAAGGATGCGCGGGCAGGTCGGCCAGCGACAGGCCGATGACCGCTTTGTGAAGCTGCTCCCGTCGATTACGTGCTAACGTCGATCGACGGGTGCGGCGCAATACCAAGGACATCCTGGCTCAGGGGCGCGCCGGACACTGCATGTTTCCTTAAATGGTAGCTGATTTAGGGACACAAACATGCAGCAAAGCAAACTGCTACGGTGCCCTTTGCGCATCTGATAAGACGCGCGGCGCTGTAGAGGCGTGAAAGGCCTGCCATGCTTCCGACGCGACGTTCACTTCTGACCGCCTTTCTGGCGATCCCCGCCTTGCCGATCGTCAGCCTCCGCCAGGCCGCCGCGCAACGGCGCCCGCTGCCGCCGACGCCCGCCTGCGGCAATGATCGCGACCTGACGCTTGCGCGCACAGCGGGTCCCTTCTACAAACCCGACGCGCCCATGCGTCACGAGCTTTTTGCCGACTCCCCCGATGGCGAGCGAATCACGCTCGCCGGCTACGTCCTCGACGCCAACTGCCGGCCGCTCGCCAACAGCCTCGTCGAGATCTGGCATGCCGACGAAACCGGCGCCTATGACACGAGCGGCTTCCGACTGCGCGCGCACCAGTTCACCGATGCAAACGGCCGCTGGTGGTTCGGCACGATCGTGCCCGCGCGTTACACTGGCAGGACCCGGCACTATCATCTGCGCGTGCAGCGCCGCGGCGGCGGGCTGCTCACGACGCAGCTCTTCTTTCCGAACGAACCGGCCAATGCCAGCGACGGGCTCTATTCGGACGCACTGCTGCTCGATATCCGCAACACTGCCGACGGCAAATTCGGCCGGTTTGATTTTGTCGTCTGAGGCGCAGCGCGCGGGGCGGCCCGGCCCCAAGGGGTCCACTCAATGCTCATTCGCATGCGCTCCATGCGCGGTGATCACGCTTTGGGCTTCCTTGCCGTAAAGCTCCTCGAAATGATCAAAGCCCTTGGAAAAATAGCCGATCCCCTGTGTGGCGGATCTGAGCGACCGCGCGAGGTCATCGAGCGCTGCGCCTGGAATGAGGGCACGGAAGATATCCCATCCCTTCGCCGCCTCGTCCCGGTCGAAACCGAGGACCTGCCCTTTGAGCGTCGAAACGACCGGCACGAGGCTTCCCGAATAGATCGAGGGGATATGGATCTCCACGCGGAAGATCGGCTGCATCAGCACGGCCGAGGCCTGTGAGAGAGCCTGGCGAACGCCCATCTTTCCCGCCGTGCGAAACGCGTATTCCGAACTGTCGACCGAGTGGTGCTGGCCATCGGTCAGCATCACGCCGACGTCGATGACCTTGAAGCCGAGCGGGCCCTTGTCCATCGCCTCCCGCGCGCCTGCTTCGACCGCCGGTATGAAGTTTCTCGGAACGGCACCGCCCTTGACGGTTTCGGCAAAGGTGAATCCGCCGCCGCGCTCATTGGGGTGAACGCTGAGCTTCACGTCCGCAAACTGGCCGGCGCCGCCGGTCTGCTTGCGGTGACGATAATGCACGTCCGACGACTTCGAGATCGTTTCGCGATAGATCGGGCTCGGCGGTTGCTCGCTGACCGCGACATGAAAGACGTCGGAAAGCGTGCGGCACAGGTCGCGCAGGTGCACCGGCCCCTGGGCGCAGACCAGTTGCGCGCCGGTCCCCTCCTCCTGCATGACCTTCAGGCCGCGATCGGTTTCGGAAAGCTTGGCAAGCGTTTCGGAAAGCTTGGTCTCGTCGCGCTCGCTTTCCGGCACCAGGATCCGCTCCATCATCGGCGTCGGCGGAGTCGTCCATTCCGGCGGCGCGACGGTGGCATTGGCTGTCAAAAGCGACGGCACGACGAGGTGATCGGACTTCACGGCGGCGAATACCTGACCGGGCGCCGGTGTCGCCGATGCGAGCGGGCGGCCGTTCGCCGGATCCTGCAAGGCCCCGAGCCCGGCGCCGCCGAGCATGGTCCCCTGCTTCACGCCACTGTCGAGCGCGCGAACAAAGACTGTCTTGCCGACGCTCGGGCGATGATGGGCGTGAAAACTGACGGCGGAAAGTGTCGCATCGGCGATGCCGCCGTCCGCGGCAAGGCGTTTTCTGAGCGCCTCGACCCGCGGCGCGTCGTGACGAAGCGCCTTCATCAGGCGCAGAATGCCGTTGCTGTGGCTTGCCGCACCGACCAGCACCGGGATGATCTTGTTTTCGCTCAAGACGCGCTTCGAGATGGCATAGATTGCGTCGCTCGCCGGCTCGCGGTCCTCGATGAGTTCTTCCAGCAGCCAGTCATCGAATTCGGAAAGATGCTCTAAGAGTTCGGCGCGCGCCTCGTGTTCACTCTCGACGACGCTTTCGGGCAGTTCGAAAAGCGCTGACGTCTGGCCCTCCCGATAGCGCCAGGCGCGCTCGGAAATCAGGTCGCAACTGCCGATGATCTTGTCACCGTCGCGGATCGGGATCTGCCTGAGGACGAAAGGGTGGTTGGAATAGTCCTGGAGGGCGGCGACGAGATCCCTCAGCCGTCCCCTCGGCTCATCCATGCGGTTGACGAAAAGGATGCAGGGCGTTCCCGACGCCTCGATCGCCTTGAGATAGGGCGCCGCCAGCACGGCCTCCTCCGGAGCCGGCGAAACGCAGAGCACACAGGCATCGCTGGCGAGCAACGCATCCTGCGCATGCGCCAGCGCCTCGTTGGTTCCGGGCGTGTCCAACGCACACCACTCTTCGCTTCCGAATTCGAACTCCGTCAGGCTCAAGCCATAGGGAGAGGCGGATTTTCTTGGCTGGCCCTCGAGCAGACTAAGCTTTTCCACGAGCGTGGATTTCCCGGTCTGCGAAGGCCCAAGTACCGTGAAGCAGCGCATCTGCGATCCTCCTACCACGATGACACCTTTCTATTGCGGGATGAGGAAGGTATGCGCGGTTTTCCGCCCGCATCCCGCTCGTGATCTAAAGCGCCGTGGGTCTCCTTAATTCGACTGCGACTTAAGGAAACATGCAGCGGGCCAAGGTACCGCGCTCAGGCACAGTGCCGGGAGATCGATGGCTCCCTCCGGGCGCGCGCCCTCCCCCGCGAGGTCGAGGCTTGACCAAGGGTGCACCCGCTCCCTTCAGTGCGCAAGGCTGAGATTGACGATCTTGGGAAAAGGTCGCGGACCCGAACAACGAAAAGCCGCGCCAAGCACCGCTGCGCCCGCATTCACCCTTGTTGCGCTATCTACCCAATGGCGCTCGGCGCAAATTGCGCCACCAGTTCGTGGCGATCGCCCGGATAGGTCAGCCGAACACTGGTCACCGGCGCACCGCCGCTCCAGGTCCGTCGTTCGATGACCAGGCAGGGCGATCCGACCGCGACCCCGAGGGCTTGCGCGGCCTGACGGCTCGCTGCCACGGCCCGGATGCGATGCTCGGCGGTGCTCCACGGCACCTTGCCAAGCAGCCAGGAACCGGGTGAGACAGTATCGAACGCTTCGGCCTCCGCCGCGGGCACCGCAGAAAGATTGATGAGCCGTTCCTCGAGGCAAAACGGGCGGCCGCTCGCCAGATGCCGGCAGGTGATGGCGAGCACCCGCGCCGAGGCCGGCAGGTCTATGCGTCCCGTGTCGTCGGCACTGGCCTTGCGGACATGCCGCTCGTCGAGACGATAGCCGTATTCGAGACCGCGCGACTGCACCTCGAGTTTGACGTCGTGGATTTCCATGACCGCCGACTGGACGTGCGGAAAAGTGACATAGCTGCCGGACTTGCGCCGCCGCTCGATCAATCCCTTCTTGACGAGCTCGGTCAGCGCCTTGTTCACGGTCATGCGCGAGCAACCATATTGCTCGGTCAGCTCGTGCTCGAAAGGAATACGATGTCCCGGCGGCCAGTCGCCGGACAGAATATGCCCCTCGACGTCACTGAGAATCCGCTGGTGCAGGGAGAGCGGCTGGTCTGGACGCTTTTCCCCGTGGGAAGAACGATCGTTGGGAATGGCGGGATCCTCGGCTGGTGGCTGACCCCGTACCTTAAACATTTACTGCCGCGGCAACAGTCCCGGCGAAGACGCCCGCCGGTTTTCCACGGCGGATGCTGCACAATCAAAGTGTTACGATGGCGCCCTCCGAGTGGACAAACATGGTCAGGATGGGAGCCGGCGGCACAGACTCGACATCGTCTTCGGAAGCCGAGATGCGTACGAGAGCCGCGTCACGCTCTTGCCCCGCCCTTCCTGGACCAGTCCTATTCAGTAGAGGAGATGCCAAGGCGTCAGGAACGCACGCGCCCACTCTTGTTCCTGATCCCGTTCATGCTCCGCCGAGACATCATTACGGACGACAGTCGAAGCGACCTTTTTGTCGCGCAAGAACGCCTTGGGCACCGGCGGCTCGAAATAGCCAAGCGTCATTCCACCGAGATAGAACATGCAGAGCCCTTCCCTGCTCGCGTTGTCAGACACAATCGTGCCACAATCGAGCGGCGTGTCAATAGTCTACAAAATTTATGTTTTAAGTGTCTACGCTGGCCGCTAATCGAGGTTGCCTTGCACCGGGCCATCCTTCTGCAGCTCCGCGGACAAGCTCGACGTCGCACGAATCACGGGCGGATTCCCAGGGTCAGGTAGCTGGAATAACGTGCGGACTCACGTCACCCGTTCCGATCGGCCATTCTGCCGCCGATGCCCAAAAAGGAACCGAACAAATTCAAACTGTTAGGTTTATCTCGGCGGCAACCGCCCTGGTACTCGACAGCAGCGTACGGCTGCTTCATCGGTCGCGGTACAGCAAGGATTCTCCTCCGTCATCATCCCTCGTGCTTGTCACAGGAATCCTGCCGACCCAAATTCCTTGGGCTGAAAAGCCCCTTCCACGTGTTTCTGACAAGTGGATGAGAGCAGGGATGGGGCGCCCCTTGCCTCACCGTCCAACTAACTTGACGAGCGAATTCTCGCGAATTCGAGTGAATCAAGCCAGCCGATAAGTGTTCGGCCGCTGATGCATTTTGTGCGGTCGACCCCGGCGCTCCGTCACCCTGTGCTCTTCGCAGGCCTGAGAGCCACGGCGCGTCCGCGCCGTGAATGACTCGCGGCGAAGTGGCGGGCGCAGCGGGACGGGATTGGCCTGGTGCGAAAGCGCTGCCGTCGTTGCGTGGAGCAGGCCTCTCGCGCCGCCGGCGCAGTGCTGCTGAGAACACAGGAATGAGAGATCGATGAGGAGCTGTGCGTCAAAGAAGGCATCGGCCAACCCCATTGCGCTACCGTCCGCGTACTGCGGGCAACGGTCCAATCTACTTGGCTTCAAAAAGCATATGTCGCCGGCGGAGACTCGCAGCAACGTCGCAGGCGCAACGACAGCGGCCCGGTTGTCCGCGGACAACCGAATCGAGCGCCTACTCATAAAAGTTGTCCGCGGACAACTGTTAAGCAGAGAAATTCACAATACGCCGCGTCCGGGCGGGATAAACGGTCCTTTTGTTAAGCGTTTGTAAATTGGCAACGAATCGGCGCATAGTCTAACTGCGCAGATAGGGCCCTATCGCCGAATTTTGCGCAGTTTTCGGAGATGGCG